>DATHMM010000049.1:0-94588 GCA_035487095.1 Candidatus Sulfotelmatobacter sp.
CTGGTACGACGCCGACGTGCTAGGGATCGACCTCGGCATCACCATGGTGATGGCTGAAAACCAGCGCACCGGCCTGGTGTGGAACACGTTCATGAAGAATCCCGAAGCGCAATCGGCGATGAAGAAAGTGGGATTCCAGCCAGTCTAGAAACCCGCGAGTCTACTTTCCGATTTCGATCAAGGCAAGCACATTAGGTTGCCATGTCAGCGTCAAGGATCCATTCTTGAGGTCCTGGCGTCGCGGAGAAAAATAGCGTACGTTATCCGGACGCTTACCTTGATCCCGGAGCCTTCGACGATTGTGATGTAGCGCATCAAAAGCGACGCTGCCAGCCTTGGGCTGGCGGCGTCGCTGGAGTGGTCCGTGTTGCGTGAGTTCAAGGGGCCACGGGAACAAAGACAAACGTCCCGAACAGGTTGTCCTGATAGGCAATAAATTGCGTCGGTCCACTGTAAGAGGGGGGCGGGTCAGGTGGGCCTTTGACTGCCAATGCGTCGGTCATGGTGGTGGTCGTGGTGAGAGTGTCAAGCCATGAGTAATTCCAGGTAAGAGTTAGGGATTCCGTCATGGTAGTGGTGCTGCTAAAGAACCCGCCGAAACCGGTCCCAAATTCCTGCGACGCTCCAAACGCCTGCTTGACGGAATGCGAGAGGCCTGTGGCAACGCTCTGAGTGTCTGTCTGGACGGTGTTGTACATTTCCGTAGCTCCGCCCACAGGATATTCGATTGGGTTGGGAGGGTAGGGTTCCTTGCTAAACCGCCCATCCGATGTGGTGGAGGGAAGGGAGTTGAGCAACGTATAGTTGTTGCTTGGCACCAGAGGGTCGAACGTAAGTATGTTCGCTATATCTTGTGTTGTGAGGCCTGGGCCCTCTCCGGCAGGCCATGTATATTCGTTTGCTGCCCAACTGCGAGCAAGGGTGCCCGACGTAACCACGCCGTTCGTAATTACCAATGTGCTTGGACAGGAAAAGTCGCCGTCGAGGCATCCGACTTGGACCTCGATGATATCTGGCCCTGAATTGTATGGCCCGCTTGGCGGCGGCTCCCCCGATGCCGGGTCAGTCGGATCAAAGGCGTATCCAGTCAATTGTAGCGCTGCGGGATTACTTCCGACTGGAGGTGTGTAAGTGGCGAGAATCTCTGGGTTTATCCAGAGCCAGATGTAATCGTAGTCGCTAGTCACTGGTGAGAAAGTGGGCGTCCCCGGGGTCGTATAGGCAATAGTGGACGCTTTGCTAATCGTAGTCGTCGTCGAGCTGTTTGACGCCTGCGTGTAATCTGTCGACTCGGTGTATGTGAGCTTTACGGATCCGTTGAGAATCCCACCCGCAGGCAGCGCCGCACCATTCGACACAGAGATGCTAAAGCCAACGTCCTTACTGAATGAGTCGTTGATTGCTACGGTGTTGCCAACCGACGTTGTGTTCGTGTAGGTTACGGAACTGCTGGTTCCAGGCGGTGCGTAAGTAACGCCAACGACAACGTACTTCGGATTGATGAACCCATTCGTGGTGCCGGGTGGAGTGTATGTACCGCTGGGAGTGATAGTTATCGTTACATAGGTGCCCGTATACACCGTATCCTCGTAGGTCGCCGAAAGTGATCCGGAATATGTTCCTGCGAAGATCGAGTTGAAGGACACTGGTATATAAACCGGATCATATTGATTTATGTAGTAAGGCCAACTCGCGCTGAACGGCCCACTGCTATTTCCCCCAGAGTACAAGCGCAAAGCTTCCAAATATCCGTTAGACCAGCATGCATCGGTATTGGCAGGCTCGGCCGTTACCGTGCCAAATTGGACGGAGGGGTTTTGGCTACATGTCTGAGCTTTTGCAAGCACTGGAAGCGCTAAGAAAAGAAGCACGAGCTTCGACAAGAGTTTGGAGATTTTCACGGGAAAAGACCTCCTAAGTTTGGAAAGAATTGCGCCTGGGATTGTTGAGCGCAGGGAGGTGGAAGGACCGGGGACACGACCCAGCGCGCTTATACGATGCAAGACAGTATTGCGTCAATCCGGTGTTTACCTGACTTTTACTTTACGCGCGAGGGACTAACGGCAGGAGGGCTTCATTGGGGATCAAGGCGCCCCTCAGAGTGGGAGCGCGGAGTCAGAGGCAGCTCAACGCGAGGAATGATTTAGGGAAACCTGCCAACGAGAGAGCATCCCGGGGTGTGGGGAACTCGTTGGCAGGTTTCCCCCTTGCGCAAGAGGAGGCGCCGGGGTAATGCGCCTCCGGGAAAGGGTTAAGTTAGAAGCTGAAGCGGGCTCCGAGTGTGACGACGCGGGCCGCGAGAGCATTCGTAATCGTGCCGAAATTGCCGCTGCCAATGTTGTTCGAGATAGAGTTCGGGTTGAGGTTTAAATTATTGAACAGGTTGTAGACGTCCATCCGCAACTCAATCCTCGCGTTTTCGCCGAGCACCCGCGCCTTGGGGAAGCCAAAGCCCTTGGCCAGTGTCATGTCCACACCCTTATATCCGGGCAGGTTAAGCGAATTGCGATGGACCCCGGGGTTTGGAGGAAGCACCGCGCCGAACATGCCGGTAGGGTAGGTTGTGGGAGTAAAATACGCGGGGCCGCCTTTAGGAAAGTTCGATTGCGCCACAGTCTCGAACGCACTGTTGCTGGTGCTGCCGCCCGCGCCGCCCAGGTAGTTGGCCGGGAAGAGGGAACCGTACCCGCATTGTGTGCAATAGGTGTTTCCGTTGGTAACGTTCACGAACGGCGTCCAGGGGAATCCGGAGTGGATGTTGAAGATGCCGCTGAGCGACCAGCCATCAATGACCTTTGACTTCCAGCCATTGCCATGGAAGAAGATGGGTTGCCAAACGCCAAAGAGTTTGAAGGCCTTGCCTACGTTGTAGTCGCAGCGCCCGTAATCCAGGCTGGAGTTGAACGGATAGGGCTGCTCCGAATACGGCGCGGAGCTGGTGTCCATGCACTTCGACCAGGTGAATTGAGCGTCGGCCATTAGCCCGTGGTAAAACTGCTCCTTAAGTTCGGCGAGCATGGCGTTATAGTTGCCTCGACCAGATTGGCCCCACAAGTCCCCGCCGCCGATTTGCGGGTTAAAGGCGAAACCCTGGGTTGCAGGGACGGCGAGCGGGTTCTCGTGGAAGTAGGTGTCCCGCGAAATGCTTCCCTGATATCCCAACGACGCAACGAGCTGGTGGCCCAAATCGTAATGCACGTCGGCCGAGTAGTGATGGGTACGCGTGGTGGGGAAATCTCTCGGGAAGATGCTAAGGAACGCTGAACCAGTCGTGGGTAATCCGTTCGCACCAAAGGTAGTAATCGCGTTCGGGTTGGCAGGATAACCGCCGATGGCATTCGGGCTCGATGAAAGTGCGTAGACAATGCCACAGTTGTTCGCCAGTGTCTGTGGCGCCGCGCAACTCGTAGGGTTGTTATAGCTGAAGACCGGGGAAACCCCCAACCCGGGGTTTGCCGCGATATTGGACGAAATAGCGATCTCGCTCCCGTTATAGCTGAGACCGTATCCGCCGCGCACCACGAGCTTGTCATGGAAGCGAGAGGGACTCCAGGCAACACCGATCTGCGGCCCAAAGTTATCCTTCTGCGCGTTCCAGGAATGTCCGGGCTTAACGACCAGGCCCGTCAGGTAGTTTGCACCAGCGCCAGGGATGGCCACAAAGATGTTGCCCTGCTTGGAGGAAAGTGGCCCAAAATAGGACCAGCGCAAGCCCAAGTTGAGGGTCAGATTTCTGCGAAGCTTGAAGTCATCCTGGATAAACAAGCCCCAGATAGATTGCCGGTCATCTTGGCGAACAGTCGTCGGAAATCCCGTGTTCGGGTTGAAGGTCTGCCCGCTTCCCCCTTCGTTCGCTGGTGCATCGTTAAGGAAGTCCCAGATGTTGAAGAAGTTGTATCTTGGGACGCCACAAGGCGCGCAGTCTTGCAGGTAAAAGAGGCGTGTGTATTCACCGCCAAACTTGATGGTGTGGCGTCCGTAAATCTTGGTGGCCACATCCTTGTATGTGTAAGTCCATTGGTTCAGAACGTTGGGGAAGCCGGGCCCAAAAGCATTCACCGTAACGCCGCCGGTTGGAAGAATACTGTCCGCGGGAAATCCGACCGGGGTTTGCGGGTTGGAGGTGACTTCATTCCAGTTCCAGTTTGCACCATTTACGCGGACCTCGTTCAGGAGCGTAGGAGAGAAGGTGTGGTTCCAGACCGCAGAAAGCGCCTTATTGATCTGATCATGGTGAAAGATGTCGTAGCCACGGTTGCCGTTGAGGGTATCTTTAGACAGGGGAACCCAGTAGATGGCGAAAATGAGTTGGTCTTTGCCGGTAAGATTCGCATCCAGGCGGCCATTGTACTGGGTAGCCGTAAATTTGGTTGGGTTGATCGTGTTGTAATTCGCAATGTCGGCCACGGTACCCAAAGGACTGCCAGCAGTTCCGCAGCCTGTTCCGGCCCCTCCGCAGCCGGGATTCGAGGAACTCGTCCAGCCAAGATCCTGCTTACCCAAACCCGCCGTTAGGGGTGTACCGACGTTGATGCCTTGGCCTGGAATCGTTCTGCAATCTACCCCTTCCGTTAGGCCTGCGCTTGCGCAGGTGCCGTTGGGATTGAGGGTTCCGACCACGCCGTTACCGGGGAAGGTAAGATACTTCGAGGCGATGCTTCCCGCGGGCGCTAATGCGTCAAAAGCCGGGGTGTCGTACCAACCGTTGCCCTGCACGTTGGAGAAAGGTTCGCGAACAGTTTCATAGTTGAAGAAAGCGAAGATTTTGTTTTTCCAGATCGGTCCACCGACGCTGCCACCGAACTGTTCAAACTTATTAGCGTCTTTGGTCGGTTTGTTACCCTCGCCGTTGAACGGCTGATAAGCGTTCAGGCCCGGCTGGTGGGTGGTGATGAAGAGACTGCCATGGATGTCATTCGTGCCTTGCTTGGACGTGACCTGAACCTGCGCGCCGGTGAAACGTCCATCTTCGGCGTCGTAACTATTCGTGACGATCTTTACGCTATCAACAGAGTCTTCCGACGGTGTAATGATCGTTGCACCGCCCCAAACCGCGCTCGTGGTGCTGATGCCGTCAATGGAAATGCCAGTATTCTCGGCCTGGGTTCCACTGGAGTAACCTTGGACAAGGTTTTCGGTCGCAAAGATTCCGGTCGAACCGCCCGACGGTGTCGGCCCACTCTGAGTGCCAGGAAGGTTGTAATTGCCACCGCCGCCGGCTTGCGAACCGTCGGCGAACAGGCCTGGTGCCAGTTGTGCTAGCTTCAGCACATCCCGCCCGAAGGACGGCAGGTGCTGAATCTGGTTCGAGTTGACGACGCCATTTATGGACGCGGTCTCTGTATCCATGAGCGGGGTGGAATCACCGCTCACCGTAACCGTTTCGGTGACCTGCCCAAGATCAAGCTGAATATTCAAGGCGTTCGCTTGTTCCGGGATGATGCCGACATTCGCGAGCGTCTTCTTCTTGAAGCCCGCCTTCTCGACGGTGAGAGAAAACTTGACGGAAGGAAGGGCGTTGAAGTTGTAAACGCCGTTCTCGTCGCTCGTGGCCGTCAACGCCTGATTGGTGTCCAGGTTCGTTAGAGTCAGAGTCGCCCCGGAGACAGCGGCCCCTTGTGGATCGGTCACCACGCCTTGAATGGAAGCGCGGTATTGCGCGCGAGCGGAAACGGAACAGAACAGGATAGCGATCAAGAAAAGCAGCTTACAGCGCATAGTCATTCACCTCGGAATGGATATCGCGGAGACGTCCCATCTCCATGACTTAACCCCACTTCTTGCGGCTTGAAGCTCACCCCGGCGCGGCGCTTGCTGGAAAGCGGGCGCGCGCCTGAACTTAAACTTGTTGGCTGGTTATTGTTGGTGCGCGGTGGGCAGGTTCGATCCGCAGCACGGTTGAAATCGAGAGGGCCTCGACAGTTTTATTCAGTGGGCCAAGCTCCAGCGGCACATGGAAACCCGGAGTCGACTTGCCTTCCCCCACAAAACCTTCGAGAACCGATCCCCTGAAAGCCTCGACGTGGCCTTGAACGCAGTGAATGGAACGCGCGTTCGCGAACAAGAACAGAAATGAAACCGCTGAAAGAATAAAAAACACCCGAAAGGGCAGCCTGGATAAGCGCATTCCTGCACCTTCGCCTTCCCTAGGTTTCCGGATGTTGCACCACACCCGCTAGTAAATCGGTTGAGCAACGATTGGGAGGAGTATATGTATCTGATTCTTGGATGTCAACAATCGATTCTGGTGCACTACCCGGGTGGCCGATTCGACGGTCCGATCCCTCCTCTGTGTTCAGGGACGGGCGCCCAAAAAACCGGAGCACTGCGAAGAATTTCGTTTGAGAGGAATCTGTAAGCAAAGGATTTGGGGTCTTCCGTTGCTCCCGATCCATCTAAGAGCTTCAGGAGAGACCTTTACTTATGGACTGGAGCAAGAACGGGGTCAAGATCGTGCATGCCCACGAGCTGGACATGAACACGCCGCAGACGTCGGGCATGACGCGGGCCGCGGCGATTACGCATGCGAGAACCGGAGCGAGCAAATTGTGGGCGGGGACGATGCTGGTCCAACCGGATGCGAAGACGGGACCGCACCACCATGGAGAGCTGGAGACCGTCCTCTATGTGGTGAGAGGACGAGTGCGGATGCGCTGGGGCGATCATTTGGAACTGAGCGACGAAGCAGGACCCGGAGATTTTATTTATGTTCCACCGTATGTGCCGCACCAAGAGATCAATGCGGATCGAAATGAGCCGTGCGAAGCGGTGGTGGTAAGGAGCGGCCAGGAGCCGGTGGTGGTGAATCTGCCGTTAGAGACGCCGGAGCCGGCCAGCGCCGGGCATCCGGGTATGCCGTTTCACCCAAAGCGGTGAAGCGCTCTCCAAAGACTCGCGCGGTATCACGTGAAGAGAGGCGTACCCTTTCAAAAACCGAAAGGGTACGCCACCCAGGAGTTAAGAGGCGCCAATCGCGCTGCAACTGCCTACGGCAAGGTGTAGCGAACGTCGAGATAGACCATGCTGGCGTGAGCGTTTTTGGGGGTTGGTGTGGTCGCGGGCGCAACGGGAAGAGTGGACCACGGGCTGCGCGTCAGGTACGAATACTGGGTGATGATTTGCACCTTGCCATAATTCTCATTCGACCACAGCGTCGGGATGATGCCGAAGGTGGCTTCCTGAATCGCACGATTTGAGGTGTTCGCTGAGCCCGGGAAACCGAAGCCCACGCAGGTGAAACTCACGAGGCCCGCGCAGGATGAAGCCGGCGTCGACGGGAGGAACCCAAAGTTGCGCTCGAAATAGGCAGCGCCATAGTAACTGTAAACCATGTAATTCGGCAGGGCCTGGTATTCGAAGCCGGCCAAGCCGGAGCCGGAATGAACGGCGGAGAGCGAGCCGTTCGGCTTGACGATCACATCGGGGCCCAGCCCAATGTTGTAACGGCCGCCACCATCGCTGTAGAAGGAATTGGCGATGAGCCGGAGATTGTGAAGAACTTCGTAATTGAAGTTTAGCGAGCCGCCTCCGCCGGTGATGGTGTTGGTGGAGGCCGGAGTCGTCAGATCGTTAAACACCCTGAAACTCCGAATCAATCCGGCGGCTTCGGCGTGGAGGGCGTGACCCGCAGGATGCGCATCGTAGGCGGCTTTTATGATGATGTCGGGATGCAGATTGGGCACAGCCGTGTTCGTGGAGCTGCTCGCGGCGTTGGTGACACCGCTGCCGTTATCAAACTGCGGGGTGAAAATTGTCGATGGGAACACGACCGAGCCCGGCGCGAACTGTTGCGGATTTTCAAGCGACAAGCCGACGGCCCAATTCTCATTGGGATGGTAGACGACGCGGAATTGCGGTTGGCGCGCCCAGATCAGACCGACCTGAAAGTTCGGATCTTCGTTCAAGGTGTAGAAGATATCTGACGTCATCGGCGAGAGGCCGACGCGATTGGGAGTGAGCAACGACCATTCCTGCCCGCCCAGCACTTCCCACTTCCCGCGCTGGATATCCGCCCAGTAGACGCGCAGACGGAGGCTATCGCTGTTCGCAGTGATATAGGCGTTAGCCGGCTGGAAACCGAGGAAATCGGTTTCCACGTAGGCGGTAAGTTTCGTCGACTTGGGTAGAGGCGCATCGACCTTTAACGACAAACGGGAGTATTGCGCAGAAAAATGCGTTTCGGACAAACGCCCCTGCGGCAATTGGTTGTTGAAAGGAATCGTTCCGAACCCTGTGGCAATGCCGGCGCCGTCGTTCGTGGTGCGATAATACGTGGCGAAATCGAGGAAACCGCCAGGAGAGAATTCGGCCGAGCCAATTCTGAAGAAGAGGGGCGACTTGGGTTCCTTCTGATCATTCTCCCCACCTTGCGTCTTTGCACCCACGGGTGAGGCAGCGGCCGATAAGGCTGCCGTAGCCGGGGATCGGTCAGAGACGGAGGTCGAGGCCGGCTTCGCAGGTTGAGCGGACTCTACCGGCGGAGCAGGGGCCGGGGACGAAACGGCTTTGGAGGCGGCACGTTCCGCTTCGACTACCGCTAAACGGCTTCGCAGTTCCCGGAGCTCATCCGACTGGGCCTCGACGAGATTCCGCAAATCATGGAGTTCTGTCTGGACGAGATCTTTCTCACTACCTTTGGCCGGTGTTTTTCCTGAATCAGCCGGCTTCGCAGCCGGAGTGTCGATGGCCTTGGGTGACGGCGTTACCTTATCGTCTCCATCGCTGGCGGCCACCTTCCAAGCGCCCATCAAGAAAATGGAAAGCACGACGCAAGAAGAAAATCTGTGCATTGTCTCCTCCTGAACTTCACGCGCCCCAGAGTTTAGGGTCCCGGAATAGAGCAGGGCAGTTTCCATTCGTGCGACTGATTTGCAGGCAAGACATAATTCGTTTCGAATGTGCGAGCTAGGTACAGAACCTGGAATTGAGCGCGGGCTCCGGTTCGTGGAATCCCAGATTTCCGTCATTCGGCTGACATGTCTGACGATATTTCGAGCGCGATGGCGAGGTTGACGAGGGGATGTCAATCCGTCGCTACCAACTCCGACCGTGGGGAAGACAAGTTGTTGTGTTTGCTTCGGATTGGTGAATGACGGGGTGAAATTCCAGGAATTTTCGAGTGGAATCCGGGGTGCATAGATTTGGGTGGGTGGCATCGGTGGTGGCCGTTGGGCTTTGGAAGCAGCAGCCCGGGAGTTTGAAGATGGGATACACAGTAGCCAGCCAGGTGCCAGCCATTGAGGCGGTGTTGCCGCCGAGTGCAGAAACGCATTGGGAAACGGACAACCGAGTTGTGTGGAATGAAATGGAGAGCGCGGCTCAGGAACAGGAACTGATCTACGAGGTCACATGGATTCCGGAGATTGGAGCTTGGCGCCAGTTCTTGAAATCAAGGCGGAACGTGGATCGGTGAAAGGCGGGCTACGCAAGAGCAGGCTGGTGCACCCGGCCCATCGGGCTCGGCGAACTCGAATGTCCTCCTCTGCTTCGACACAAGTAGCCGCTCGGAAGCTCGCTCGAGAACAGAACTCGCTTGGAAGGTCGGTTTCATGAACCGCCGGAAATTTCTTGAACTTGCCGGAACCACGGGGGCGGCACTGATCACGGGTTCAGGCCGAATGGGGCCTTTGCTGGCGAGTTCATCGGGCAACGAGGAACTGGCGAGATTTCCTGAAAAGACGGAGTTGATCCTGCTCACCGATCGTCCGCCCCAGTTGGAAACTCCGCTCCACTATTTTCGGCAGGACCTTACACCAAACGAAGCGTTCTTCGTCCGGTGGCATCTGGAAGGAATCCCGACTTCGGTTGACCTGCGAACTTTTCGCCTGAATGTAAGCGGCCATGTTCGACAACCTTTGCAGCTCAGTGTGGATGAACTGCGATCACAGTTCGAGCCAATCTCTCTTATCGCGGTCAATCAATGTTCCGGCAATTCGCGGAGCTTCTTTGAGCCTCGGGTTCCCGGCGGCCAATGGAAGCACGGCGCAGTGGGCAACGCGAAATGGACCGGCGTTTCCGTAAAGTCGATTTTGGATCGAGCGCAAGTGAAGGCCGGGGCGGTGGATGTGTCGTTCAACGGGCTTGACGCGCCGCCGCTGGCGTCGGTGGCGGACTTCGTGAAGGCCCTAGCAATCGATCACGCGCGGGACGGAGAGGTGATGATCGCCTACGCGATGAATGACCAGGCGCTGCCAATGGTCAATGGTTTTCCGCTGCGGCTGGTGGTGCCCGGATGGTACGGGACGTATTGGGTGAAAGCGCTCAGCGAAATCACGGTGTTACCCGCGGCGTTCAGCAATTTCTGGACGGACAAAGCCTATCGCATCCCCAGCGGACCGAATGGCACCGAGTCTCCGGAGAATATGGCCAAGGATACAGTGCCCATCAATCGATTTAACGTGCGTTCGCTGATTGTGCGTCCCGAACCCGACGAGAGCTTGCGCGCAGGAATGCCGGCAGAAATGGAAGGGATTGCATTCGACGCCGGCTATGGGATTCGACGCGTGGAGGTTTCGATGGATGGAGGGACCACCTGGACAGATGCCCGACTGGACCCGGAACTGGGAAAGTATTCGTGGCGTCGCTGGCGGGCGGACTGGAAACCAACCAATCGCGGTTCCTATCGGCTGATGGCTCGCGCGACGAATGCGGTGAGTGAGACACAAAGCAAGGGACAGTGGAACCGCAGCGGTTTTATGTGGAATGTGATCTCGCAAGTGGACGTCAAGGTGGAGTAACAGCACATGGCTCGAAAAATAAGAAATGTGTTTCTGTCGCTGGCGCTTGCGGCTTTGGCCGGGGGTTGCGGAGTTGGTTCAAGCACACCCCAGGAATCAGAGCATGGCGGCGGAGACGGAAAAACGCAATCGATGCCGGATGCGAGGCCGAACGATCCGGTGCATACCATCGTGATGCCCCATTACGAACCGGAGTTTCCGCCGGGCGCCGGGCGTCAGGAGTTTGTTACCGCGTGCATCGTATGCCATTCGCCCCGATACATCACGATGCAGCCGCAATTTCCGCGATCTACCTGGCTGAGCGAAGTGAAGAAAATGAAAGATATTTACGGCGCGCACATTTCCGATGAGCAAGCGCTGCGAATTACGGACTACCTGGTTGCCATCAACGGGAAGCCTGACTCTGGTCAAGCTCCCAAAGGCACGTATGGCGAATAGGGCGGGAAGCGAACGGCAGTCGGCGCAACGGCCGCCGGTACGGCTGATAGTTTCCGTGGTGCTCCTGGGTACGCTGCTCGCGTGGTGGGGCACACGGGGATATCGCCGCCCTTTTGGAGAATTGGGGCGCAAACCGGCTGCCACGGCGGGGGTGGTGCTTCCGGAGGGCGCGCAGGATGAGAGCGCGTTGCGCGATCGCGGGGCCCAAATTTCACAGCGGCAGTGCGCGGGTTGTCATGAAATGGCCACCCGCTTGAGTGGGCCTAGTTACCAGGAAATTGTGGACTTCTATCGCCGGCAATTGCTTAACTCCGCCGGCAATTCGGATTTGCGCTCTCGACTGGCAGTAGCGGTGACTCATCCGCAGCCGGGGTGGGGCAATTTTGCGCCGGGGCCAGTGGAATCCGGGCTCTCGCTTGATGACCGGATCGCCCTGGCGAGCTGGATTCTGAACAGTTTCGGTCGAGACAAAAATGCCGGCGAAGGTGCAAGCAAATGACAACTTTTGCGGAACAGTCCGCGTCCCGAACGGAGCGAGAAAATGTCCAAAATTGGGGAGCACTGCCGTCAGTTGAATACGGCTTGATCCGAGCCCACGTCGTCGCGGCACTAATCACAGTAATAATCTCGGCACTGTTCGGCATTCTGGTAGCCACTAAGTTCAACTTCCCCGAGTTTCTCGGGGGTCATTCCTGGCTTACGTGGGGCCGGCTTCGCTACGACCATACGCAAGGAATATTTTTCGGATGGCTAGGCAACGCCTTCCTGGCTTCTTTTTATTACGAGGTGCCGCGGCTGGCGAACCGGCCGGTGCTAAGCCGCAAGCTTGGATGGATTCTTTTCTACATCTGGAATTTTGCGGTGGTGCTTCCCGGCTGGATACTTGTGCTTGCCGGCTTCAGCCAGCCGCTCGAATGGGCAGAGTTTCCTCTGGTGGTGGACGCTTTCGTTGTGCTCGCTTTCATTCTGATGGTTTTCGAATTTGTCGTGCCCTTCCTGAAAGCCCGGCTCTCGGACCTTTATGTCAGCGCGTGGTACCTCATCGGAGGAATTATCTTCACGATGCTTGCCTACCCGGTGGGGAATTTTGTGCCGGAACTGGTTCCCGGCGCGCAGGGTGCGGCGTTCAGCGGGCTTTGGATTCACGACGCGGTGGGACTGTTCGTGACGCCGTTTGCCCTGGCAATCGCGTATTACGTGATTCCCACGGTCACGCGCCGGCCGATCTACAGCCACTTCCTGTCGATGGTGGGATTCTGGGTGCTGTTTTTCATTTATCCCTTAAACGGGACTCATCATTACGTCTATTCGGCGATCCCAATGGGAGCACAGAAAGGCGCGATTGTCGCTTCGACGTATCTGGGAATGGACGTAATCCTGGTCGTCACCAACCTGCTTCTGTCATTGCGCGGAAGCAGCGGAACAGCTTCGAAGGACGTGCCGCTGCGGTTCGTGTGGTTTGGCGTGATCTCTTATCTTGTGGTGAGTTTGCAGGGCTCGGTACAGGCATTTATGCCCGTCAATCGCTTTATCCACTTTACCGACTGGGTGATCGGCCACTCTCATCTGGCAATGATCGGCTTTGCAAGTTTTGTCGCACTTGGCGGCATCGCCCATATGTGGCAACGCATACCCGGAACACGCTACAACGAGCGAATGATGAATTGGTCGTTCTGGCTGCTTGCATGGGGCATTACGCTGATGGTCACGGATCTGACGATAGCGGGACTGGTGGAGGCTCAGGTGTGGCAGACGAGCGCACCGTGGATCGATTCCGTGCGGGCGGTGGCAAGTTATTGGCTGGTGCGCACAGTATCGGGAGTGCCCATCATCACGGGCTTTGTACTTTTTTGGATTTCCCTGGTTACAGGCCCCCGGAACTCGGAGGCCACGGCGTCCGAGACGAGCCGGCTAGCGGTGGAAAACAATGCTAAATACGAAAACGTTCCGGAGTTTTCGCCCGAGATCCTTTCGACAGGCTGGCTGAGTTATGCACATGTCGTGGCCTTCGGGGCCGGCGTGGGTTTCTTCGCCCTTTCGTTCCTTGTGCTGGCGATCCTTCCCGGGAAAGAACTGGCGGAGGAAATCAAGCAGGTAGCCCCCGTGACGATGGCAACGCTGACGGCGTCCGAGCAAAGGGGCAGAGTGATTTATGGACGCGAAGGATGCGCCTACTGTCACACGGAGCAAGTGCGGTCGTTGGCGGCGGACGTGCGGCGTTTCGGCGCGCCGACAGAGGCGTGGGAGACGAAGTACGATTACCCGCAGCTGTGGGGGACGCGGCGGATCGGGCCAGATTTGTCGCGGGAATACAATCTCCATCCGCGGGACTGGCAACTCACTCATCTCTACAATCCCCGGTTCGTCGTGCGCGATTCGGTGATGCCGCCGTATCCGTGGCTTTTTGCCGGCAACGCGAACGAGCCAACACAGGAAGCATTGGATCTGCTCGCCTATCTGCAATCTCTTGGGCGTGCTCGACAACTTGCCGGCTTTGAGCAACAGGCGTTGGTGCCGAGCCTCCCGACCGTGACACCGGATATGGCAATGCCTAGGGAGGCCTCGGCCAGGGCCACTCCACCCAGCGTTCCGATTGCCATGACGGGAGGATACAGCAACAGTGCGCCCGTTCTGCATCCCGCGTCGAATCCGGGCGACTTGCAGGACGAAATAAGTCGCGGCCAAGCCCTCTTCGCGGCAAATTGTGCTTCGTGCCATGGAGCGTCTGGAATAGGAGACGGCAAAGCTGCCCCGAGCCTGCTGCCGAAACCGGCTAACCTGACCGCCGCGCGCTTTTCCGATCAACGACTGAGCAGCGTGCTGTGGAATGGAATTGTGGGATCTTCGATGCCGCCGTGGCGGCAGCTCCCAACGGAAGATTTGCGCGCGCTGGTTGCCTACGTGGACAGCTTGCACCTTGCCGCTGCCGCGCCTGCGACACAAGAGGTTGCAAGTCTTGAGGTGGGGAAAGCATTATTTGCGGCAGCCTGCGCGAGTTGCCATGGAGCGACGGGAGCCGGCAACGGGCCCGCAGCCGCCGCCCTGGCGCCGCCACCGACAAATTTTCGCCTGAAGAAGCCAACCGAAAAGAGAGCGTGGGAAGTTTTGGAAGATGGCGTTCCAGGCACAGCGATGCCGCCGTGGAAGAGCCAACTGGGTGCAGTCGAGCGACACACGCTGGTTGCGTACGTGCGGTCTTTGTATGAGACTCCGCAGGAGGGCCCGAAACAATGATCAATCTGATTGTGATCGTAATTTCAGGGATCGTGTTCGGCTTGCTTGTGGCATGGTGGCGTTGGCCGGCCTTCCGGGCGTGGATTGAGGCGCCGAAATATTTCATGCTTCGCCAGGAAAACCGTTTCGACGCCGCGGCGTTGCGTTATCGTCCGGACGCGAATCCCGGCGATCCTGAGTAGCCTATCCACTGCAATCCAGCGCGAGCTAACCCAAACAGACTCCCCGCCGAGCGAATTTCGTTGCGGCGATGGATGATATTCGTGGAGCGTTTCCGATCATGGGATGGATGATACCGAGCCATTCCCGGACCGCTGTTTGTTCCGGATGCGGTGGTCGTTCAGCAAGTGTGGCGAGCTTCGCCGGGCCAGTCTGCGGTAGACACTGGAAGAATCCGTGAGTGAGATTGGCCACCCATTCTCTGCTCTGAGTTGTTCGACGTAGCTTCCTAGGGAGTGCGCGCAAAAAAAGCGGCTCCTTAATCGGAGCCGCTTTCGCCTGGCTTTTCTGTCTGCTAGAGAAGAGCGCAGGTGCCGAATTAGTTGGTGTAATTGGTCTCGAGATCGTATTCCTGTTCCACGTTGGGCCGCCGAATTACGGTAAGACCGTTATTGCCCAGCATGAAAATTGTGCCTGTTTCTGGGCGATCGAGACGCTGCGTCACGCCGTCGACAGTGGCGAGTGGTGTGGGATTGGAGGGATTGGAAACGTCGAAGAGTTCGTATCGAGGATCCTGAGCTTGGGTGATGCGATGGTTCATGGAGGTCAGCAGCAAGCCAGCGTGCCCAAAGGTTTCCGCCTGAGAAGGGTGTTCAAATTGGGGCGCTTCGGTTAGCACCGGCATTTTGGATTTCTTGAAATTAATGACCGCAAATCCGGAATGATCACGGTAGTGAATGAGGGCCGACGAATCATTCAAGGTTTCGACAAAGTCATAGGGAGACTTGGCCGAAAGAGAAACCTTTGCCACGGGGCGAATAGCGGCGAGGTCCGTCACATCGAGGATCGCGAGGCTTTGCCCGTTATCCTGCTCGATGTAGAGAAGCGTCTGCCCGCCGCCCGTCTCGCGCAGGTACATGGCGTCGCCCTTGCGTTGCGCAATTTCCGGCAGAGACGAAGCGGACTCCACGATAATCGACTTGGACTGCGTTCTTGCGTCTGCTTGAACTCCCACAGCGGCAACGAAGAGCGCCGCCACCATAAACTTTCCAATTTTATAATTCATTTTACTGCTCCTTTACTTTTTTACTGCAACTGACGATGTCAGTGTCCCGCTTGTCGAAAAATCCGTCCAAGCAGAAATCCTTATCCGGTATAAGCCGGCGGCGCGCGGCTTCAGCATGAGCGACGAGAAGGAAATTCTGTCCTTGCCTTGTGCAAAGCAGACGCAATCGGCTTCTTTCAGTTGTTGGAGGCGGGCGTCATGCATATGCACGTGAAACCTAGGTGGAGTTCCGGGCGGACATGGCGCGTGCCTGGGAGCGGTTGGGGGCATGCGATTCCTTGACGGCCGAGTTTTCAGCGGTTGATTTCTTTACGGGGGCGGCGTCCGGGGAATTCTTGGCGGCTTTTCCCGTGGCCCTCGGAGCCAAGTCGAGAGCATGAGCGAGGAGGAAGGATCGAAATGAGCCAGCATTGCCGATGGGCTCGGGGCCCGTGGGATACGCCATGGAGAACATCCGGGAGAAGGTCACGCCGCGGACTCGGGCGAGCTTGAGGGTCCCCAAAGTGAGCTGGTTGCGCACAGCCCAGCGGGAAATGAAAGTTACGCCGAGGCCGGCCTCAACGGCGCTCAAAAGGCCCTCCGTCGAATCGAATTCCATTCTGGCTTTCAATTCCTTCTTCTTGAGGCCGGCCTGGGTCAAAGCGTTCTCCACCACTCGGCGCGAGCCGGAACCGAACTCGCGCACCAGCAACGGCGCGTCTTTCAATGCGTCGGGATCAATTTCCCGGTTCGCCCACTTGTGATCCGCGGGGACAACAAGAACGAGAAAGTCTTCCATGAAAGGTTCGAGATGGATGTCCTTGCGGAGCGCCGGCCCCTCGATCAATGCGAGATGCGTTTTCTGTTCGGCAAGGGTGTCCAAGACCTGATCGGTGTTTCCGCTCATGACGGTGATGGAAACGCGCGGATTCTCGCGAAGAAACCCGGCGATTAAACTGGGCAGGAGATACTGGCCGATTGTTTGCGAGGCGCCGAGGGCGAGTTGGCCACCGGGTTTGCCGGACACGTTGGCCACGACGGATTGTGCTTCATCGCAAAGCGCTTTGAGTTTTTCGGCGTAAGGCAAAAGCGCTTGACCGGCTGGAGTCAGACTGATCTGCCCTCCGGTTCGATCGAACAGCGGAACGCCAAGTTGTTCCTCAAGGGCTTTGATTTGCTGGGTCACGGCGGGTTGCGTTAGCAGAAGTTCCTCAGCGGCGCGGCTGAAGTTGAGGTGAGTGGCCACCGTGCGGAAGACCTTGAGCCGGAAGTTTTCCATGTGAGTCTTTCGTCGGTAGAATTTCCGAAAAACGTGCGCAGGGCCTTTTCTGCTTCGAGTGGAAAAGCGCCGAGAAATTCAACCGCCCCTCATTCACGAGTAGTTCATAGCAGTCCTTGGGCCACTCGCCGTTAATCTGTTACTACACGCATTTTCGGGGAAGCAAGAACCCTCGTGAGGGCCAACAAAGCGTATTCTCCGCAGCAAAAAGGGTTTATGGCTAGCCAGGGCTGCTCATGAGAAGTCCGTTAGCACTGAGAGCAGGTGGACGGCGCATTGAAGTGATTGTCAGGCTGACAGTGTGTCGACATTTCGCCTCTGACACATGCTTGACGCTAGGAACAAAGATCTGAAAACGCCTGAACTGGCGGCGCTTAGCAGTTGTCAAGGACCAGTAGCAACCGAACGAGAACCCAAGCTGCGGTTCGAGGAACGTTTTGGGGCGCAGTTCTTCCCTTTCGGCGATCTCCCAGGGTCGATGCTTATTCGATCACCGCAATCCAAGATCGACGAGTATTTTGGGATTCTCCTCCTGCACCGCCAGGAGGTTATGGCAAGCCGTGCAATCGTTGGAAATCGTCCGGCCGTCTGAACTGGTGTGCGACCCATCGTGGCAGCGGAAGCAGCCCGGGAAGTCATTGTGACCAAGATTGTTCGGATGCACCCCCCAGCTCATCTTCATGTCCGGGAAAATGTTGCGGAGGTAAATCTTGGCAACGTTTTCGGCGGATTGTTCGATCAAAGCGCGCTTGTCGTTATAAACGCCCGGGTACGACGTGCGGTAGTAGTTCTCAATCCCTGCTACGATCTGCTTCTGGGCGCTTTCGCGATCCGGGTAATCGGCTTTCAGCAATTCCACCGCTTTTTTACGAATGTACGGTAGCTCAGGGCTGATCAATCCGCGTGATATCCGGAGATCAACTGCATTTTCCGGCAACTCAAACGCGTGGGTCGGCCGGTTATGGCAGTCAATGCAGTCCATGGTGCGCTTCTCGCCCTTTTCGAGTTCCTGCTTGCTGACCTTGATGTCCGTCGAAACGAATTCCACGATTTTGCCTTTGTCGTCCGTGTAATAAACCACGGGAATCACCTGACGGCGTCCGTCGGTCGAAATGTAGTGAATGCGGGAGCCGTCGTCCAAATGCCTGCCGTGGATGCCTACAGAACCTGACGGGGTGCGGCCCCCGATTTTCATCACCAGTGCTGTAGTCGTCTGTGTGTTTTTCTCATCGTCTTTGTAATTGGTCTTAAGGATGAATTTGTCGCCCGAAAAACGTTGTGGCCAATGACAATGCTCGCAGGTATCCCGCGCCGGGCGCAGATGCGCCACCGGAGACGGGATGGGGCGAGCATAGGTGTGAAACGTAACTGCAAACACCTGGCGCAACCCGGAAAGCTTTGAGCGCACAAACCACCCCGCGCCGGGGCCGATGTGGCATTCCGCGCATTCCACTCGCGAGTGCGGTGAATTCTGGTAAGCCGAAAATTCCGGCGCCATCACCGTGTGGCAGGTCTGTCCGCAGAACGTCGTCGTGTCCATGTACGACACGCCTTTATAGGCGGCAAACGTGAAAATCAGTATGTTGAGAAACGTAAGAAGCCCGACAAAGAGCAGTGTATTGCGGACCCTCGCTGTCTGCAGCCCTACTGACGGAAGACTTTCTGGCAATTCACCGGTTTCGCGGAGCTTCCGGCGGTGAAGCAAAATGCCGATGGGAATCAGGATTAATCCGAGTATGAACAATGAGGGAAGAATGAGAAACAGAAGGATACCGATGTAGGGATGGGGAGGACCCGGGAGCACAAAATCATAGACCCAGAAGGCAAGGAGCGTGACAGCACTGCTCGTCGTCAAAATCACACCGATCAGACCAATGGCGTTTTCAGTCCACTGGTAAAGGAGTCTAACCAGAATCTGAACGGTGGTTTCCGAGCTCATATCACATTGTCCCTTCGATGACTGAGTACCGCGCACTCACGTTTCGGTGCTATGGCAACGAAGCGAGGGTTACCTGCGGACTCCGTTACGGAAACCCGGTTGTGAAATTTCCCCGTTTGATGAGCTTCGCTGCGGTGGTCGCGCCGGTGCAAATAGCGCTACTTCAAGGTCGCCAAATAATCGGCGATGCCCTTTACGTCATCCGCGGTAAGGCTTTTCAAGCTGGAGTGTTTGGGTGACGTGGAGAGCACTTTCTGAATTTCATCCGCAGATTTGCCCTTGATGGAAGGCGACTTCATCGCTGTCTTGCCGGCGGCATCGGCACCATGACACCCCGCGCACTTTGCTTTAAACGTTTTCTCTCCACTCGCCTGATCCCGAGCGCGCGCAACAAAGGTGCACACGCCGACCAGCATAATAACCGCGAACATTAACCGTGCATTTTTCATATTTGCTCCTATGTCTGCTTGGAATAACTACTCGTCAAAAAGCGTAGCGCACCGACAGCGTGATATTGTTTGCGTGGAAATTCCGGGGCGCGAAAATGTCTTGAAAGGCGGCAGTTGAGTCTTCGTGGTAGCTGTAATAGTTCCAGAACGCCTTTCCTGTCCAATTCTTTGAAATCCGGTAGTCAAATCCTCCGTATGGCTGGTACCAGCTTGAGTTCAGGGAGCCATCCACATTCGTCGGGATAGGATTCTGGGGAGTCAAGTTGAGTTGTGAGCCACTTACACCGGTCATGCTCGTGCCCCCGTGGAGGGTCAACCGGTTTATAGGATTCCAGGAAAAATCGAGGAATCCCGTGTTGACCTTGCTGGAGTAGGGGGAATTCTCCTGCACAAGACCGGAGACGTTCGGACATGCGGGGAGTCCGGGAAGCGAACCGGTAGCTGTGAAGCACACGAGGAGCGACGTGGAAATGTCGTTGTATGAGTATCCCAAGTCCAGACTGATTTTCTGGTTGGGAAGAAACTCGGCCGTGACCCCATAGCTGTTGTTGTGCATCAGGTTGTTCACAGTCGGAACATTGTTCTGGCCATACCAAAGGCTGACAATTCCATTTAAGTTGAACTTTTCCGAAGGCTTGTAATCAGCCTGAAAGCGCAGCCTTTGTGAGTTCAGAGGACTGAGACGTGTAAAGGCAGCGTTGGCGCTCATTATGTCGCCGTCCACGTTGAGGCGGAATTTCGGCGAAGGACGAACCCACAGGCCAAAGAGGGAGTGATTTTCGTTGATGTCTATCTCGCTGGGCGGCGCGAAGGAGCCGGGGAACGAGTAGGAGATCGTTCCGTCGGCGTTCAAGGTGCACCCTGCGGGCAGATTGGCTTGGCTCAGCGGCAAGCCGGTATTCACAAGATCGCAGTTGCCGCGAGCAACGTTGTTGGGAAAATAGATACCGCTGGTGCTATTGAAGAAGTTATCGGAAATCACGCGGGCGCGATATTCGTAGCCGAAATAGGCGCCACCCTTCGGCGTAATCTGCACGCGAACTTGAATGCTGTTGTATAGATCCTGCTGCTTCAGGAAGTTGCTGTCCAGGTTCAAGGCAATGTCTCCGCCGGAACTTGTCGTATGAGCGGGAATCGCGTTGGGCACGCCGTTGGCCGGAGCAACGCATGTGCCGGGAAGCGCGGCAGTGGGTGAGAACACGTTGGGATTCACAATGAGGCTTGGGCTGAAGAAAGAGCAATCCGTGGCTGCAAACTGCGCAGGCTCTTTCCAATTGCTGAAGCGCACCGAATCGACCAGGCTGATGGTTTCGTTGATGTGCCAGGTGACGCCAAGATCAGCGAACGCGGCGACATGGCGTCCGCTGATCGGTCCGGTTTCCGCGAAGTTGGAAAGGTTCGCCTTGGGAGTCAAACCGGCGAAATTCTGCTGGTAGTCGTCAACGGTGAGGTCTCCGCCCGTATAACTAAACGTTCCGGCGAAATCCACATTCTTGAAGTAGCTGGATTGCACGGTAACTTTTTCAGTAGGATTGTTCAAGCGGGTTCGCCAGTGCAACAAGTAGCTTGAAAAGGCGTTGCAAACAGGATTGACAATGCCACCAGGCCCAAATGCATTGCTGCACGGCTGACTGGTGCCATTCCAGGGTACGCCCAAGTCCAGCAGCGGGAAGCCAGCCCCAGGGGAAAATTGCAGGTTGGTGTCGGTGCTGCCCAAATCATTCTTGTAGTAACTCCATACTTCGTCGTAGCTGATCGTGGTTCGCGGGAGAAAACGAAAATCCACGCCCAGGCGGTAGTTGCGGTTGTGCGCGGAATAGTCCTGGGTCAGATATTGGTCGGTACCTTCGTGGACGGTGTTGAATCCCGGGCCGTATATAGTATTTTGATCGTAGCCAAGACGAAACCGGATCTTTGAATCAGGTAAAATTGTTAGCCCATAATTCTGCATATTTCTAGCGGTGTAGAACGCGTGCGGACTTGTGGCGATCACTGCGGTACCTACGACGTTGGAAGGGGCATTTACGAGCGGATTGAAGTTCGGCGGGGTGTTGGGGAAAAGTGTTGGGGGGTTCAGCGAGTTGGCAAGCAGCGAGTAGTCCCAATGATTCTGGTCCTTGCGGAACATGCCGTTGAAGGCGTACCACTTGTTTTTGCTGATGCGCAGCTGGGAAACGTCGTAGGGATCGCCGCCATATCCGAAGTTGCTGAAGAAGAAATGGTCGAAGAAAGTGCCATGGTGGTCCAAGGAGTTCATAACGGTGCTGAAGTCGAGTAACCGCGGCCCCTGCTGTAAATTAACGAAAGTGTCGTAAATCTGCTGATTACCGACAATATTCGTGATGCGATAGCCGAATTCCACAGCCATTTTGACGTTGTAGTTACCCTGGTCAATCCCCTTTTGCTCGTCCACTTGCTGTGCGAACGACAGGGGAATGCAGAAGGCCGCGAGTATGAAGGTTGAGAGGAGAAAACGCGTCACAAGAGGTGTGAAGTTCTTCATATTCAGAGTTTCTTCCGTTCTTGCGTTCGGCATGATCGTGTTCCTCCTTCCTCAGGGTGTGAAAAATACCGGACTGGTGTTAGAACCGTGAATCGCGACGTGGCAGAGCGTGCACGCCTGGTACTTGGTGGCTTGATTATGGAAGCTTGGGGTGGCCGCGGCGCCAACGCTCGCATTCAGCGAGTGGCAGCTGATGCAGAGTAGATTGACCTGGTTTTGCTTGAGCATGCGCTGATTTGTTGAGCCGTGCGGAGAATGGCAAACGGTGCAGCCCTCCAGCTTAGCTTCGTGCTGGTAGACGAAGGGCCCCTCCTTGTCGAAATGACACTTGTAGCAGACCTCGTCAAAGCCGGCGGTCCGGCGGAGCTGGTGAGCCAGGAAACCACCATGGGGGTTGTGGCAATCGCCGCACTGCAGCAGCCCTTCGTTGACCCGGTGACGGAACGGCCGTGCGAACTCTGCCCGCACATCCAGATGGCACTTATAACAAAGTCCCGGAGAGGCTTCCTTTAACAAAAATTCGCTTTCTTTTGCGTGGTGCGGAGAGTGGCAGTCAATGCAAGAGACGCCGCTCTGCAGATGCAGGGATCGCCCAAAGTTGTTCTGCTCGTGACTGTTTTGATGGCAGTCCAGGCAGCGCGCACTGGTTTGCGCGGGCGAAGCATCCTTGAATGTAAACATTTTGGACTTGTCGCCCCCGCCGTCGACGTGCGCTTTGCCCGGGCCGTGACATGCCTCGCAGCCATGCCATTCCGGGCCCTTGTGCGCGTCGAGTTTCGCGTCCATGGTGGTGGCGAAATGAGGGCTCTTTTCAAAGTTTGCAGAAATCTCTTCATGACACGTCTTGCAGGTGTCGGAGCCTACGTACAGCGCCGGATCTGTTGGGCGCACATATCCTTTCGCCTGGTCAGAAGACTTGCCTTGTGGTGCGGCATTCTTTTTGTCTCCGGAATGGGCAATAGGAACCACCAATGCCGCAATTAGCAGTGCCAGAAGATACGAGACGGGGAGTCGATGCCAGTACTTCATAAAACTCCTCTTGCCACTGGTGGACAGATTCCTGCGTCCACACGAGTCAGATTGCAACCGCTTTCTCTCGAAGAACGCGACAACCTAGAGAGCAAGGTCCTTCGCCAACTGTCGAAACCGGTTCAAAAGCTGGCCAAGCTGGCGCATCAAAAAGACAAAGAGTTTCTTGAAAATCCTTCCCGCCACAGAAGGTATTTTGAAAACTTCCTAATGTCAGCTAGGGATTTCCCTAGTGGCTCTGAGGGGGCCTGAACATTTACCCTGCCTTCCGTAATGGGTCACCGGGTCGGCGACTGTTTTGTGAAAGGGTCGTTCCAGTTCTATATCTCGAGGATTACCCAATGACCGATGAGTTATCGATGGTCGTCCTTCACCATGTGATTGTTTCGGGAAGAAATGGCAGCCAGCGCTGAGATGCAACCCTGATTCCTGAAGGATGGAGCAAGCCTTGGATCCGAATAAGAATGAAGAACTTGGAATGAATGGGCAAATTGAAATCGCCGCCGGTGAGTCATCCAAGACTCTGGCTGGGGTCACTCGCAGGGAGTGGTTCAGGACGGCGGCTGGCGGTTGTGCCGGGCTGGCTCTGGGCAGCCTTGTTGATGTGGCGGCGGTGCAAGCAAGCACACGGAAGCTGAAGCTTTCCGACGTCAACGAGTTCACCACCTCCTGCAACTTTTGTTCGTGTGGCTGTGGCATGGTCGCGACGGTACGCGAAGGCAAGTTGATTACCATGGAGGGTGACTTCGACCACATCGTGAATCGGGGCTCTCTGTGCGTGAAGGGTATATCCATGTTCGCGACTCACACTTCGCCGAACCGGCTTACAACGCCGCGTTATCGGGCGCCGGGCAGCGACCACTGGGAGGAAATTTCCTGGGACGACGCGATCGAGCGGGTCGCGCAGAAGATTCGGAAGACACGTGACGCGACCTGGATTGCCACCGAGAAGGTCGGCGGCAAGGAGGTCGCCGTCAATCGGACGGATGCGATCGGCTTCCTGGGCGGCGCGCAGAACACCAACGAAGAGTGCTACCTCTTTCAAAAGGCGGCCCGGCTGCTAGGCCTGGCTTACGTCGAGCACCAGGCCCGACTTTGACACAGCCCCACGGTCCCCGGTCTGGGGGCCTCCTTCGGCAGGGGCGCGATGACCAACCACTGGATCGACCTCCAGAACTGCAAGACGATCCTGGTGGAAGGCAGCAACGTGGCCGAGAACCATCCCATGGCCTTCAAGTGGATCCGGAAGGCACAGGAGAATGGGGCAAAAATCATCCACGTCGATCCGCGATTCACTCGAACCTCCGCGGCAGCAGACGTGTACGCGCGCATCCGGCCCGGAACCGACGCGGCATTCCAGAACACGATGATCAACCACATCCTCGTCAACAAGCTGTACGACGAGGATTACGTCGTGACCCACACCAACGCACTCTTCTTGGGCGATGAAGCGTTCGAGTTCAAGGACGGCGTATTCAGTGGGTTCGACGCGGAGAACCACAAGTACCATACGGAGACCTGGGGATATCAGCTCGACCCCAGGGGTAAGCCTCGTGTCGCCAAGAGCCTTGATGATCCGCACTGCGTTTTCTCGCGCCTGAAGACCTTCGTGTCACGCTACACGCTGGAAACGGGCGAGCAGATCACGGGAATTCCGGCCGAGCAGATCCAGCAGATCGCGGAGACGATGGCGAAGAACCGGCCGGGATCTATCCTCTACGCGCTCGGGATGACTCAACACACGACCGGTGTGCAGGGGATCCGGTCATTCACGATCCTGCAACTCCTGCTGGGCAACATTGGCAAGCCGGGCGGCGGCGTCAACGCTCTGCGCGGCGAGCCGAACGTGCAGGGCGCGTGCGACATGGCGGTGCTCTACAACTACATGCCGGGCTATCTCAATTCTGCGTCGAACGCCGAGCCGACCATCCATGACTATGTGCGCAAGAACGGAATCGCCGACAGCAGGTTCCTCGTCAACACCCTCAAAGCGTTCTTCGGCGAGGCGGCCACCGCCGAAAATGATTATGCCTATGCCTGGCTGCCCAAGCGGAACGCTTCCAAGGACTACGGAACCCTGCCGATGTTCGAGGATGCCCTCGCCGGGAAGTTGAAGCTTCTCTGGATCGTCGGCCAGAATCCCGCAGTCACCGTGCCCAACCTCAGGCTTACGTTCGATGGGATGGCGAAGCTCGAGACGCTCGTGGTCCAGGAGATCTGGGAAACCGAGACTGCGGCGTTCTGGCGCAGGCCCGGCGTCGACCCGAAGTCCATCTCCACCGAGGTGATCCTGCTGCCTGCCGCGTTCTTCATGGAAAAGAACGGAACCATCAGCAACTCGGGCGGCATGGTGCAATGGCGCCACGCCGCCGTGAAACCTCCGGGGCAGGCCAAGCCCGACGGCGAGATCGTGGACCTCGTCTTCCGTAGGGTGCGCGATCTAATCAAGGACTCGAAGGAGCCGAGGGACGAGATCATCCTGAAGGCCTTCTGGAACTACACCACGGCCGAGGACGTTTTGCGCGAGATCAACGGGTACGCTTTGCGCGACAACCCGGAGACCGGACTAAAAGCGGGTGATCTCGTCCGCAAAGTCAGCGATCTTCGATCCGACGGTTCCACGTCGTCCGGCGCATGGATCTACGCGGGCGTCTTTGCCAATGGCGAGAACCTTTCGAAGCGCCACGACTCGCAAACAGATCCCGGAGGTCTCGGCCTGTATCCGGGCTTCGGGTGGACCTGGCCCAACAACATGCGCATCCTTTATAACCGGGCGTCGTGCGACCGGAACGGCAAGCCCTATCCTGGTTCGAAACCCATCGTCTGGTGGGACAAGCAAGCTAAGCGCTGGA
Organism: Candidatus Sulfotelmatobacter sp.; assembly: GCA_035487095.1. Taxonomy (GTDB): domain Bacteria; phylum Acidobacteriota; class Terriglobia; order Acidiferrales; family UBA7541; genus Acidiferrum. Next base: position 25,664 of record DATHMM010000049.1, read on the forward strand.
CGGGATATGACGTACCGGACGTCCCCGTCCAGACCGACGGACCGGCCACACCGAACGGCCAGCGGGCGTTTCACCTCGGTGCGGAAGGCGTCGGCCGCCTGTTCGCGGCCGTCTATTCGGACCCGGACGAGAAGCATCCGGGGTATCCGCGTGACGTGGCCTATGTACCGAAAGACGGTCCGCTGCCGGAAATGTACGAGCCCGTCGAGAGCCCCGTGGAAAATATTCTTCACCCGCGTGTGAACAGCAACCCGATGCTCAAGTATCCGCGCGTCGCGACTTATCAGCCCATCGGCACCGTCGACAAGTTCCCCTACGTGCTGATGACGTCGACAGTCGCTGAACACTGGTGCGGCGGATCGACAACTCGGAACATCCCCTGGCTCAACGAACTCGTCCCCGAACCGGTGCTGGAGATGCCGGTCACCCTTGCCGAGAAGCTCGGTGTGAAATCGGGAGATTGGGTCCGGGTCTCGTCGGCGCGCGGTGAGATCGAGGTTAAGGCCCTCGTCACTCCCCGCATGAAGGCGCTGAGAATCGGCGATCGTCAGGTCACGGTTGTCTGGATGCCGTACAACTGGGGATATCAGGGGCTGTCGACCGGCACGAGTGTCAACCACATCACGATCGACGCCGCGGATCCAGGAGCGGGAACCCAGGAGACCAAGGCGTGCCTCGTCAACGTGGTCAGGGCCGGCCGCCAGGCCACGCGAAGAGACAGATCCCTCGGGAGACGTACATGACGAATACCGCAGCCGCGGGCCCGATCAGGGCGACATTGATCGACATCACCAACTGCATCGGCTGCCGGGCCTGCCAGGTAGCTTGCAAGCAGTGGAACGAGCGTGAGGGCGAGCAGACCGAGCTGGAGCCCGATCTGGGTTTCCAGAACCCGGCGACGCTCAGCGCGAAAACGTACACGCTCATCGCTTTCCACGAGACGGAGAACCCGCAGAAGCCGGGAGGCGTGGAATCCGCCTTCGTGATGCAGCGATGCCTCCACTGTCTGGAGCCGGCCTGCGCCTCCGCCTGTCCAACGACGGCGCTGCACCGGCAGGACGACGGCCCAGTGTCATACGACGCTGATAAGTGTATCGGCTGCCGCTACTGCATTCTGGCGTGTCCCTGGGATGTGCCCACAGCGGAATGGAACACGCGCGCTCCGAAAATCTCGAAGTGCACCCACTGCGCCGATCGGGCCGATCAGCCGGTGCCGGTCTCGTTCAACGGAAAACCGCTATCCGAGGGCTTGAGCAACCGATTCCTTGAGAGCATTGCGACCCCCGCCTGCGTCAAGGCTTGCCCCGCCGACGCTCTGCGCTTCGGAACCCGGGAGGAAATGCTCGCGCTCGCGCACAAGCGGATCTCCGATCGACCCGAGAAGTACGTGGACCACGTCTACGGAGAGAAGGAGTTGGGCGGGACCAGCGTGGTGTACCTGTCGGCCGTGCCTTTCGAGAAGCTCGGCTTCCCGACTTACGGGGAGAAGCCTTTTCCAGCCTTCACCAGCGCGGCGCTCGGCGCCGTTCCGCCCGCAGTCATGACAGTTGGCGCCCTGCTAGGTGCCTCCTACGCCTTTTTCCGGAAGCGGGTTCAAGCGGTGGCAGACGGCTCGGCTGCGTCGAAGCATTCCGCAGACCACGGCCACGTCGAATTCGAGCCTCTCCGGAACAAGCTGATGACACCCTTCAATTGGGTCCTCCTCCTGTTAATGGCGTTCGGCGGCGTCTCGTTGATAGCGCGCTTCGCTCTGGGCCTCGGCGGAAGCACTCACTTGTCAGACACCTACCCGTGGGGCCTCTGGATTCTCTTCGACCTAGTTTGGATCGCGGTGGCCGCGGGTGCATTCGCAATGGCCGGCGTGATCTATGTCTTCCAGCGAAAAGACCTCTACGGGCTGGGTCGCACTGCCGTCCTGACAGGCCTTCTAAGTTACTCCTTCGTAACGGTCACTCTCCTCGCCGACCTTGGCCTGCCCTGGCACTTCTACCAGCTCGGCTTGCAGGCTCCGGCGCACTCGGCCATGTTCGAGGTTTCGTGGTGCGTCGGCCTGTACGTCACGATTCTCCTGCTCGAGTTCCTGCCGGTTCCCTTGGAGCGTTGGGGATTCCCGCGGGCCGTGGCGGCCTGGCGGCGATGGAACGGCGCCTACGTCGCGGCGGCGGTGACACTCTTCGTCTACCTGCTTTCGCGCAACCTCGTATATGCCTTCGGAACAGCCGTGATCTTTGGCGCCCTCGCCTGGATGTTCCGCGCGCGGGACGAGAGGGCCGAACCGATCATGCTCGCGATTGCCGCCGTTACGTTGTCGACCATGCACCAAAGCTCGCTCGGCTCCTTGTACCTGCTTATGCCGAACATGCTCGCACCGCAGTGGTGGTCTCCCGTGATGCCCGTGTCCTTTTTCCTGTCGTCGATCGTGGCCGGCACCGCGCTCGTGATCCTTATTGATATGTGGATCGCGAAGGGGTGGCGCCGACCGCTGGAGATGACGCGGCTCGCATCCGTCGGGCAGATCTCTTTCTGGGCGCTGCTTGTCTACCTCGTGTTTCGTCTCGGAGACATGGCGCTCCGCAACCAACTCTCCGGAGCTTTCTCTGGCAGGCTGGGCATGGCCTTCGCGGCCGAAATCCTCGTTGGCGGCGTGCTACCGCTCGTCCTGCTTGCCCGTAGGTCGCTTCGACAGCGGGCCGGCGTACTCTTCGCCGCGGCCGTTCTCGCAGTCATCGGCGTGACCTACAACCGCATGAACGTAGTCCTCTTCGCGATGACTTTTCGCGGCCGGATGCCCTGGCACGCGCCAGAAGGCTACGCGCCGTCGATCGTCGAGTGGGGGATTTCGATCGGCCTGATCGCCGCGACTATCTTCCTGTTCGGGCTCGGCGCGCGACTCATGCCAATCCTTACGAAGAAAGAGGCTTGAGAAGGATGGGAATATTCAATCCATGACCCAAGATGTGTGGTTAGAGAGCCATCCGTACCTGCGGCCCGTCGCTGACTTTCACGCACAAGTCGCGGTAGCTGTAGCCGGCATCCCAAGCGGCAGCGCGCACGTTGCGAACTGGGATTGCTTTTTGGGTGATTATCAGGCGGGCATCCCTCTACTTTGGAGTTCCCCAGCGGCAATCAATCTCGAGCCAGTTGAGGCCATTCTTGTCTCGCTAATCGAGAGCATGGCTTCAACGCCATTGCCGGAAAAGTTGGCGGTGGAGTGTCAAGCATCCGGCACCCAATTGCGCGGCGAACTGAATGCGCCACGTCGGGCCGTCGCTTGGTTACTTGGCGACGAGGCGTTCAAACCAGTGCACCCAGGTCTGCTCCGGTACTTAGGTTGGACTGCGCTGGCACGATTCCTCCGCGAACTGGCGGACGCGTTCGGGAGCTGGCGCGTGGAAGAGCAGTGGCTCCGCAGTTATTGTCCGACTTGTGGCTCAGCACCCGCCATGTCCCAGTTAGTTGGTATCGATCCCGGCCGCTTGCGTCTGCTTTCTTGCGGCTGTTGCGGCACGCGCTGGCAATTCCGGCGAATCGGGTGCCCGTTCTGCAAAAGCGCGGACGATCATCGGCTTTCCGTCCTGGCCATCGAGGGAGAAAAATACCTTCGTATCGACTATTGCCAATTCTGCCGCGCCTATCTCAAAACCTATGACGGATCGGGGAGCGAACAGTTCTTTCTGGCGGATTGGACTTCGCTTCACCTCGACATCATCGCCCGCGATCGTGGGCTAAAACGTTTGGCTGCCTCCCTGTATGAGCTGTGACGCTCTCCACCTTCGGTCTTGGCAGGGCGATCGAATAGGCGCTCACAGACTCGTCGGTCGCTGGTGCTGAATCCGGTCCCAGCACGAGAATGTAGCCTGGACCGAACAGGGCGACTGACAGCTTCAAAACACGACCTTGATGATGCGCATGATGAGCTCTTCCGGAGAGAAAATGGTGAGGAGAAGAGGTACGAGAGGAGCAGCGGTGGCGATTGCAAGACGAGAGATATCCTCAAGACCGAAAGGGACGGCGCGCATTTCGCGCACAAAGGCATAGCTGTTTCCCAGATCGGCGAGGGATTGGATATCGGCGGCTCCGAGAAGTTCCTCCGAAGGAGAGGGATCGCGGCAAACCCATTTCTGCTCGAAGCTCTGAACATAGCGTTGAGCGAGCAGGCCGTAGTCGGCCAGACCCTTTCTTTTTGCGCGAGCCATCCCAGGAGTAAACATGAGAAGTGGACCAAGAATGGCGAGCACGAAGAAAACTGTAAAGCCGCCGATTTGTAACTTGAAGGACGTCAGGCTTTCTCCTCTGTAGAGGACGCGGCTGGCGACGAGACCGGCAAGCATCGCGCCCTGAGCGAAAAGGATTGGACCGAAGGCATAGGCACTCTTGCCTAGAAAAGCGAGACCGGCGCAGCGATCAGGGTGGGTCGAAATGAGGTTAAGGTCGATTCTGGAAACTTGCCATAGGAAGCGAAACCAGATGAACAGCCTCATGTACCAGCGCAAGAGGATGAATTGCAAGATGGGGATGCTGACGAAAACGTACCAAAAACCGGCGGGGGTAAGGTGCCAGCGTCCTCCCGGCATGGCATACCATGTCGGGGCTTCGAGGGGAATTCGACTGTGCCACAACCACAGCCCAAGAGTGTAGACAACAGCTAGGAGCCCAATCTCGGCCGGGACGGAATTGCGCAGCCTGACAGCCGATTCAATTGCCATGTGAAAACGGGGCAGATCCTGGGGCATGACGATGCGCCGCTCGACAAAGCGATGCACAACAGGACGGATACGCGAATGCACCAGCGTCTCGGCCCAGATGAGGACCGGCAGTGCGACGAGGAATCGCGCATGAACTTCAACGTCGTGAAAGAACGAAAGCCGACTAGCGCTCCCTGCGGGGAAGCCCAGCGTGGCGAGCAGCAACAGTGGCAGCCATGCAACAAGTGTGATGATGAGCAGCCGGCGGTATAGGAGTTCCAGGTGGGTTCCGGTGAGATGGGCTCTTCGAAAGAGCTGGTAGATCGGGCCACCCAGTACCAAAGAAAAATCCCCTGGCCCCTCGAGAAAATTGGCTTGTGTCATTGTCTAACCGATACCCCAGTAGCGGTCTTCCGACAACTAGGGGAATTCCTAGGAAGTCTCTCGGGATTTCCCACTCGACACATGCCTGGTTAGCCGCTTGCCAGCGCCCAAATTGCCTGCAATCCGATTTATGAGTGGTCATAAGTTATTCTTGGCAATCTCGGGATCCGAGGATGACTTCCGGTTAGCCGACTATCCGAAAATTGTCGCGTGGCTACTTGTAGCGCTGCGGGTTTCAATTTCGTGTTTAGGCCAAGTAGAAACTAGGGAAAGACCTAGTTGTTCCTAAATGTGTCTGGAGACTAGAGTGACCCCGTCGCTACCGGATACCAGCTGAGGCCCCGCAACAATATCTTTGCGAAGATTGAGGAACACACATATGAAATTCAGGATGATGTCTGCGATTCTCGCCGTGATTTTTCTCTCCGTTGGCACATGCTTGGCAAAAGACGACAACGAAAAGAAGAGAGAGAAAACTCACAAGATGGCAGAGAAAACCCTTAAGGAATTGTACAAGCTTGAACCCCCTGCCAAGGAGGCCATCCAAAAGTCGGCAGGGTATGCCGTTTTCAACAACATGGGGACGAACCTTTTCTTGCTGAGCACCGCCCGTGGCGCAGGAGTCGCGGTCAACTCCAAGACCAAGCAGGAAACCTTTATGAAGATGATCTCGGCCGGCGCCGGTCTAGGCGTAGGAGTGAAGGACTATCGTGTGATCTTTGTGTTCGAGAACGATGGGGCCCTGGCAAATTTCCTCGACTCCGGTTGGTCTGGTTCAGGGCAAGCGGACGCTGCGGCAAAGGCAGGCAGTAAGGGCGGAGCCTACTCAGGGGCGGCCGAAGTTGCACCGGGTGTGTGGGTCTACCAGATCACCAAGAATGGCATTGCCCTCCAGTTGACCTTGCAGGGCACGAAATATTACAAGGACGACGACCTTAACAAGAAAGCAGCTAGTTAGGCCCATGCAAAAGTGGGCTAATGAAGACGCTGCAAAGAAGTCCTCCCAACCCTAACCATTGGCCCGGGGCGCTTGCGTCGTAAGGAGGACTCGACGGTGACAATTCAGCAGCCTGCGTACTACAAAACGCAACTAAGCCAGGCGCTCGAAGCATCGATCTACATTGGCTTGGCGATTTTGCTGGCCGCAGCCTGCCTGCTGATCCTGCTCCCCTTCATCCCCCTGCTTAGCTGGGGCATCATCATTACTGTCGCTGGCTACCCGGGTTTCCGAAAACTTCAGAAGGCGTTGGGAGGACGTGAAACGCCAGCGGCAGTAGTTTGCACGCTCATACTTTTGGCCGTCCTGATTGTTCCAGCTATTTTGCTGGGAGAGGGCCTGGTTCACGGCATTCAGGCGGTGACCACGCACGTAAAGGAGGGAACGGCAATTGTTCCCCCGCCACCTGCCGCGGTCGAGAGTTGGCCGGTCATCGGCGCTCCGCTGAAAAGCGTGTGGGGCTTGGCATCCCGGGATCTCACCGCAGCGATCAAAACGTATGCCCCGCAAATCAAACGAGTCCTGCCTGGCCTGCTCTCCGCCTCTGCCGGAATTGGCCTTGTGGTCTTGCAGCTTATACTTTCGATTCTAGTCGCTGGAGTCCTACTGGCAAACGCAGAGGCGGCCTATAAAGTGACGTGCTCCCTGGCCAATCGCCTTTTCGGAGACAAGGGGGACGAATTCCAGCAACTGATTGGGGCCACGATTCGCAGCGTCACGTTGGGTATTCTCGGTGTTGCACTGATCCAATCGGCTTTCGCGGCGCTCGGGTTTCTGGTGGCAGGAGTGCCAGCAGCAGGATTGTGGACTGCGATCTTTGTCTTCGCAGCGGTGGTTCAGGCAGGAGTTCTCGTATTGGTCCCCGCTGTGATCTATGTGTTTGCAACCGCGAGCATCACCAAGGCTGTAATTTTTCTGGTGTGGTGCATTATCGTGGGGCTGATGGACAACATACTGAAACCACTGTTGATGGGGCGCGGTGTCGCCGTTCCCGTGGCGGTGGTTTTTCTAGGCGCAATCGGCGGATTTATGGCCATGGGCATCATCGGCCTATTCGTGGGGGCAATCGTTCTGTCCGTAGGCTATAAGTTATTTCTTGCCTGGCTTGAAGGGACGGCCGTCGCCAGTCAGGAGACTTAACATCCTGTGTCACCGTTTCTGGGCGCAGAGAAGGAATTTGTTCGATGTCGGGGGCAAGCGCTGAAAAACGGGCGAGATGCTTCATAGGGTGAGAGTAGCCAGCCTCACACAGTTACCCCGCTTTGGTGGAGCGTCCGCTGCTCACGGTTCCGTCTAAGTCGCGTAATCAGGCACATGCGCGCCACACATGACTTCGGCGCCGGCAGTCAGTGAATTGGAGCCTGGACAGCCGCCGCTGTTCTCTCAAAACCTGACTGGGGATTTCCCTAGTGGTTAAGCCCACCGCATTTTTCTAACGTTGCGCAAGAGCACTTCCGTCCTGTCATTGCGGATGTAGCCCGCCGATCGCTCCTGCTCCGGGGGACAATCATGAACTGTTTGAAATCGTTTCTACTCGCCTTCTGTCTTTTGTTTGCGGTTGTCTCCGCCAAAGGACAAGAAAAGGTCAGAACGGAGCGTGATCTTCTCGGAGAAAAAGAAGTACCCGCCGATGCTTACTACGGGGTCCAGACCGCGCGTGCTCTGGAGAATTTCAAAATCTCTGGAGTGGAAATCAATCACTACCCGGGATTCGTGGAAGCGTGGGCGATCGTTAAATTGGCCGCCGCCAGAGCCAATACCGATGTTGGTGCAATGAAGCCGGAAAAGCTTGCAGCCATTGAAAAAGCCTGTAAGGCCGTACTCGCGGGCAAGTACCACGATCAATTCGTAGTGGATTGGTATCAGGGGGGCGCCGGCACCTCCACGAACATGAATGCCAACGAAGTGCTTGCCAACATCGCGCTGGAACTTTCGGGCCACAAGAAAGGCGAATACCAGTTTATCGATCCGCATGACGATCTGAACATGTCGCAGTCTACGAATGACTCGTACCCAACCGCAATCAAGGTCGCTTTTCTGTTGCGCAACGACAAATTGATTGAGGAACTGCAGAAACTTACCGCCTCATTCCGAGTGAAAGGTGCTGCGTATCTCGAAATCGTCAAGATGGGCCGGACGGAAATGCAGGACGCCGTACCGATGACCGTCGGGCAGGAGTTTTATGGGTACGCCGATGCGTTGGAAGGCGAAATCCGCCTCTTACGTGATGCTGAGAAGTACCTCTATCCCGAAAACATGGGTGCGACAGCGATCGGCACCGGCATCAACGTGCCCAAGGGATATCCCGAGAAATGCGCTACGCATCTTGCTGAACTGACTGGGAAGCCCATCACACCAGCGTCAGACATGATCTCCGCAACATGGGACCAGCAGGGTTTTGTAGTCTATTCATCGGCATTGAAAAGCCTGGCGATAAAACTCTCGAAAATCTCCAGCGACCTGATTCTGCTCACGTCAGGCCCGCGCGCCGGACTTTACGAAATTAATCTCCCGGCATTGCAGCCTGGTTCTTCCATCATGCCGGGGAAAGTAAATCCGGTAATCCCGGAAGTCATGAATATCGTCGCTTTTCGTGTCATGTCCAACGATTACGCCGTCGACCTTGGCGCCCATTCCGGCCAACTCGAACTGAATGCGTACGAGCCACTCGCCGGACTGGCAGTGATTGAATCCCAAAGCCTCCTATACCGCACGGCGCTGGTATTTCGTACCAAGTGCATTGATGGAATTACGGTGAACGAGAAGATGCTGGAACATTATATGGAAACCACGGTCGGGATCGTTACTGCCCTGAATCCGATTATTGGTTATGAAAAAGCGACCGAACTGGCAACTGAAGCCTATAAGAGCGGCAAGGGCATCCTGGAGATTATCCGTGAAAAAAAGATCCTGACGGAAGCGCAGATCCAGCAGCTTCTGGACCCCGTCAAGTTGACTGGTTTGGATAAGAGCAAATACCAGCGGTAATTCCATTTACGTCGCGCCGCTATTGAGGAACCACGTAGTACGCTCTGAGCCAAAAATGGACGAAAGGATTAGATCATGAAACTAACGCGTCGAATGTTCTTAACGCTTGCGGTTCTGCTCTCGATCGCCAACTCTCACCCTGTTTTCTCTCAGGCGAAACAGTTGCCGAACATCGTCATTCTGGCAACTGGCGGAACAATTGCCGGTGCCGCCGCTACCGGCACTCAAGCGGGATATACCTCCGGTGCGGTAACTATCGACGCCATGCTGGCCGCCGTTCCTGGCATCCAGAAGCTCGCTAACATCAAAGGAGAGCAAATTTCGAACGTTGGCTCCCAGGACATGAACTTCGACATTCTGCTGACTGTTGCGAAGCGCTGCAATGCACTTCTCGCCGGAAGTTCTGTCGACGGTATTGTCATCACCCACGGTACCGACACCATGGAAGAATCCGCCTTTTTCCTTAATCTCGTCGTGAAGAGCGACAAACCAGTGGTTCTTGTTGGCTCCATGCGACCGTCAACTGCCGTGAGCGCGGATGGTCCTCTAAACTTGTATGACGCAGTTGCTGTGGCGGGCGATCCCGCGGCCAAGGGGCGCGGCGTGCTGGTAGTGATGAATGACTGGATCCATGGCGCGCACTCCCTTACCAAGACGAGCACCACTGCTATTCAGACGTTTATGTCGCCTCTGCGAGGCATCGTCGGCGTCTCTAGCTATGGAAAAAACGATTTCTACAACAATCCGAGTTGGAAACACACTTCTGCATCTGAATTTGACATCACCAACATAAGCAAGCTGCCTCGGGTGGATATTCTTTTCGCATACGAAGACATGTCTCCCGACTTGGTCGACGCGAGCGTGGCTAGCGGTGCCAAAGGAATCGTCATCGCCGGTGTGGGCAACGGAAATATGAACAAATCCACACTCGAAGCCGCGGCGAGAGCTGTCAAGAAGGGTGTAGTTGCCGTGCGGAGCAGCCGGGTTCCCACCGGTAGTGTAGGGCGCAATGTCGAAATAAATGATGACGAAATGGGTTTCGTCGCTTCCGACGAGCTGAACCCGCAAAAGTCCCGAATTCTTCTTATGCTGGCTTTACTCAAGCCACGAACGACCGCTGAATTACAACAGCTATTTCAAACCTACTAAGTCTCTGCGGCGGCGGGGTGGAATATGCTTCCCGATTGCTGTTTCCGGAAGCGGAATTTCCTCATTGATCTCGATCGGTCCTAGGGGGAAAGTTCTATGGATTCTCATTCATTTTGGCGTACAGTTCTTCTTGCTCCTATCCTAACTATGGTTGGATTGCCCGCCCTCAGCGTTGCTCAGGACGCCCATCCGCCGCACTGGACTTACTCTGGGGCGGAAGATCCGAAACATTGGGGCAAGCTTGACCCAGCCTTTTCTGCCTGTTCGCTGGGCAATACCCAATCGCCTATCGATGTCAAGGATGCAAAATCCGCGGAACTACCCGTACTGAAACTGGACTATAAGGCCGTAACACTAAACATCATCGACAACGGCCACACAATTCAAGTGAATTACGCTCCCGGAAGCACTCTCACCGTCGGCGACAAAACCTACACTCTGATACAGTTTCACTTTCACCACCCGAGTGAAGAGCATGTTGCCAACAAAGGCTTCCCTCTTGTGGCTCATCTTGTGCATACGGATGTCAACGGAAACTTGGCTGTCGTTGCTGTCCTGTTTAAGCCGGGAACTGCAAACCTGCTAATTGACACGTTGTGGAAGAACATCCCATCCCAAAAGGTAAAGGCACAAGATGTTCCTTCGGTTTCCGTTCAGGCTCAGGATTTACTGCCGAGTGATCGCGGCTACTTCACGTATGCCGGGTCGTTGACCACTCCCCCATGCACTGAGGGCGTCACCTGGTATGTTCTGAAGGGCCACACCACGATCTCCCCTGAACAGGTGGCGGCGTTTGCCAAGATTTACCCGAACAATGCACGACCCATCCAAGCAACCAACGGACGCGAAATCCTAGAGTCTAAATAGTGGTTTACGGACGAGGATGGCTCGCGAGGAATTGGAGGCTGGTGAGAGCTCTCCGCTCTTCAATGCCGAGCGCTTGGAGGTCGGTCGTGGAAAGGAATTAAAGCAAAACAATGAATCGTTTCTTCAGCTTTGTTATTTCATTCGTTGCAGCCGCAGGAATAACTTGGCTGTTGCATGAGCAATCATTCACGCAGGCTCAGACCAGCGTGCTATTCCTCTTGATGTTCTCCGTCGGATTATGGTTAACAGAAGCGACCTCGCCTTTTGCAGTTGGTTTGATGATCATTGCCTTCCTCGCCTTTGCGCTGGGCTACGAGAAATTCACCGACGCGCCGGTGGATGTGAAGGTCTACCTGAATACTTTTTCCAGCAGTGTGATCTGGCTGATGATGGGCGGTTTTTTTCTTGCGAGTGCGATGACAAAGACAGAACTCGACGTCAGCCTTATTCATTTAACGCTGAAGGTATGCGGGACAAACCCAAAATGGGTCTTGTTCGGATTGATGACGATAACCCTGCTCTTTTCCATGCTCATATCCAATACCGCCACTACCGCGATGGTCATTGCCGCGGTGATGCCCCTGCTGCTTAGGATGGGCAGTAATTCTAACGCTCGTAAATCATTCCTTCTGGGAGTGCCAATCGCGGCCACGACCGGCGGAATGGGTACGATCATCGGCAGCCCGCCCAATGCAATTGCAGCAGGCGCACTGGTCAATACAGCGCATCCTGTGGATTTCATTGCATGGAGCATTTACGGCATACCCGTATCACTTTCTTTGACGTTACTGTCATGGTGGGTTCTTGTCCGGTTATTCATGAAAAATGAAGTTCGGTTGTCGCTCGAAGACCTTGTTCCGGTAAAGAATGAAATCACTCCAGGTTTTCGGTTGAAACGATGGACAGTCATCGGGATCCTTTCCGTCACGCTATTGCTCTGGCTGACAGGTCCGTTGCATAAGTTAGGCGCTGCTCCCGTTTCAGCGGTTCCGCTGGTGTTGCTTCCCCTTACCGGCATTCTCAAAGGTGAAGATATCCGTTCGATCGGATGGGACACTCTTATTCTGGTAGCTGGAGGGCTGGCCTTGGGCATTGGGCTGCAGCAAACCGGCCTGCTGAATCACTATGCCGGAAGGATCGCCGCGCTACATGTCCCCGCCGTTGCGTTCCTTTTCCTACTGGCCTATGCCACGATGTTCTTTTCAAATATCATGAGCAATACCGCTACCAGCACGGTGCTAATTCCCCTTGGCATGTCGATCCTTCCAGGACACTTGAAGGAAGTTTGCATTATTATAGGATTGGCGGCATCCACCGCGTTGTTCCTGCCTGTATCAACACCACCCAACGCAATTGCTTACAGTACGGGACTGATCGAACAGAAGGATTTCAGGATTGGAGGGCTTTTGATCGGGTTACTAGGGCCGGCCTTCATCGTGGTGTGGGTACTGCTGATCACTTAGTCTTGATAGCTTGGTGAGTCTGTGGTTCGAGTTGCTTGAAAATAATGAAGGGCAGCGTGTCGACCGATTAACCAAAAAGTGATCGAGTTGTGGGAATGGCCTGATTGGACCCTACCAAGTACCGATGCGCACGACTGCCTGAGTGGTGATCTTGAGGCCTTCCTGTGGATGGATCTGGGCGATGTCGTTCATCCAGGAATGAGTGTATTCGACATTGAGGACCCGCCAGGCGAAAGGCCGAGTAATGACTATATCGAAGCCCCCGCCGACGGCAATGCTGGGACCGTTCTGAGCATTTTCCACAGAGTAATCGCTGCGTTTGGGATAGTGAGGGAGGGTTCCTTCGCCATCATTCCATTCCTTCATCAATTTTGCGCGTAGTTCACCGTCGATAATCTCTCTGGTGACTTTTCTACCGCCAAACATGAATTGAGCAAAGGGAGAAAACCGCTTGTCCGCCCTGGGGGTCCAGCGAAACCCGCCGCCGTAAAAGAGCGAATCGGCACTGTAGTTGGAATACGGCATATTCATGATCAGACAGCCATTCACTTCCGTGATGACCTGAAGCTTGGGATTGACGCGCGCTGCTCCCGAACCACCGCCGCCGACGCAGGAGCCTCCACCAAGAAAGGTCTCGTAATAGGGGAATGCGGTCAGTTCGATGGAGGCTTCCTTGGGGTAAGGATGACTAAACTCCACACCTGCCGGCATCCAGGTATTTTTGACGAATTGGAAAGGTTTCTCGCCGGTGCCGTTCTTGTAGTCCTCCAAGAGTTGCGTGCGAATTTCGTAGTTTTGGCCAAAGAGATTCAGGCGAGTATCACGGACCCAAGGGGCGCGAAAAGCCATCAAGTTGGCAAAAGTGCGGCCCGGATTGAGAAAGCTGCGCGCGAGAATAATGACTGCCCGATTATTCGTGCGATTCTCCAGATCCATGATCAGATAGCGATCGGCGGCGTCCTCAGCCAGCATGGTGCAAAACCCCAGGGTGGGAGTATCGACCAAAGTGATGAAGCCGGGCGAAGCATGGAGCATGACATTGGCAATGGAAGCCTCGCTGGCGGGGCCAATTTTCCATTGAGTGTGCCAGAACGCACCGAAAGCCAGGGAACGCAGCATGCTGACCCAATATTCACGGCCGTCGCCCAACTGCACGCGGCGATACTTCGGGTCGTTTTGCCGTTCGATGAAACCAAAGATGGATCCCTCGATAGGATGTCCGACGTACGGGGCCATAAAGGTGTCACTGTCGCTCCAACCGCGGAGTTCAGAAACAGACTGGGTGTAGTGGGTGAACCAATGGCCGTTGAGGGCGTCACGGGTCCCAGGTTGAAAGGCAATGTCAAAGGTATGCATAATCCCGGTGTAGAGAAGGGATTCCCCGATGGCAGGCCCCCAGCGGAAACGCGTGCTGTCGGGAGATTTCGTGTCCTGTGGATTGATCAAGATGACGGCTGATGTGGAGGATTTGGAGGGCAGGCTATCCGGCAGGTCGAGTGGAAAAGCGTTAGCTCCAGACGTATCGGAAGAGTGCGCGGCAAGCGGCCTGTGGGGGAATGGGAAGAGCCGGGACTGATCAATGTAAGGAAGAAGCTCCGACTGCGAATAGAAGATATCCAGTGGAGCGAGGTCGAGTTCCTGAAATCCCTGAGCGTGGAGAGACCTGCAAGACAAGAAGAAGCACAAAAACAGCAGAACACAAAGGCATCTCGGGCTTACTCTCACAGGACGAAGTGGTCCTTTCAAGGAACTTGGTAACCACCTAGAAGCTCCGGGCGGGTCGCCTCAGTGGGATTGTTACTGCGTTCAGTTGTTTCGCAGCATCATGAAGGGAATCTCTGTTGGAACCGACACCGAATCGCCTCCGAAAACCATGCTAGATTTCGCCCCACCCTCTCACAACTAGGTAAATCCCTAATCGTCAGCGGAGCAGCGGTCTGCGTCCCTGCAATTTGCGATACAGGGCGTCCCGCTCGCAGTACCCTGCGCTCAAGCATCCGTTCGTATCGGATAGGCGACGAATGAAGGTGCTTGAGAATCTCACTAGGGATTCCCCCAGTTGTTTGGGAACGGGACGAGTTCTAAAAGGTTGGACACTGATCAGAGGGCGCGATCAGCCTGAGCGTCCGGGATTAAATGTGAACTGCAAGATCTGCGAAGGCTCCGGTTGCCAGCTCTGACTGAAACAAGGTGGGCTATGCAGAGGTTCGAGTTCATCCCCCAAGGGAGCGATCATGCCCGGAGTGCAGCCTCGCGACCTAAACCTTCCCCATGGACTGGAATGGCTAGAGGGCTTGGACCAGAGGGAAATGGAAATAGTTTTAGCGGCGGCGAAAGCGCGCCGATTTCCAGCAAAGTCGATCATGACGCCCCAAGGAGGTTCGGCAGACCAATTCCTGCTGTTGCGGAATGGCCGGGCGCGCTATTACTTTGGAACTCCCAACGGGAAAAAGGTCATTTTGATGTGGCTTACTGCGGGCGATATATTCGGCGGCGCTGCGATACTCTCCCGGCGCTGCAACTATCTCGTCAACACAGAAGCCGTCAGCGACTGTAATGTGTTCGTTTGGGAGCGCCCGGCCATTCGTGCCCTGGCACAACGATTCCCTAAGCTCCTGGAAAACACACTTCTCACTGCCATGGATTATTTCTCATGGTATGTCGCTGCACACGGAGCCCTGATTTCCCAGACAGCACAGGAAAGGCTCGCCTATGCACTATTGGGATTAGCAGAAAGCATTGGCGAAAAAGTCTCCGGAGGCGTAGAGATCAGCGTGACCAACGAAGAATTGGCCAACTCGGCGAACATCACTCCCTATACGACCAGTCGGATAATCAGCGATTGGCACCGAAACGGCGCAATTCGCAAGCTTCGGGGGAAGATTCTTCTCCGCTATCCATTAAGGTTCTATCTCGGGGTAATCTGATCCGTAAGGCCCTTCTCCCTTTAGCAAATTGCGGCTCTATTTTTGAGTAATACATGCGTCCTTCAGTTGGTCCTGGGAGAGGACATCAAGTTATGCTCTCGGGGATGGAACTTCCGTGCCAGCCCGTCAATCTGCTGCTGACAAACCGCTGGCCAAGGAGAGTGGCCCTGATAGCAGGAATAAGCTCCCGGCCGGCATCCCACTTGGAAACGAAGCCAGCGCCGCCGGCCGCAAAGGCCGCCCGGATGATTTCGATGTCATCCAGCGCGCTCACAAAGAGAAGTTTGGAATCGGGGGAGACCCTGCGAATTTGGCGCGTAGCCTCAATACCATTCATCCCAGGCAGAGACACATCCATTAATACCAAGTGGGGCTGCAACTCTTTGGCCTTCTGAACGGCTTCTGATCCATCGGCTGCGACGTCGATGACTTTGAGTTCTGGCGCTGCATCAAGATGATTTTGGACGAAGCGCTGCCAAGGCAGCGAATCATCGACTACAAGAATTTGTACAACGGACATTTCCACATTCCTTTTCGAAGGGGATAAGTTCGGTGAGACAGTCAACTTGCGGTTTTGAGCTGTTTTCCTGTTATAGGATGTCACGCTGGGCTCGAACCGTCGTTGCGCCAGAGCAACAACGAAATTGCTTCTCTAGCCATCAGTATCCAGTTTGGAGAGGCTCGAAAGTTTGTCCAGGCGACTTTGTGACGAGGTGGCTCAGAGATATAGTTCGGGACCGGCTAGCCCAATTGGAATTGAGTCGGTTTGATAAGCCGTTTAATCGTGATGCGGTTATCGGGATCCAGAGACACCGTGTTCGAGCGTTTGGGCTGTGGTTGCGCCTAGGGAAATCCCCAGTTCTCTTGGCGAGGACTGACGCGAGAATAGTGAGGCAAAGCAAACAGCCCACCCCAGCTGAGAGGGTTTGCTGCGTGGCCTAAAAGGTATGAAAGTCAGGGGGAAATTCTATCAAACCACCAATGGCGCGTTTCACCGAGTCAACTGTTCTACTGCTGACTTTTTGCCTTCTTGGAACTGTATTCAGCCGGGCTGATAACAGTCCGGGAATTTCCCACGAGGCTGCGAAAATGAATCAACGCGGCCTCGACCATCTACACAAAAAGGAATATGACCAGGCAATCGCCAGCTTCCGCGAAGCCCTGAAAATTCAGCCCGAATTTCCCGACGCACTCGACAACCTTGGCAAAGCGCTAGAGGCCACCGGCAAGGATGCGGAAGCCATCGCCGCTTTCGACAAAGCCATCAAAATCGCTCCGGAAAATGCGGCCGCTTACGCCGATAGAGGAATGGCTCTCTTTCATGAAGGGAAATACGAAGATGCGGCCGCTGCATACCGCCAGGCTCTCGAGCACCACAAGGACTTTTCCGAAGCGCAAAACGGGCTGGGCGCGGCCCTTCTCCACCTCGGAAAAAATGACGAGGCAATCGCATCGTTTCGCGCCGCGGTGGCCAGCAATCCTCACAACGCAGACGCTCTCGGAAATCTTGGGACCGCGCTGCTCACCGAGAACAAACCCCAGGAAGCCTTGCCTTTCCTTCGCAAGGCGCATTCGCTCCGCCAAGACTCTCCTGATTTCCTGGAAAATTACGCGCTCGCCCTCGATCAAGCCGGCCAGAGTCATGAAGCGATCGCCGCCTACCACAAACTCACCACCAAACATCCTGATCAACCTGCAGTCTGGGAGCGTCTTGGGCACCTCTACTTCAAATCCAAGCGCTACGACCAGGCGGTTTCAGCGTTCGAAAAGAGCCTTTCCCTGAAGCACGACCAACCGGAAGTGCTTCTCGCTCTTGGCCAGACGCAAGCCGACCAGGGCAAGCTAGGTGACGCCATCCTATCCTTTGAAAAGTGCCTTTCGCTCAAGCCGGATGAGTTCTACGCTTTTTACAACTTAGGAAACTCGTACTACACGCAGAAGGACTACGCAAAAGCCACCTCCAATTACGAAAAAGCCTATGCGCTTAAGCCGGACTTCCCTGACTCCCTGGTCGGACTTGCCGCCAGTCAATTGGCTGCCAACAAAAACGCCGACGCGATCGGGACTTACCAGAAACTGGTTCCGTTGAAACCCGATGACGCCGATGTGCGATTCAATTTCGGCACGGCACTTTTCAACGCCGGGAAATTTCAGGACGCTGCCGCCAGCTACCGCGAAGCCGTGCGCCTGAATCCCGCATTTGCCCACGCCCATTACAATCTGGGGATGGCGCTGCTCCGCCTCAATGACGCCAAATCTGCGCAAGCTGAATTTGCCGAAGCGCATCGCCTCGACCCCAGCCTCAAAGCACCTGGCCCTAGTCGAGATTAACTAGGTCCGATTTCGGGGCTGGGGTTTTCCCCAGTTGTTCCACAAAGAAAATGCATGCAAATCTACGCGCTCAGCAATGCAAGTCGGGCAGGATTCGGAAGGGTGGACCCCCTTTTCTTGCCCAAGCTCCGGAAGCGCTTTTCCCGGTGCTACCTCAATCTCGGAGGTCTACAGCTGCAAGCATGGGACAGCCTGAGATTCGAGATTTTGATTCTGAGGAGCCGGCAGATGAGTGGAAAACCTTCCAACGTGTCATTTCTAGCGGCATTACTTCTAATTCTTCCTGCGGTTTTGTGTGCCGCGCGCCATTGCGGGAGAACGAAATAGATGCGAGGCAAAAAGGAGTGGAAATGAACGAGAAAATAATTCCCCGAGCTTCGTCGGCAACTTCTTGTCCTGAGGGAAAAGCAAAGTATGTATTGGAGGATGTGTTCTGGGTTCCAGTCAGCAATTGCAGAGCCAGGCATTTTACTGTCCCCGGCCAACTTGAACTTCACTCCCCAAAAACCGAGATCGACGGAATGCCGGGCTTGGATGAGTCCGAACGCCGGGCCGCAAGTACCGTTGCTTCACTCGTTCAACGATCTGCGATTCCGAGTGGGGTCGGTACAAGATTCGCTCAGACTAGGGGCAGGCGACGCCAAGCGGTCAGGAGCGGAGGCAAACATTGAAAAGATATCTGGGAATCGCATTCATCGGCCTTTCGTGGGCCTGCCTTTTACCTGGCGGGAGGCTTTCTCCACAAATACACGATCAGAACGCGCCACAACCACAATTGACATTGCAGGGAATGTCACCGCAGGAGTTGCAGTTGATGCGGCAAGACCTCCGGAAACAGAAGCAGAAATTGATCGGCGAGAATTTGCCCATGACGGAATCGGAGGCCATCAAGTTTTGGGCTGCTTACCAAAAATACTCGAAGGAACTGCAAGCGATTAATGACGAGAAATTCGAAATGATCCATTCCTATGCGCAGAACTGGCGCTCGATGTCGAACGAAGAAGCATTGATTTTCACGCGGCGGTGGCTGGAAGTCGATGAAAAAGTGGTTCAATTACGCTCCAAGTACTTTCTTCTCATAAGGGAGGCACTTCCAGGCAAGAAGGCAGCCACCTTTTTTCAGCTTGATGAGCGAATCAGCATGATGATCAATCTAGAGATCGCGTCCCAGTTGCCGTTGCTGCACGGAACACCCGGACAAAGGCACACCGCTGAGCCGACCCAGTAGATCTTGCCAAGGTAGAGAAGATCGACTTCGGAGTCAATGCGGCCAATCGGTGCAATCAATTCGATCGTGATCTGTTGGAGTGAGGACTCGAGGAGGCATTGAGGGACAATGGAAATCCTCGAGTCCAACCACGGTCGGCGGAGGTAGTACCGACCGCTTACGCACAACCAGTGTTTAGCTTTTTAAACCTAACCGTGCGCCCAAACCACTAGGGAAATCCCTAATCGACTTACCCGCACTAATTTAGAAAGATTTCCCTATGGAGCTGCGAACACGCCCTAAAGTGCGAGCATTGTGTGGCTTGGTGCCGTGATGCAGCAGTTCATGCAGGACTGGCGGGATCTTTTCCTCCTTTTGTCGCTGTTGCTGATAATTCTTCTGTACCCCCTATTGGACCACGACGATGTTCGGAGACTGGTTCTCGGCGGTCTGATGTTTGCGCCGCTCCTTTCGGCGACTGTCAGGGTGGCTCAAATCAAGGGTTGGGTATGGCCGACAGTTCTGTTGATGACCTGCGCGGTAGTTTGCGCGGCGCTCAGCATGCTCTTCCCTTCTTCAACTATGATTGGATTGAAATGGGGAATTTTGGCCGCTTTCTTCGGGCTGTGCGCCTTTGGCCTGTTTAGTTACCTGAGAACTGCCCACACTATCCGCGATGCTCATCTCTATACCGCCGTCAGCATTTACCTGCTACTCGGGTTGCAGTGGTTTGCCCTTTACAGCGCCATCGACGTGCTCTGGCCTGGTTACATCCAGCACAATACTGCCGCAAAAGCCGATCGCCATGCCGAACTTCTGTACTTCAGTTTGATTACTCTCTCGACGATCGGCTACGGCGACGTCATACCGGTTCAGGGTGAAGTACGGATCCTGGCGGCACTGGAGGGGATAGCCGGCGTTCTTTACATCGCCATTACCGTCGCATTGCTAGTCAGCGCGTACAGGCCACGGGATACTTCGGCCTGAGTCGTGTTGTCGTGGGGCGGATAAGACTCATTACTTGACTCTTCCATAGAGAAGGCAAGTGAACACAGTCCATATGTTCCCCGAGGTTAACTAGGGGTTTTCCTAGTCGACACACTCCAAGGGGAAACACTAATGTTTCCACCATGAATGCTTGCCGGGCTCGTTTGCAAATTCGACGCCAGAATGGGTGTCGAACGGATTTTGGCCGCCCGGTGTCTGTGATGGCTCAGAGGGGTGTAAACGATGATGCGCGACAATACAGGTAGATCCAACTTTCGGAAATTCGGTTACGGGGCGCTGTTTCTCGCTGCGCTAGCAGTGATAGCGGTCGCGGCCGCTGTCTCCGCCGAAGACAGAAGCACAGAAATCATTGACGCCAACGCAATGGGTACCAGTACCCAGTTGGGCCAAAACGTCAGCGTGAAGGTGACCATCTACGAGTTCTCCACAGATGAGGACAGACAGATCCTCATTGATGCCTTCAAGAAGGGACAAAATCAGGGATTGGTAAATGCGCTCACCAAGATGAAGTCCGTCGGCCGCATTGCTATCACCGGCACGCTTGGCTACGACCTTAGTTATATTCGACTGATTCCCACTCCCACGGGCCGCAAGATTCGTTTCGTCACCAACCGGCTTGTCCGTTTCGGAGAAGCCTACTACAACACCCAAACCAAGGCATTTAATTTGACTGCAGGGGAGATCGAAATTAACGATGGCGACAAAGATAAGAGCGGGGGCGTTCTATTTCCGGCCGCCCAACTGGTGATTAACAAGGAAGGACAATTGGAGTTTCAGCTGAATAAAAATCCCTGGAAGCTGGTCAACATTATCGATTGGAACAGGGCCGGCACTCGGGAGTAACAATCGTTTAAGTGTTCGGTCAACGCAATTCCCGAGTGCTTCACGCGCTAATAGTTTATCTACACCAACTGAGGTGGCTGATGAAGATTTACCGCATTCTAGCAATTCTCGCTTGTCTTTCAGTGCTGCCAATCCTTTTAAGCGGTGTCCTTGCCGGCAGGGACACTCCGAAGAAAATCAAGGGCGACGTCTGCTCTGCTTCTAATCCCGCAAGTATTTGTTCCGTGGCGAACACATGTGGTTCCGCTGCCACTCCCTGCTCCATCGACATCAGGCGGAGCGGGAGTGCCTATGCTACGGCGACGCCGAGCATTCCGGACGCCAAGTCCAATAAAGCATTTTGTATCAAGGTTGGCACCAGCGTGACTTTCATGACCAGTTCCAAGAACACCGGGTTCGTCATCGACTTCGGGAACACCGATCCCTTCGACCACCCAGGCTCCATCCTTGGGGGAGCCGATCGCCAGATTACCGTTACCGCGAAGCATCCCGGTTGTTATACCTATTCTGTAGGGGCTTGCACCCCTGGAACGGTCTATGGAATGTGCGGAAACGCGACTACGCAGCTAATCATTTCTGCGGAATGATTTCGACTCACTCTCCCTGGCTCTCTTGCCTTGATCGGTTTGTTCCATGCGAATTGCCGCTTGTTCGCCGCAGACAAACTGAATAACATCCAGCAGAACGATCAAGAGAGGTCGTGGGTTTCGTAGTTCACCCCCCGATCTCGGACTTCATTGGAACGACGCAAGTATGGGCCTGCTAGCAAACCTTAAGTTACGCCGAAAACTGCTTGTGGCGATGGCTCCCCTGGCAGTCATGGTGATCCTAGCTGTCCTGTATTTTTCAATGCAAAGCAAGAGAATCGACACCTGGTACAGCGAGCTCATCGACAATGAGGTCAAAGCCGTCCACCACATTGACACGGCACGTTCGCTCAACAGGCGGTTCAACCTCTATCTTTACCGTCTTATCGCAGAGGCCAATCCTGACCGCAGGCAGGTCCTTGACGGCCAACTGGAATCCACCCACTCCGAATACAAAATGCACACCGCTGAGGCCATCCGACTCGCACCTTCCAAAGGTGCCCAAATCACGGCCGCCGCGACCGATTTCGAAAAGGTGGTCCAGGATTCGCAGGTCGTCCGTGCTGCCGCCCTCGCCAACGACAAGGAAAAGGCCGCAGCGATCATGCATGCGACCATCGATCCGGAACTTCAACAAACACATGCGCAAATGACCAAAGTCTCAGACGAATTACAAAAAACTGTCGATCAGCGTTCCGACGAACTCACCGAACGGACGCACCATTCTATCCGGGTCACTTGGCTGGTTATCGGATTCGGCCTGCTCATCACTTTCGCTGTCGCTTCTTACGTACTGCAAGTCGAAGTCGTTCAAGAACTCTTCTCCTTGCGCGACAGCATTCAGTCTCTTTCCTCCGGCAGGTTGGATGAGCCAATCCCTTTCCTCAATCGGCCGAACGAAATCGGCGAGATCAGCCGATCCTTGCATACGCTCCAAGGCGGCGCCAAGGATCGTGAAACTCAGTCCTGGGTCAAAGCTGAAGTCGCGGCAACCGGAGTGCGGCTTCAGGGCGCAGAGAATTTCTCCGTTTTTGCGGCATCTTTACTCTCGCGCATCTCCGAATGCGTTCCGATCCTATATGGCGCTTTCTATCTGATCGACGAGTCGCATTCCCGTCTGGTCCGCGTTGGCAGCTTCGCCCTCGAGGGCCGCAGAGAATCCGCCGAGTTCGCGCTCGGCGAAGGATTGGTCGGCCAGGCCGCCCTCGAACGCCGCGTGCTCGACCTGTCCACAGAGAAAAATGATCCTATTCTCGTCTCCACCGGCATGGGTACGGTAACCCCCGGTAAAGTCCTTTTCATTCCTGTTCTCAATAATGACCTTCTCCTTGGCGTGATCGAACTCGCCACCGTCTCTGTTCTTTCCATTCGTCAGCATGCTTTCCTTGATGCGCTGCTTCCGTCGGTGGCCATGAACGCCCAACTTCTCTCCCGAAACCTTGAAACCAAGCGCCTCCTTGAGCAGACTCGTGCGCAGGCCGAATCCCTCGCCGCTTCCGAGCGACAGATCATTGCCCGTAAGGAGGAGCTGGAGGCCAGCAATCGCGCCCTGGAGACCTCTCAAGAGGAATTGCGCCGCGCAAAAGAAGTCGCCGAAGGCGCCACTAAGATCAAATCCGAATTTCTGGCCAATATGAGCCATGAGATTCGCACACCGATGAACGCAATCATCGGCATGTCTCATCTGGCATTAAAGACCGGACTCGATCCTCGCCAACGAGGATACGTCCGCAAGATTCAACAGTCTGGTCAGCACCTGCTGGGCATCATCAACGACATCCTGGATTTCTCCAAGATCGAGGCAGGCAAGCTGACAGTCGAAAATATCGATTTCGATCTCGAAAAAGTCCTGGAAAACGTTAGCAATTTGATTTCAGAAAAGGCCACAGCAAAGGGCCTGGAATTGATTTTCGATATAGACCCTGCCGTTTCGGCGCACCCGAAGGGCGACCCCTTGCGCCTAGGCCAAATCCTGATCAATTTTTGCAATAACGCGGTCAAGTTCACCGAACGGGGCGAAATTGTCGTAAAAGCCCGGGTACAGGAAGAAGACGAAAACGGCCAACTGGTTCGCTTTTCGGTGTGTGACAGCGGTATCGGACTCACTGATGAACAGATGGGTCGCCTCTTCCAGGCCTTTGAACAGGCGGATGCTTCCACTACACGCCAGCACGGGGGCACTGGATTGGGTCTGGCCATCTCCAAGAAACTTGCTCAACTCATGGGCGGTGACGTCGGGGTCTCCAGCGAAGTCGGCAAAGGCAGCACTTTCTGGTTTACCTCTTACCTCACCAAGGGCGAAGGCATAGGCCGTAGCGCCACCCGGCCCGATCTCCGCGGTCGCCGCGTACTGATCATTGACGACAATGCCCAGGCCCGAGAGGTCCTTGCCAGTATGCTGACCAGCATGACCTTTATGGTGCACGAAGCTCCCTCAGGCCGCGAAGGCATCGAATTGGTCCGCCAAGCCGCGGATCGCGACGAGCCTTACGAAATCGTATTCATCGATTGGCAAATGCCGGGCCTTGATGGCATCGAGACCGGCAGACTTATCCGGGCCCTTCCGAATCTCTCAGGCCCTCTCCATCTCGTTATGGTCACTGCTTACGGCCGGGAAGAAGTCCTCCGCCAAGCAGAGCAAACGTCCTTCGAAAGTGTTTTGATCAAGCCCGTCACTCCCTCCATGCTCTTTGACTCCATCGTCCAGGTACTCACCGAGGGTCGTGACTCTGAGCGCCAATCCCAGATCGCCTCCTCAGAAATCGATCTTTCTTCCATCTACGGCGCGCGCGTACTGCTTGTTGAAGACAATGAGCTGAACCGCGAGGTAGCTCTGGGTCTTCTCGAAGACGCGCATCTCTCCATCGATCAAGCGGAGAACGGTGCTGTTGCGGTCCAACAGCTGTCGAAGAAGGATTACGACCTGATTTTGATGGACATGCAAATGCCTGTAATGGATGGCATCACCGCCACCAAGGCCATCCGTTCAAATCCCCGCTTCGCCTCTCTTCCCATCCTCGCCATGACTGCGAATGCCATGGACCGTGACCGTGAGATGTGTCTCGCCGCCGGCATGAACGACCACCTCGCGAAGCCCATAGATCCCGACAAATTATTCCGCGCACTTCTCCAGTGGATTCGGCCCCGTGCGGCCTCGGCGTCTGCCGCGACTGCATCCACTTCTGTCCATGCTGCATTTCCTTCCGTCGCATCCGAAGTTCTGGCAATTCCCGGCATTGACACCGCAACGGCCCTCAAGCGAACCGGCGGGAATCGCAAGCGTTATGAATCCCTCCTCCAACGATTTGCCGAATCCCAGTCGCACGCGCTCGACGAAATTCGCGCAGCTCTCGCCGCCAAAGATTCCCCCACCGCCCAACGTTTCGCGCACTCGCTCAAAGGCGCCTCTGCAAATCTCGGCGCCAACACCCTCGCCGAAGTCGCTGCCAAAGCTGAATCCGCCATCGATTCCAATGATTCCATCGCCCCCGCTCTCGACTCTCTCTCCCGCGCTCTCGACCTGACCATCGCCGCCATTCGCGACGCTTTGCCGGAGGCGCCCCCTTCCGCCCGCACTTCTTCTCTCAACGTGGACCCGTCCACAGTCGTCGAGCCACTCGGCCGGCTTAAGAAGCTTCTTGAGGCTGACGACGGCGATGCCTCCGATTTCCTTCTCGACGCGCGGCCAGCGCTCTGTCAGGTTCTTACCTCTGTAGAATTCGATTCTCTTTCGGCTCATGTCGGCAATTTTGCCTACGCCGATGCGCTCCGTTCACTTTCTAAAATCGCCTCCCGCCTTTCCCTGAGATTGGAGTGAACCAATGTCCGCTACGCCACAGCTTGCACCCTCTGCCCAGAAATTAATCCTTATTGTCGACGACACGCCAATCAACATCGGCGTGATTTCTGGCGCGCTTAAGGATTCCTACAAGACCAAGGTCGCCACCAACGGTGAAAAGGCTCTCGCTCTTGCCTCCGCCGAAGAGAAGCCTGACCTCATCCTCCTCGACATCATGATGCCCGGCATGGACGGCTACGAAGTCTGTTCGCGCCTCAAGGCTGATCCGGCCACAAGCGAAATCCCAGTCATTTTTCTGACCGGCCAGACCAGTGCCGAGGAAGAAACTCGCGGCTTTGAAGTGGGTGCCGTCGACTACGTGCACAAGCCTTTCTCTCCCTCCGTCGTCAAAGCTCGCGTGCGGAGCCACATTCTTCTTCGCGAAGCCCGCGCCCAACTTGCCTCTCAGCTCCAAGCTCTAAACACAGAACTCGAGATGGCTCGTCAGATTCAACTCTCCATCCTTCCGCACTCAATCCCTAAGCTCGCCGGCCTGGATATCGCCGCGCACTATCTTCCGATGACTTCCGTGGCCGGCGATTTTTACGATTTCATCCAGATTGACGACAAGCATATCGGCATTCTTATCGCTGACGTTTCCGGCCACGGCCTCCCCTCCGCGCTCATCGCCTCGATGCTGCAAGTTGCGTTGAGTGGGCAGGCTGGCCACGCCACAGAGCCAGCAAAGGTTCTGTTGGGCCTGAATCGCGCGCTTTGCGGAAAGTTCACTCAGAACTTCGTCACCGCCGCGTACGTTTACGTGGACCTTGAAAACAATCTCATGCGTTATGCCGGCGCAGGACATCCGCCTATGCTTCAGTGGCGCAACTCCACCGGCAGAGCCGCCCAAATTGTGGAAAATGGATTGTTTCTTGGAATGTTTGGGGAAGCCAGCTACAAAGCGATCGAGTTTCCTCTCGAGCCTGGTGACCGTTACGTGCTCTACACCGACGGCATCCCCGAAGCGGCAAACTCTGCTCAAGAGCAGTTTGGCGCAGACCGGCTAATGCGTTTCATTGAAAACCAAAAGGATTTGGCGGCGGATCAGTTCTCCCAGATGTTGCTCAATGATTTATCCCGCTGGTCCAATCAGCCTACTGAACAAGGGCAACAGGACGACATCACGCTGCTGGTGATTGATTACAAGCACCAATGAAGCCCAAGCCGTTGGCCCTCTCAAAAGTGGAAGATATTTCGCGACAGCGAGACGGTTCGTGAATCTGTGCGGGTGGCCCGCGTAAATCCCTTGGATGGTCAACGCATTTCCAAGACCGACAACAACGGGAAGTCCTTGAATGCTTTGCTAGGGATTCCCCTAGTTGATTGAGAGCGAGGACAGGTCTAAAAAGTTAAGAATAGTCCACGGAAGCGGTCGGCGCATCCCCACCGACCTTGAACCATAAGGGGACTCGGGATCTACGTTGCCCCCAACGGCAACCCGAGTCTCCACCTTCTTCGGCAACACATGTTGGGACTAACCCCCGGCTGCAAGGTTCCGGTACACTCTGGATGTTGATTCGTCATGAATTCAAGTCGCGCTCACTCCGTATTTTTGTTGTTCTCACACTTATCTTTGGCACATGCTGTGCCCCCCGCTGTTCAGGCTATTCCGTTCTGACGCATGAAGCCATTATTGACGCCGCGTGGAAAGACAACATAGTGCCAGTGCTTTTGAGGCGGTTTCCCGACGCGACGCCGGAACAACTGCTGCAAGCGCACGCGTATGCCTATGGGGGCGCAATCATTCAGGACATGGGCTACTACCCGTTCGGCAATTCGTACTTCAGTGACTTAACTCACTATGTCCGAAGCGGATATTTCGTTCTCGCCTTGATTGAGGAATCCAGGGATCTAAACGAATACGCCTT
The DNA here is from genome assembly GCA_035487095.1 of Candidatus Sulfotelmatobacter sp. Classification (GTDB taxonomy): domain Bacteria; phylum Acidobacteriota; class Terriglobia; order Acidiferrales; family UBA7541; genus Acidiferrum. The sequence continues at coordinate 52,806 of DATHMM010000049.1, forward strand.
TGCACTGGGTGCGCTTGCACACTTTGCTGCTGACGCTTCCGGTCATCCACTGGCGACCAATCGTGCAGTCGCAATGATATATCCCGATCTGGCAAAGAGGTACGGACCCATCGTTACGTACGAGGAAAAGCCCTCTGCGCACATGAAGGTGGAGTTCGGCTTCGATGTGGACCAGGTAGCGGAAGGAAATTATGCACCGAAAGCCTACCACGACTTTATCGGTTTTGAAGTTTCCAAGCCTGTTTTGGAGAGAGCGTTCGCAAAAACGTACTCGGTCGACATGTCGAGTATCTTTTTTAGCGTGGATCTAGCCATTGGCAGCTATCGCCACGCTGTGTCCACTGTTATTCCGCGTTCGACAAAAGTAGCCTGGCATCTAAAGAGACGAGAGATTCAGAATGGCCACCCATCCGAGACCAGGACACAATTCATCTACAACATTTCTAACTCCGGGTACCGCAAGGACTGGGGCGACGTTTACGAGAAGCCGGGGTTCTTTGCGCGCTTTAAGGCGTTCCTTCTACGTCTGATGCCCAAAATAGGGCCCTTGAGCGCCTTCGCCTTTCATCCACCACCACCCGCCGTAGAACAGATCTATATGCACAGTTTCAACGAGAGCCTGGACCATTACCGATTGTTGCTTCTCGCAGAGGGGGAAGGCAGACTCCGATTGCCCAACGACAACCTGGACACAGGCGGACTAACTGGCCCAGCTGCCTACAGACTCACGGATGAAACCTATGCGACATTGTTGGGTATGATCAGCGGCAAAACTATTCCGGAACCCTTACGTGAGGACATTCTGTCCTATTTCGCGGACCCCGAGAAGGACTTCGCGACCAAGAAAGATCCGAAGGCTTGGCAAAAAGTACTGAGAGATCTGGAGAAGTTGAAAGCCCAGCCAATCGCCAGCGAACACCAAGAAGATGTCGGCAGAACTGGAAAAATCGGTGGGTTTGCCCGTCCTGGGCTCTAGGGTGAGGCCTGCGGGATAGAGGAATGCTTTTTGAGAACACCGTTGTTTTGCAGCTCTTTCCTTTACTCTGCCGGCACCACTTTCCAGGAACTATCGGGATTGAACCGCTCCATTTTCGCAAATTCGCCGAGAGTCGCCGGTCCAAAATCCTTCTGGTAGACAACACCGTCGTGGCTGACGATAAAGGTCTTTACTCCCGTCACTCCATATTCGGCCGGAGCAGCCACCAGGGCAAAGCCCCCGATCATCAGGCCTTTCACGACGAAGTCCATTTCTCCCAGCGGTGCCGCGGGTCCCTGCCCCTTCAGGATTTTGAAGAAATAGCCATGGTAGGGCTCCGCACTGGGCGAGTAGCCCTGCTCGATCGCATGGGCAATTTTTTCGCCAATCGGACCTCCCCAAGTTCCGTCCGAGTTTTGCCATGCCAGGCCATCCTGTTTGCCGGGAGTGCTGATGATGCGCTGCGCGTACTGGTTCACGTCGTAGCCCTCCCGCTTCTGAAATGCGTAATCGTGCTGAGGTTCGACGTAGCCGTGGCAAATATCTATGGCGTCCAATTCATTGCTTCCGATGCGACGGTAGAGGAGTTCCTGCCGCCCGGCTTTGGCATCAAACGTCCACTTGGCGCCCAGCTTCACGATTGGCACTGGGAACGGCCAGTCCTCTTCGCCTACAAGAAGGAATGCGCGGTTCCCTGTCTTGGGATCCAAGGAAACGGTTTTCTTTTCGCGGGCCTCCGCGGCAAAGTCAGCGGCTCGCCGCCGGTCCTGTGGGTATTCACCGGTGAGATAGATATCGTCGCCGCCTGGTCCGAAGAGTTGTTCGAGAGCGTTTTCGTCAAAATTCTCTGCCGCCGCCACCAGCTCATCGGCTGCCTGCTGCGGAGTAGCAAAGCTTTTGGCCGCTGTCGCAGGCGCCGAGGTAGTCGCCGGAGCTTTGTCCGCTGCGGTTTGCTGTGCAACGGAAAGACCCAATCCGCATAGACAGGAGAACGCAGTTACGCCGACAAGCAAGAGAAGTCCGTATGGATTCCGATCTCTAAATATTGCTTTCATGATCTGCTCCTATGGTTCGACTTCCGCAAACCAGCCCGTTACCTGCGGCGCCCACCACCGCCACCACGGGCGCCCCCGCCTCCACCCCGAGATCCCATGCTCGAGGAACCTCGGCTGCTACTGGCGCGTGTGCTCGATCCGTTGTATCCCTTGGAACCTCTGGAGCCACCTCCAAAGGCGTCCCGGTTGCCACCGCCGCCGCGGGAGACATCACGACTCCCGATGCGGTCTGCTCCTCCCCCGCCGCCGCCGAGCCGATTGCCAGATCCAGCCCCACCTGCCGCCCGGTTACTGACACCAGCGCCGCCGGCCCGATTGCTTGGCAGATTGCCGCCCTGCCGGCCAACCTGCTGTCTGGCATTCGCTTGACGGTTGGATAGGGAGTCTCCGCGTGCCGTACCGCCGAACCTGTCGGCGGTACCTCGATCCCGATACGGCGCGCCCCCGCGATGTTGTGGATTGTGCTTCCAGTTGGAGTTCCCTCCGCGGTCTCCTCCGCGAGCCGGTTGATTCGATGGGCGGTTACCGTTCCCAATATTGTTTCTGTTGCCGCCGTTAATATTCGAGTTGCGGTTAAAATTGTTGTTGTTGTTGATGGTGATGTCGTTGTTGCCGCCCCAGCCACAGCCCCATCCCCATCCGCCGCCCCATGCCGCCCCCATCATCATTCCAACGCCAAAAGAAATCGCCAATCCCGCGGCATAATATCCCGCCGGCGGATAGTAAATTGGTGGGTAGGGATAAATCGGCGGACCGTACACCACCACAGGATCATAAGAGGGGACATATACAACCTGTGGATTAGCCTGTTCGATTACGATGACCTGCTTCGATTCCACTACCTTGATTTCTACTTTTTGCTGTTCCGTGGATTTCAGGTTGCCCGTTCCCTCCGCCTTCTTTCGCATGCGCTGTACCGCATCCATCACATCGCTCTGCTGAGCCAGGAACGCGTTGCCCAAGTCCGTGGTCCACTGAATGTCGTCTGCCAGGCGCTTGACCACATCCGGAAGGGCGGCCATCGCCTGGACACTGGGGTCCCAGGGCTGTTTCTGCACGGCATCGACCAGCGCTTTATCTTTCAGTCCCGAATTCTTTGCCAGCCACTGCTGAAGCTGGATGAGTTCGAGCGGATAGGTGGAAGCCGCGAGGGTCTGGGCCAGCATGGGATCGGGGTAAAGAGCAATGGGCGCAACGAGAGAGTCCAGTTGGTCGGGCGGAATCTTTATCGACTGATCTTGTGGTGAAGCCGCTTGCTCAGTGCGAAGGTGAGGCATACCCGACAATGCGTCACCCGGCAGAAGCGCAATCGTACAGAGCATCGTTAGCGCATAACGGAAGATTGTACGTAGCAGCGTTCGTTTCGAATTCATGACTACCTCCACATTCGATCGCTCTGTCCGGCGGATGAGCCGATCGAGTACGCACAGGTACATCCCGTTGACGATGTATCCACGAAGAGCGAGCTCGATTTCTTCGCAGATGGTCGCCCTGCTTCCTGACCATCCTAGAAAGCGATCGCTGAGAGTCCCGGCAGGTCACGTGTGGCTGTTTTCAGCTTCGTTGCAGGCGGGACCCGTTCGTGTCATGAAAAACGATGCTAGGTTTCACTCGAATTCCTAACAACTAGGAGAATCCCTAGGCCTGTCCAGGGGAATCGACATAACGAAAATCCCAACCGCAGGAATGAGATGGCGATGAACGCCCTAACTGATTCCCTTTCCATCCAGCAATAAGAGTCGGAGCAACTGACCCCCGAGTAGGTCGAGTGCGCGGCTACGATTTAGGTTGGCCGAAACTGTTCGAGCAGGGATGCACGGACTAGGAATTTCCCTAGGTGCAAGCCGATTACTTGCAATGCCACAATCGGGCACGACGATTGGATAACGATCGGGGTGAAGTAGCCAAACAGGTGCTACTACAAACCGTGGCTGACAACAGATATGACCTTCGGCGCAGGGCTACTTAATGACCGTTTTGAAAGATGGTTTGGGCTTCATTCAATTTAATCAGAAAGGAGCAATAAGTATGAAGAAACTCATCTTTCTTGCCATCGCTTTATTGATGGTAAGCGTCACGGGCGCCCTGGCTCAGGATGTTCGCTACGACTACGACAAGGATAAAGATTTCTCAAAATACAAAACCTACAAGTGGGTGTCTATCAAGGACGCCGACCAACCGGATGAGCTGACAGGCAAGCGCATAGTGGCGGCAGTTGACGCCGAGCTTGCCTTGAAGGGGCTGACGAAAACAGATGGCGAGACCGCCGACATCTTTCTTGCATATCAGACGGCGATCGGCACGGAGAAACAGTTCACGTCATATAACACGGGCTGGGGCTACGGTCCCGGCTGGGGCGGAGGATGGTACGGATATGGCGGCGGGATGAGTTCCACTACTACGTATGGCTCGACATCGACTGTCTATATTGGCCAGCTGGACCTCAGCATGTACGACCCTACCACGAAGCAGCTCATATGGCGCGGGGTTGCGTCCAAGACCTTGGACCCCAAGGCCAAGCCAGAAAAGAAAGAAAAGAATATAGGCAAGGCTGTCAAAAAACTATTGAAGAACTTTCCGCCCATGCAGAAGTGATTGCAACAGGTGTTGCTGCAATCAAACTCTAAGGTGTGGTTTATCCCGCTGGTTTAGGCAGCTAGCTATCCTGCGGAAGCTACTAAAGATCTTTCGGGCTTCAGCAATATGCGCGGGCGAGTTGGCCAAAAATTTGCCGTGACCAGCGATGTTCTGTCTGAAAACGAGGTTCCCTGATTCATTCCGGCCTTACTTGCATGACGTTAGAGCCTGTCGTAGCATCCAAGTGCGCCGCCCACGGATGTGATTTATTGGAGCGGTCCCCCTTGCGCTTCTTATCATCCTCGTGTCGATTCCAAACGAAGTGGAAGTGCATTCAACCGCTGTTACTCCTGATCGTTTTGGCAGTCCTTTCCAGCCCAGTCGCCGCCCAGCAGATGCCACCCGACAAACATGTCCTGATTATTAACGAAGTGGGCCTGTCCCCTGCTCTTACCGACTTGATCATGCACAACATTACCGAAGGAATACAGGAGACACCCAATTTGCACGCCGAATTTCATTCGGAGAGCCTGGACCTGATCTCCTCTCCTGATAGACCCTCGCGCGCTGAAATCAAGGACTGGCTGGTCAAGAAATATGGCGCCTACAAGTTGGACGTAGTTGTGGCCGTGGGGCCGGATTCCATCAACTTCCTCTCGAACTACACCCAAAGTCTGTTTCTGGATGTGCCGATCGTCATTTGTGGCAGTCCTGCCCAACTCGCAGGAGATCCCCGGCTCGACTCTCGTTTCACCGGGACATGGATGAACTACGAACCTGCAAAAACAATTGAGGTTGCCCTGCGGTTGCTCCCGGAAACTCGGCACGTCGTTGTCGTGGGAGGAACCACTGCCTTCGACAAAACGGCGATGTCTATAACAAAAGCAAACCTGATTTCGCTTGCCCCCAAGCTTGATTTCCTCTACATGACCGACTTCGAGATGAACGAATTGTTGAAACGGCTGCAGCAGCTTCCGAAGCAAACGATTGTGCTCTACATTTCGTTTTTCCAGGATGCTGCCGGGCACAAGTTCATTAACGCGACAGGGGCCCTTCCTATGGTTGCGAAGGCTTCCAATGCCCCGGTGTTCGGCATATCCGATACGTATCTGGGGAATGGAATCCTCGGTGGGAATTTGATGAGATTCCAAGAGCAGGGCAAGGTCAGCGCCAGGATTATTTCGCAACTGCTTGAGGGGAAGAAAGCCAAGGATATTCCAATCGAGACTCTTCCGAGTGGCGACATGTTTGACTGGAAGGTATTGCAACGGTGGCACATCCCGGAAAGCCGACTTCCTCCGGGAAGTCTTGTTTTGTTTCGTGAACCAAGTCTTTGGGAGCGTACCAAATGGATTTTGGGTATATTCATCCTAGTCATTGCGGTTCTTTCCGCCAGCGCCGGTTATCTCCTGTATAGCCGGAAGGAACTACGCCTGGCCAGGGATAGACAAACAGAGCTAAGCGGCATGCTGATTACCTCAGCGGAAACTGAGCGAAGCCGGTTGGCTTCCGAACTCCACGACGACTTCAGCCAGAGATTAGCGGTGCTCGCCCTGGGACTGGAAAATGTCGCGGAATCCACGCCTCCTCTGTCGCAAGAAACTGGCCGGCAGGTGCGCACGCTCTTGGATTCCGCCGCCGAACTGGGAGCCGATCTTCATACGATGTCTCACCGCCTGCACTCGGCCACGCTGGAGCGATTGGGACTCGCCACCGGGATTAGCGCACTGTGCAGGGAGTTTGCCGCCCAACAGAATGTGCAGATAGATTTTTCCTCAGACACTATTTTGACTTCCGTTCATCCGGATGTGGCCCTGTGTTTATTCCGTATCGTCCAGGAGGGGCTTCGAAATTCGAAGAGGCATAGTGGAACTACCAAGGTGCAAGTGGCTTTGCGTGAGCAGGGTGACAAATTATATGTCTCCGTGCGAGATGAAGGCTGCGGATTTGAGTTGAACGAGTTGGATAAGAAAAGTGGCTTGGGTATCCGCAGCATGGAAGAGCGTGTGCACTTTCTGATAGGAAAATTCGCGATTCATTCGGAACCAGGAAAAGGAACAGCCATCGAGGCTTGGGTGCCACACCAACCGAAGCAAGGACCTGAGAGGCGCTAGAGTCCTCTCAACTGTCTGTAGGGGGTGGGCCAACACGGACAACATTAAACTGTTGAAAATGTAGACTCGGTGGGTTAGTGTGTGGTCACCTGATAAAGCTTCAAATGCGTCTAACGGAGAGCGAAGCATGGCACCGTTGCATGTATTTGAATGGCAGCTTCAGAGGAGTTACTCCCGCCTAGAGTAAACGCGTACCCGTGGTGTAGTTCGGCTCCAATAGTCCAGAAAGGCCCACTCCCATGCAAGTCGTGTCCCCGGGCAGGTCCTCTCTACGTGTCCTAATCGCCGATGACCATGAGATATTTGCTCAGGCTCTGCGAGCTTATTTGGAGAAGGCATACACCATCGTCGGACTGGTCTCTGAAGGCCGCGCGATGGTGAAGGAAGGATTAAGGCTCAGGCCGGACATAATTATCGTCGACGTAGCAATGCCCATCCTGAACGGACTAGACGCAGCGCGCAAAATACACGAGCAAGATCGGAATATCAAGTTCATCTTCTTGACGATGCAAGACGATCCAAATCTTGCCGCGGCCGCACTGGAGCTCGGACCAGTTGCCTTTGTTCTCAAACACTCCGCTGGCACGGAGCTGCAACTCGCGATTGAGCACGTATTGCGGGGCAAGCCATACATAACCCCCAAAATGCGATCCGAGGACTGGGTGGAGGCAAAAGCCAGGGGGCGCCAGTATTCAAAGGAACTTTCGCCCCGGCAGAGAGAAGTTGTTCAGTTGTTTGGCGAAGGACGCTCTTTGAAGGAAATTGCGGACCTTCTCAACCTGAGTGAAAAGACTGTGGAATTCCACAAGCACCATATCATGGAGTCCTTCCGCATTAAGAGCAATGCAGATCTGGTACTATTCGCCCTCAAGCATGGTCTTATCTCATTGAATCCGGAACCGGTGTATAACCCCAGAGGCTCATCCGGAAAAGGCTAAATCCTTCTTCGTCCCGCCAGCCTAGGGATTCCCCCAGTAGCGCAGCACAACGAGACACTCCTAGGATTACTTTCGAAAATTCACCCCGAACGGCTGGCCCCCCGTCAAACCATAAGTTGGTGCATATTCGTTCGGATCGGAGGCGAATGTTGATTCGCCCGCGAGTATTGTTGGCCGATGATCATTCTCAATTGCTCAAAGCCGAAACGGATCTTCTTCGCCCACATTTCGATATCGTGGGGACCGCAATGGACGGAGATGCATTAGTGTCCGAGGCTCTGCGGCTGAGTCCGGATGTGATTATCGTAGATATTACCATGCCGGTTTTGACCGGAATCGAGGCCGTCCAGAAACTTGTACGGTCCGGCTCAAATGCCAAATTTATATTTCTTACGATTCATTCCAGCGAGGAATTCATCAAGGCCTGCCTGGAGGCAGGAGCTCGGGGGTTTGTTTCAAAATCCAAAATGAAAGCCCATTTGATTCCCGCAATTTATGCGGTTCTGAATGACGCGTCTTATATTTCTTCCTCCTCTCAATGAGAATTGAAATTCGTTCGCAACTTACCATTCTTGGCTAGGGATTCCCCTAGTTGCCGCAAGGATGGGAACGGCCTAAACAGGTATGCGAAGTTCACTCAACGAAACTGGCGGAGAAATCCTGCTGACTGGTTCGGGTGGCCCAGCCTATGGTTCGCGGCGACATGATGAAGAGTCTTAGCGGATTCGGACTTCTGCTGCTCATCGGCTTATTTCTGGTTTCTATGTATAGTGCCGTTCGTGCCTACAGTGTGACCCACTCGCCTGCGGCGTTACGGGAATTTTCTCGGAAACAAACCCACACCACTGCGAGCGGGCCCGAGAATCCTGCTCTGAGGAAATCCGGAATCCCGGATCTTAGACTTTGGCCGGAACAACGCGTTCAAGCCTACCAAAGCGGTCTATTCGGTAATGTCCCACCACCGCTCGGAGTGTTCAGGATTCCGTCGATCGAGCTTGAGGTTCCTTTGCTGGAGGGTAGTGACGACCTGGCATTGAATCGCGGTGTGAGACACATTGAAGGCACGATCGCTCCCGGTGATATCGGAAATGTCGGGATTGCTGAACATCGCGACGGATTCTTCCGAGGGCTCAAAGACCTTCGTCTTAGCGACACGATAGATATATACCGAGTAGGCCGGATAAAGGGTGAGCCTAGTGTGAACGGGAAAGAATAGCGTCCACGAAAATCTTAGATCAATTCAATTTCGGAGGCAGGAATGATGTCGGGAAGTAATTGGATGAAGACAGGGCTAGTGCTGGCGACGACGGTAATCTGTTCTGCTTTCGCAGGCGCTTCCTATGCCCAGGTACAAACACAAAAGACAACCATGTCCGGCAATCCCAAAAAGGAAGTCAACGTGGAGCACGGTCAAGTTGTGACCGTGGAGGGCAACGACTTGGTGATCAAAATGGAAGATGGCAGCATTCGGCATATTTCCAATGTGCCGGATAGCGACAAGATTGATGTCGACGGCAGACAACTTGGTGTTCATGAGTTGCAGCCAGGCATGCATCTACACCACACCATCACCACTGTCACGACTCCCCAAGTTGTAACGACCGTACAGAATGTCACCGGCAAGGTGTGGCACGTTTCGCCGCCAAAGTCTGTGATTCTCCACCTGGAAGACGGCACGAACCAGTCATTCACGATTCCCAAAGGTCAGAAATTCAATATAAACGGCCGGATGGTCGATGCGTTTGGTTTGAAGAAAGGAATGATCGTTTCGGCAACCAAAATCGTCGAAGAGCCAGAAACTGTAATATCCCAGCTGAAGAAAATAACGGGGACGATGCCCGCCCCTCCCCCGGCTCCGCCAGCCGATGTGCCGATCCTTGTCGCGACAACAGAAACGCCTGCGCCCACAGCCGCCGAAGCACCGGCCGCTGCCGCCCCCGCAAGACTACCGAAGACAGGGAGTGAACTGCCTTTGGTTGGCCTACTCGGACTCTTGTGTCTTTCTGCCGCGCTCGGAATCAAGTTGCTCCGAGTGAGATTTCGCGTTTAGACAGCCTAATGAGGAGAGGCCATGGCATCCATGGCACCTCGCCACCGCTTGTACTGAACGCAACAAGAGTGCGGTAGATGTGAAAGGCACGGTGTCGACCAGGGGAATTCAGGAATGCCCGGCCGTGTCGCAATTTGAGGCCGATCTCAGAGAGAAGGTTTAGGCATGCCAAAGACAAACGTAGGATCAAAGCTCTTCTGGAAAATCGCGCAAAACGGCATCGCCGTTTTGTGTTCTGCGCTGCTCCTGCAGGGAAGTGTAATTTCGGCAGTCCAGACACAGGGGCAAGGGCAGGCCGCCGAACCGCAGCAAGAGGAAGCCCCGAAAATCCCGCCGGACCAGCTTGATTCGCTGGTGGCGCCCATTGCGCTTTATCCCGACCCGATGCTTGCTCAGGTGCTTGCCGCATCCACCTACCCATTGGAACTCATTCAACTCCAACAATGGTTGCTGAAAAACAAGGGCCTGAAGGACAAAGCCCTGGCCGATGCAGTGCAGAAACAGCCTTGGGACCCCAGCGTCCAGGGCATGGCTGCGATGCCGGACGTAGTCAAGCGTTTAGCGGATGACATTCAATGGACGACGGACCTCGGCAACGCATTCCTGGCGCAGCAGAACGATCTCATGGAAGCTGTGCAACGCATGCGCAAAAAGGCAGAGGGCACGGGCAACTTGAAATCCACGGAACAGCAAAAAGTAGAAACCAAGGTAGTGGAATCGAAACAGGTCATCGTCATCGAGCAGGCCAATCCAGAGGTCGTTTATGTCCCAAGCTACAATCCGACCGTCGTGTATGGCCCGCCTGTATATCCCTATCCTCCCGTCGCCTATCCACCACCCGGATATTACGCGGCAGGCATGGCGATTTCCTTCGGAGTAGGTCTCGCCATGGGAGCAGCGTGGGGTGGCGGCTGGGGTTATGGTTGCGGATGGGGCGGTAACAACGACATCACAATTAACAACAACAATAATTTCAACCGGAACAGCAATATAAATGGTGGCAACCGTAACAACGTAAATGGCGGCAATCGCAATAATGTAAATGGTGGCAACCGTGGCGGAAACGCTGGCGGCAAGTGGCAACACAACGCGCAACATCGAGGCGGAACGCCTTACGGCAATAAGGCAACCGCGAATAAATTCGGTGGAACAACTCGAGGGGCGTCGGCATCCGACCGCCAAGCCGGAGCCCGGCAGAATATTTCTCAGCAGGGCAACAGAGCCCAAGCCGGAACGCGGGACGCGGGCTCGCGGGGACAGCAAGGCGGGACACGCGACGCCGGTTCACGCGGGCAACAGGCAGGCGCCAGCAATCGTGCCAGTGGCGGCGGAGACCGTGGCGGTGGGGGCGGAGGCGATCGGGTTGGCAATCGCAGCACTTCCGCCGGCGCCAGTTCAAGGGGAGGTGCAATGGGTAATGGCTCGAGCGGGAGCAGCGGCAGTTCGGCGCGTGCCAGCAGTTCGCGTGGCAGCTCCAGCATGAGTTCCCGCGGAGGAGGTGGTGGCTCTCGCGGTGGCGGCGGACGGCGGAGGTAACAACTCATGGAGAAGGAAAAGCCAATGAAATTGCAAAATATGGAGTCGCACGCTGGGAATGCACGGAATAGATTGTTGGTGATTGGTTTCGCTTGCGCGTCCGCGCTAATTTTCGCTTCGCCCGCATTCGCCCAATCGAAGACAGCTGCGGTTACTGCGCCTGCTCAGAAGACGTTTGCCACAGCTGAGGGGGCCGCTGCGGCCTTCATCGAGGCGACGAAAACGTTCGATGTTTCAGCCCTCAATGAAATTCTCGGACCGGAAGGTGAAGACCTTGTGTCTTCCGAGGATCCCGTCAGAGACAAAAACATTGCGGCCTCTTTTAATGCAAAGGCGCAACAGAGGCACTCGGTCGTGATTGACCCCAAAAATCCGAATCGAGCCACGCTCATCGTCGGAGAGGATGACTTCCCCCTGGCGATCCCCATCGCCAAACGCAATGGAGCATGGCTATTTGATACCAAGGCGGGCCGTCAGGAGGTGCTCTACCGCCGCATTGGAAGCAACGAGCTGGATGCCATAGAAATCTGCCGTGGTTACGTTGACGCCCAAAAGGAATACGCCCTGGAAAAACACGATGATGCCAAAGTGAACCAATACGCGCAGCGGGTAATCAGCACGCCTGGCAAACACGATGGACTGGTGTGGAGGAATGAGGACGGAAGCTTGGGCGGCCCCATGTCCGAGGATATCGCGAATGCTTTGCAGGAAGGCTACACCGACAAAGCCAAGCCGTATCACGGATATTTTTTCAAAATCTTGAAAGGGCAAGGCCCTTCAGCTCCATTGGGAAATCAGAATTTTGTTGTGGAAGGGGCAATGATCGGTGGGTTCGCGCTTGCCGCGGCTCCGGCAGATTATCGCGTCACCGGGGTTAAAACCTTCATAGTCGGTTATCGGGGGATTGTCTATGAGAAGGATCTGGGACCGGATACGCTAAACATTTTCAAGGAAATGGAGCTTTACAACCCCGACAAATCCTGGAACGCAACAAATGACGATTGGCCGACCGATGTATCAGGCGCAGCGGGGTCGGTGACTAAAGACTGAATCGTTGAATGCCTGATGTTCTCACTACCGCCAAATTAGTCGTCGAATTTCAAGAAGGGTCAGCTTGGCAGTTTGGTGGATTGTAGCGCTAGTCGCGCCACTTTTCGGACGACCTTGCGTTTGGACATGAACCGTCCTGCTCCCCTAGGGATTCTCCTAGGTGTCGCTGCTTCTGGTTCGATGCTAGGTTCTGCATGTTCGGTGAATCGTTGAAATGCCATTGGAGCCCCACTTTGGGCGCCCGATTCACGGTGGCAGCCGCAGTCCGGAGGCGAATCGAATGATTACGAAATTCAAATACTGCGACCCACAGCGGTCGATCCGCGGAACAACCTCAACTGCGGCTGGAGTGTCTTCAAACAAGCGGATAATTTGCCGCTCTTCACTTCGCCCGGCACAAATTTTCTGTGCATCCCTGCTCCTTCTCTCCACCCTTGGCGGATGTACTTCCAAAGAAGACAAACCGGCTCCTCCGCCTCCCGGGGTGACGGTTACACCAGTCGTGAAAAAAGATGTCGAGATACAGCAAGAGTGGGTGGGCTCAATGCTCGGCAATGTTGACGCGGATATCCGTCCAAAAGTGGACGGCTTTTTGCTGAAACAGCTCTACGCCGAAGGTTCCTATGTCAATAAGGGGCAGCCGCTGTTCGAGCTTGACTCGCGTCAGGCACAGGCAAGCGTGGAGCAGGCGAAGGGGAGGTTGGAACGCGCGCGGGCTTCCTTAGCTCAAGCACAGATTGACGTCAAAAGATACACACCGTTGGTGGCACAGAGGGCGATCAGCCAGGCCGAACTCGATAAGGCCATCAGCATGGAACGGGCGGCAAAGGCGGAAGTGGATGCCGATCAGGCTGTCCTCGACAATGCCAACCTGAACCTCGGTTGGGCCACTGTAACGTCTCCGATCTCCGGAATTGCCGGAATTTCCAAGGTAGGTGTCGGAGATCTCATGACCCCGATATCGGTCATGACGACGATTTCGAATGTGGACCCAATCAACGTTGACTTTAGCATTGCGGAGCAAGACTACATGCGATTTCAACGTGAAAAGTTGGGACGGGCCGCGGGGCGATCGCTGCAATTGATTCTCGGTGACGGCACGGTATTTCCCCAGCGTGGCCGCGCGCTCCTCGTTAACCGTGAGGTCGACTCACGCACAGGAACCATTCAGGTGCGTGCAGAGTTTCCGAATCCTGGCAATGTTCTTCGGCCCGGGCAATACGCCCGGATTCGGGCGGTAACGGAGGTCCGCAAGGGCGCACTCCTGATCCCGCAGCGCGCAATCGCCGAACTGCAGGGAGTCTATCAGGTTGGATTGGTCGGTCCGGACAACAAAGTCACGGTCAAGGCCGTAAACCTCGGACCGCAAGTCGCCGACGAATGGATCGTCGAATCCGGATTGCAAGTGGGCGATAACGTCATCGTAGATGGATTGCAGCGAGTCAGGAATGGCATGACCGTGGCACCGACACCCTTTAAAGATACGCAGGCCAACGCGCTCAATGGTGAGAAGTAGCCATGGCAAAATTCTTCATCGGTCGGCCCATAGTCGCGATTGTAATTTCGATCGTCACCGTAATCGCTGGCCTTGTGGCCATGGCAAAACTGCCAGTGGCCCAGCTTCCCGACATTGTCCCTCCCCAAATCAACGTTTCCGCCACTTACACCGGCGCGGACGCTGTAACGATTGAACAATCTGTCGCCACGCCGTTGGAGCAACAAATGAACGGTGTGGACAACATGCTCTATATGATGTCCACGAACGCGAACGACGGCACCATGACACTTAAGGTGACCTACGACGTGGGCACAAATGTGGACATCGACCAGGTGAACACCCAGAACCGCGTTTCTCAAGCCAGCCCAAATCTCCCCACCTCGGTCAATCAGTATGGCGTGACCGTCAAAAAATTGATGGGCCTTCCGCTCCTCGTGCTCTCTGTTTATTCGCCAAATGGTTCGTACAATGGGCAATTCCTCGGGAACTACGCAACGATCAACATTAACGACGCCCTTCTCCGCGTTCCAGGAGTCGGCCAAGTCACGAATTTTGGTGCGGCCGATTATGCGATGCGTATCTGGGTGAAGCCGGATCAGCTGACGAAGCTCGGATTGACTGTCACTGATTTGAGTAATGCCGTTCAGCAGCAGAGCGCCGTGAATCCCGCAGGGCAGATTGGCGCGGAACCCGCCCCCAAGGGCCAGCAGTTCACTTACGCCGTTCGCGCTCCTGGCCGGCTCGTCAATCCCGAAGACTTCGGGAAAATCATTGTTCGGCAAAATCCCGATGGCTCCACGGTACGGCTCAAGGATGTCTCGCGAATCGAGCTTGGGTCTTTGATTTATCAGCAAATTGGACGGTACAACGCGAAACCGGCGGTGATCATTTGCGTGTATCAGGCCCCGGGCTCCAATGCGTTGGCAGTGGCCAAGCAAGTAAAGCTGCAAATGGAGGATTTGAAGACCCGCTTTCCGAGTGATCTGGAGTACACAGTTTCGATGGACACCACACTTCCAATCACGGAAGGGATGAAGGAAATCATCTCCACCCTGCTTGAGGCGCTTGTCCTGGTCATTATCGTGGTCTTCCTGTTCCTGCAGAATTGGCGAGCAACCCTCATTCCTTTGCTTGCAGTCCCCGTTTCGCTGATCGGGACATTCGCGATTTTTCCGATGTTGGGTTTTTCCATCAACACGTTGTCCCTCTTTGGACTAATTCTTGCCATCGGGCTCGTCGTCGATGATGCAATCGTGGTGGTCGAGGCCGTGGAACATCATATTGAGCACGGACTTTCCCCCAAAGAAGCAACTCATAAAGCGATGGAAGAAGTGTCCGGCCCCGTGGTCGGAATCGCCCTGGTGCTATCTGCCGTATTCGTGCCCATGGCGGCGATGGGCGGTATTAAAGGGCTGCTGAACCAGCAGTTCGCAGTCACCATCGCCATCTCTGTGCTCATTTCCGCGTTCAACGCATTGACGCTTTCCCCTGCGCTTTCTGCGCTTTTGCTCCGTCCCCGTAAGAAATCGAAGGGGCCGCTGGGCAAGTTTTTCGGGTTGTTCAATCGCGGGTTCGAAAAGATGACCGGCGGATACGTGAGCTGGAGCCAAGTTCTCATTCGCCGGTGGGTGCTGTCCATGTTATTGCTCGCCGGCATCTCCGTGGTGGCTGCGAGGATGGGCAACAGCCTCCCTACTAGCTTCATCCCGGAAGAGGATCAAGGCTACGCGTTTCTCCAAATACAACTGCCAGACGCCGCTTCTCTTCAGCGTACCGACGCAGTCATGCGCAAAATTGATGACATGCTTGGGCACCTGCACGGAGTCAAAAGTTTTAGTGGGATTTCCGGCTTCAGTCTTTTGTCCAACACGTCCGCAAGCTACACGGGTTTTTACTTTCTTCAGCTAGAGCCATGGGAGGAACGCAAGACCGAGGAACTTTCCGCCAAGGGGCTCATGCAGACTCTCAACAAGAAATTGCGGACGGAAATTCCGGAGGCCATTGCTTTTGCCTTCGGCCCTCCGGCCATTCCCGGCCTGGGGACGGCTGGTGGATTCACCTTGATGTTACAGGACCGAAGCGGTGGAGACGTGCAACAGCTGTCGGACACGCTTGACAAGTATGTCCAAGCGGCTCGGAAGCGCCCTGAAATTGCCTCTCTGGTAAGCACGTTTCGCCCCACTGTGCCCCAACTTTTTGTGGATATTGACCAGGACCGAGTGCTGAAGCAAGGACTGCAATTTGGCGAAGTTTATCAGACATTGCAGGCTTTTCTTGGTGGCGCATATGTTAACCAGTTCAATCGATTCGGTCGCCAGTGGAAGGTTTATCTGCAGGCAGAGCCGGAATACCGCACGAGCATCGATAAGGTCAACAGTTTCTATGTTCGAAACTCCAAGGGCGAGATGACACCGCTGGCATCGCTGATCAACATAAAGCGAGTTTCGGGGCCGGAGTACACCAACCGATTCAATCTTTTCCGAAGCATCCAGATTAACGGCTCACCCGCACCCGGATTCAGTTCCGGACAGGCCATGGCCGCAATGGAACAAGTCGCCAACGAAGTTTTGCCCGCCGGGTACGGTTATGCATGGAGCGACATGTCCTATCAGGAGAAAAAAGCTGAAGGCGGGCAAGCGATGGTATTTGGAATGTCTTTCCTGTTTGTGTTTCTGATTCTGGCTGCGCTGTACGAGAGCTGGTCGCTTCCCTTCAGCGTGCTTCTCTCCGTTCCCGTAGCCGTTCTCGGGGCCTATGGCGGGCTGCTGCTGCGGCATTTTGACAACAATGTGTTTGCGCAGATTGGCCTGGTCATGTTGATTGGCCTCACTGCCAAGAATGCGATTTTGATTGTGGAGTTCGCAATTTTGGAACACTCAAAAGGAAAAGAATTAGTAGCAGCATCGCTCGAAGGAGCACGCCTTCGCTTGCGGCCCATCTTGATGACCTCCTTCGCGTTCATTCTTGGGTGTGTGCCTCTTTGGACGGCGAAAGGCGCCGGGGCGATTGGTCGAAAGGTGTTGGGAAGTTCAGTAATCACTGGCATGGGCGCGGCCACCGTTTTGGGAGTCTTTCTTGTGCCCGTGTTGTTTGTAGTGGTGGAACGCATCGCCAAAAAGAAACCACAAGTAGCAGTAGGTCAAACCGCTGCGCTCGAAGGAGGGCACGACTGATGCGAAAAATCAGTACGTCTGTCCTTCTAGCCACACTCCTGGCCGGCTGCAGCGTCGGTCCAAAGTACAACCGTCCGGCAATCCAGCCTCCCGCCGATTTCTATGCGGAGCGGCAGTCGAACGCAGGCTCCCAAGCCGATACGGCGTGGTGGGACTTGTTCAAGGATCCGGTCTTACAAGGTCTGATTCGGGAAGCGCTGCAAAACAACTATGACCTGCGGGTGGCCTTTGCTCGCGTTGAGCAGGAACGTGCCCTCGCCGGGGTGACGCGTTCGCAATACTTCCCTCAAGTGGGATATGGCGGAGCGATTTCTGGACAGCGGGATCCCTTTCCGCTTGTCCAGAGCCACACCTATTACGCTTATAACTTCAACACAATTTGGGAAATGGATCTGTTTGGCCGGATCCGCAAACTGAATGAAGCGCAACGCGCCGTCTATTTTGCCAGCGAAGAGGCGAGGCGTGACATTCGCCTTCTGGTCCTCGCGGAAGTTGCTCAGGGCTATTTTCAGTTGCGGGCATTCGATGCCAATCTTGAAATAGCGCACCGAACGGTCAAAACATTTCAAGACACCTTGGACCTCTTTCAGCGCAAGTTCGAAGGCGGCGCTTCTTCCGGCCTTGAGGTCTCTCGAGCACAAGCAGCTCTCTCGAATGTCGCCGCCACAATCCCGGATCTCCAGCGACAGATCGTTGCCCAAGAAGTGGCGCTGAATTTCCTCTTGGGACGCAATCCGGGCCCGATTGTGCGCGGCAGCGCCCTGGCAGAGCAGTACGACCCGCCCGAGGTACCCATCGGCTTGCCGGCCCAATTGCTGGAACGTCGGCCCGATCTCCGGGAAGCCGAAGACAACCTGATTACAGCGAACGCAAACGTAGGTGTCGCCAAGGCCAATTTCTTCCCCACGATTTCTTTAACAGGGGCCTTTGGCGGACTGAGCCCGCAACTTTCGGAACTCACAGGTACTGGCAAAGCATGGAGTCTAGCAGGCAATTTGGCGGGTCCGTTATTTACGGCCGGCCGCTTGAAAAATGAATATCGGGCGGCTCTTGCCCAACGCGATCAAGCAAGAATTGCGTTTGAGAAGGCAGTTACACAAGCATTCGGCGAGGTTTCCACTTCGCTCTCGGCCCATCAACAACTGGCCAAGGCTTACCAAGAGCAGCTCAACTCTGTCGAGGCCTATCGTGAGTCAGTCCGGCTTTCCAATATTCGGTATGACAGCGGATTCGCGAGCTATTTCGAGATCATTGATGCTCAGATCCAGATGTATCCGGCTGAGCAGTCCGCCGTTGACTATGATCTCGGCCGCAAGGTGGCCCTGGTGAATCTTTACCGGGCGCTTGGCGGGGGATGGAGTCTGAACGATTCCCAGTGGATAAGCACGAGTGGGGCATCCGGACCCGCGAAGCCTCCAGCACCCTAGAGCCCACCGGCGAGCGTCCCACCGCGATCGAGGAGTCAATTGAAATGGCCAAAAAAGAGGGACCTGAGGAAGAGAAATCTCTGAAGCGGAAAAAATATGAGAAAGAGCTCCGGCGGCTCCAGGCAGAGCTCTGCAAACTGCAGGACTGGGTAAAGTACAAGGGTCTGCGCGTGATTGTTGTCTTTGAGGGACGCGACGCCGCTGGAAAGGGTGGAACGATTCGCGCTATCACGGAGCGCGTTAGCCCCCGTGTATTCCGACTGGTGGCCCTGCCTGCGCCCTCTGATCGGGAGAAATCCCAGATGTATGTCCAGCGCTACATGCAGTATTTTCCCGCAGCAGGCGAAATCGTGATTTTCGACCGCAGTTGGTACAATCGCGCCGGCGTTGAGCACGTGATGGGTTTTTGTACGGAAGACCAATATCGGCAATTTCTGCAGATCTGCCCCGAATTCGAAAAATACATCGTGGAAGCTGGAATTATCCTGATCAAGTATTGGCTGGAGGTAGGTAAGCAAGAGCAACTGCGACGATTCGAAGCACGGATTAAGGATCCCCTGCGCCAGTGGAAGTTGAGCCCGATGGACCTGGAATCCTTTCAGCGGTGGTATGAATTCTCGCGTGCCAGGGACGCGATGCTCGAAGCTACCGATACGAAATATGCACCGTGGCACCTGGTTCGGTCCGACGACAAGCGCAAGGCCCGGCTGAATTGCATATCTCACTTATTGAGCAAGATTCCATACAAGAAAGCACCGCGCGAGAAAGTTAAATTGCCGAAGCGTTCCGAGAAGAGGCGTTACGACGATGGCGCGTCCCTTAAACGGCGCCGTTTTGTGCAAGAAGTCTATTGAGGTTCACTTCCTTGGACACACCGAAGAAATCCGAGTCGCGGGACTGGATTGCCAGGATTTCACGTGTTGCACCCGGCTTTGGAAATCTTCTCCGGTATGAGCGAAGTAGCGTACCTTATGATCTTATTGCGGGCTTATCAGTCGCGGCCGTCGCTTTGCCCGTAGGCGTGGCATATGCCCAGTTGGCCGGCTTCAACCCCGCTGTTGGTCTCTATTCAAGTATTTTGCCGCTCCTCGCGTATGCGATCTTTGGAACATCGCGGCAGTTGATCATCGGGCCTGACGCGGCAACCTGCGCACTAATCACTGCTGCCGTGACGCCGCTCGCAGCGGGCAATCAAGAAACATATGAATCTTTGTCCGTGACCCTCGCGTTCCTCGCTGGCCTTTTCTGCATCGGGGCATGCTTTGTCAATTTGGGCGCACTTGCAGACTTTCTTTCCAAACCTATCCTTGTTGGCTTTCTCAATGGCATCGCCCTAAGCATCATTCTCGGACAGATTGGTAAGGTTTTTGGTTATCCGATTTCCGCGGGTGGAATTATTCCTCGGTTAACGGAGTTTGTGTCGAAACTAGGCCTGACACACCTTCCGACGCTTGCCGTTGGGATGGGCACCTTCATCATCCTTTTGCTCACTCCCAGGATATTCAAACAGGTCCCCGCTGCGCTGGTTGCCATGGTTCTTGCTGCCATTGCCGTTCGGTTATTTGGCCTCGAGCAACACGGGGTAAAAACCATAGGAGAAGTCCCCGCCGGGCTGCCCCCGATTCACTTCCCGCGGTTCTCACTGGACTTAATTCCAACTATGTTGGGAGATGCCGCTGGCCTGGCCCTGGTCAGCTTTTCGAGCATGATGCTCACCTCGAGAAGCTTCGCCTCCAAGAACAAGTACGATGTGGATGCTGACCAGGAATTCGCAGCCTTGGGCGCGGCCAACATCGCGTCTGCAATTTCTCAAGGGTTTGCTGTTAGCGGGGCAGATTCGCGAACTGCCATGAGTGACGCCACAGGAGGGCGTACGCAAGTCACGGGAATAGTTGCCGCAGGCACGATCGCGGTGGTTCTCCTTTTTCTTACCGGGCCACTCCGTTATGTTCCCATTCCTGCGCTCGGGGCGGTGCTTGTCAAGGCCGGCCTGTCTTTGGTCGATCTGGAAGCTCTAAAGACAATTTACAGAATTGAGAGGCGTGAATTTGCGCTGTCCATCATTGCCACACTAGGTGTCGTCGCTGTTGGCGCCATCCACGCCATCCTGTTTGTCGTCGCGCTGGCCACTCTTCGCTTTGTCCGATTGGTGGCGCGCCCGAAAATTGAAATCCTCGGTCAAGTCGAGGGCTTGCCGGGCCTTCATTCGATTGAGCGCCACCCCGGGGCTGCGACCATTCCAGGTCTTCTCCTGCTGCGATTTAACGCACCGGTCGTTTTCTTCAACGCCCCTTATTTCAAGCGAGGACTTCTCGCCGCCGTCCACGCTGCTGGCCCATCATTGCGATGGGTTGTATTGGACATGCTCCCCATCACTATGATCGATGCCACAGGCCTTCAAGTGACGCAGGAAATAGCCGAAGAACTGGATAGCCGCGGCGCATTGCTAGTCGCCGCAGGCCGGCAGACCGAGTGGCAACTCTGGGCTGAAACGCGGCGGTTTGAAGTGCCGTTTCACAAGACGAAAACTTACCCGACCATAAGGACTGCCATAAAAACATTTCTTGCAATTACAGTCGTCGGTACTGCCGATCAAAGAGACTGCGACCCGGTATGACGGGGGTGGAAAAGAAGTGGATGAGTTGAGAAATCCCCGATTATAGAACCTCTTGTGTGGACTTGTACGTAGAAGGAGTTAGTCATGAACGCATCGGAACAGAAACAGGACTCGGCGGGGCACTGAGCGGGCTCGCGGACCTGAAACGTCCACCACTGAAGTACATCTGCTCAACGAATTCAGCTGCATCGCGAATATCCTAGGGATTCCCCTAGTTGTGGCTCACGGTTTCTTCTTCTAAAAACAATTCAGAATTAACCCTGCGAAAGCAACGCACGCAACACGCACCGGCGTACGGGCAGGACGTTGGCTGTCACGTGCGGTGGGAGCTTGCTCGATGCTGATTACGCTAGGAGTGAATCGCCGATGGTCCTCAGTCACCTTCGCGTCTCTTATCGCCGCCTGATCCCTTTGATGCTCGCCTTGCTTGTCAGTGTGGTCGGCCGAGTACCTGCCTCTGCGCAAGAGCAACCTTCACAGACGCCCGATCTGCAACAGATGCAAAAGAGGTTGGAACAGCTTGAAAAAGAGTTGGGGGAATTAAAGCAGCAGATGGGAGCCGCGGCACAGCTTTCGAAGCAAGCCGTTCCAGGGCCAAGCATTGCGGTGACTACGGACACCCGCGAGGCGGAGGAACATGGGGAGTCACCCAAACCGTCAAGATCGATAGATTTTTACGGCTTCGTAATGCTGGACAGCGGCTACAATTTTGGTTCCATCAACCCAAATTGGTTTGATGTGGAGCGCCCCACTCAATTGCCGGCCTTTAAGGGGGAGTTTGGCCCGAACGGCAGCACCTTTTGGGGAGTTCGACAGACCCGCTTCGGCGTGAAGACCTTCACTCCGACTGCCGTGGGCGACCTCAAAACTATTTTCGAATTTGAACTGTTCGGCACGGGCGTTGACGCCGGGCAGACCACTTTTCGCTTGCGTCATGCTTGGGGCGAACTGGGTCATTTCGGCGCCGGACAGACATGGAGTCCGTTCATGGACATAGATGTTTTCCCAAACTCGATCGAATACTGGGGACCCAACGGCATGGTGTTCTTCCGGAATGTGCAGGTACGCTGGACGCCAATCCAAGGTGCGAGCAATGTCGTAATCGCTCTCGAACGTCCCGGTGCCAGCGCGGACGGCGGAATTTACTCCGATCGCATCGAACTCCAAAACATCGCCCCTCAATTCAAGTGGCCTGACCTGAGTGGCCATGCTCGCCTTGCCAGGAATTGGGGTTATGTTCAGGTTGGCGCGATCGTCAGAAAGATAGCCTGGGTCGACACCAGCACGACGAGCCCATTTAACTTGAGCGGAACTGCCATTGGTTGGGGCGTGAATGTCAGCTCAAATCTGAATTTCACCAAGAAGGACATCGGCCGGTTCCAGGTCGTATACGGCCCCGGTATCGAGAACTATATGAACGATGCACCGGTGGACATCGGAATCAAGAATAACTTACTGAGCACGATAAGCCCAATCAAGGGCGTGGCGCTTCCCGCCCTCGGAGTCGTGTCGTTCCTTGATCATAACTGGAGCGATCGCTTCAGCAGCTCGATCGGGTATTCCATGTTGAACATCGACAATTCGAATGCGATGACAGCCGCTTCATTCCATCAGGGCCATTATGCCTTGGGAAATCTGCTCTACCATCCCGTAAAACAAGTCACGATAGGCGGGGAATTTCAGTTTGGGAGGCGCGTAAATTTCTCCGATGGCTTCAACGTGAATGATTACAAGATGCAGTTCTCCTTCCGATATGACTGGAGCAAAGGTTTTGAGTTCTAACTGCGGATCCAGATGCAGTGACACATGCCCATTGTTGAGTTTCAAGGAAAACAGAAATCGACTGATCGCAGTTCAGGAGGAAGCGAATGTTCAGAATGGGTTCTAGGTTCGGGACGATGATCCTGGCCTTGTATCTTCTCGTCGCCTTTGCTGGAGCCGCCCCGGCGCTCGCTCAAGTCAAGGCCAGCCCAGTAGCTCCGAACCGCGAGCGAGTTGAGGCAGCCGTTCGCGAAGCGTATGAGAAGTTCCGCAGCGATACGAGCGGCAAGAATGCGGATTACATTCCGTATTTGGCGCAGGTGGATTCGAAACTCTTCGGAATTGCCGTAGTAACCACCGACAACCAGGTCTTTGAGCTGGGTGACGTTAAGTATTCTTTCTCCATTCAGTCGATTTCGAAAGTTTATACCCTGGCATTGGCCATGGAAGAATTGGGCTACGACAAAGTCTTTCAGCGGATAGGTTCCGAGCCGACGGGTCGGCCATTCAATTCCGTCACTGCCGTTGTGGAGATGCCCACACACACTGCCAACCCGCTGGTGAACGCCGGTGCCATTGCGACCACCAGTCTCATTTCCGGCAAGGATGAAAACGAAAAATGGAACAAGATCCTGGATTTCTACGGCAAGGTAGCGGGCGAAAAACTGGTCTTGATTGATGAAGTTTACAAATCGGAAGCGGCTACGAATGCCGGCAACAAAGCGCTCGCCATGCTTCTGGCCAAGTACGAACGCATCTATGCCGACCCGTTTGAATCCGTGGACATTTATACAAAGCAGTGCTCTGTGGGCGTGAATGCGACGCAACTGGCGCGCATGGGCGCGGTTCTTGCCAATAACGGGAAGAATCCGGCGACTGGCGAACAGGTGATCAAGCGCGAAGACGTCCCGTACATCTTGTCCGTTATGACCATGGCCGGGCTCTATGATTCCTCGGGTGCATGGGCGTGGCACACCGGCCTTCCCTCCAAGAGTGGAGTTGGAGGAGGAATTGTCGCGATCGTCCCGGGCAAGGGAGCGATTGCAGTTTTTGCGCCACGGCTCGATGAAGCGGGAAATAGTGTGAAAGCACAAAAAGTCATCGAATACGTCGGCGACAAGTTGGACTACAACCTCTATTCACCGAGCTCGGTAGGACTGAAGTGAAAACTGATGGCTGGCCTAACACTCTGGACGGAGCGGGTGACTAGTGAAGCTTCTGGGTCTCAGAGGGGCGGCGAGCGCGCAAATCTTTCTCACATGGCAAAACTCTACGGGGACGCGCCTATGAAACGCCCAAAGTGGATGGGCATTTTGCCGCTCTTGTGCATATTGTTCCTGACCTGCCGCTCGGATTTCGCGAACGCCCAGAGCGCGGCTGCGGTGACGGACAACGCAACAAACACCGCCAAAAATGCGTCGGACCTGATCGACAAGTTGGACCGGCTGGTGGAGCAGAACCGCCAGCTTGAAAAGCAAAACCAGGAGTTGATGGAGGAAATCAATTCGCTCCGGCAGTTTCTCCCGAAACAAGCTATTCCCGCCACGGACACCGTTGGGAAGGAAGCCGGGCCTGCGGCCGACTCTGCTTTGGTTCCACCTTCCGCCGGTGGGGAGGCTGCAAGCCTTGAAAGGAATTCGTTGGAGGAGTCGGGTAGCCAACCCGACGCTTCTTCCAACACCAGTACATCCCAACAGGAAGAGCCCTATAAGTGGGGCAAGTACAGCCCCAACCTTGGTTATAAGGTGGCCAACACTGACTACGGTGACCTGAGTGTCAGCATCTACTCCTATGGCCGCTACCTGAACCAGCTCGGACTCAATTCCACCTACACCGACTCCTTTGGCAACGTCAAAAATGTTCAGCGACGCCAGGATTTCCAGCTCAATAAGGTCCAGATTAAGTTCCTTGGCTGGCTCTTGGACGAGAAGTTCCGCTACTTCCTCTATGCGTGGAGCTCCAACGCTTCACAGGGCTTGGGCGCCCAGGTAGTACTCGCGGGCAACCTGAGCTACTCATTCAACAAATCATTCAACGTGGGCGTCGGGATCCGCTCCCTGCCGGGAACCCGGAGCGTCGAGGGGAATTTTCCATTCTGGTTGGGAGTGGATAGCCGCCTGATCGCCGACGAGTTCTTTCGTCCTTCCTACAGTTCGGGAGTTTGGGCTTGGGGGAAAATCACAGACCGGTTGGATTACATCGCGATGATCGCTAACAATCTGAGCACCTTGGGAGTGAGCGCGGCACAGCTTAACAATGGATTTAATACCGTCTCCACTTCTCTTGTTTGGACGCCCACCACCGGCGAATTTGGCCCAGGCTTTGGCGATTTCGAGCATCACGATAAGTTGGCCACTCGGCTCGGAGCCCACTTCACACGCAGCGACGAGGACACGCAGGAGCAGCCCAATAGCAACCAATTCGAGAACACCCAGATTCGCCTCGAGGATGGCACCGTCATCTTCACACCCAACATTTTTGGGCCGGGCATCGTAGTTACCGACGTGACCTACAAGATGACCGACTTTGACGCCGGTCTCAAGTACCACGGTTTTTCCCTTGACGGGGAATACTTCTTGCGTTGGCTCGACCATTTTAAGGGCCCCGGTACAGCAGGTCTTCCAACGATTTTCTCACACGGATTCCAGCTGCAAGCCTCGGCCATGGTCCTTCCAAAATCCTTACAGCTCTATCTCGGAGGCTCGACGTTATACGGGAAGTATGGCAATCCGTTCGATTTTCGGGCCGGGATTAACTACTACCCGTTTCACAACAGAGTCATCCGTTGGAACTCGGAGTTCCTCTATTTGTATCACTCTCCGGTAGGCTACACCGCTGTCCCCTTCGCACTCGGTGGTACCGGATCAGTTTTCCATACAAATCTTGAGGTCGCCTTTTGAGCGGGCGGGCGACAACAAAAGTTTTCTGGGAGTTTCGAGGCAAAACCGCGGGTTTTCGAGATCGAGATTGAAGGAGATGATTTATGACCAGTATCAATCATTCGAACAGAATTCCATTCTTTGCAGCTCTGACACTTGGCTTGACTATATTTTTCAGCTCGACCATGGTCGCACAGTCCACAAAAGTGGAGGGTATTATCAAAGCACGGAATGGCGACACCATGATTCTTCAAAACTCGGATTCACCGAACCTTGTGGTTCTGCTGACTGACAACACGCAGGTCGGTCAGGTGCAGGGAGTATTCAAGGCCCGCAGGAAGCAAATGTCGATGGCGGCGCTCGTTCCAGGTCTCCAAGTCAAAGTAGAAGGGACTTATGACACCAAGAATCAGCTCGTAGCCGGGTCCGTGTCCTTCAAAGGCAACGATCTGGAAGACGCGGAAAAGATTCAAGCTGGCATGCACGAAACGAAGGTGCAAGCGCAGCAAAACCAAGCGGAGCTGGAAAAACACAATGCGGAATTGAAAGCGCAGAATGAAGCCTTGCAGCAACAGCAGGCGCAGTTGACCGAACACCAAGCCAAGATCGCCGCAAATAAGGTGGCCGTTGACGCTGCCATCGCGCGTTTCGGCCAACTGGACGATTACTATATCTTTGATGAACTGACCGTTTACTTCGACAACGGCAAGATCAAAGTGGATCCGAAGTACAGCCCTCAACTGGCGGCTCTGGCCGACAAGGCCAAGACCATTGACGGTTACATGATCGAGGTGAAGGGTTACGCCTCCTCCGTCGGGAGCGTGAGCCTCAATCAGCGCCTCAGTGAGGACCGCGCCGATGCGGTGACCAATATTTTGGTTCAGCAGGGACACATTCCCCTCACCAGAATGCTGGCACCAGGTGCCATGGGAGAGAGTCACCAGGTCGGCAACGACAAGACGGCGGAAGGGCAGGCGGAGAATCGCCGCGTTGTAGTCCGCGTTCTGCAGAACAAAGGAATCGCCGGAATCTAGCTTAACCACTGGAGTGACGGCAATATTTCGAAGAGATCCGATCATGCAAACGGGAAAAACTTGGCTCGTCAAGTGGCGACTCACCGGAGTATTGCTTGCCGGCGCGCTTTGTCTTTTCTCGTCGGCACTGCTTTCCGCACAGGGGCCGCCTGTCAATCAGGTTGCCCCCTATGAGCTCAACGACGTTCACTTCCATCTGACGAATTACATTCAGCAGGGGGCTGACATTCACGACTTCCTTGCGATCATGGGAAGCAAAGTGGGGCGCGTAGCTTTGTTCGGCATTCCGTTGCAGCAACAATGGTCCTATCAAAATTCCGGCGACTTTGCTCCAACTTACTATCTTCAGACAGACGCGCCACTCTACTACTACTCCTTCACCGATGCCTACATCGCCAT
This sequence comes from Candidatus Sulfotelmatobacter sp., assembly GCA_035487095.1. Taxonomy (GTDB): domain Bacteria; phylum Acidobacteriota; class Terriglobia; order Acidiferrales; family UBA7541; genus Acidiferrum. Next base: position 79,890 of record DATHMM010000049.1, read on the forward strand.
GGCATACCGCTCACTCACGCCGGAACAGCAGGCCCGGTTCGACCCCATGATCACCGGTTTCAACCCCGCGGATATGTATGCGGCCGACCATATCCGGCGTGTGTTACAGACGTTTCCCGGTGTGTTCTCTGGCATCGGGGAATTCACGATTCACAAGGAGTTTGTTTCCGCGAAGATTTCTGGGGAGACGGCCAGCCTGACGAATCCGGCTCTGGATCGGATTCTCGATTTTGCTGCGGAAGCCGGCCTGGTTGTCCTGATCCACAACGACGTGGACGTTCCCTTTCCCCAGGAGGGTGCGGCGCCTGTCTATCTGAACCAAATGAAGTCGCTCCTCAAACGACACCCGACCGCCACCATTATCTGGGCTCACTGCGGTCTGGGCCGCATCGTTCGTCCTGTGAAGCAACACACTGGCATGCTCGAATCCATTCTCGGTGATCCAGGGATGCGCAACGTGTATTTTGATATCTCCTGGGACGAGGTTGCGAAATACATCGTTGCAAGCCCCGAATCCATTCAGATCACCACCGATCTCATCAACCGCTATCCGGATCGTTTTCTTTTTGGCACCGACGAAGTCGCTCCTCCAAATCAGGAAAAGTACTTGCGGGTCTACAACCAATACGTTCCTTTGTGGAAGGCGCTTTCTCCGGAGGTAAGCGCTAAGGTCCGAAAAGCCAATTACGAACGACTATTCGACGAAGGCCGCCGGAGGGTCCGTGCCTGGGAAGCAGCCAATTCGAAAGCACAAAGTTCACAGTAACTGTTCATCCGCAACCGGATTGTGTTGCGTCATCTCGATGCACTTCAGTGCTACTCAAAGTGATGACAGTCGCCTGATCGGAGGGATTGACCGAAGTCTGTTCTGCAGAGCTTAAACCAACTGTATATGTAATTGTGGGAGAAGCTTCTTTTCTGCGGCGCTACCATTCATCTATCGCCTGAAATTCATTCGACTCTCGACAGTCCGAGATATTCTTAGTTTGGTTTTACAGTACTCTGCGGAACCCTTGCTATCAGGCGTACCGCTACGCTGGCATATTGGATAAGGTATTTCCCCGCGTAACAGGCGAGCGCGACTGCAAAAATTGCAAGAGCCAGCAAAACGAAGCCTACGCTGAAGCACAGCCAGCAAACCAGAAGTTCCTGAAAGTGGTAGGAAGAGAGGTTGAGTTCCACGACCAACCCGACGGCCGCGAATGCCAGGAGGAATATGACAAGTTTGGAATAACGGGCCGCGGTCACGATATAAGCTCCAAAACACCCAGTTCACACCTTTGCTGCGTTGACGACAGATTTGTCGCGGCAAAACAATTACCTGAAGTTTCAAAAACAACCTTGGTCCTGATTCCGCAACTACACAATTACGTGCACGCAGTCACTTACAAGACTGGTCTTGTCGACTTTAACGAAGTCCAGGTGGCGAACCGTGTAGTCTTCGGCATCGGCTTCGCGTTTGGCTGCGATCAACTCAATAGCGTGTCCCTCAAGCTCCAAGCCCACGACAGAAAAAAGCTGGTGCACCTGCTTACCGCTATGCCTTGGGGGTAGTTGCTCCACCAAGGTCCGTTTCTTCAACCCGTTCTTACCTGACCGAGAACCAGCTGACCATTCAGAGAGTAAGGTCTACCGGTGCCAGTGTGCACCTAGGGAAACACCTAGCCTCCAATTAGGGCAGACAACTGCAAAGTAAGGAATAAGTTGGCGATTACTTAAAGGCCAGCGGAGGCCCACTGACTCTCTTCCCTTTGAGGTGGAAATTTACGTCTACATGGTCGGCAATCTTGATGAACGGAATCCCCTTGTTCATCCCATAGTCCTTCCGGTTAAAGATCATTGCTCCCTTTATCTCGCCTTCACCAGTCCCCCTCCCAGAAATCGTTAGCGTGAGCTTCTCCGGGTTTGAAACTCCGCGTATTGTAAAGTCGCCGTCCACCTCATAAGTGTTAGGACCTGTCTGCAAAATCTTTGTTGATTTGAATGTGATCATAGGATTCTGCTCGGCGTCGAAAAAGTCTTTGCTCTTTAATTTGCTGTTCTTCATTCCGCTTCCGGTATCTACGCTGGCTGCGTGAATTGTGATTTCCAAGACGCCTGTCGTCTCCTCAGGAGACGTAAATGTGAGGGTAGCATCCCACTTGTCAAATTTGCCGGCGATGGTCGTCGAAGACTTCACGTGGAACTTAATCGAGCTGTCCAGCGGGGTTATCTCGAAAACTGGAGCTTGCGCCCAGCTAAGTGATGGAATCCCGACGGAGGCTAACAATCCGAGGGTTAATACTCGTGCGCAGTGTCGTGTTAGTTTTTGCCAGGTCATGTTCAATTTCTCCTACAAATCATTGACAAATTGGGGCCTTGCCTGGCCGCCGCTTTGCTGTCGCCTAACCGCCTTACCGCAGTTTTGCTCGCAAAGCACGATAAAAGAACCAATCCCACTTGTAGGCGAATAGCATGAGCTAAACGACTAGGGATTCCCCTAGTTGTTCAGTTTTGGAGGGCTGCAGTACATTCCCCTTGAACTCGGGAACTAAGAGAGGAGACAACTTATGCAGTTGAAAACGATTCTAGTGAGTTTGACGGGGCTGTTCTTGTTGGCTTCAGCAGGAGCTGTTGGCGCGAGTGGTGACGAAGTGAAAGGGATGATCATCACCCGCACTGGCGAAACGTTGATCGTGAAGGGTTCGAACGGGAACACGACTGTGGTCCTCACCGGGAACACCACAACGAAGGACGATAGGGGGCTCTTTGGTTTGGAGAAGCAGCAAATGTCCAATGTCGTGCTGATCCCCGGGCTCAAAGTGAGGGTGGATGGAACGTCCGAAGGCGGTAAGTTTGTGGCCAAGACGATTACCGTCGATGGCGACGATCTGGAAACGGCCGAGATGATCCAGTCTGGCCTGCATCCCACTGCGGAGCAAGTCGCGGCTAACGTGCAGACTCTTGCGGCCCACAAGGAGCAGCTCGGAGTCCACCAGGAGAATATCGCCGCCAACAAGGAGAATATCGTCGCCAACCAGCAAAATATCATGGCCAACAAACAGAAAATTGAAGAGAACGAAAAAGACATCGAGGAGAACACAAAACGATTTACTGCTCTGGCCGACTTTGACGTAAAGGGCGAGGCCACCGTTAAATTCGCTTCCGGTAGCTCCAAGATCTCCGCCGCTGACCAGGAAGAACTCAAGAAGTTGGCGGGAACTGCGACTGGCCTTACTGGATACATCATCGAAGTGACGGGCTATGCCGACGCGACCGGTGGCGCTGAGATGAACACAAAGCTGAGCGAGGACCGGGCGAAGGCGGTGGTCACCTATCTGGTTCAGCAGGGCAGCGTGCCGATCCGGCATATCGTGGCTCCTGGCGCGATGGGCGAATACGGAGCCGCGGCACCGAACGAGACCAAGGCTGGGCGGGCCGAGAATCGCCGGGTTGAGGTTAAAGTCCTGGTCAACAAGGGGATCGCCGGTAACTAGCGATCCCTTTCCGCGATAGGCAATTCAGCTTTGCGCGCTGCTTTCTGCCCCAGAAAGCAGCGCGCGTGTTTTGGGCCTGAACGTGCTCGATGCTAGGCATCGTGAAAGCTGATTGTCGTGCGTTTAACTCCTCCTCCCGTTCCTTCGCTTCAATCATTAAGTAATCCAGGCCCCCCAAGTTGCCATACGAGTGACTAGGGATTTCCCTAGCTGACAGATGACCGGGCAATGAATATCATCCCGCCGAAGTGAGGGAAGGCAGATCTTCGCAATCTTCGGAGGGATGCTTTCTCTTTCAGGTCCGTTAACCGCTCAGAAAGCCCAGGTTTTATGTGCAGTGTGTCTTCACTGGATCGACGGCCGCATTTTCTAATTGCGGATGACCATGCAATGTTCGCTGAGGCATTGCGTGTTTATCTGGAAAAGACTTATACCGTAGTCGGCGTGGTGCTCGACGGTCGCGCCATGGTGGACGTCGCCGTTCGACTAAAACCGAACGTGATTATCGTGGACGTCGGGATGCCGTTATTGAACGGCCTGGACGCGGCCCGGAGGGTCAGGGAGCAGGTTCCAAACGTAAAATTCATATTCTTGACCATGCAAGATGATGCGAATCTTGCGGCGGTCGCTCTTGAGCTTGGGACAATCGCCTTTGTCCTCAAACACTCGGCTGGACCGGAATTGCTGAAGGCGATAGACCATGTTTTGCGCGGCCAGTCTTACCTGACACCCAAGTTGCGGGCTTTGGACTGGGTCCAAAACAAAGCTAGGGCGAGACAATTCTCGACGGAATTGACCTCGCGACAAAAAGATGTGGTTCAAATGCTGGCGGAGGGACGGCCAATGAAAGAGATCGCCGGGCTCCTGAACCTAAGCGAGAAGACCGTGGAGTTCCACAAGCACCACATCATGGAGGCTTTCAATCTCAAGAGCAACGCGGACTTGGTCTTGTTCGCTGTGAGGCGCCGCCTGATCTCGGTCAATATTGAGCCTGGCATATCCATGGAGGCTGCAAGGAGCACCGGGCAAACTTCTCGTCTCCACGCTAGGGCATAACGACCCCCTCTTGGGGCGGCGACCATTCTCTCCTGACATTCGACAAGTCAGAAAAGAAGCTTCAATGCGAGCTGGATGACACGAGGATTTACAGCCGTGCTGCTAATGACGCCGAATGTAGGTGAGCTGAAGTTGGTGTCAGGGTTTGCAAACTGCGGATGGTTCAGCGCGTTGTAGAGTTCTGTGCGAAATTGAAGGCTGGCACCCTCTCGCGGCCATTTGATTGGCATCATCTTTGAAAAAGCAATATCCGCGTTCGCCTGTCCCGGACCGTTTACGATCCCTGTTCCGCTGTTCCCAAAGCCTGTCCCAATGCCGTCTACGCTGATCACCGGTGGAGTCGTGAAACATGATGTATTGAAATAGCTGTTCAATTTGGATCCAATCGATCCACTCGCCACCAATTGATTTTTCGTGCAGTTGCGGGACAGCTGTGCTCGATCTTCGCTTATTCCATAAACGTTGTTGGCATTCGTGTCTGCGATCGTTAGCGCGCTGCCGGACTGAATGGTAATCACCCCAGCCAATTCCCATCCTCCGAAGAGCGCACGCCAGAGCCGGTCCCGCGGACTGGGGAGTGTCCACGTTCCGCTCAGAACAAATCTGTGCGTGCGATCGAAACTCGCTCTTCCCCAGCGCTGGCTAGGGGAGTTCTGGTCTCCTAATGTCAGCGCATTTCCTGATGCTGTTGAGTTAATGTCGGCACCGTCCGTGTCCAGCGTCTTTGAGAATGTGTAGGAAGCTAGAAGCTGCAGGCCGTGGCTCAACCGCTTCGTCAAACTCACTTCAAGCCCGTTGTACCAGGAGCTGCCCTCGGATTCCATCAAAACAAGGGAGTCCGGAGGCACCCCGAGCACCGGAACTCGCAAAGGAATATTTGCGACGGTATCCGTAGTCACTCCCCTTATTGGATTGCTAGCGGAGGCTAATAGGGCTTGATTGCCGGACCGCTGACGCACCAGGTGCATTCCCCGGGTGCCAACGTAGCCGACTTCCAGTAGCCAACCTTCGTGGAGCTCACTTTGAACGTTTAATGAATACTGCTGAACCATTGTGGGCCGAAAGCCAGGAGCGACACCATAAATCGTTGTGGAGGTAGAAGGCGAATAGGCAGGGAACATGGGGAAGGACTCCGGAGTAGGGAACGGCTGCGCGAAGGGCGCTTGGAAAGTCGCATCGGCGTTTGCCTGACCACTGTTCAGCCGGAACTCAGAATACGGAGCGCCGAATACGTTTTGATAGAACGCTTGGCCGGTTGGCCGAGAGTAATAGATACCGTAACCTCCCCTGAGCACCAACGCGCTCGCCCCGGGCAAAAACTGCCAAGCAAACCCGATTCGTGGAGCTATCGTATTTTGTCCCTCACCATAGTTTCCAAACTGATTATTTACCTGGGTGACGCCGGGTGGGGGCGGACCGCGGAAGTTAGAGGCCACCAGGTAACCCGCGACGCTCCCGCCTGGTGGTGGGTTTGCATCGGTCTTGCTCAGATCGAAGCTGGAGTTCCTGCCCAGATTATCCCCGAACTGGCCGAGGCGCTCATATCGCAAACCCGTATTCAGGGTTAGCGACTTGCCAATTCGATAGTCGTCTTGCGCGAACCCTGTTCCCTCCCACACCCTGTACGCTCGATATGTCAGCCCGAAATCATCGAACGACGCAAAAACATTGCTGAATTCCGTACCGTTGCTTTGGGCATTAAGGCCGAGCAGAAAATCCGGCCAACTGAGAAACTGCGCGAATGACCCAAGTCCTATTATGTCGACATTGTCTTGAAGTCTGGTTATCGATCCGCCCAGCCGGAGGGTGTGAGCTCCATGGACAAAACTGAGACCATCACCAAGCACAAAACTGTTTTGAGTTATTGTCCGCGGGAATCCGGAGGCGACGCTGACCGAACCGGCTATTTTCAAGCTTGGAAGCTCGTTGTTAAAGTTCATCTCTCCTTCGGCAGCTCCGACGTCTGACCACTTGAATGGGGTCTGCGCTTCCGTGATTGTTCTCGTGCGGACGTAGGCAAACTGTGCTTCGTTGAGCCAGCCGTTACGGAAAGTGTGCGTATGGGCGATGGATAGGACTCTGAACCCGGATTCGGCCGGACTCGGGAATCCAGGTATGTTACCGGCCGGGTTGAGTCCATTTCCGGGAAATGTAACCGTCTCATCATCGTCGGCAAGAAAGAAGCGGACGGCGATTTTGGTGTTAGGACTTGTAAGGTAATCCAGATTAGTCAAAAACTGATCCTCGTTGAAATGACAGGGTTCCGTAAAAACTGAAAAACCCTGTTGGGCGAATGGCTTTGATGTATCCACAGTTTGTGGAGTTGGAATCAAAAAAGATCCGTTGGGGAGCTTGAGATTCAAGAGGGACAGAGCGACGGGGTTGATATTGGAACCGTTCCCCTTGATGGCAACTCCTCCCAAAGCGCCTGCCATTCCGCTGAATAAGCTCCCGAGCGCCGCTGGCGATCTGTCGTTCGTCAGCGGTGGCTCGATCAAGCTGGCGGTGCAAGCAGTCCTCGACTGGCCGGCCGCTACACCGTTAATCTGGCGCGTTCCCTGATACGAACCAAAGAACAGTAGCTTCTCCTTCTTGATCGGCCCACCAAACGCAAACCCAAACTGGTTCTCCTTGAGGGCAGGGCGTGGTTGCCTCGTTTGATTCAGGAAGAAATCGTTTGCGTTGAGCGCCTCATTCCGAAAAAACTCAAAGACCGCGCCGTGGAAATCGTTCCCGCCTGTTTTTGTGATCAGACTTACGTTGGCACCGGCGTAACGTCCATAAACTGCGTCGTAGAGTCCCGTCTGTACTTTGAACTCCAGGATGCTGTCAGGATTCGGTACAGGAATTCCGCCACTCCCCCCCGCACTTCCCTGTACGTCGCTGACACTGATCCCGTCTATCTGAAAGTTGTTGTCATAGGAGCGACCGCCATGCACGAAGATCCCATCATTGGATTTGGCGATCTGTGACAGCGCGGTTCCGCCGAGCCCAAGCTCTCCGGCGTTGTACACTCCGACGGTTACACCGGGAGAGAGTCCGGTTATTTGTGCGAAGTTTCTTGTCACCAGTGGCAGGCCGCTGACCGAGTTTTCACTGACCACTCTCCCTAACGCGGCGGTGTCGGTTTGAACCATCAGCGGCTCGGAGGAAACCGTGGCGCGCTCGAAATGTGCTGCAAGCTGCAGGCGCAGTTCAAGTCTAAGCGTTTCGGTGAGAGCTATATGCAGTTCCGTGAGATTCAGAGAATCGAAAGCGGTTTTGTTTGCTTGCAGTTGATACGTACCGGGGGGTAAGAGAAGAAAAGTGAATCTTCCGTGTTCATCGGAAGTTTCAGATTCGGTACGGCCCGTTTCTCGATGCGTTATGCGTAAGACCACGCCAGGTAACTCGGCACCGGATGGGTCCAGCGTCACGCCAGCTAGCGCACCGCTGGAGGCTGTTTGACCATGTAAACGGGTAGAAAGCAGCGTTGCAAAAGCAATAGTTATTAGTCCCGCAGACAAAACGCAGCGCTGCCAATGGTAGCCCATTTGTGAACTGCGACTCATGCGATCCTGAATGGGCGGCGACGCGAAGGACTGTCTTCATTCTTGCGACACGTACAAGAAGGTTAACTTTCTGATTGTGAAGAGATACTATCCCCGCATCATAATTCTCGCAAGTGTTATATTCATGGTTATCGGACCATTTTGTTCGGAGGAGAATCCCCGGACGCGCGGATTAACGATGGTATTTTTCGGGTGGCGTCAGTGAGAATCGCCTCGGAGGTTCTAGTGTCGGCCCCTGTGGACCATACCTTCACGCGTGAATTTCGGCTCCTTAGCTACTGCGAGCCTGGTCTTTGTCCGCAATGGGCAGCAGGAGCGCCAAAGTTCGCATTGCTTCTGATTGTCCTTGCCGCATTTTTCTTACCGCAAGTGATACTGGCGCAGCAAACGAAGGCAGTCCGGCGCGTTCTCATTTTCAATGACTTTGGCACCATTTCTTCGCCCGGGATTGAGGCGCTGGATCAGGCGATCGCGGCTGGTCTCGCGGGTTCTCAATACCAAATCGAGCTTTACAACGAGAATCTTGAGGCAACTTTGTTTCCCGATGAGACCTCCCAGCGCCGGTTTCGTGAATGGTACGTTCGCAAGTACGCAGACCGCAAACCAGACGTGATCATCACCGTCGGACCTGCGTCTCTCAAGTTCATGGTCGAATCGCACGAACGGTCATTTCCGAATACCCCGATCGTCTTCTGTGGCAGCACACAGGAAATGCTCGACCAGTTGAAGCCGGACTCTCACTTTACTGGTGTTTGGGGTGTGGCGCAGCCGGAAAAGACCCTGATCGCGGCGTTGCATTTGCAACCCGATACCAAGCATGTGGTTGTCGTTGGTGGCGTTGGAACCTTTGATCGGAGCCTTGAGGCTTTCACCAAGGATAGCTTGCGCAAATATGAGTCGCAGCTCGAATTCACTTATCTTACGAACTTAGACATGAGTACGCTCCTTCAGCGGCTGAGGCAACTGCCGAGCAAGACGATCGTCTATCATACGTCGATTATGGAGGATGCTGCGGGAGCACACTTTATTGACGCAGCTCAAGCCGTTCCTCAAGTGGCCAATGCGGCGAACGCACCCGTTTTTGTCATGGATGACGTGGACATCGGTCACGGAACAGTGGGCGGCAACGTAGTGAGCTGGGCTGCAGACGGCCAGGTTGCCGCTGGAATGGCTGTGAGGATTCTCGATGGCGCGAAGCCGCAAGAAATTCCCATCGTGAGGAACAATAACGTCTATCTGTTCGATTGGCGAGCGCTCCGCCGCTGGGGATTCAAGGAAAGCGACCTTCCACCCGGCAGCACCGTGATTTTTCGCGAATTGTCCGTATGGGAACGCACCAAATGGATCTGGATCAGCGGGCTGTTCATCATCCTCTTTCTAGCCGCACTTGCCGCCTACCTTCAATACAGCCGAAAACAACTCAGGCAGGCCAGAGACGCTCAGTTACAACTTAGCGGACTGTTGATCAATGCGCAGGAAATGGAACGAAGCCGGCTGGCGTCGGAACTTCACGACGATTTTAGCCAGCGTCTGGCGCTACTCGCCCTCGAATTGGAAAATGCTTCGGAGTTGCTACCCGATTCGTCGGAAGCCGCAAAGCGGCAACTGAACGAGGTTTTGAATTCGGCCAGCGAGCTTGGCGCCGATCTGCACACGGTATCCCGGCGCCTCCACCCATCGACGCTCGAGAGCCTCGGACTTGTCCCGGGGCTGAAAGCTTTGTGTGACGAGTTTACCTCCCGGCAGGGCATCGAAGTTGTTTTTTCCGCCAAGAATATTCCTCGTGCCGTGCCTCCGAACGTGGCTCTGTGTTTATTCCGTATCGTCCAGGAAGCCCTTCAGAACTTGAAGAAACATGGCGGAGCTTCACAGGGCAAAGTGGATTTGCGGAAGGGCGGAAACAAATTGTTTCTCTCCGTAAGTGACGAAGGGCAGGGATTCGACGCGAAGGAGATGAGGAATAGAGTGGGTTTGGGCATCCGAAGCATGGGAGAACGTGCGCGCCTGGTGGGTGGGCAATTCGAGATTCGGTCGGAACCCGGGAAGGGGACGAGGATTGATGTGTGTGTGCCCATTCCGCTAGATAAAGAGCCTGCTGAAGAGTTGAGTTTGCAGCGGAAGACTGGTGTTCTGTGAACACATCAAGGTCGCCCGCGCTAATCGTGAATAGCAAGCTCCGGGTCGAACCATGTTCGGCACATGCAATGTTAGCGGCTGCCGAAAGTCCAGTTCAGTCCAGTGCTGGTTCCATAATCGCTTCCCGAGAAGCCGGGGGGAGGATGACTATCCCAGCTGCCGTAGAAAGTAAGATTGAATTTAAAGTCTCCCCAAATCTTTATGTAGTAGGACGTGTTCAGGTTGAAATGGACTCGCCCCGGATCAGACAGAGCTGGCAAAAGACTTGCCACGACAGTAAGGTTTGTGCGGTCGAATTGGAATAGCTTTGCCTGAGTGTTGACCCAACCAGAAGCTACATTTTGCCCGGGCGCAACCAGGATATTTTGCTGATAATTGATTCGCTGGAAGGCAAACCCTCCGGCTACGCTGATCGAGGTGTGATTCGTATTCTTCAGGTATCGGCCGACGCCACCACCTAAAGTAGATTGCAGATTGATGCCCTGCTCGGAGCTTTGGAGAAAGCTGGCAAGGCCCGTGTAATACCAGTTGTTCCAACGCAGCAGACGCTGGGCGGAAATATCAATCTGATTGCGAGAGGAGGCGGAGGCTCCCTTATTCGAGGATAAGGTCGAATTGTAAGCAACAGAAGCGGACCAGCGCTCTCGCGGGTAGTTCACATCTGTAGCCAGTTCGTATTGGGTGGATTGATTCCCCTTGTTGTAGATTGCGCCAAGACCGACGCCGCCATTGAAGCGATGCCACCAATGTTCGAAAGACTGGTCCATTTTGGCGATTTGGTCTCGTTCGAGCTCCAACTTCTCGCCAGGTTCATCGATTACCTCGATCGAAGCCGGCCGGGCGCTATCCTTCTTTGGCATGGAAAGAGTGCCAGAATAGACTTCTCCGTCCTGGGTTTTGACGACAAACAGTTGATTGCTCTCGAGGTGATCGACCTCAAACCAATTAATGGAGATGGTGCCGAGGGCATAATCCAGTTTGATGTAGAGAACATCGGCACTGAGGCTTTTGATTTCGCAAGTAAGTCGGTCACCGTTCCTCATTACGAGCACATCTGTCTTCTCCCTTGCCACAAGAGGCCACGCTGCAAGCATGATGGCCGACAGAACAATTCCGCGAAGATTCATCGAGCCTCCGTTGTGCGTCGTTCTGTCTTCAAATCACGGAATACAACCGGCTATCAAACAAGTCCTCAACCCCAAAACGCGAATATGAGTCGGAGATGAGCAATGTACTCACAGTAGGGAGGTCAGAGGCTTACTAGCAGCCAACCAGGAAGCTTTAATCTGGAGTCTTCGAGCATATTCGGTCCACTGCAATCGACATTCGCCGCAGGTTCCGCCGATTGACTGCTAATGTGCTTTTGCTCGTTTATAATCAGGTCGAGACGGGGTAGCAACTAGGGAAATCCCTAACGCAGCAGTTTGGAGCTAACTCGGTTGGAAGAGCGTAGGGCAGCCAATCCAACCTACTGTGCTCTGAGCACGGCATGTATCTCTTGGGACCGTGGAGTATGGGATTCAAGACCGTTGAATCGAATGGTTGCTTAGCAGGCAGGCGCGCCTAATCCACTCCGTGATTGGCCGAGCGTTCAGTTCATAACTGAATGCTCGCGATTACCAATGTGGGCTTCGGCGCAGATAGCAACCAATACGTAGCTCTGCAGTTCGAAAATGCTGCTAAATCTAAATAACAGCCACTCATTCGCTTTGGACACTTTACAGAAAAAGGGCTGCCCCTCAAGGAACGCAATCGCTGAATAGCACGTGGGTCGAGTCAACCTAGCAGCATTTGGCTCCGATTCATTTCGGTGGCAAGCCCCATCCTTCCATTCCTCCTAGAATTTGTACCCAGCCCAAAGGGCCCAATAGTTCAAGTTACGTCCCGGCTGCGTTTCCTTCAGAAAGCGGCCGGCATAGAAAATTCCGTAATCCGCTTGGAACCACAGATGACGATTCGCCTGCCAACGAACTTCCGTTCCAGGCCTGTGTCCCACGAATCGGGCGCGGCTGCCATCGGCAGCGCGAATGAGAAAGCCGGGTACGGCATACACACCGTCGTTCACGTTTTCCCGCCACTGAATGATCCAGTCGAATGAGACGGTCACGCCGTGGGGAAGCGAGGTTTCGACGCGCGGATGAACGTCGATGAAATTGATTGGGCCTGGGCCGGTGGTGGCTAAAACGCCGAAATAATTGCCCTTTGGGAACAATGGATTGAATGTGCCTAAAGTTTTCGAGTTCGGGTTATCGCCGCTCGAAATGTCCGCTTTGGCACTGAAGCGCGGTTTGAGCGGGATCGTTGGGATGCGATAACCGGTGTCCGAGGCGACGGTCCAAGCCTCAATATTCGCCGAGCCGAAGGTGCCGAACTGCCAAAGCGCGTCGTCGTCGAAGTCCCACCCAGCTTTTTCGGTGGCAATAGGGCGGGAAAACCTCCCACCCAGGGTGTGCCGGACTTCCTGCGCTGTGCCGCGCTGGAAAGTCGCTTCTTTGCGGTCGAGACCGAGATAGTACAGCTCCAGACTGTTCTTTGCGGGAAGAAAGTGAGTGGCATATACGCCCCAGAAGCCTACCTGGTGGTTCGGGGCATTATCGAAGAAGCCCGGCTTATCCAGGTCCGGACGCACAGCAAATCCGTCGACTAGCCATTCGTTAAATTTGCTTTTGACCAGGAACCCATCAAAACTCAGACGGACATTCGGTCCCTCGCGTACGTCGATAAGTCGGCCGGACCCGTATTCGAGTTCGTGACGTCCCACTCTAAGCTCGATAAAGTTCCCACCTGACGCAGTTCCGACTTGAAGGAATGCCGATTGAAAGTCGAGTTTCTTTTCGTCGATGGGCCGAGGCCCACCCTGGCGGAAAGAATTTATGCCACTTTTCAGTTCGACAAACGTGCGAACGTGCTTTCCGTAATGAATATCGAAACCCAGCGTGTACCGTTCATTGAGATACCCGTTCCAGAAAGGAGACTGTCCCCAATTGTCGTTTCCGATTTGCTCCCATACCTCTCTAGCCTCTCCGCTGATCGTCATGAACCAATCATTTTGGCCGGCTCGAATCCGGATGTATTTGAGCGGGTCCCAGAAATCCTGCCGTTGGGCTGGATCAGCAAGAAAACTCCAGTCCTCGTCCTCCCGCAGCAACTTAACGCTCCGGTCCGGCGCATCCGGGTTCGCGGACGGCGCGGACTGGCAGCGAGCAGGCGCTGCGGCGAGCAACACAAATCCCAACATGGCAAAGATTCGCATCCAGGTGTTTACCCAACTTCAATTCGGTTTGCCAGCGGTCGAGTGTATCTCAGCAATGTAGCCGCCCGGAAATTGCACAATGGCGGACGTTCGCTGATCGGCTGTGAAGGGAGCGACAAGAGTCTCGGCTCCAGCCGCCGTAGCCTTCGCAAGGGTGTCTGTCAGGTTCGAGACTTCATATCCGGTTGTTTCCCGCCCGTAAGGATAAGGAAGATGTCCATCGGTCACGAACACCGCCAGCTTTCCGAAAGTGGATTCAATCCGAATTCGCCGATAAGTCTCGCCAGGCTTGCCAATCTCAATTCCCTGTGCGTGTGGATTGTCGGAGACGACTTTCCCCTGGGAAAACGCGACAAAACTCCGGATGAACTCGTCCGCGCGGCCCGCTGAAACATAAACCCGATTCTCGGGAATGGTTTCTAGTGTCTTGTACGAGGGCGCAGTTGTATGCCAATACAGCTGCGTGTTGATGCCGCCCGGCCACTGAATGACGGCGTCTTTTCCAATCGGGTCGTTGAAAGGGGCGACGATGAGATCCGCACCGGTTGAGTGAGCCACACGGACAGCCGCATCCAGGTCCGTGACAAGATAGCCCGTGCGCTCCAGGCCAAACGGATATGGGATGGGCGTCTTGAAACCAAAGACGGATATGGACCCGACAGGAGTCAACACCAATTGCGACATGGTGCTGCTCGGCGTCGGGGTTACTGTGAAGACGCCCTGCTTAGTCGTGGAGCCCCCAAATGTAGCGATTAAGCTTGCGACAAGGCGGTCAAAATCTTGAGGCGCCACGTAGACGTGCGTCGTGTCGTACTGGGGGCCGACGGCTACGTTCGGCGTTGCCGCTGTGGCTTGCGCGGCGACCGGGACAGTATGCTGCCAGCTTGATAGATAACTGCCTGGAACAAGCACAACGATCCCGAAAAACATCGCCCCAAGCGTTCTGCTTCTTTGCATTGCAATGCTCCTCTTGTTCGGACTGCGGTATCGCGAAAGGCCCGGCAAGTCTCCAGCTAGGCTGCTTACTTCTTCTCAGTCCGCATGAGGCTGCGGCTGCACTACCGATTGCGCAGCCGCGGGCTGATCCCAGTGCTTACCCACGAGGCAAACCGAAGCAGCGTGTGTGAGACTGATCTTTTTTGCAAGAACCCAGCCGCCAAGTTGTTCCCCGAGCACCATTCCCAGAAGGCCGAGCAGAGCCACAATCGGCGGCGCCGGGCTTTTTAC
>DATHMM010000050.1:0-14743 GCA_035487095.1 Candidatus Sulfotelmatobacter sp.
TTCAAGAAAACTCAGAGGCTCAGCGCCCTGCTCCAGCACCGCATCGTGAAACGTGCGGACATCAAATTTGTTCGCCAACTCCTTTTCCGCGCGTGCCCGCAGCTCGCGAATCTTCAATTGGCCGAGCTTGTAGGCCAACGCCTGGCCAGGCCAAACGATGTAGCGGTCGACTTCCACCGTTATGTCCTGATCCGTCTTTCCCGTGTTCTCGTGGAAAAAATCAATCGCTTGCTGGCGCGTCCAGCCCATCGAGTGCATCCCGGTGTCCACCACCAGCCGCACAGCGCGCCACATCTCATAGGTCAATTGGCCGAATTTCGAATAGGGATCCTTGTATAAGCCGAGATCCTCGCCCAAGCCTTCACAATAGAGCGCCCATCCTTCCACAAACGCGGAATAGCCGATGTGCTTGCGGAACTCCGGCACATTCTCCTGCTCCTGCGCTAGGGAAATCTGGAGATGATGCCCCGGAACGGATTCGTGCAGCGACAGGGCCTCCATCTCCCATTTTGGCCGCGCATGCAGGTTGTAAGTATTCACGAAATAGTAGCCCGGGCGACCGGCCTCCGGCGAGCCAGGCTGGTAATAGGCGGTCGTCTGCGAAGGCGCCTTGAAATCGGGGATCGGCGTTACGCCGTACGGCAAACGGGGGAGCTTTCCGAATTCGTGGGCGAGCTCCGGATCGATTTTTTTTGCAATCACCCGGTAAGCGTTCACCAGATCGTCGGGCCTGTCAAAATAGAATTGCGGGTCGGTGCGCAAGAATTCCGTGAACTCGTGGAAATTGCCTTTGAACCCGGTGGACTGGATCACCTTGTCCATTTCCGCGCGAATCCGCTTAACTTCCGCAAGTCCGAGATCGTGAATCTGCTGCGGAGTGAGTTTCGTGGTTGTCTGCCAGCGGACGTGGAACGCGTAAGCCGCGGGCCCATTAGGAAGCGCCGACGCCGAAATATTTTCGCGGCAAGCGGGAATGTAGGTGGTCACGAGATAGTCGCGCAGCTTTTCAAACGCAGGAGCGACACGGCTGGCATAAATCTTCGTGGCGCGCTCGGCGAGTTTCGCACGATCGTCCTCCCCAATCGAGGGCGGAAAGTTGCGAAAAGGAGCAAGCAAGGGGCTTTTCATCGGGTCGGCGGGAATGAGGTCCGCGAGTTGTTTGGGCAGATCGCGCATGGTGATCTTCGGCGGGGTGTAGCCCCGCTTCAAACCTTCCTGCATCCAGGCGACGGTCTGCTCCACCGGGGTGGGCAAACTCTCAAGGCGCGCCAAGATGTCCTCGTAGTCGGTGACTTTTTCGTGAGGCATCAGCGCGAAAAGATCAGCTGCATCCTGAACTCCACCCATCTGGTTGATCGGCATCCAGCGGTTTCCGGGAATCACGCCGCGGAACGGCATGGGTTCATCGCCGTACTGCAACCCTTCGGAAGTCGTCTCGAGCAGTTCATCGTACAAGTCGTAGTTCAACTGTTCGCTTGCGGGCAACGACAGGCGATCTATTTTCTTCAGCGCGTCAAGGCTTTCTCGCAGATGCTTTTCACGCGCGGCAATCCCCGCCTGAGAATCGTCAGTCCATCGGCGGTTTTGCCCGGGATATCCCACCCCTGTCGCCATCTCAGGGTAATCCTCCATCCAACGCTTCCAGTCTTGCGCAAGAAAGGCGCGAAACTTCTTTGAGGCCTCGTTTTGCATGGTTTCGTTGCTCCGCCCAACTTGTGCGAATGAAGCCGAAGGAAGCATTACGACTATCGGCGCGATCGCAAGAATCGCCAACGCGAATTTTCGCAGCATGTTTTCCTCCGGAAATTTCAGGCCGTCGCTTTCTCTCGTTCGCGGGCCAACTGCACAATCAGTCGCGCGGTCTCTTCGATTCCCATGGCGGTGTTGTCGACCAAAACAGCGTCTTTCGCGCGCACCAGCGGCGAAACCTTGCGTTCCCGGTCACGCTTGTCCCTTTCGCGCACTTCTTCCATCACTTGCCCCACGGAAACTTTCTCGCCTTTTTCCTGGTGCTCCATCCACCGCCGCTGCGCCCGGGTTACGGCGGAAGCCTCCAGGAAAATTTTCAGTTCGGCGTTCGGAAAGACTACCGTGCCGATGTCGCGCCCTTCCATCACCACGCCGCCGCCCGCGCCGGCCTTCTGCTGCTCGGCGACCAGCACGTGGCGCACTCCGGCAATGGTTGCCAATCGCGATGCAGCCTGGGCCACATCTCCGGTTCGAATTTCCTCGGTTACTTCGCGTCCATCAAGAAACACCCGGTTCTTCAGGCCCGCCGCTTCCTGATCCGGAGTCGGCGGCTTAAGCTCAATGTGCGTTTCGCGCGCCAGATTTTCCAGTTGAGTTTCGTTCTCGAGAGGGATCTCGCGATCCAGCGCCTTTAGGGCCACGGCGCGGTACATCGCTCCACTGTCCAAATATACATAGCCGAGCATCGCGGCGACACGCCGCGCCACGGTACTCTTGCCCGACCCCGCCGGCCCGTCAATTGCAATCGTCAGTCGCAATGCCATCCCAAGGTGAGTCTGTTTGAGTTTGCAATTTGGCCGCTTCCCGCCGCACTCCTACTAAAACCCCATAATGTTATAACCGCAATCGACGTAGAGAGTCTCGCCCGTAATTCCCGAACCGGCAGGCGACAACAGAAATGCCGCGGTGCCGCCGACCTCCGCCGGATCCACGTTTCGCTTCAGGGGTGACCGTTCGGCATGCGACTTCAACATCTCGCCCAATTGGGAAACACCGCGCGCCGCCAGAGTCTTGATGGGTCCCGCGGAAATTGCGTTGACGCGAATTCCCTTCGGACCGAGATCGTTCGCCAGGTAGCGGACGGTTGCCTCGAGAGCCGCCTTCGCTACGCCCATCACGTTGTACTTCGGGACCACTTTTTCCGCGCCGTAATACGTCAGCGTCACGATGCTGCCGCCATTGCCCATCAACGGCGCAGCCGCGCGCGCGACCGCAATTAGCGAATACACGCTTACATCATGGGCAATTCGGAATCCTTCGCGCGTCGTATTCAGGAATTCGCCTTTCATATCATCAGCCGGGGCGAACGCCACGCTGTGCACCAGGCCGTCCAGCGTGCCATAGCGCGTCTTCAACTGTTCGAACAATTTCGCGATCTCCGCGTCCGAAGTTACATCGCACATGAAGCCGTCCGCGCCGGGCAAGTCGGTGATCAAATCCTTCGCTTCCTGCTCCAGGCGCTCGTTCTGGTAGGTAATCGCCAGCCGCCATCCCGCCTCATTGAGTTTCTGTGCGATCGCCCAAGCGATGCTGCGCTTATTGGCCAACCCGAAAATCACCGCCGTCTTCTGCCCCTCGTTCACGTTTCCTCCCGCAACTCGCGTTGCAGCATCCTGATTCCTGTTCGCAGTTAACTGTTCGCTTCAATTTGTTCTGACTGATTACCGATTACTGATAACTGATTACATCAAACAGTCCACCACAACTGCTCCAATTAAATCCTATGAAACGCCCGCTCGATTTCCCTCACCGAATACCGCAGAATCACCGGCCTCCCGTGCGGGCAACTCATCGGGCAATCCGTCTTGGCGAGCGCTCCGAGCAGCCATTCCATCTTCGTCTGGTCCAGCGGCATGTTCACCTTGATCGCCGCGTGGCATGCCGTTGAAGCCGCGATTTTCGCCTGAAGCGTGTCGATCGAAATCGCCGCATTTTCCCTCTCGATCCCGTCGATAATCTCCGTCAACAGATGCTCCGCATCGTTCGTGGCTACGCCCGCTGGCACCGCCTGGATGGCAACGCTCTTCGGACCCATCGGCTCCACTTCGAAACCGTTCGCGGCGAGTTCTTCCGCAATCTTTTGGAAAGTGACGATCTGTCGGGGAGAAAGTTCGAACACCAGCGGCATCAGCATGCGCTGCGCTTCCACTTTTCCCGCGCGCCGCGCCTCCAGGTGCTGTTCGAACAACACCCGCTCGTGAGCAACGTGCTGGTCCACTATCCAGAGACCCTCGGCATTCACTGCAACGATAAAACTTGCGCTGACCTGGCCGAGCGGCTTCAAATCCGCAATCTGCTCCGGCCGCGGCAGCGTGGCCGGAGCGTCCGCGCCTGCTCTTGAGAAATTCTCCGCCCAATTCGGATCGCGCGCCTGACCCGGCGGCATTGCTCCGGGGGAGTACGGGCCGGCAAATGAGCTTCCTGGCCCGAAGGGAAATCTCTGCGGCACGGGCTGAGCGGGCGCGGCCGTCAGATCGAAACCGTTCCCCGCGGAATAATCGGAGCCCACGCCAGAGCCGACGCCAAGCTCTTCCATCAACGGAATCATCGCGCGTGGCACGCCGGAATCCGGATTCGTCTCCGATAATCCGCCCACAAATGAAGCGGGAGGCGCGGCCGGATTTGGGGCGATCGCGGCCATGGTGGCCGTTGCGAAGCTCGCAATCGGCCGCACGCCCATCAATGCCTGACGGATCGAATCCCGGGTAAAATCGTGTACAAACTGCGATCGGCGGAACCTCACCTCGATTTTCGCCGGGTGCATATTCACGTCGACTTCATCGTACGGCATTTGCAGGAACAGTAGCGTTGCCGGAAACACCGACGGCGGCAAAATATTGCGGTAGGCCTCGTGAATCGCGTGGAGGATCAGGCGATCGCGCACCAATCTCCTGTTCACAAAAACATAAATGCCGTTGCGGTTCGGCCGCTGGATGTCCGGCCGCGAGGTGACGCCGCTCACAGTCAGCGTTGCCGCTTCTTCTCCCGTTTCCATCTCCGGTTCGGTGATGGCGGCGCGAAATGCCGCGGAAACACTGGCGATTTCCACCAGTTCGTCGAGCGCCTGCCGTCCGAACAATTGATAGATGCGGTCGGCCAGCTTCTCCACCGGCGGACAATTCACAATTTCCTGCGTCGGCGTTGTCAGCGTGAACTGTTTCGTGGGATTCGCCAGAGCGTAATGGGTCACCAGCGAGGCGATATGGCCGAGTTCTGTCGTGTCTGACTTCAAAAACTTTCGTCGCGCGGGCACGGAATAGAACAGATCCGCCACGCTCACGGTTGTCCCGGGCGGCAATCCAGCCGGTTTAACGCCGACCAGTTTTCCACCGGCGAACTCCACCCTCGTCCCCTCCGCTTCGCTTGCGTCGCGCGTTTCGAGAAGCAGCCGCGAAACCGACGCAATCGAAGGCAGCGCCTCCCCGCGGAATCCCAGGGTTGAAATGGTGATCAAATCGTCCGCCGAGCGCAGCTTGCTCGTCGCGTGCCGCTCGAACGCCAGGAGCGCGTCGTCGTGCATCATGCCGTGGCCGTCGTCAATCACGCGGATCATGCGCTTCCCGCCCATTTCTGTTTCAATTCGCACGGAGTTTGCGCCCGCATCCAACGCGTTCTCCAACAGCTCTTTCACCACGGAGGCAGGCCGCTCCACCACTTCCCCGGCCGCAATCCGGTTCGCCACCGCCTCCGCCAAAATGCGTATTCTGGACACCTAAACGCCGCCTCTTCCCCTAAACTCTTTTTCTTTAGGAGGCCGGGGCTTCAACCCCGGCAATTGGTCCGCGGTTTTGGGGGTCGGGCCCTTAGGTCCGACATTAATTGCCGCCACGATGGGCTTTAGCCCCTGAGGAATTGGATCGACTGCAAATTGACCACCCACTGAACTAAATGGCCATTCTTCAGGGCGCGCAACGAGCTTTGCGGTTATTGGATTAAAACGAATGTAGTCCACCTTTATCCTGTAATCTTTCCAGTCTTTAACCTTCGCATCATGGAAGCTGGACTGCCATACCGGCATCCTGCCTCCCCGAACCCGATGGATTTCATAGGAGCTCGCGCCCTTGATCAATTGCATGCACCTTTCTAACGTTGCGGCATCGGACGGAGTAATCAAGACGTGCAAATGATTCGGCATCACCACAAATTCATGTAACAGGTAGTTTCCCTTGTCACGATATTCCAACAGTTTTCCGACGACAATTGTAGCGACCTCGTGCACCTGAAAAGCATTCGCAGACTGAAACGCCTTCGTCGTCACAAAATACGTCCAGCCAGCAGACGTCCTATGTGTCAATCGGCTCATAATGCAATTCCTCAGGGGCTGAAGCCCTGTACTCACCGACCCTCAATGTCGGAGCTAAAGCTCCGACCCCCAAATGCAATCGCTCAGACGTTTCTTGCGCCTGCTGCTTTAATCTGTATTCCTAGCTGATCCAACTGTACCGGATCCACGTCACTCGGAGATTCTGCCATCAAGTCTACCGCTGCGGTCGTTTTTGCAAACGCGATCACTTCGCGAATTGACTTTTCGCCGGCCAGGAGCATCACCACGCGGTCAATGCCCAGCGCAATTCCGCCGTGCGGAGGCGTTCCATACGTCAGTGCATCCAGGAAAAAGCCGAAGCGACGGCGCAACTGCTCTTCACTCAATCCCAGAGCCTTGAACAACCGCTCCTGAATATCTTGCCGGTGAATTCGAATGCTGCCTGAGCCCAGTTCCACGCCGTTGAGCACCAGGTCGTAGCCCTTGGATCGTACTTCCCAAGGCGCCGTCTCGAGCTTTTCAAGGTCCTCATCCACAATACCCGTGAATGGATGTTGCGCGCTCACCCATGATTTGTCGGACTCGCTCCATTCAAACAGGGGAAAGCCCGTCAGCCACAGGAACTTCCATTGGGTCTTGTCGATCACGCCGAGCGCTTCACCCAACTGCAAGCGCAATTGCCCCGCAACGAGCGCCGCCGCTTCCGTGCCCTTGATCTCTTCCTTGGCGGAGACTGCAACGACGAGGTCGCCTGTTTTTGCGCCGCAAGCGTCCGCGAGCTTCTTCACGTTTTCCGCGCCCACCAATTTCTCAACCGTCGACGTTGTGCCCTCTGCCGCAAGCTTCACAAAATACGCCCCACGCGCGCCCACGGACTTGGCTTTCTCCGTCAACTCATCGAGCTGCTTTCGCGAATAGCCCGCCGCGCCCGGCGCAGCGAAGGCAAACACGCTTCCACCGATCTGTAGCTTCTCCTTCGCCTCCTTTGGGAAGAAGTCGGTTACCTCATGCAATTCCATGCCGAATCGCATGTCCGGCTTGTCGCTGCCGTACTTGCGGATCGCATCTTTATAGAGCATATGGGGAAACGGTGCCTTGGCTTCCACTCCCGCCACCTGGCAGGCCCGCACCATCACGTTTTCAATCACGTTGAAGATATCTTCCTGGCGGGGAAACGACATCTCCAGGTCCAATTGCGTGAACTCCGGCTGGCGGTCGGCGCGCAAGTCCTCGTCGCGGAAACATTTCACGATCTGGAAATAGCGGTCCAGCCCGCCGATCATGAGGATTTGCTTGAAGATCTGCGGGGATTGCGGCAACGCATAAAACTGTCCGTGATGCACGCGGCTCGGCACCAAGTAATCGCGCGCGCCCTCGGGCGTCGAGCGAGTGAGCATCGGGGTTTCCACTTCGATAAAGCCCATCTCGTCCATCGTCTTGCGGATTTCCAGGATAATTTTGTGGCGCAGAGCCAGGTTGCGGTGGGGCTTCGGCCGCCGCAAATCCAGATAGCGAAATCGCAGCCGCGTCTCCTCCGCCGCGTTGATTTCTTCTTCAATCGCAAATGGCGGCGTTTTGGCGTTGTTCAGAATGTGCAGCCGCGCTGCCACGATTTCCACTTCACCCGTGGGCAGCTCTGGATTCGCCTTTCCCCGCTTGGTGACTTTTCCTTCCACCGCCACCACAAACTCGCTCCGCGCCTGCTCGGCTTTTGCGTGGGCTTCCGGTTGCGTCTCCTTGTTAAAGACCACCTGAACGATACCAGCGCGATCGCGCACATCCAGGAAAAGCAGATTGCCCAGGTCGCGGCGTTTCGCCACCCAGCCCATTACCGTCGCGTCGCGGCCCGCATCGGACACCCGCAGCGCGCCGCAATAATGTGTCCGCTTCAGATTCCCCAAAAAGTCGAGCACGTTCGTTTCACCTGTACCTCACCCCTTCAGGGGTAAGGCTTTCCATTCCATCATCGACCACGCTGCCGCAATGAAAACCCTCAGGCCTGAAGGCCTGAGCTACAGACCCTTTCGCAGCAGCTCCAGAAACTCCGCCTCGCTCATCTTTGTTTGCGAACTATCCGCAAGCGTCTTCACCGTCCACTGTCCGGTGGCGATCTCGTCGTCGCCCAAAATCAACGCGTACCGCGCGCCCAGCTTGTCCGCTTGCCCGAGCGCTTTCCCGAATTTTTGTTCGACCGGCGGCAACTCTACGCGAAACCCCGCCGCGCGTAGCTTCTGGGCTGCCGCGATCGCCGCAGCTTGCGCCTTCTCTCCCATCCACGCGACAAAAACGTCGCGCCCTTGCGCCGTGCCGCCCTTCCCCGCTTCCTGCAGCGACAAAATCAGACGGTCCTCCCCAATCGCGAAGCCGATTCCCTTTGTCGCGGGGCCACCCAGCAATTCGACCAAGCCATCATACCGCCCGCCGCCGCAGACCGCATTCTGCGAACCCAATCCCTTCGCGGCGATTTCGAACGTCGTGCGCATGTAGTAGTCCAGCCCGCGCACCAGCCGCCAGTTTTCTTCGTACACCACGCCGCGCATCCCAAGCTGCCGCTTCACTTCGGCATACTGCGCCGCGCAATTCGCGCACAGGTGATCCGCGATCTTCGGCAGGCTCGCGATAATTCCCTGCTCGCTCTCCAGTTTCGAATCGAGCACCCGCAGCGGATTCGTCTCGATGCGCCGCTGGCTGTCCGGCCCCAGCTTGTCTTTCACTTTGAGCAATTCCGCGCGCAGCAGCTCGACATACTTCGGCCGGCACTCGCGGTCGCCAATCGAATTGATCTCCAGCTTCACGCCCTCGAGGCCGAGTCGCGCGAAAAACGCCATCACCATCTCGATCACTTCCGCGTCCACCGCCGCGTCTTTCCCGATATTTTTCGCGGGATCCTGGTTCGGCGGCACCATCTCCAGCACTTCCGCCCCAATCTGATAAAACTGCCGGTATCTTCCCTTCTGCGGCCGCTCCCGCCGAAACATCGGCCCCGTGTAGTACAGCTTCACCGGCTGCGGCAGCGCATGCATTCCATGCTCGATATACGCCCGACACACCGAAGCCGTTGCTTCCGGACGCAAACTCACCGAAGTCTCATCACGATCCTCAAAGGAATACATTTCTTTGCCAACGACGTCTGTATCCGCGCCAATCGATCGCGCAAACAATTCCGTCGGCTCAAAAATCGGCGGGCGTATTTCGCCGAACCCAAATGTGCCGAACACTTCGCGCGCCGTCTGCTCCACCCGATTCCACAACTCGGTCTCCGGTGGAAGCAAATCGCGCGTGCCCTTAATTGCCTGAAATTTCTTTTTTTCAGCCATGAATCCCTGGAATGCCGCGTCCGCCCGTTCAGTCTTCCAACTTACTCCAATCAATTTGTTCTCCGCGCTCCGCCGCTTCCTCGCGGTAAATCACGCTATACGCCGCGTACCGCTCCGCATATTTGCCAATCGATTCGCAATCCGCTTCCGTCAATTGTCTTTTCACTTTGCCGGGTGAACCCATCACCAAACTTCCAGGCGGAATCACCGTGCGCTCTGTAATCAACGTGCCGGCCGCAATAATCGAGTTTTCGCCAATCACCGCACCGTTCAAAATGATGCAGCCCATGCCGATGAGCACGTGCGAACGAATCGTGCAGCCGTGCAGGGTCACGGAATGGCCGACGGTAACTTCGTCGCCGAGGAACAGCGGATACTGATCCTTCATGACGTGCAGCACGCATCCATCCTGAATATTCGTGCGCTTGCCGATCCGGATGTGGTGGACGTCGCCGCGCACGACGGTCATCGGCCACAGGCTCGACTCCTCGCCGATGACCACGTCGCCAATCACCACGGCCGCGGGGTCGATGTAGGCCGACGCGGCAATCTGCGGAAATTTGCCTTTGTATGGACGGATATCCGGTGTGCGTATCAAGAGTTTGAATGTCCCGTAAGTGATTGCAGGGGCATGAAATACACCGCCCCCGCGCCTGCCCGCCGTGGCGGGCGATTCGCCAGCAGGCAGCGAACACTTCAAGATAGCATCCGCTTCGCCCTGATGACAAGAAAACGGCCCGCGCCACGCGCGCCAAATTGTCTTGCGCTGGACGCTCGCCGCTCTTCGCATCATAATTTCACCGTGGAAACTAGCTGCGCCCAATGCAATGCACCAATGACCTGCCGGCAAGCACCCGGCTGCTGGTGCGCCGAGCTGCCTCATGTGATCCCCATGCCCGCCGCCGACGCGCAACTTGCCGGCTGCCTCTGCCGCGCCTGCCTACTTGAAAAAATAAAAGCCGCCGGCGAGTCGTTGTCCAGCGGCATGCCCCCAATCGAGGGTTCTTCGGCGTCGCGCGGCTGAGCTCCCGTTAATTCCACCGCTTGAGCCGCGGCCAAACTTTATCGAGCGTTCCGAATTTCGCGCCGCGACAGAGATACACATCAAAATGCTCGTACGGCATCGACAAAGGGTGATAGACCGTTCCCACCTTTTCGACGTCGTGATACAACTTGCCCAATTGCTCCGGCGTATCATCCAGAACGATCATGCACTCGCCCGAATATCCCCGCGGTCCCCAATAGAAGTAGCTTTGGTGGCCCGAAATCGCCGGCGGCAATCCCATCTTTGCGCCAAAAAAATCTATAGCACCCGCCTGGCCGTAATTCTGGCCGAAAATCGCGCAGGACTTTTGCTCTTCGGGCGGCAGCTTGTGGTATGCATCGGCTACAACCTGCGCCATCTCTTTCCACCCAAATTGGTCCGCATACAATTGCGGCAACGGACCCATCCGGTGATTTTCAATCCGCACCGGCTGCAGATGCAGCAGCCGCGAATATGCAAGATACTGATCCACGCTCAGCATCGGAAAATACGATGCGGGCGCAAGGATCAGCCCGGCAACAACGATCACCGTCACGTAAGCGGGCTTCAGCCACCTGCCGCTCTGCAATCGCCCGAACCACCGCTCGAACGCCACGCCGCCCGCAGCAAACAGCATGGGATACGCGGGCACGGGATAGTACAGCCGCCCGTGCATGGTCAGCATCACGATCATCACGACAACGTAGCAAACGCCGAGCACCCGCCAGCCGCGGCCCTCGCGGTCGCGCAGAAATTCCACGAGGCCTGCAATCCAGACGGGCGCCGCGAGCGGATTCAGGATGAGCGCCTGCACCGCCATAAACCCAAGCGGCCCCGACTCAGTGTTGCGCCCGCTCGCCTGCACATTCCGCAATAATTCCACGGTGGGAAATCCGCGGTGCGCTTCCCACAAGAGATTCGGCAGGAAAATCAGAAATGCCAGCAAGCCTCCGAGCCAGATCCATGGCCCGGCAAACTGCTTTCGCTGTCGGCTCAACAGCAATCCGGCGAACAACCCAAATCCAAAAATCAGTGTGGAATGTTTGTTTTCGAGCCCCAGCCCCGCGACGGCGCCAAAGAGCAGCCAGAGCTTCGGGCTTGCCCCGTTAAAAATCTTCAGCGCGATCAACGCGCAAGCCATCCAGAAGCACGGCTCAAACGCGTTCATCGTCAGCAGGCTGTCCATCCCCAGCCAGATCGGCGCCACCATCACGCAAACGCACGCAAGCACCATGCCGAATCGCCGCGCGCCCAGTTCCCGCGCGATCAGTCCCGTCAACACCACTTTCAGCGCGGCTGCCACCGCCGGAAAAAAGTGCAAAGCCGTCAGCGAATCGCCCAGCGTCTTCCGCGCAAACCAGGTAATTACCGCGATCAGCGGCGCCTGGTCCACATAACCCCAATCGAGGTGCTGGCTGCACGCCAGGTAGTACAGCTCGTCGACAAAGTAGCCGTAGCGCCCGCTGACCAGCATGTGTGCGAGAAATAAAAGGAAGGCGAGCCCGCCGAGGAGCGCCCAATCTCCCCGGCGGGTTTCGCCGGCTGTCCGTTGAGAAGCTACGACCGGTGCAGAGGCCATCATCAGAAAAACCTCATCCCGAACAACGAAGTCAGAATCTAAAATGTTCCGTGGAAATTCTTATGTAGCGGTCGCCTTTTGAGACTGGCTCTTTCGGCATTGTAGTGGCCGGTCTTAAGACTGGCCACTACAAATTTATGCAAACAACTTAATCGATCTCGACCGCGGGGCCCGTCGAGGTCGCGCCGACTTCGGCGAGCCGCGCCGTCACCGCCTTTGCCATGCGGTACAAACTCTGCGCGGCAGGCGCCGACTCGCCCTGGGCCGCCACCGGGCTACCCGTATCGCCGCCCATCCGGATTCGCGGATCAATCTCAATTTCGCCCAGCACCGGCACGCCGTATGCGACCGCCGTCTTCGTGCCTTCGCCGTGGCCAAAAATATCCACTGCCTTCCCACAATGCGGGCACGCGAAGGTGCTCATGTTCTCCACTACGCCGAGGACTTCCACATTTACCTGGCGGAACATTTCAATCGCCTTGCGCACGTCGGCAACCGCCACCAGCGACGGGGTCGTCACCACCACGGCGCCCGTCACCGCCACGGTCTGGATCAGCGTTAATTGCACGTCGCCGGTTCCCGGCGGCAGATCGATCACCAGGTAGTCCAGCTCGCCCCACTCGACGCTGCGCAGAAATTGCGTGATCACACTGTGAAGCATCGGCCCGCGCCAGATCACCGGCTTGTCGCCGGGATTCAGCAGACCCATGGAAATCATCTTTATGCCCTGCGCTTGCACCGGAATGATGCGTTGCTGCGCCGTGGCCATCGGCTCCTGCGTCGATCCGAGCATGATTGGCACGTTCGGGCCGTAGACGTCGGCGTCCAGTAAGCCCACCTTGTGGCCGAGCTTCGCCAGCGCGAGTGCCAGATTAACGGCGACGGTGGTTTTGCCGACGCCACCTTTTCCGCTGGCCACCGCTACCAGGTTTTTTACTCCTGGGATTCCCTGTCTCTGCGGCGCTGGCTGTTGTCCCGGCATTGTGGCTGGTGGCATGTGTCCTCTTCTTCGTTTCCCGAATCTCAGGCGTACTTGGTGAGTTGTCAGTTCTTAGTAGTTAGTTCTTAGTTCGAACGTTAAAGAAAATTATCAACTGGCTCCAACTCGCCAGCCATCCAACTCTTCACTGGCCACCGGTCGCTGGTCACGGGACACTTTTTCCTCACGCACCGTGGCACTTCTTGTACTTTTTCCCGGAGCCGCACGGGCAGGGATCGTTGCGTCCCACCTTTGCGCCCGCGCGGACCGGCTTCGGAGCTTCCGCTTGCGCCGCTCCCGTCTGGAATTGCAAATCCTTTTGCTGGCGTTCCTGCCGCTTCTCCAGCGCGCGCGCAAAATCGGGCAATTTCTGCGTCGGAGCCTCTTCCACCCGCGCGGCTGCGCTCGCTGCGGCCGCAATTGCGCTTGGCGGATGCTGCCGCGCGGGCGCCGGCTGAGGTTCTCTCGGTGCAGGGGGTTGCTCTCCCTGCTGAATTTGCACGTGATATAGGTAGCGGATCGTTTCGTTGTCGATCCGGGCCATCATGTCTTCGAACAGAATGAACGCTTCCTTCTTGAATTCAACGAGAGGGTCTTTCTGCCCGTAGCCGCGCAGGCCGATCCCTTCCTTCAAGTGGTCGAGCGAAAGCAGGTGGTCTTTCCACTGCGTATCTACAACGTCCAGAATAATTCGCCGCTCCAGCCAGCGCAGCAGATCCGGGCTGAACTGCTTTTCCTTTTCGGCGTAGCGCGTCTTCACCGCTTCCGGTAGCGCCTCCGCCAATTCGTCATGGTTCAGCGCGGTGGGGTCCGCACCCATCGCTTTCGCGTCAATTCCAAACTGGCTGTTTACTTCGGCCAGCAACTGCGTGGTGTTCCACTGGCCCGGGTGTTGCTCACGCGGGCAATACGTATCCACCAGTTCGCGCGCGACGTCTTCCGCAATCCCCAGCACGTAATCGCGCTGATCTTTTCCTTCCAGCGCGGAGCGGCGAATCGCATAAATCGTCTCGCGCTGCTTGTTCATCACGTCGTCGTATTCCAGCAGGTGTTTGCGAGCGTCGAAGTTCTGCGCTTCCACGGATTTCTGCGCGTTTTCGATGCGATTGGAAATCAGCCGCGACTCAATCGGCACGCCTTCGGTCATTCCAAGGCGGAACATCATCTGTTTCACGCGTTCGCCGCCGAAAATGCGCATCAAGTCGTCTTCGAGCGACAAAAAGAATCGAGAAGAGCCGGGATCGCCCTGGCGTCCCGCGCGGCCGCGCAACTGGTTGTCGATGCGCCGCGCCTCGTGGCGTTCGGTGCCGAGAATGTGCAAGCCGCCGAGCGCGACGACCTCGTCATGCTCCGCTTTGCACTGATCCGCGAATTGCTGATAAACGGGATCCCACTGGTCCTTCGGCACCTGAAAAATTTTGCCTTCGTGCTGGAACAAAACCATCTGGACGGCCGCGGCTGCAGGTGCATCGCCGTTTGTGCTGTCCACGCCAATGACCGCGGGCGCAGCGGCGTACGGTATCGCCAGCTTGTTTTTCAGGAAGTGATCGCGGGTCATTGCCTCGGGATTGCCGCCGAGCAGGATGTCCGTGCCGCGGCCGGCCATGTTGGTCGCCACGGTCACGGCGCCTTTGCGGCCCGCCTGCGCGACGATGCGCGATTCGCGCTCGTGCTGTTTGGCGTTCAGCACCTGGTGCGGAACACCGGCCTTCTTCAAAATCTCCGCGATCGCTTCGGACTTCTCAATCGAAATCGTGCCCACCAGCACGGGCTGGCCGCGCTCATGATAGTGGCGGATGCCGTTCGCCAGCGAATTGTCTTCCTGCAGAAT
>DATHMM010000051.1:0-70532 GCA_035487095.1 Candidatus Sulfotelmatobacter sp.
GGCAAGCTTCCCGCTGTGGTTGGCGCAAATACGGCGCTGAAGGTCGCGCTGGCGCCCGCCGCGATAGTGCTCGGCGTTGCCAACCCACTGATGCTGTACCCCGCACCGCTCACGCTCAGTTGAGATATGGTCAGCGACGAAGTACCTGTGTTTGTCAGGGTGAAATTTTGCGATTTCGTTTGCCCGTCCACAATGCTTCCAAAGGCGAAACTGGCGGGTGTAATGCTCAATCCCGGCTGAGACCCTGTACCTGTTAATGTTACGGTTAGCGGCGAGTTGCTCGCGTTGCTCGTTACCGTCACGTTGCCAGTGGCGCTACCCCCAGCCGTTGGTGCGAATATCACATTCAGGGTCGCCGTGGTCCCGGCATTCAGCGTAAACGGAGCGGTAATTCCATTTTCGCTAAATCCAGCGCCGCTGGCTGCAATGCTCGAGATTTGGACGGCAGCCGTTCCAGTGTTGTTCAATATCACTTGTTGCGTCGCATTGGCGCCGGTGCTCACGGTGCCGAAACTCACGGTCGCCGGATTCGCCTGCAATTGGCCAAACGTTGCGGTGGATCCCGTTCCCGCAAGAGTGACGGTCATCGTGGGATTGGCAGGGTCGTTGCTTATTATGGACAAGTTCGCGGTTGCCGCTCCCGCCACCGTCGGCTGAAAAGTCACCCCTACTTGCGCGGATTGGCCCGCGGGTATCGTCTTCGGCGTGGCAATTCCGCTTACACTGAATTCAGCGCCAACAACCGAAACCATGGAAATCGTCAGGTCCGCATTGCCGGCGTTCGATATCGTTAAACTCAAATTGCTGCTGGAACCATCGCCGATCGTTCCAAATTGAACCGTGCTGCTGCTAACGGAGATCTGCGGAGTTGGTGCGACTGCTGTGGCGGCGAGATTCACGACCGCTGGGGGTGCTCCATCGCTGGTCTGGAGTGTAAGAGTTCCACTCACCGCTCCGGCTGCCGAAGGCGTTACGGCTACCGTGACATTCCCGGCCTGGCCGGTGGCCAATGACATTGGGAGCGTCACTCCAGTCCAACTGAATGCCGGGTTGGAGGTAGTCGCTTGGCTAATCGTAACGGGCACGGAGCCGGTATTTGTGACGGCAATGGTCTGGGAGGTCTGTTTTCCCACTCCGACCTTTCCGAAATTCAAAGTTGTCGGGCTCACTTGAAAGGCCGGCTGAACTGGGGTCGTAGTAGATTTGTTTGCACTCACAAGACCTGCGCAGCCGCCAAGAATTCCAGTGCAGAGGAGTGTTGTCGAGATCAGGATCGCCTCAAACAATTGGCGCGCGTTTACGGGTCGCTGCTGTGCCCCCATCCCATCGGCGCAGGCAGTTCCCTTGATTCTCATCGTCTTTCCCTCCGCAATCCTCATCACGTCATGAGAGTACGGGTACTGAGACCATGCGACTACTGGCGGGAGGAACAATTTCGGGACAGCCAGCGAAACTGTCCCGTAGGGAAACTTCGACCTGCCCTTCCGGTCACGGTGTGTCCTGTTGTCTGGCGCGAGGAAAATTAAAGGCGCCTGAGGCTGGGTGAGGCTAACCGCAAACCACTCTCAACGAAAGAGTTACTGGATGAGACAAAGGGGATTCTCGTGGTAGGGATATAATCCTGAACCCAAGTGGGCCCGAATGAAGGACAGCGTTCAGATTTTGCTACCCTGTCCGTGAAGTACAGCTGAAGGGCAGCTAAGTAAGGGCAGGGCTCATTGGGATTGGCGCGATCCCCTCACTGCTGGTCGGGGAAGTCTTCTGAAATGGGAGCCACCGATTATCGGACTTCAAGAAGCTTTACCTGGTCGAGGCCTCATAAGCTCTTTCCATGAATGCCCCGCTCTATCTTTCTCCGAAAGAATTGGCTCGCCTCGCAAGGGCCAGTTGATTCCCAAAATGGGATCGTTCCACAAGATCGTCCGCTCATGCTGTGGAGCATAAAACTCCGTAACCTTATACGCGACCTCCGCTGCCTCCGACAGCGTGTAAAACCCGTGCGCCAATCCTTTTGGAATCCAGATTGTCTTTTTCTCCGCCGCCGACAGGGTAAATCCTGACCATTTCCCAAAACTGCTAGATCCTGGTCGGAGGTCTACAACCACATCATAGATTTCGCCAAACAACACCCGGATAAGCTTCCCCTGCTCCTGCTCCACCTGATAGTGGAGCCCACGAAGTACCCCTCTTTTTGATTGCGATTGGTTGTCCTGGACAAATTCTTCCGTAATTCCCGCTTCCGCAAACTTCCTTGAATTATAGGTCTCCAAAAAATAACCGCGAGCATCGGAAAATACGTCCGGCTCGATTACAACCACACCCTGAACCTCTGTCGAATGAATGCGCATGAACCTCCCCACTTGCCCCAAGGACGAAAACGTCCAGAACCCAGCTTTTATTCTTTTACTATTCTTTGGAGAATACCGCGAAATCGTGGGGAATAAGGATGCAAATGAAGAACTAATTCAAAATCAGCCCTGATCAATTCTGGGCGAGGCCGATCGGCCCTTCAGCTTGATTTCTCTGCATGGGAGTTCGGCGGGACACCAGCCCGGCGTCTTGAATTTTGTAGATCAGGGCTCTGTAACTGATCTTCAACGCCTGCGCGGTTTTCCGGCGGTTCCATTGGTTCGCGCGAAGGGTTTCCAGGATCACATTCTTTTCCATCTCCCGGATCGCGTCCTTTGAGAGCCGTTTCAAAGTAACTTGGCCCTCGCCGTTTTCCCCTTCGCTAACAACTCTCTTGGCTCGCCGTGTGGGAATTTCCTGATGAATAACAGCCTCGGGACCAAGCAGCACGTATCGCGCGACTCCGTTCGACAATTCCCGAATGTTACCCGCCCAGGCGAGATTCTTCAGATACTCCAGCATCTCTGGGGGAAATGCTTCCGCCTTCATCTCAAACTGTCTCTCAAATTGTTTCCGGAAATATTCGGCAAGCAGAGGAATATCCTCTCGACGCTCGCGCAGCGCCGGCATCCGCAGCCGGAACACATGGATTCGATAGAAGAGGTCTTGCCGGAACCGACCGGCGTTCACTTCCACGTCGAGATCCTTATTCGTCGCGCAAATCAGGCGGGCGTCCACTTTTCTTTCGGAATGGTCGCCGATCCTGGAAAAAGTGCCGTCCTGCAGGAAGTGCAACAGTTTGCTCTGAAGATTCAAATCCAGATCGGCGATCTCGTCCAGAAACAAAGTTCCCCTATGCGCAAGTTCCACCCGCCCGGGCTTCACATTGTTGGCCCCCGTGAAGGCCCCTTTTTCATAACCGAACAGCTCGCTCTCAAGGAGTGTTCCGGGTATCGCGGCGCAGTTCACCTTCACGAACTCGCCCGTCCCATATTCAGAGTTGCCGTGGATCCAGCGGGCCACCACTTCCTTCCCGGTTCCTCCCTCACCGCAAATCAGGATGGGAACATTGGTACGGCAAATCCTGGCGGCCCGCGCATGGACCTCCATCATGGCAGGCGAATGCCCGAAAAGAATCAAGTCGGGAAGGATGGCCCCAGCTCTTCCGACGCCAGCGAGTTTGTTGATGTTATCCCCGTGCATATGAACTCGAGGAGGCTTGGTTGCACATGGCCAACCAAACGCGCAAACCTCCTACGACTCCACGATTCACCTAAGGCCACGGCAAGCTAAACAGAATCAACTGCTTATGGGAAATCAGGGTATATAAGTAATGGTACTTAAAAAAGGGGTCGCGCTACATTGGAAGGCGGGCGCGGGAAAATTACATCACCGTAGGAGGAAGGATACTTCTCTTCTATGGAACTTAATTTTGCTCCACGTGGGTGTTGAATCGCTGGACCTTGTCGCTAGCGATTAGGAAACACATAGGACTCGAGCAGATCCGCCCGAGCCTTTTCGTCTGAAGCCATCACCTTTAGAAGGTCGCTCACCGACAGCATTCCAAGATATTTGCTTCCCTCCCCGAGAATCAACAGGTGGTAGACGCCGTTCTGTTCCATCAGTCGCAAGCTTTCGTCAAACGTCACTTCCGGAGTTACCGTCAGCAATTCCCTGCTCATAATTTCCGAAACATTCAACCAGGCGGGACACTTGTTCTCCGCCGCCACTTTGTCGGATATATCGCTCTGCGACACCACTCCAACTAGTTTCCCGCTAGAATCCACAACTCCCACCGAGCGCACTTGTTTCTCTCGCAGATATTTCGCAGCGTCCAGTACACTCTTATTTTCCGGGATGGCAAAAACTTCTTTGCGGGACCCGATTAGATCCGCCACTTTCATTGGACCCTCCGGGGGACATGATTTGTCCACATGCTAGTCTTGCCGCCACTTGATTGCAATGGAAAAATGAGCCGGAAGATGGCCGGGTGGTGCTTTTCGAACTTTCGAGCTAGTGCGGGCGCGCCCCGTCACCCCGCACGATGTCATATCGTTCAATCACGGCGGCGACGCCCATACGCTGCTCCCCCTCTTCCGGCCGGGGCTCCACTCTCACAACTTTGCCCTGGGCGCGCACGAAAACGTCCGATCCATGCGTTATTTCGCCGGGAAGAGTCAGCGTCAGATCCAACGCACTTCCCGCTTCCAATTCTCGTTCGATCACGAAATACAAGCCTTTGGTGGAAATGTCGCGGGTCTTTCCTACGTGGCGCACCACAAGCTTTTCCGCCGAGAATCGGATGCTTACTGGCAGTGTGAGATCGTAACGCCGCGCCAATCGACGTTCAGTCATTGAAGACATCACCAACTCCGTCTGAGGCTTCGCAAGCCATCCGCTCTATGAACCAACTTCCAATCTGATGAGTACAGGAATTCTAAAGGCTCAGTTTCAGATGTCACATCCGTCCAAAACGAACCCATTCTTTGAAGCACTTCTTATCTAGTCTAGTAATGTCCGGTGGTGTTTTAGGCAACCGCACTTCCGGGCCGACCCAAATTATCGTTGCGCAAGATACCTTGCCCGCAACGAACTCGCAAGCTCTCTTTTTTGCCAAAGTGTCCTTTGCCGACAACCTCGTACTAGGCCCCGCTACCCTTCCTGCTTCGCACCCACAGTCGCCGGCGCAGCCTCCTCCGGCTTGGCGACGGAACTTCTCCGGGTTCGGGGTGTGTCCAGATTGAATTGCCGCATCTTGTACAGCAGCGCCTTATAGCTGATCCCCAGCATCTTGGCGGCGTCCTTGCGGCACCAGCGGGTCTTTTCCAGGGCATCGGCAATCGCTTCCATTTCCGCTTCATCCTTCAACCCGCGGACCAGAGCCTTCAGTCCTTGTTCGCGAACCACAGGTGCCTCTTCCCGAGGCGAAGTTCTCTGTCGCGTAGCGGACATCTCGATCAACTCGCGCAAGCTGCCTTCGTCGTCTTCAAGAATCACGTAACGTTTCACGAAGTTTTCCAACTCCCGCAGATTTCCCGGCCACGGATAATTGATTGCTGCGTCCAGCAGATGCTTCGAAGGTGTCTGGAGAGTTTTCCCGAACTTCTCGCTGTATTTCTCAAGGAAGTGCTTGAACAACAGGGGAATTTCCGAGGTCCGCTCTCGCAACGGCGGTACATTGATCGAAAGTACGTTCAACCGGTAGTACAAATCCTCGCGAAATCTGCCGGTCTTCATAGCCTCGTGCACATCCACGTTCGTCGCTGCAAGCACGCGAACATCGGTCTCCACCAGATGCCTGCCGCCCAACCGCGAATACTGGTGGTCCTGCAGCACGTGAAGCAACTTGGCCTGCAAGTGCACCGACATTTCGGCAATTTCGTCCAAGAAGATTGTTCCCTTGTTGGCCAATTCGAATTTTCCCGGCTTTGCTCGTACTGCACCCGTAAACGCGCCCTGCTCAAATCCGAACAGTTCCGACTCCAGCAGTTCTCCCGGCAGCGCTGCGCAGTTCACCTTGATGAATGCCTGATTCCTTCTCTTCGACCGCAGGTGAATCATCCGCGCCACAACTTCCTTGCCGACTCCGCTTTCTCCGCATACAAACACGGGTACGTCCACCGGTGCGATCTGCAGGATCTGTTGCCGGATCCTCACCATCTGGGGGCTGGCGGCAAGGAAACTCAAATCCTCGGTCACCTGGTCGCAATAATCTCGCAGCGCCTTATTTTCCTGGGTCAGCTGTTTTTTCTGCCGCGATTTCAGCATCGCGGCTTCCAGTTCTGTCTTTTCGAATGGTTTGGTCAGGTAATCGTGCGCGCCCAACCGGATCGCTTCCACCACCGTGCCGACTTCATTCGAACACGAGAGCATGATCACATTCAGGCTTCGGTCCAACTGCATCAGTTCCTGCAGTGTTTCGAGGCCTCCCATCTCCGGCATCAGCACATCCAGAATGATGAAGTCCGGGCGCTCGCCATTATTTACGCGCTTGATTGCATCTTTCCCGTTGCTCACCGTCTCCACGTCAAACCCTTCCACTTCCAGAAGGGTCTGCAGATATTTCCGGATGCTCGGCTCATCATCCACTACCAGAATTTTCTCTTTAACCTGCATGTCTCTTCCCCTCTTTCCCGCTCCAACTCAATTCTCAGGTTTGATCCATCGGCAACAAAAACGCGAACGTGCTTCCTCTTTGCGATTCGCTCTCTACCCAAATCTTTCCACGGTGCGCCTGGATCAACCTCTTTGCGATCGCCAGGCCCAACCCCATCCCCGACGTATTTCGATCCACACGCACGAAGTCTTCAAAAATTTCCTGGTGATGCTCCGGCGCAATGCCGGTCCCCGAATCTGTAACGCTCACTTCCGCGCTGTTTGGCCGTGGCAGCCGGAATCGCCGCCGTTCTTCCACCGGCGCAACTTCGGCCACGCGCCTCTCCCAAAAATGCGGTTTGGCCCTCAAAACCACAGTCCCGCCCGTGGGCGTGTGTTTCAGGGCGTTGTCCAGCAGGTTTGCGGCTGCTTGTTGTACTTTCTGATAGTCGAACTTGAATGTCGGAATCGACGGGTCAATCTGGGTCTCGAGTTTCACGCCCTTTCTCTGAAAGGCTTCCGACCACCGCCCAGTCATCTCGACAAGACAATCGCGCAAATCGTTTTCCCGCAATTGCAGCACTAACTTCCCGCTCTCCAGCGCCGAATAGTTCAGGAACATCGATACCAGGCGCACCAGCCGCTCGCAGCTTTCTTTCGACTCTTCCAGAATGTCTTTCTGCTTGTCGCTCAACTTGCCAAGCGAATTCGTCAGGAGTAAATCGTAGTAGCCCTTTATCACCGCCAGAGGAGTTTTTAATTCGTGCGCGGCGGACGCCAGGAAGACGGTCTTCTGGCGATTCACTTCCTGCAGCTTCAGGTACGCCGCCAGCAAATTCCGGTAGGTTATTTCCCTCTCTTGCAGCAACTCCTGAACGGTTGGCTGCGGCGATCCGTTTCCGTCGACAGGTTCCGGTTCGTTCGCGAACTGAATCGCCACCCAATCCGATTCTGGAATCCATTTCACGCGTGCATGAAAACTCTTAAAGCCGCTTTTCCCTGCAATTTCGATTTCGTGCTCGCCGCTCTCTATCCTTTTCGAGATTTCTCGCGGCTCAACATTCAGCAGCTCTTCAAATATGTTTAACGAAATTGCGTCAGACTTGCCGTGTTCTTCAAGGCATTTTTTTGCGCGCCCATTTACCATCAGCACGCGCCCGTCGCGGCTGGCAACCACCACACCTTTATCAACGATATCCAGCAAAGCCCGGACGTGTTCCACGGGAAAACTATTTCCACTTGGCAAAAATTTGCCCGTGGTCGTTGTAATCCCACTTCCCATAGACGTCGGCTGGCTCCTACCCAGAGTGGTAAAAATTTTCCCTTGGCGGAGTTCATCCTTTCAAACGCCTGCCGGACTGTCAATGGTAAAAGCGTTCCATTTGCACAATTTGGGAAAAGGCCTACTCAATCCAAGCCAGAACTTACTCGCTACGCCCCTCGCACCCCGCTGATCTTTTCCATCTCTATCTAAAGAAGCGTGTTAAATTGGGTTTTGCTCCCAGCACACTGGCAGACAACCTGCTAGAGATGTACTAGTTCCTGAGTACTACCATGCGCATCCTATGGACCTACGTACCGATCAACTAAAGGAGGGAGTTCGCGTGGATTCGCAACGGGCACGCCGCTCGCCTCGAATCCGCCTGCAGGTGCCGGTTTTCCTTCGGGCCTCCGATGCCTCTGGGACGGAATTCATTGAGCTCACCCGGACCCTCAACATTAGCGCCACAGGGGCCTGTATCACTTCCACCCACATTCTGAGGCCCGATCAGGCGGTCTTGCTCACAATTCCCGCGCCATCTCCTTCATCCTCGAGCCTCATTCCCAGCGAAACTCCTCCGATCCAAGCCAAGGTCCGTCGCCAGGAAACTCTGGGCGACCAGCGTCTTTTCGGATTGGAATTTCTGCGGGCTCTTGACTAACTTTACCCCCAAGTACTAGTTATTCTGCAAAGGCAGGCTTGGATTTCCAGCGCTTCCGCTCCTGCCGAACAGATCTCGCTTATCTTTCCTTCTTGTAATAGGATAGGCCGCAAACGAGAACCGGTTGGGTTAATTTGCCCGGCCTGTGCCACCTACAGGAGTGGCATTCAATTTGCTCCCTTACCAACTGGTTCTGTAACTGCGCTTGCCCCAAACCCCGCGGGGATAGGCAGATTGTGGGAAAAACCCAGCTATGCCCAGCCCCGGTGCCCCAGTGGCCCCGCGCTTGCCCTTGGAAGATGCCTATCTCGAGCTCTTGGCCGACACGCTCGAGGGCCTCGATCATTCTGCTCGCGGACAATTTCTCCAGCATTACTTTCGTGTCACAACTCACCTAGAGTTGCGCGAGAGCCAGAGCCTCCAGCTTTGGGACGAGGTGCTTCTCCGCCGCCGCGAACTCTCCGACGCGCTCCGCCGCCCTGTTTCTCTCAAGACCGTCCTCATGGACGTACTTTCCACCTCTGGTTTGGTCCGCGTCCCCGTAATCCTCGAATACGACGAGCTGAAAAAAATTCAATTGAACGCGGTCACGGATTCACTCACAGGTTTGTACAATCGCAGGCTCTTCGCCGAATCCTTTGAAAAGGAGCTGAACCGCGCCCGTCGCTACGGCCTTCCGTTGGGCATCGTTATCATGGATCTTCATCGCTTCAAGGAAGTCAACGACAAGTACGGCCATCCATGCGGCGACGAAGTTCTTCGCGCCGCCGCAACCACGCTCCAGAAAGCCTTGCGCACTTCCGACTCCGCCTTTCGCATCGGCGGCGACGAGTTTGCCCTGCTTCTTCCCCAAACCGATGCCGCCCAGGCGCTCGCGCTCGGCCGCCGCATCGAGGCAGTATTTGCAGAGACTCTGCGGCCGCTTCAGCTATCCTTCGCCGTTACGATGGACCACGGTGTTGCCAACTTCCCACAGGATGGCGATCAATCCGATCAATTGATTCGTATTGCAGATGAACGTCTCTATCGTTTCAAACACGCCAATCACGTCCGCACTGCCGGTGATCCCTCCCGATCCCCGGAACCCCCTGCCGCCGCGCAATCCCCGATCTCGATTTCAGCGGGCCGTGCTTCCGAAACAGCTTTACCCGATTTCTTGGCGGCTTCGGCAGCCGCAGCAGGGGCTCTGGCCGAACAAACTCCTGCGCCTCATACCCAAGCCTCCTTCGCCGTTCAGCGCAAAGCGGAACGCGTCTCCATGATCGGAACCAACGCGTACGCAATCATTGGGGATCAGGGCAGCCGTCGCGCCCGCGTCATTGATCTGGGCTTCGGGGGTGTCGCCCTAGAATTCGAACAACCCGAAGAACTCCCCGAGAGCATCTTGGCGATTCTCCACGTTCCGATTCTGCCGCCCGTTCGCGTCTATCTGCGGCCAGTCTGGTCGCGCCGCACCACTGAGGGCTCTTTCCGCTTCGGCTGCCATTTTGTCTCTTAATCGCCGCTAGCCCGCCGCGATGGACTTCCTCCCAAAGTATTTGCATGGCCGCCCCTTCCGAGGCGCATTCTTTGCCCCCCGGAAGGTTTTGCGGGTCGGGCCGCTCTTGGCTCTCGAATGACGTCCAATCATCCGAATCGGGCGGGGTTGAGGCATTTCTCCCGGTTCGAACCCGATTCGCTCATACGATCACTTTCCCCTCAAATCCGCCCAATATCCTCTACCCCTGTCCCTTAGTACAGGCTCGGACTTTGTAAGCCCTGTCCTACAACTGTACCCGGGACAGGTTGTCAGTACTCTTCCGGAAACAGTAACTTGAAATTTCCGAATCTGAGGGGGTTCGCAGCCTTAGTGTTCTCTCGCCGTTCCAACTTCCGGTTCCTGGGCAGCCTTGCTGCCGCATCATTGGTGTTAATCCAAGCACTGATTCTTGTCGGCTGCGCGAGCGTGACACCTCACTCCTCGCCGAGCACGCCGGGCCTTTCCCTCTCTGCCACCAGTTTCAATTTCAGTACCGTCGTGATTGGCCAGTCCACAACGCAGACTCTGCAAATTACAAACACCGGCGCCGCTCCGCTCACCATCAATTCCCTTACACTTTCGAGCACGCAATTTTCATTCACCGGCCCGTCTCTTCCGCGCACTGTCCTCCCGGCTCAGAATGTTGCCTACACGATTTCCTTCGTCCCCACAACTGCCGGGAGCGCGACCGCTGCGATCCAAATCGCCACCAGCATTTCGAGCACGTCCGTCTCTCTGGCCGGTGTCGGTGAGAAGGCTATCGCCGCCGTACAAGTGACTCCGTCCTCCATAAGTTTTGGCAATCTCGTGCTGCAGTCGACGGCTACGCAAAACGTCACCCTCAAGAACACCGGCGACATCAACATCACCATCAATGGGGTCACTGTTGCGGGCGCCGGTTTTGGCTACTCCAGTCTTTCCCCGGGCTTTTCGCTTAGTCCCAACCAGAGCGTCACTTTTCAGGTTTGGTTCCGGCCCCAGGCCAGCGGCTCGGCGTCTGGGAATATCTCCATCCTCAGTTCAAATCTTGCGTCCCCCGCGAGCATTTCTGTCTCCGGCGCGGGCGTCACTTCCTCATCATCTTCACCTGCTCCAACTCAGCACAGTGTCACGCTGACCTGGGACGCCAGTACCAACTCTGTTGTTGGTTATCGTGTTTACCGCGATAATGGCAGCGGCTTATCACCGCTTTCTCAGGTGATTCCGAATCTGACCTATACCGACTCCACTGTCGTCTCAGGGAGCACCTACCAGTACGCCGTCACCGCAGTCGATTCCGCCGGTGACGAAAGTGCCTACTCGAATCAGGTCACAGCCGTCATCCCGACCCCCTGATCGAATTCCGCGTCTCCAGCGTCGATTTTGAAAATCTGGCCTCCTCCCGTATAATCGGAGATTGTCTTGTGACCTAGCGACGCGGCTGTAGCTCCCTCCAGGGGATTGCCGTGCAGACCGGCCACACTAGATTGGAGATCCATGAAACCTGGTATTCATCCCGACTACCATCCCGTTACCGTCCACTGCGCCTGTGGCAGTACCTTTCAGACGCGTTCAACGATCAAGGGCGATATGCTCCGCGTTGAAATTTGCTCCAGCTGCCACCCGTTCTTCACGGGCAAGCAAAAGCTTGTGGACACCGCGGGCCGCGTTGAGCGCTTCAACAAGAAATACGCCAACGTTCCCGCCGCTGCCGCCAAGAAGTAACAGCCATCCTGCAACTATGTTGCTAAGGGCCGGGCTTCCCCGGCCCGTTTTTTTTCCTAACCTTTTGTCCGCTTCCATCTCTCCGTGTAGAATCAATCCCCAACGTGGCTACGCAATCTCGCATGTTCAACGGCGCACCGGACGCCGGATTGGTGGAGACGGGTGAGCCGCGCGTCACCCTCCGCAACGCCTTCCTGCATCCCTTCGATTCCGCGATCGCCGCTGCGCGAACCTGTTACTCCTCGCATCTCATCAATCACGACGAAATCACCGACAAGCAGCGCCTGAATATCGGCGCAGCCACTTTCTACAGCGGCCACCATACCGTCTACCAGCACGCCCACTTCGAGTTCGGCCTCGAAAACGTCAGCCGCCAGTTCGTTTGGTCCTTTCTCCACGCGCATCCCTTCTACAACTCCGAGCAGCAAAGCCAGCGCTACGTACGTCTCGATCGCGCCCAGGCTTACGTCCCGCCGATGGATCTGTACTTCAATCCTCAAGCGCGCGAAATTTACGAAAACGCCATCGCCCGTGCCTGGGCCTTCTATCGTGAACTCTCCGCCCTGCTTACTGCCGACGCGCGCAATATTCTTAACGACATCTGGCATATCGGCCCGATGTCTCACCCGAAGCGCATTCAGAAAATCGAGCGCTCCGCCGAAAAACGCTCCATCGAAATCGCTCGTTACGTCCTTCCGGTCGCTGCGTTCACCGCGATGGTTCATACCGTTTCGGGCATCGTCCTGCACCGCCTCTGGCGCATGTGCTCTGCATCCGACACACCCAGCGAAGCGCGCGCCGTCATCGGCGATATGGTGGCGCACGTCCGCCAGCTCGATCCCCAATTTTTCGATCGCTTTGGCCTTTCCCCTCTCGAGGAACTGCCGGAATGGAAGGATGTTGCCTCAACAAAGGCCGAAGCTGACGCCTTCGCGGCGGAATTCGACTCCAAACTCAACGGTAAAACTTCCCGCCTGGTCGATTATTCTCCGAACGCGCCTCGCGTCATGGCGGAGTCCTATCGCGCCGTGGTCGGTCTTCCTGAATCTGCCTGCACCGACGCCGAAGCCATCGACCGCCTTCTCAATCCCGCGCGCAATCTCTATCGCCTCGAAACCCTGAACATCGGCGTCCATGCGCCCATGATGCGCGCCCTGCAGCACGCCAATTACACCTTTGCCAAGAAAATCAGTCACACCGCCGACAGCCAGGACCAGCGCCACCGTATGGTCCCCGGCTCGCGCCCGTTACTCACGCTGGCCGACACGCGCGAACCCGACTACGTCATCCCCAAGCTTCTCCAGGAAAATCCCCGCGCCAGAGAAATCTACGAACGCGCCATGCACGAGGCATGGTCCGCCAAAAACGAACTCCTCGATCGTGGCGTGCCACCCGAAATCGCTCTCTACCTTCTACCCAATTCGAAATCCATCCGCGTCGTCGAAACCGGCTCGCTTCTGCATCTCCTCCACAAGTGGACCATGCGCACTTGCTTCAACGCCCAGGAAGAAATCTACGCCGCCTCCATGGACGAAATCGCCCAACTCCGCGAAGTCCATCCTCAGCTCTCTCGATACGTCGGCCCGCCCTGCCACCTCCGCGCAGGCATCACCACCCCCATCTGCACCGAAGGTTCCCACTTCTGCGGCATAAAAGTCTGGCTCGACTTCCCCAACACGCCCCGCCGCATCTGAAACCTATTGACGCCTCCATAACGTCTAACTATTAATTAGGAGGACTGCCATGACCCGTCCTTGGCTCCGCCTGAACGCGATAACTCTAAGTTCACTTCTCCTACTCGCGCCTTCCTCCTCCGCCTTCGACACGCCGCTCTCCGATACCGCCGTCCGCGAAGCTTATTTCCTCGGCCAGCGCCATGACGAAGTCTTCGCCACATTCTTGCAAAAGTATGTCACTTCGCTTCCAAAGCCCAAGAGCGGCCCTAATATCTCATCGGTTTCGTTTTTCACCCCGTACGCGCAGACCGCGATTTATTCCAGCCAGCAAGTAAACATCTACAGCGCCCAACAAGCGCAACTCGACCATCAAAGGCAGCCCGAACTCGTTCGCGTGGTGATCCAGATCTGGTTCACCGATTCGTACGGCGAATACATTGTTCACCCGATTGACTCTCGTTCCGGCTCTCCGAACGGCTTCGAGCGCCGCCCCTACGATTTTTGGCGCCAGTTCCGCGTGCGCGTGTTTCAGAACGACCGGTTCCTGGTTCCGATGAACGCCCATGGAGAGCCAAACGTCTGGTGTGGCGACGAAGGCTGCGATCTGACTGGCGCAACGCTTACGTTCGAATATCCCGCGGACGCCTTCACGGAAAATTCTGCCACGGTCCATATCGACCCGCCCGAGGGGGATCCGGTGGTTGTGGAGTTCGACCTCACGTCCTTTAGATAGGTTGTTTTAATCTCTCCGCGGGCCGTTCTCAACTTCTCCAGTGCAGCGTGACCGGCCCATCCATCGGGTGTTCCATCGGCAAGCCGCTGCGCCTGGACTCAATCAGATTCTGCTTCAACGCGAAATACCACTTCGCCGGGCGATCCGCGTCGTCGATCAACATCAACCGCGGATTGTGCTTCAAACCTTCCGCCTGCTGGATCATCGTTTCCTGGTCCTGCCGCAAAAATATTTTTGCGAAGATGCGGAAGATCGAAACCGGAAACGGCAGATTCCACGCCGCCACAAAATCGATCCGGCACAAATCCCGCCTCACCGGGGTCACCGTCGCCCGGCTGGAAAACCACAGCTTCCCGCTCCGGTCGATCTCCGTCCGGATGTTCGGCAGCACAAAATCAATCGTAGTCGTCACCGTCTCGCCGGTCATTTTCGCCAGTAATTTATACGGCGCGCTGTTCGCGCTCGGCTGGTGCGGGCTCATTCGAAACCCGTTCGGAATCGGCTCAAACTGTTTGGCTTTCTCGTGAATGCTCGTCTTGCTCCGCCAGAACCACGATTGGTGCACGAACGGCCCGTGTGCCGGATCCATTAATCCGATAATCCCGTGATCGATGTGCGACGGCAGTTCGCACTCCAGCCGCGTGATCTTGAATCTAGCGCTGAATTTTTCCAACTCCGGCGGCGCAGGCACTTTTTCCGGCAGCCGCGCTCCCGCCGCGCTCATATACACCCAAACGTAACCGTCCCGCTCCTCGCAGGGATAATGCGCGGCGTTGATCCGTTCCACCTTCAGCTTGTCGTGGCTCGTCAGCGACGGAATCTCCACACACCGCCCGCTGCACGCGTCAAACTCCCATCCGTGGTAACTGCACTGCAAGTTCTTCCCGTCAAAATGCCCATACGAAAGCGGAATCCCCCGGTGTGGGCAGGAATCCCGCATCGCAAACGCCTTTCCCTCGCTCGTCCTCCCCAGCACCAGCGGCACTTCCAGCAGCATCGCCTTCGCTAAATTCTTCCCCTGAATCTCCTCGCTCTTCAACGCCGGATACCAGAAATCCCACAAAAATCCCGCATCCGTTTTCGGTGCGCTTTCCGCCAACCCGTCCACCGAATTTTCCAACGCCGCCCGAACCGCTTCACTCATTCCCGCCACCCTCAATCTTCCCCGCCAACTCCAAATCGCATCGTAGTACACCCGCTACCCGTCGGCAATCCGGATGTAGCGGCCGCCTTCCGAGGCGGGCGCTTTCCCGTCGCCACCCTAATTCCGATCGCTGCGTCTACCCCCGCTCCCCAAAACCTCGCACTCCCCTCTTGCATCCAATCCATACGCAGTTTTGCTATACTACTCACTGAACATGTACTCCTTCTTCCATTAGCTGCCGCAAGTC
This sequence comes from Candidatus Sulfotelmatobacter sp., assembly GCA_035487095.1. GTDB lineage: Bacteria > Acidobacteriota > Terriglobia > Acidiferrales > UBA7541 > Acidiferrum. The sequence goes on from DATHMM010000051.1 coordinate 15,390, forward strand.
TCGCGCCCACTCGGGCGCCGCCTCTTTTTTCACCAGTCACTAGTCACCACTCACCCCAAGGCGCCACGTCGCCCAGAATCAGGAAGGACCGCCAATGGCCGCTCTCACGCTTTCCGAAAAACTCGATCAACTCGACGCCCGGTACCAGGAAATGACCCAGGAGCTCTCCACTCCCGAAGTCGTCACCGATTCCGCGCGCTTCCAGAAACTCGCCAAGCAGCACTCCGATCTCGAAACCATCGTCAACAAGCACCGCGAGTTCAAGCAAATCGAAAAGGACCTCGCCGGCGCCCATCAGATGGTCGTCGAATCCGAAGACGCAGAAATGCGCCACATGGCCCAGGAGGAAGAAAAGCTGCTGTCCGCGCGTAAGGAACAAACCGAGCGCGAGCTGAAACTTCTTCTCCTGCCCCACGATCCCATCGACGACAAAAACATCATCCTCGAAATTCGCGCCGGCACCGGTGGCGACGAAGCCGGCATCTTTGCGGGCGATCTCTTCCGCATGTACACCCGTTACGCCGAATCACAGGGCTGGAAAGTGGAAGTGATGGAAAGTTCTCCTGCACAGATGGGCGGGGTAAAAGAAATTGTCGCCGCCATCCAGGGCAAGAAAGTTTATTCCAAACTAAAATACGAAAGCGGTGTCCACCGCGTGCAGCGCGTCCCAGCCACCGAAACGCAGGGACGCATCCACACCTCCGCCGCCACCGTCGCCGTCCTCCCCGAAGCCGACGAAATCGACATCAAAATCGAAGCCAAAGATCTCCGCATCGACACCTTCTGCTCTTCCGGCCCCGGCGGCCAGTCCGTCAACACAACGTACTCCGCCGTGCGCATCACGCACTTGCCCACCGGCTTGGTCGTCTCTCAGCAGGACGAAAAATCCCAGATCAAAAACCGCGCCAAGGCCATGCGCGTCCTTCGCTCCCGCCTTTACGAAATGGAACTCGAAAAGCAGCAAGCCGCCATCGGCGCCGAACGCCGCGGCCAGATCAAAACCGGCGATCGCTCCGAAAAAATCCGCACCTACAACTATCCGCAAAACCGCGTAACCGACCACCGAATCGGCCTCACCATCCACCAACTAACCGAAGCAATGGACGGCAAACTCGCCCCCCTAGTCGATGGCCTAGTCGAGCATTACGAAGCCGCCCGCCTAAAGCAGGAACTAGCAGAAGCGTGATTTCTAGCATCTATCGCTACGGCGCTCCCTGTGGCACAGCCATTCCTGGCTGTGCTCTTGGGTTCTCTTCTCAGCGCTCTCAGCGTCTCTGCGTTAAACTCTTCTCTTAAATCTTCATGTCCGAATCAAACTCCAGTCCCCTCGACGTCCGCACTGCCCTCAAACAAGGCATCCATCTCCTTCGCGAAGCCCGCATCCCCTCCTACACACTCGCCGCCGAACTCCTCCTTCTCCACGTCACCCGCCGCGACCGCACCTGGCTCTACGCCCACCCCGAAGAACTCCTCGATCCCCAAATCCTCGAATCCTATTTCTCCCTCATCCGCCGCCGCGCCGCTGGCGAACCCACTCAATATCTAACCCACAAGCAGGAATTCTGGGGCCTCGAATTCGAGGTCAACCCCGACGTCCTCATCCCCCGCCCCGAAACCGAACACCTCATCGAAGTCGCTCTTGATCGCCTCGCCGTCCGTGAACTCCGCCACGGCCGCGATCCCAAACTTACCGGCGAAACTCTCACCATCGTAGACATCGGCACCGGCTCCGGCTGCATCGCCATCGCCTTGGCCAAAGAACTCCCCGCCGCCAAAATCTACGCCACCGACATCTCCCCCGCCGCCCTAGCTACAGCCCAACGCAACGCCACCCGCCTCGGCTTCCACTCGCGCATCACCTTCCTCGAATCCAACTTGCTCTCGGCCTTCTCTCCCACTTCCCACCAGTCACCAATCACCAGTCACCAGCCTGCCCTGAACTTGCCGAACGGGTCACCCCTCTTCGATCTCATCATCTCCAACCCTCCCTACATAGGCCGCAAAGAAACCAACACCCTCCCCATCGAAGTCCGCGACCACGAACCCGCCTCCGCCCTCTACGGCGGCGAAGAAGGCTACGAACTATACGGCCTGCTGATTCCAGAAGCTGCGCGCCAACTCAAACCCAGCGGCCTCCTGGTCCTCGAACTCGGCCACGACTCCCTCCCCGCCGTCCGCCCCCTCCTAGAAACTCCCCAATGGGCCAACATCCACGTCACCAACGACCTCGCCGGCATCCCCCGCGTCCTCTCCGCCGAACGCACCTAATTTCTATTTTCCATTTTCTATTTTCTGGTACTCGCCATTTCCCGAATCCGATTCAGATACGGGACGTAGATCGAAAGCGGAATATCCGGCGAATCCCCATCGTTCAAAAAATGCTCAAGCCGGATCTCCATAGGTATCCCCGCAATCACTTCTCGAAATCTTGATATCTCCAGAAATTTCACTTTCCAGATCTCCAGCATCTCCACTCGAAACTCTTCGCTGATAAATCCCATCTTTCGCCCATCCAGATAAATCCCGTCAAAATGATGCTGCGCCAAGACCTTGCGAATCGAATCGTCCGCCGGAGAAAACACGTATACCATGTGCAACAAATCCGCCAAGTCGCCCCACAACACTTTTTCTTCAAATCCGCTAAACCGGAACGCGCTGTCCCCGCGCTGCTGCAAGATTCGCGAGTGATCGCCGTCCCTCAAGCCATGCTTGCCTAACTCTTCCCCAAACCATTTCAGCCGTTCAGCCTTCAGGTTGTGCCGCAGAAACTCCACCGCGTAGGCATTCGCCAAATAAATCTTCGGATCGTCATCCAGCCGCTTTAACCATGCGCCCCACTCGCGCCCCTGCAGCAGCGTAACCAACCCCTTCAAATCCCCCACCGTCGTATCTGGGTGATACTTCACTCCCTGCCAGAAATGCTCCGTCGAATCGTAAACAGCTCCATGCAACCGTATCCCCTCCTCAATCGGATACCAGTTCGAAAGAACCCGCCCCGCAATTGCCGGCGAAGCGCTCCAGCAGTTCAGCGAGTGTTTCCACTTTTCCTGCACTGCCGCGAATTCCTGCACATACCCAGCGGGCACGGGTTCCTTGACTTTTGCAATCACCTCCCTCAACTCCGAGCTCGTGTGAGTCACCAGCGCCTGCAAAAGCCGCTCATCCGCCATCGAAACTACGCGGCTCTCAATTCCTTCGCGCAGCAGTTCGCGGGCAAGCCGCCGTTTTTCCTCCTCGCTGATCTTCCCGTCCCACCGCTGCGTCTGCGCATCAATGTACGGAAACACCTCCGCCAGCGACCTGAACTCGATAAATCCGTGAATCGCAAAGGTAACCGGCTTCCCGTTCTTCACGATCATCGTCGAAGGAGTAACCACCGCCTCCAACGGAACCTCCTGCGCCCGAGTGTTTCTTAAGCCGATCCCCAGAAAGAAGATCAGGCTCAGCCCGGCCGTGAAGCGATTCACCACTTGCGCATTTCCCTTTACATTTTTCATCTCTCTCCTTCGGTATGTCGCACAATCATTCCATCTGTCTCACACAACTCAAAACAAAATTCGCCGAACTGGGATTTTCATAGAAATATCCTGTCTTGCCTGATGAAAGAGTTTACGTGATTAATCAGATTGCGTGCCCGATAGGTCTGGGAGATGAAGATGTGAGGGCTACTGAGGCTCGACGACCGCGAGATCCTTTATTTGAGTGAAGCGCCTCTTATTGAAAGTAGCCACCCGGCTGCCCCTCTCGAGCGCGGTCGCTCCCACTATCAGATCGTAGAAACCGATCATCTTTCCGGCAGCTTCCAGATCTGCCCATACCCGCGCATGCACATAAGCCGTCTGCTCGGTATAAGGAATGATCGGAAACGTCTCCAGGATTGCTTTCACGTAGCGTTCCCGCGCAGTTCGGTGTGGCCGGGTTGCCCGTTCCACTCCGTGCCAAAGTTCCGCGACTGTAATGCCTGCGACCTCAAATGCATCGTTCGGACGGGACGCCAGCCAACGCTCCAGATCGAACGTGCCGCGCTCTCCCCGCACAATAACGTCCGTGTCCAGGATTATCGCCATTTGTCGGTTGGAGTCTTCAGAATTTTACGGCCCGCCTTTAGATCGCGCCGCCAGGCTGAGGCTTCTTTTGGTGACAATTTCACTTTCGCCAGAGCTTCGGCCGCATCGCGGCCAAGACAAACCTTCTCGCCGTCGGGCACAAGTTGTGCCACCGCCTTGCCGTTCTTCACCAGCACAAAGGAAAGCCTCTGATAGTGGGTCCGGTTCACGCAGTCTGCAAAATTGCGAGCTGCGTCGGTTACGCTGATCTTAGTCTTCTTCATAAATCCGATTATCAGATTATCTGATTTTACTGTGTGTCGCAAGTCTGCGGCGTAGCGCCCGCTTCTTGCCCTGGGTGTAGTCGAAAAGTCCGAGCCGCGCTTTCTGTGCCCCGGATGGATTTACGGGACGGGCCGTTCTTGAGTACAGAAGCAAAGCTTCCGCATTTGACCAGTAAACTCCGCCGCTACTTCCAACTTCTTGACCACGCCCCCATTGCCCTCATCAACCTCATTGCCTCCCCCAACCCGTAGTCGTACGCTTATCCCATGCAGGACTTTGCACGCTTCCGCGCCAAGCACGACGCTCCCGACGCATCGGAATTCCCCGCGCAGTCCTCCATCCTTCACGTCGACATGGACGCCTTCTTCGTCTCCGTCGAACTACTCGCCCACCCCGACCTCCGCGGCAAGCCCGTAGTCGTCGGAGGCCGCCCCGACCAGCGCGGCGTCGTCTCCGCCGCCAGCTACGAAGCCCGCAAATTCGGCATCCATTCCGCCATGCCCCTGCGCACCGCCGGCCGGCTCTGCCCCCATGCCGTCTTCCTCGACGGCCACCACGAAAAATATTCCGAATGGAGCGATCGCGTCGCCTCCATCCTCGCTAAGTTTTCCCCGATCGTCGAGATGGTTTCCATCGACGAAGCTTATCTCGACCTCTCCGGCACCGAACGCCTCCACGGCCCACCGTTCGCCGCCGCCGACAAACTCCTTCGCACAATCACAAAACAAACCGGACTTCCCTGCTCCGGCGGCCTCGCCACCACGCGCCTCACTGCCAAGGTCGCCTCCGACCAGGGCAAACCCCGCGGCCTCGTCTGGGTCGCCCCCGGCATGGAAGCGCGCTTCCTCGCCCCTCTTCCCATCCGCAAAATTCCCGGCATCGGCGAAGTCACCGAACGCGCCCTTCGCGCCCTCGGCATCGAAAGCGTCGAGCAGCTAGCATCCCACTCCCAGGAAAAGCTCGAAAAAATCTTTGGCCAGTGGGGCACAGCCCTCTTTCGCAAGGCACGCGGCGGGGACGCCTACGAATTCCTCATCGACGCCGAGCCCAAATCCATCTCTCACAATCACACTTTCGGCGAAGACACCACCGACGTCGCAGAAATGGAAACCCTGCTCAGCCATCTCTCGCAAAAAGCCTGCAAGCGCCTCCGCGAAGCGGGGCTTTCCACGCGCACTCTAACGCTGACCATCCGCTACGCCGGTTTCGAAACCTACACCCGCTCCAGAACTCTCACCGAGCCCGCGCAACTCGACACCGACATCTTCGCCGTCTTCCTCAATCTCTTCCGCCAGCATCGCGACGCCAAACGCAAAGTGCGCCTCCTCGGCGTCGCGCTCTCCGCCCTCTCCCACGGCGTGCAACAACTCGACCTCCTCGAATCTGATCGCCGCGAGAAACTCGAAAAGCTCACCAAGGCCGCCGACAGTCTCCGCGATAAATTCGGCTTCACCTCCGTCCAATTCGGAGGCTCCCTCCGCCGCGACGACGAGCCCCGATAACTCCGCCCATAGGGCTCTTCGTGAATGGCCCTTCCACCTGTGTAAACTCTTTGTCAAATCTTTCTTTTTCTCGCATAGAGCGGGTTAAAGGCGACTCTTTCGCAATCGATCTCATTTATACTCTTCAGTTCGATCTCATTTGAAGAGGACTCACATGAAAACACTCGCACTCGCCGCCGCTATCTCAGCTTCGCTTCTTGTCTTCGCCGCTGCCTATGCCCAGACTCCGCCCGCGGAGAGCGGCCTGCTCGCGAACTCCGTCTACGTGAAAGATTGCGCGAAGTGTCACGGAAAAACCGCCGAGGGCCGCCATTTTGGCGGGCCGGCGCTCACCTCCCCAAAAACCGCGGCTGCTTCCGCCGATGATCTGCGCAACATCATCGCCAACGGCAAAGGCCACATGCCCAAGTTCACCGGCAAACTGACCCCTGAAGAAATCGATTCGCTCGTCGCGCAAATCCAATCCCTGAACAAGAAATAAATCCCCGCTCAATCGCCAATTCGGGCGATAACGGAGAACCTGACAGCCCCATCGCGACCCGTTCGTGCCCAGAAGTTCCGTTCCAGAAATCCCTGCGGATCTAACTAGCTTCTCCCGACTGCCAACTCGGAAAACCACCGCTGCCCAGCGAACCCCCTTTCGCCTATACTTTCTGCATGTCCTCTGCCGCGACGCCTCCATCCGGCGCATCCGAACCGCGCCCTGCTCCTACCTCACGTCTCGGCATTTTCTGGCAGCGCGTCAGCGACGGGCGCCGCATCGACGACCTCTGGTCCCAATTCTCCGCCGACGCACGCTCTACCTACGGCTTCTACGGCAAAGACGTCGACTGGGACGAAGTCAACAAGCTCTCTCGCTGGAAACGGCCTTATCCCGTAGTCAAGCAACTCTTCTGGGCCATGATGAACAAACTCACGCCGGCCCGCCGTGTGCTTCTCCTCGTCGCATTGGTCTTGCTTCTTTTTTCCGGGAACGGTAACAACGGTTTCGGTATCAAAGCGGAATTCCTTTCCGCTCTTTTATTCCTTCTGCTTCTTTCTCTCGAACTCGCCGACAAAATCACCATGAAGCGCGATCTGGAAATCGCCCGCGAAATCCAGGCGTGGCTCGTTCCCTCCACTCCGCCGATGATTCCCAACGCGGAAGTAGCCTTCTACACTCGGGCTCAAAATTCCGTCGCCGGCGATTACTATGACGCCTTCTATCCCACCGCCGACGCTGCCTCCGGCGGCAAACTCATGCTCGTCATGGCCGACGTCGCCGGCAAAAGCGTTCCCGCTGCCCTCCTCATGGCCACTCTACAAGCCAGCCTCCGCACCATCGCCTCTGAAGGTCTCCCCTTAAGCGCACTCGCCACCCGCCTCAATCACTATGCGTGCGCCCATAGCCTCGGCGGCCAGCGCTTCACCACCGCTATACTCGCCGAGTATGACCCCGCCACCCGCCGTCTCGCCTACGTCAACGCCGGCCACAATTCCCCCGTGATCCGTCGCGCAAACGCCTCCACGGAGCGCCTCGAATCAGCAGCGTTACCCCTAGGCATCACTAACGAGGCTACCTTTCCTTCCGCCGAAGTCACCTTGCAACCCGGCGACACCCTCGTGCTCTTCACCGACGGAGTCGTCGAAGCCTTCAACGCCGCCGGCGAAGAATTCTCCGATAATCGCTGGCTCAACATCATCCGCGGCCTTCCCAATCTCAACGCCCAGCAAACCTTGCAATTCCTCATGAAATCCGTCGAAGATTTCGTTGGCGCCACCCGCCAGTCCGACGACATCACCTGCCTCGTTCTGCGCTGCTCCTGATCCTGACTGTAGGCGTCTCCAAGTTCCCAGCCGCCAGAAAACTCCTCCTTATACTTCCAATGCCCCTTCTACTTCATTTACCTCCCCCCACAGGCGCATAATCATTCCGTGAATTCCCGGGAACTCGCCAATTCGGTCTGTGACTCTCTCCAACGCCAAGGTCACCAGGCTTTCCTCGTCGGCGGCTGTGTGCGCGACATCCTGCTTCGACGCGATCCCGCGGATTACGACGTCGCCACCAACGCAACTCCTTCCGAAGTTCTGCAACTCTTCCCCAACGGCCTCGATGTCGGCGCGCAATTCGGCGTCATCCTCGTCCGCCACGATTCCCTCAAGGTCGAAGTCGCCACCTTCCGCTCCGACCTCGGCTACTCGGACGGCCGCCATCCCGATCAGGTCGTCTACTCTAAAACACCCGAAGAAGATGTCCAACGCCGCGATTTCACCATCAACGGCCTCCTGATGCGCCATGACACCGGCGAAGTCCTCGACTTTGTGGGCGGCCGCGCCGATCTCACCGCCGGAATCATCCGCGCCATCGGCGAGCCTTCCCGCCGTTTCGCCGAAGACAAACTCCGGATGCTCCGCGCCGCGCGTTTCGCCGCACGCTTCAACTACGCCATCGAGCCTGAAACCTTCGTCGCCATCCGAATGCACGCGGCTGCAATCCATGTTGTTTCCGCGGAACGCATCCGCGAGGAACTCACCAAGCTCCTCACCGAAGGCGCCGCCCGCCGAGCCTTCGAACTTCTCAATGAACTCGGCCTCCTGGCCGAATTTCTCCCCGAAATCGCCGCCATGAAAGGTGTCGCTCAGCCGCCGCAATTCCATCCCGAAGGCGACGTCTGGTTCCACACCCTCCTCATGCTTGACGGTCTCCCAATTGGCGTCTCTTCCACGCTCGCCTGGGGCGTTCTTCTCCACGATATTGGCAAACCTCCCACCTTCCGCCCTGCCTCGGAAACCGGCGACCGCATTCGTTTCGATGGCCACGTCGATGTCGGTGTCCGCATGACGGATGACATTTGCCGCCGCTTCCGCTTCTCCAACGACGACACCGACCAGATCAAAGCCCTCGTCGCCAACCACATGAAGTTCAAAGACGTCTCCCAAATGCGCCCCGCCACCCTCAAGCGGTTCGTCCGCCTCCCCCAGTTCGACGAACACCTTGAACTCCACCGCCTCGATTGCCAGTCCAGCCACGGCAAACTCGATGCCTACCATGCCGTTCGCGCCTTCCTGGCCCAAACTCCTCCCACTGAGGTCCGCCCCCCCCGATTACTCTCGGGTGACGACCTCAAAGATTTGGGCTATACACCGGGGCCGGAATTTCAGAAGATGCTGACCACCCTCGAAGACGCCCAACTCGAGGAGGCCGTCCAGACCCGGGACCAAGCCCTCGAATTTGTTCGGAGACACTATCCTCTCCGTCAAGTCGGCCGATAAGACACCTTAGAGTTCAGGCTTTCTAGCTTTGGTGGTAACTTGTTTTATATCAATATTTTATGGCAAAGTTGCAAACTGAGACGGACCATGTTAGGATTTGAGTGTTGTTGACTAATATTTTCTGCTGAAGACTTTTGCATTGTCCGGCACCTTTTGCCGGCTCTCTGCATCTAATTTTCCAAAGCGGATCTTTCTCCCGCTTCGCGTTAGGGGAAAACATGGCTGATAAAAAACATTTTGTTCCAGATACTCTTCCAATCCTTCCCGTCCGGGATACCGTTCTCTTCCCGGGCGCCGTTCTGCCTCTCACCGTAGGCCGTGAGAGCTCGCTCGCCCTGGTCAATTCGCTTGCGGGCGACGATAAGCTTTTGGGCGTTGTTGCCCAACTGGATCCGCGGATCGAAGATCCTGCTGCGGCGGACCTCCATAAAGTCGGCACGCTTGCCAAGGTCCACAAGACCGTGAAGATGCCCAACGGCAACGTGGTGGTTTTCCTGGAGGGTTTGCAGCGCATTCGCATCAATGAACTCCTGAGCCTGCGCCCGTTCCTCCGTGCCGCCGTGGCTTCCGAGCCCGACTTCACGGGCGATAAGGACGCCGAACTCGAAGCCTTGCAGCGCAACGCGCAAGACCTTTTCCGTGACGTCGTCGCCCACTCGCCGCAACTTTCCGACGATCTGCAAAACGCGGCTATGAATATCGACGATCCCGGCCGTCTCGCCGACTTCATCGCCGGCACCCTGCCGAGCCTTTCGACCCTGCTCCGTCAGGAACTGATCGAAACCGCCAACGTCCGCAAGCGCCTCGAAACGCTCATTCGCGAACTCTCCAAAGAACTTGAAGTTCTGGAACTTCGCAGCAAGATCAATGAACAGGTTCAGGAGCAGGTAAGCCAGAACCAGCGCGAATACCTGTTGCGCGAGCAGATGAAGGCCATTCAGAAGGAACTCGGCGAAATCGACGACGCGCAAGCCGAAATCGACGAACTGCGCAAAAAGGTCGATGAAGCGGGCATGACCGCGGAAGCCAAGAAGGAATGCGACCGCGAACTCAAGCGTCTCGCCAAGATGACTCCGGCCTCCGCGGAGTACATGGTCTCGCGCACCTATCTCGAATGGATGACCTCCCTGCCCTGGTCGAAATCCTCCGGCAGCGCGGACATCGACATCCCCAAGGCCCAGGACATCCTCAATGAAGATCATTACGATCTTCAGAAGGTCAAGGAGCGTATCCTCGACTACCTGGCAGTCAAGAAACTTCAGCCTGGCATGAAGGGGCCAATCCTTTGCTTCGTTGGGCCTCCGGGCGTCGGCAAGACCTCGCTCGGCAAGTCCATTGCGCGCGCGCTCGGCCGCAAATTCGTGCGCATCGCCCTCGGCGGCATGCACGATGAAGCCGAAATCCGCGGACACCGCCGCACTTACATCGGCGCTCTTCCCGGCCAGATTATTCAGGGCCTGAAGCGCGGCGAAACCAACGACCCCGTCATGATGCTCGACGAAGTCGACAAGCTCGGCCGCGATTTCCGCGGCGATCCGTCCTCCGCCTTGATGGAAGTTCTCGACCCGGAGCAGAACTCGACCTTCCGAGATCACTATCTGGATGTGCCGTTCGATCTCTCAAAGGTCACTTTCATCGCCACGGCCAACTGGATGGATCCCATCCCGGAACCCTTGCGCGACCGCATGGAGATCATCGAACTCCCCGGCTACACCGGTGAGGAAAAGATCCACATCGCGCGCAAATACCTGATCCCCAAGCAAGCCGCCGAGCACGGCGTCAAGGAAGGCGACCAGCTGGAGTTCACTGAAGAAGGGCTGCGGGAAATCATCCACAGCTTCACGCGCGAGGCCGGTGTTCGCAATCTCGAGCGCGAGATCGCCACAATCGTCCGCAAGCAGGCGCGCCGTCTGGCCGAAGGCAAGACGGAGAAGATGATCGTCACTCCCGAAGTCGTCCGTGAATTCCTCGGCGTGCCGAAATTCCGCACCGAGCGGGAAATCGACGAGCGCGTCAAGAAGCCCGGCGTCGCTGTCGGACTCGTCTGGACGCCCGTCGGCGGCGACATCGTCTTCATCGAAGCGAGCCGCATGCGCGGTGGCAAGCAGTTCACCATGACCGGCCATCTCGGCGAAGTCATGCAGGAGTCGATGACCGCCGCATTGACCTGGACTCGTGCCAACGCCGAACGCTACGGCATTGATCCGGACTTCTTCCGCAAGCTGGACATTCACATTCACGTGCCGTCCGGCGCGGTCCCGAAAGACGGGCCGTCCGCCGGCGCCGCGATGGTCACTTCACTCGTCAGCTTGCTGACGAATCGCCCGGTGAAAAATCGCCTGGCGATGACCGGTGAAATGACCCTCTCCGGAATCGTGCTGCCGATCGGTGGCGTGAAGGAGAAAGTCCTCGGCGCCAAGCGCGCGGGAGTCACCCATGTGCTGCTGCCAGCGGACAATGAGCCGAACGCCGTCGCCGATCTTCCGCCGGAAATCCTCGGCGACCTGAAGATCACCTACGTCCGAACGCTCGATGAGGTCCTCGAGCACGCGCTAGAAAAGGATCCGATCGCCCCGGTAGTCCCAGAGCCGGAGCCTTCGCAAGCCGCCGTAGGCGATTCGCCCAGCGCCGTCCACTAATCTGAACGAATCAAACTTGCAGTGGCCGGGCTCGCCCGGCCACTCTTGTTTTTGACCTCCTGCTTTTGTAGCGGCCCCGACCCGGTCGGGAGCGCCTTTGACTTGCCAACCTATACAACCGCCCGTCAAATCTGCCGGGCCTTCTTTCTTTCCCTCTTGTTCTCTCGAACAGGCTGAGAACTCTCCAACTGCTGCTAGTATGGAAACTTCTCATGCCGTCGAACTCGAAATCCAGATCTCCCGCCAAGGAATTGGCCGCCGTTCTTCCCCAGCGCCTCAGCGAGGCCCTCCTTCGCGAGCGCACCATCCCCCGCTTCGTCGATTCCTACGTCGTCGAACACGGCCGCCACAGCCTGCAGGTCCACGCCGTTCTCTACCGCGATCTTCTCAATCTTCTCCAGCGCGAAGCCTTGCTCACCGTCACCGCTCGCGTCCTTGAAATCGTCACTCGCGGCCTGCACACCGAAGACGACCGCAAAGCCAAGCCTATGGCCCGGCAGGAGGCTGCCGCCTTCCGCCAAAAATTTCTCGCCGGCCTAACCCGCCACCACTGCTGGAACGTCAGTGACGCCCTCGATTTTCAGTCGGATCTGAAGATGTACGAAGATCTAATCGCCCGAGCCGCAAGTTCGCGGCGTCCCCGCAAGCGCTTCGAGGCCGCAAATCATCCCTTCGTGGACCGCTGCGCCTTCGTGCTCGATTCGTCCTTCCTGGAAAGGGCGCGCCTCGCCGCCACCCGGACCCTCGAGGATCTCGAAACCCTCGGGGCCCAGATTGCCGCCGAAGTCCTCCGTTCCCGCCTGAAAGGATCAGACCTGTAACTCAGATTTCGCTGGCCACTGGCCATAGGCCACTGACCACGACTCTTATTCGAAGAATTCCTCCTTGAACAGTTTCTGCCCGGCCAGCGCCTGGTAAAATCCCCACACCGCCAGCGCCAGGAAACTCAGCTGCACGCAAATCACTCCCGGCGCGTACCACACCGAAAAATCCAGAGTGTATGGCACATTCAGCAGCACATTTGCCGTGAACACCGCCATTGCCAGCACAATCAACCCGAACCGCACCACGGCGAACGCCGCAATCGCGTAGATCGCCATCCACACCGGGCCATCGATCCACGGATGATCGCTTCCCAGAACTTTCGGCGCCGCGAGGAGCACGATAAATATCGCCGCCGCCAGCCAGCGATTCCGCGCCAGCACCCGCAGCAGCACCAGCAGGAAAAACATCATCAGCAGCCCCAAAAGCGCGGCCACCACGTTGCCCAGCCAGACCGAAAATGTCGCGCGCGTCCCTTCCAGAAAATCCAGTTGTGAAAACAGCGGCCGCTCGCCCACGCGGATTTCAAACACGTAGCCCGTGAAATAAACCAGCACCCACGCCAGTCCCAGCAGCGTGCCGAACAGGATGTCCCGCCCCACCAGCGGATCCCGCAAATTACCTGCCAGCAAGCGTGACCAGGACACGATCGTCTGCGGCCACTTGCTCCGCACGTATGGCTCCAACGCGATGTACAGGATCCACAGGAATCCGCTGACACACAACCCGGTGCTCACCGCCAGGACAGTCAGAAAGATCGTGCTCGACGAAAACGAGAGATGCCCCTTAAGAAAAAACAGCACGATTTCCAGCGCGAAGACCACCGTCACGGTCCGCAGTGCTCCCCGTCGATCGCCCCTTCCCAGCGAATAATTCCGGTACGCCAGCCAGAGGCCGCTGCCGGCCAGCAGTAAGGCGAACGCGATACCGAAGATCTGGATGCTGCGCTCCGATCCCGTCGGCTCCGGGCCCGGCATGCGCTCCGGCGTTGTCCAGTCGCCGGTAAGCGCAAAATAAACCGGCCTCCCGCGCCACGCCGCCGCTTCCACATGCAGCGGACGCGTTGTCCCCGGCCACACGCCGTCCCATGCGGCGCGCGCGTCGTAAGCCGCCAGCGAATTCCATGCCGGCGTACCTGCGTGAAAATCTTCTATCCGCAACCCCGCGGCCGCGAAGAGCGTTTGCCAGTCCGTCGCCGGCGGCGTTCTGTCCTTGTTTCCCTCGTTGAGCTGCTCTTTCTCTGGCGGTATCGCCTGGAAGGATTGCAGCCGCCCTTCCGGGTCCAGCCGCAGATTGATCATTCCCGAAAATGTCTGGGATGGATCGTCAAACGTCACCACGCCTGGCGTTAGCGCCATCCCCGTGAATCCGTCTGCTGCCATCTCCTTCGGACTTTGCCGGTACCAGAATCGCAGCAGCGGAGGCTTCTCTCGCAGAGTCTGCGTCCACGCCGATCCCGGCTTCGCTTTCTTGTCCAGGTAATCCAGATACTGGTCGTCGTATTCGAATCCTGATGCGGAATCTTTGGCTGGCTCCGTGTATCCCAATTTGCCGACAATTTCCCGTGCCTGGTGCGCCAGAATCTCTCCGGAACTCTTCACGCGAAGATCGCGCAGCCCGCCCTCGCGAATTCCCAGGTAAGTGCATACGCCCATTAACGCAATCACCCCCAGCAAGCATGCGATCGCCACGCTCGGGCGCGTCCCCTCATTTTCTCCCGCGGCCGCCACCATTTCGGGCGATGGCGTTTCCCCCGCGGCCAGCGCCGCCGCCAGCGGATCGCCGCCAGGCAACGCCGCGGCCACTTGTAGCGCGGAGGTAGGCCGTCTTCCCGGATCGCTCTCTAGGCAGCGCAGGATTACTCGCTCCACCAGCGGGTCCAGGTCCTTCACCAGGGTCGAAGGGTTGGTGATCTTCCCCTCGGTCCGCGCCTTCATCAATTCCGGCAGACTCGTTGCATCGTAAGCGCGTTTCCCGGTCAACAGTTCGTACATCACCAGCCCCAGCGCGTAGATGTCGCTCTTCGTCGTCACTTCCTTTCCGGAAAGCTGTTCCGGCGCCATGTACGCCGGAGTCCCCGCGCGCACGTCCGCTCCCTGAATCGTCGCTGCGATTCCCGCCAGGCCGAAATCCGTGATCCGTGCCTTCCCCGCGCCGTCCAGCATGATGTTCGCCGGTTTCAGGTCGCGATGTACCACGCCGCGATCGTGCGCCGCCGCCAGACCCGCGCAGATCTGCCTTGCGATCTCGACCGCTTTGTCCTGGGGAAGTCTTCCAATGCGCCGTACCAGCGAAGAGAGGTCCTCGCCGTCCACATATTCCATTGTCAGGAAGGGAAAACCGTCCGCGTCGCCGATATCGAACATCCGGCAAACGTTTGGGTGCGACACCTGGCGCGCCACGCGCACTTCCGAATGGAATCGTCCAAGTGCGGCAGAGTCCTGCGATAGCGCTCCCGGCAAAAACTTGATGGCCACCACCTGGCTCAACCGCAAATCTTCCGCGCGGTACACCTCGCCCATGCCGCCCTTGCCAAGCAGCGCCACAATGCGGTATCGCTGCGCCACAATCGATCCCGGCGCAAAGCGTCCGCCGCCGATGGGTTCCGAGCTGCTGCTGATCGTGGATACGCTGGGAGTTCTCCACCCGGCCGCGCGCGCGCTGCCCGCTGCGGAAGGGGGCCTCCCCGCTGGGCGCGAAGTACCCGCAACTGGGCTATCCGGCGCCAGCGTCTCTCCGGATTCCAGGAGCCCCGCGTCGCCGAGAACCGTTTCGTCCGCACCGACGGCGCCGCCGCAGTGCGAACAGAATCGCGCAGTTTCCGTTACTTGCTTGCCACAAGTCGAACAGAACATCGCGCGGGAATTCTACCACGACCGGCTCGTGCGCCCCGAAGAGTACAGGCTGATGCCTCTGCTGCACGCTCCGGCCAGTAGCTGCTATTCTTCAAACAACCTTCTCGACTTGCACCGCCGTCCCATACGCCAGCACTTCCGTCACTCCCTGCATCACCTCATTGGCGTCATACCGCATGCACACGATCGCGTTGGCTCCGTGTTGCGCCGCATGCTGCAACAATATTTCGTACGCCTCTTCCCTCGCCTTTTCGCACAGCTCCGTAAGCACAGATATGTTTCCGCCCACGATCGTCTGAATTCCCGCCGCCAGATTCCCCAGCACGCTCCGCGAGCGTACCGTAATTCCCCGCACTATCCCGAAATTCCTCACAATCCGGTATCCCGGCAATTCATTCGTCGACGTCACCATCGAACTATCCACTCGGCCAGTCATATTTTTCTCCTGGATTTCCTGCTGTTTACCGGTGCGATTCTACCCTACTACAAGCCGCTTCCAGCAACCCCTACGTTTGTTATGCTCGGCTTGCGTGGAAACTCTCTTCGAATTTCTGGCGATTCTCCAGGTCGCCTCGGGGCTCTTCCTGCTCTGGCAGGGCATCCAGTGGCTCGCCTACGTGCGCCGCCGATTGCACACCGACCCTGGCTTTTACGCTCCCCGCACCGCAGTCCTCTGCCCTTGCCGCGGCATGGAACCCGGCCTCGAACGCAATCTCGTTTCTCTTTGCGAATTCAACCATCAGAACTTCGAGGTCTTTTTCATCCTCGCTTCCGAAAATGATCCCGCGTACAGCCTCGTCAAGCGCGTCGCCGCGTCCTCCCGCGTGAAAGCTCACGTCGTCATCGCCGGAAAGCCCACCACATCCAGCGAAAAAGTGAACAACCTCCGCGTCTGTATTGAACAACTCCCCCCCGATTTTGAGGTGCTCGTCTTTGTAGATTCGGACGGCTGCCCGGGTAGAACCTGGCTTCACCATATCGTCGCTCCGCTCTCCGATTCCCGCATCGGAGCCACCACCACCATGCGTTGGTTCATTCCCAACAACAACGCTTTCCCCAACGCCCTTCTCGCCGCCTGGAACGCTTCCGTGGTCACTATGCTCGGCGGCCATGCGAGAAATTTCTGTTGGGGCGGCGGCACCGCCATTCGCCGCGCCCTCTTTGAAGAGATGGACATGCTCAATGTCTGGCAAAACGCTTTCAGCGACGACTACTCCCTCACCATCGCCATCGAACGAACCCGCCGCCAGATCGTTTTTCTGCCCGAATGCCTCACCCCGTCCTACGTTCAAACGGACTTCCCGACCCTCCTTGAATTTACCAACCGCCAGATCAAAATCACGCGCATCTACCGTCCTCGAATGTGGGCCACCGCCTTCGCAACGCACTTTCTCTTTTGTTTCACTCTCCTCCTGGGCCTGTTCGTCGCCCTCAACCTGGCCGTTGAATCCCGGCCGGCCTCTCAGGTCATCACGCTTTTCGTCCTCCCGCTGCTTCTCGCCGCGTTTCGAGGCGCTCTGCGAGTAATCGGAGTCACCGAAGCCCTTCCCTCTTCCCGCGCTGAAATCATGGCGCAATCCTGGATTTATATTTTGGTCACATTTCTAGTCCCGTTTTTATACTTAATCAATTTCTTCGCTTCTTTATTCGGTCGCCGCATCATGTGGCGTGGCATTCAATACGAGATTGTCTCCCCGGACCAGACTCGCGTTCTTACTCGATGACCTGTGGAAATCCCCGCCCTCTGGAAAAAAGTTCGGACGTCGGGCAATTTCTACCCTCAACCATTGCCTCTCCTCACCTCCGGCTCGCTCTAAGTTGTTGACAACTCACCCCCTGTCAAAACTGACAGTCCGGCCAACAGGTTGCAGTGCTGTACTCCGGTCAGGTGTAACTTTCGCAGGCTTTTGACGAGGATCCTTTACTTTACCCCAGAGGGTTTCTGAGGGCTTTTTCCTCTGGCGTATCTGGACCTGATCCAGGCCTACTTCTTCGTCGCTTGCTCGGTCATTCCGGCCGACCTCCACGGGAGGTTTTTGAGGGTAAAAATCCAAAAAGAACGGCTTCGGTCCCCCCACGAGGCATGATCGGAGGAGTGCACGTGAAGTTGATCCGCAGAAACCTAGCGCCACACTCGCTGCCCCAACCAAAATACTCTGCGCAAGCAAGCGTCTACTTGTTTTATGAAAAAAGCACGGGCACGGCCCATTTCCACGTTGAGGCCGGACCTGAAGGGGAACTTCCCGTTGATCACGCCGCCGGTCTGCTGGCCATGCATTGTCTGGTCCGCGGGCAATCACCCAAGGATTATCTGGTCATGGTTCCGGCCGCTCCCAATACCCTGAGCGGCTTGGCCGAAAAAGCACAAAAACTCCTGGAAGCCGGCCACAGCGCCAAGAACGCCGTGCGTCTCACCCGCCGTGAAGAAGAAGTCCTCGATGGCATTCTACGCAGCCTCGCCAACAAGGAAATCGCCAACGAATTGAATCTTTCCGAGCGCACCGTCAAATTTCACGTCTCTTCCCTTCTCGCCAAGTTCAAGGTTCGTGGCCGCCTGGAGCTTATGCGCGAGGCTTCGCGTCATTCATTGAACTCCATACCGCCTGCCGTCGGCGGCCCTGCTCCGCAGCTCGGCCCGTTTCGGGAACGCAGCGAGAGCTACCGTAAGCAGGCGAACCCAGGCAAAGTGCTCCCCCTCGCTCGCCATCGCATGATGGCTTAATTGTAGTTTGTAGTGCTCACGTTCTCGTAAGAAAAGGCCCGTTCCAGACTTTCTGGAACGGGCCTTTTCTTTTCCTGTAGTGGCCGATCTTCAGATCGGCCCGTCGAATTGGTCCACTTGGCTACTTCTTCGCTGAGTTGTAAAGCTCCGCCGCTTTGTCCCAATTCACAACGTTCCACCAGGCATCAATATAATCCCCGCGCACATTCTGATATTTCAAGTAGTACGCGTGCTCCCAAACGTCGATGCCGATCACGGCTTTGCCACCGGCAATGTATTGCGTGTCCTGGTTCGCCGTCGAATCGATGGCCAGCTTCCCATCCTTCACCAGCAGCCAAGCCCAGCCGGATCCAAACCGGCCGAGGCCCGCCGCCTTGAACTTATCCTTGAATCCCGCAAAGGAACCAAAGCTCGCATTAATCGCCGCAGCCAAGTCCCCCTTGGGCTCCCCTCCTCCGCCCTTCTTCATCAATTGCCAGAAGAGTGAGTGGTTCCAGTGGCCGCCGCCGTTATTGCGGACCGCGGCGCGGATATTCTCCGGCACGCTGTCGAGGTTCTTCAGAATGTCATCGATCGATTTCGCCTGCAGGTCCGGATGGCCTTCGAGCGCCTTGTTGAGATTGGTGACATAGGCGCCATGATGTTTGTCGTGATGGATTTCCATCGTGCGAGCGTCAATGTAGGGTTCAAGGGCGTCGTTCGGGTAAGGCAAGGGGGGCACTGTAAATGCCACGGGTTTGTCCTCCAAATTGAGATGTGGTTCGAAATCCGATCTGGGTTCAGCGTGAAGCAAACTCGAGGCGGCATTTCCTGCCCCAAGTAAGCCAGCGCCAAGAAGGCCACTGGTTGAAAGAAACTTACGTCGATCCATGGAAGTCCTCAACTTCGGTGGGCGCTCGGGCTTCCGCGCGTGATTATAGCGCCTCTGGAGCCCCTGCTCAACCACACTGGGCGAAACATTGCCTCCCGGATTGCGAGGCACTCATTGGATGCGGGAAAGCGCCCAATGGGCAGATTCTGCGATGCCGGGTTCTTCTGATTCTGAAAGCCGGTGCAGTAATTCGAAGATTCGCTTGTGCGCTTCGGTGCCGCGAGGCACATCGCTGTTTCCAAGTGCGATGCAGGCGTTCCTCACCAATCCGCGCCACTTCGTTCGCTTCATCGCGCTCCCGCGGAATTTCTCGCGAAATTCTTCTTCTCCCATGCCCGCCAGCCATTCCAGCCGCGGCTCCAATAAACTCTCCCCATCACGGAATTGCCGCGGCCGGAAATCGGTAACGCCAGAGATGGGCGCATCCCGGTTGTATGGGCACACCTCCTGGCAAACGTCGCACCCATATACATTGCTGCCGATCGCCTCTCGAAATTCTTCGGGCATGTTCCCCCGCAACTCAATCGTCAGATACGAGATACATCGCCGCGCATCAAGCACGTAAGGCTCAACGAATGCCCCGGTCGGGCACGCGTCCAGGCACTGCCGGCAGTTGCCGCAAAGATCGGGCGGTGGCAGTTCGTTGGGCGCCAGCGAAGGCGCAAGCTCCAGCGTTGTAAAAATCACTCCGAGAAAAAACCACGATCCCAGTTCTTCATTCAGCAGTAACGTGTTCTTTCCGATCCACCCAAGCCCAGCGTATTTGGCGAATAATCGCTCCGCGACAGGTCCTGTATCGGCGTACGCGCGAAAACGATGTGGTTCCGGAAACCGTTCGCCAAGCCTGTCCGCCAGCCCGTTCAGTCGCTCCCACATTACTTGGTGATAGTCGCGGCCCCATGCATAGCGCGAAATCCAGCCGCGCGGTTCGTCGCCCTTTCCGGATGCGGCCGTCTCGTTCGAATGCGGATGTGCGGTGTTGTAGTTCAGCGCGCAAACGATCACGCTACGTACGCCCGCAAGCACCTTCGCCGGATCGCGGCGTCTCGGGTCCGACAAGTAGCCCATCTCCCCCCCGTACCCGCGCTCCAGCCACTCGTCAAAAGTCCCATGCTCCGGAAAGCATTCCGCCGGCGCCACTCCGCAACCTGAAAAGCCGAGCGCCGCAGCTTGCTCCATAATCCACGCTGTATCTGCCGCCGAGTTCATGGTTTGATTGTGCCGCAGGAAAGCAAAACTGGCGAGGCTGCGCGCGGACATGGGAAGGGCTGTGCGCGACTCGGAATTCATCTCGTTTAATGCAGAATTCCTTTACTGTGCGCTATTCTGTTACTCATGAAGTAATTCCGCGGCCCGCCCAAATCGATTCTCACCGCGCCCCGGCTGATTTATATTGTCGGGCTCAGGAGTCACTTTTTGGACTGTATCCAAAAAGCCGCAAAACCCGTCAATACTGTACGGACTTTTATGCTAAAGCCCGCAGTGTGATTATGACAAAGGATAGCTAAATTGCCGACTGATCACAATTTTCACCCAGCCTCTGCCTCGGAAAATCCGACACCCCCTCCTCGTCACAAGGGTGTCCGCGCTTTTGTGTGGATCATTGTCCTTCTGGTTTTCGCCGGCGGATTTTTCCTCGTCTTGCGCAAACGCGATGCATCCGCAACCGCCGCGAAAGCTCCGAGAGGCGGAGGCGGCCCGGTCACGCTTGTAACCGCAACGGCCAGGCAGGGCGACATCGGCGTCTATCTCGATTCTATCGGCACCGTCACTCCCGTCTACACCGCCTCGATTACCAGCCAGGTAAATGGCATCGTCACCGCTGTCCACTACACGGAAGGCCAACTTGTCCGCAAGGGCGATCCGCTGATTGACATTGACCCGCGTCCCTACCTGGCCTCTCTTCTCCAGGCGCAAGGTACTCTCGAGCACGACACGCATCTTCTCGCCCAATCAAAAATGGATTTCGAGAGGTATACCGACGCTTGGGCCCGCAAAGCCATTCCGAAACAAACTCTCGACGATCAGGAAAAACTCGTTCTGCAGCAGCAGGGCACCATAAAACTCGATCAGGGCGTGGTTCAGTTCGATCAGATCCAGGTCGACTATTGTCATATCGTCTCGCCCATCGACGGCAGAGTCGGCTTGCGCCTCGTCGATCCAGGCAATGTCGTTCAGTCCACCGGAGCCCTTACGCTTGCCGTCGTCACACAAATCCAACCCATCACCGTCATTTTCACGGTTCCCGAGGACAATCTCGGGCAGGTGCAGCAGCGGCTTCGCAAGAACGCGAAGCTGACCGCGGAAGCCTTCGATCGCGCTGGGCTCAAAAAAATTGCCACCGGCACGCTTCTGACTCTGGACAACCAGATCGATACCACCACCGGCACTGTAAAAGCCCGGGCCTCGTTCGCCAACAAAGATTCTGAGTTATTCCCCAACGGTTTCGTCAACGTCCGTCTGCTTGTGGACACCCATCACGGGTCCACTCTCATTCCCTCTTCCACCCTTCAGCACAACGGCCCCACCGCCTTCGTTTATGTGATTCAGGACAACGTCGCCCACATGCGCGTCATTCAACCCGGTGTAACCGATGCCGGGACTACCGAAGTCACTGGCATCTCTCCCGGCGAGGTGCTCGCCAACAGCAGTTTCGACAAATTGCAGGACAACGCTAAAGTCGTCGTTTCCTCCAAACCCCTTCCTGGAAACAACGCCGGGAGCACTGCTCCTTGAGTCCGTCATCTCCTTTCATCTTACGACCGGTCGCGACTGCTCTCCTGATGGCGGCGATCCTGCTCGTCGGCATCGTCAGCTACACGCAACTTCCAGTCTCAGCTCTCCCGCAAGTCGACTATCCCACCATCCAAGTACTCACTTTTTATCCCGGCGCCAGTCCCTACGTCGTCGCCACCACGGTCACAGCCCCGCTTGAGCGCCAGTTCGGGCAGTTGCAGGGCTTGAGTCAGATGACTTCCAGCAGTTCCGGCGGCACGTCTGTCGTCGTCCTGCAGTTCAATCTCAGCCTGAATATCGACATCGCCGAGGAAGAAGTCCAGTCGGCCATTAACGCCTCGCAAAGTTTTCTCCCCGCCAACCTTCCTTCCCCTCCGATCTATAGCAAGACAAATCCCGCCGACGCCCCCGTTCTCACCTTGGCAATCACCTCAAACTCTATACCCCTCTCGCAGGTCGAAGACCTGGTGGACACGCGCCTCGCTCCCAAAATTTCCCAGCTCAAAGACGTTGGCCTCGTCAGCATCAGCGGTGGCCAGAAACCCGCGGTCCGCATCCAAGCCAATCCTGCCGCTCTCTCTTCCTACGGAATCAACCTCGAAGACTTGCGCACCGCCGTCACCCAGGCCAGTGTGAATGCCGCCAAAGGAAATTTCGATGGCAACCGCCAGGATTACCAGATTGACGCCAACGATCAGCTCGTAACCAGCCAGGATTACCGAAACGTCGTCGTCGCCTACCGCAATGGCGCGCCCGTCATGCTCACCGATGTCGCAAAGATCATCGACGGCGTCGAAAACACAAATCAAGCCGCCTGGATGAACAAAATGCCCGCTGTCATCCTCAACGTCCAGCGGCAACCCGGCGGCAACACCATCAGCGTCGTCAATAGCATCAAGCAGCTTCTGCCCCAGCTCGAAAGCAATCTTCCCAAGGGCATCGACGTCACCACGCTCACTGACCTCACCGCTCCCATTCAGGCTTCCGTGTCCGACGTTGAGTTCGAACTCTTCCTCACCATCGGCCTCGTCGTCATGGTCATGTTCCTTTTCCTCCGAAGCCTTTCCGCGACAATTATCCCCAGCGTCGCCGTCCCTCTCTCCCTCGTCGGCACCTTCGCCGCTATGTACGCGCTCGGTTACAGCCTCGATAACCTCTCTTTGATGGCTCTCACCATTTCCACCGGCTTCGTCGTCGACGACGCCATCGTCATGGTCGAAAACATTTCCCGCTACATCGAGGAAGGCCAGCCGCCTATGCAGGCCGCCTTGAAGGGCGCCGAGCAGATTGGCTTCACGATCGTCTCCCTCACCGTCTCCTTGATCGCCGTCCTCATTCCTCTGCTCTTCATGGGCGACGTTGTGGGCCGCTTGTTCCGCGAGTTTGCCGTCACCCTCGCCGTCACCATCGTCGTCTCCGCAATCGTTTCCCTCACCCTTACCCCGATGATGGCTTCGCGTATCCTGAAGCACAATCCGGAGGAACAGCAGGGACGCATCTTCCGCGCCTCCGAGCACGCCTTCGAAAGCATGATCGCTTTCTACGGCCGCACCCTTAAAGTCGTCCTTCGCTACCAGACTCTGACTCTTTTTGTAGCTCTGGGCACACTTCTCCTCACGATCTACCTCTACATTTACATCCCCAAGGGTTTCTTTCCCGTTCAGGACACCGGCATCATCCAGGGTATTTCCCAGGCTCCCCCAATCATCGGCGCAAAAGCCATGGCGGAAAAACAGATGGAGCTCGCCAACGTCATCCTGCAGGATCCCGCCGTCGAAAGCCTTTCCTCATTCATCGGCGCCGATGGCACGAACATCACCACCAACAGCGGCAGAATGTCCATCAACCTGAAACCTCTCGAGGAACGCAAGATCAACGCCTCGGATGTCATCCGCCGCCTCCAATCAAAACTCCAGAACGTCCAGGGCATTCAGCTCTTCATGCAGCCCGTCCAGAACATCACCGTCGATGATCGCGTCAGCCGCACACAATACCAGTTCACTCTCGAAGATCCGGATCCCATCGAGCTCAGCGATTGGACCAATCGCTTCGTCTCCCGCTTGAAGCAATTGCCCGATCTCGAAGATGTCGCCACGGATGAGCAGCCCGGCGGACTCGCCGTCAACCTCGTCATCGACCGACCCACCGCTTCGCGGCTCGGCATCGCCCCCACTACCATTGACAACACGCTCTACGACGCCTTCGGCCAGCGCCAGATCAACACCATGTACACCCAGTTGAACCAGTATCACGTCATCCTGGAAAGCGAGCCGCAGTTCCAGCTGGATCCCGAAAAACTGAACAAGCTCTACATTCAATCCAACTCCGCCGCCACCACCACTGGCGCGCCCGCCAGCACCACCGGTAATGGCTCTACCTCCGCCGGCTCCAACGCGCTCACCACATCCCCGCTCTTTACCCCGTCACCCAACACGCTTGCTGCACCCGTAAACGCTCTTACCGCGGGTACCTCCAACACCACCAGCAAGGGCGCCACCTCGGCGGGTACCACCAGTTCCGCCCTGAGCAGCGCTGTCCCGCTCAGCGCCTTCTCCCACTTCGAAACCAGAACGGCGGCGCTTTCGATCAACCATCAGGGACAATTCCCCGCCATCACCGTTTCCTTCAACCTCGCTCCCGGCGCGGCGCTGGGCAATGCCATTTCCGCTGTCACTAAAATTCAGCAGGATCTTCACATGCCCGCCAGCGTGCAGGCCGATTTTCAAGGCACCGCGGCATCTTTTCGAAACTCACTTTCCAACATGCCGCTGCTCATCCTCGCCGCCCTCGTCACTGTCTACATCGTTCTCGGCGTGCTCTACGAGAGTTTCATTCATCCCATCACCATTCTCTCCACGCTTCCTTCCGCCGGTGTCGGCGCATTCCTGGCCCTGATTCTCTTTCACCAGGACCTCAGCGTTGTCGCCATCATCGGCCTGGTTCTCCTGATCGGCATCGTCAAAAAGAACGGCATCATGATGGTGGACTTCGCTCTCGACGCCGAGCGCAACCACGGCAAGAATTCCACCGACGCCATCTACGAAGCCTGCCTCCTGCGCTTCCGCCCCATCATGATGACCACCATGGCCGCTTTGCTCGGCGGCCTGCCCCTCGCCTTCGGCTCAGGCATCGGTTCCGAATTGCGCCGGCCCCTCGGTATCGCCATGGTCGGCGGCCTTCTGGTCAGCCAGGTTCTCACGCTCTACACCACGCCGGTTATTTACATCTTCTTTGACAGCCTGGCGCACCGCTTCTCTCGCAAGTCCAGCGCTCCCAGCACTGGCTCCGCCCCCGAACCTGCAGGCCTCTCATGAACGTCTCCGCTCCATTTATCCATCGCCCCGTGGCGACCACTCTGCTCACTATCGCCATCGCTATCGCGGGTGCCATCGCCTTCAACGTCCTTCCTGTCTCCCCTTTGCCACAGGTGGATTTTCCCACCATCTCCGTGAGCGCCAGCTTGCCCGGCGCCAGCGCAGAAATCATGGCTTCCTCTGTCGCCACTCCTCTGGAACGCCAGTTTGGCCACATCGCCGGCGTCACGGAGATGACCTCCACCAGCGGCCTTGGCACAACTTCCATCACCATCCAGTTTGATCTCACTCGCAACATCGATGGCGCCGCCCGCGACGTTGAAGCCGCCATCAACTCCGCTCGCACTTATCTACCCGCAAATCTCCCTGCCAATCCCACCTACCGCAAAGTCAATCCTGCCGATTCTCCCATCATGATTGTCGGCCTCACTTCCGACAAATACGGCCCCGCCAGGCTCTACGACGCAGCCTCCACCGTCATTCAGCAGAAGCTCTCCCAAATCCAGGGTGTCGGGCAGGTCAACGTTGGTGGCGGTGCGCTTCCTTCCGTCCGTGTGGAAGTGAATCCCACCAAACTTGCCAGCTACGGCCTCGCGATGACCGATATCCAGTCCGTCCTGCGCCTGCAAAACTCCGATCTCGCCAAGGGTCAGATCACCGATGGCGTCACCACTGCCGACATCAGCGCCAACGATCAGATCTCTCACGCCGAAGACTTCAAGCCCGTCATCATCGGCTACCACAAGGGCGCCGCCATCCACCTCACCGATGTCGCCGACGTCATCGATTCCGTTCAAAACGTCCGCGCAGCCGGATACCTCAATGGCAAGCGCGCCGTCCTTCTCATCATCTTCCGCCAACCGGGCGCCAACATCATCGACACCGTCGACCGCATCCGCGCTGAATTGCCCTCCATCAAGGCTTCCATTCCGCAGGGGATGGACACCACCATCGTCCTCGATCGCACCACCACCATCCGCGCATCCGTGAGCGACGTCGAGCGCTCCCTCACCCTATCCATCATCCTCGTCATTATTGTCGTCTTCGTTTTCTTGCGGAATGGCCGCGCCACCCTCATCCCTGCCGTCGCCGTTCCCGTCTCTCTCATCGGCACGTTTGCCGTGATGTATCTCTGCGGTTACAGCCTCGACAATCTTTCGCTCATGGCCCTCACCATCTCCACGGGTTTCGTCGTCGACGACGCCATCGTGGTCATGGAGAACATCACGCGCCACCTCGAAGCCGGCATGGATCCGTTTGCCGCCACTTTGAAAGGCGCGAAAGAAATCGGCTTTACCGTCCTGACAATCAGCATCTCGCTCATAGCCGTCTTCATCCCCCTCCTGCTCATGGGCGGCATCGTTGGCCGTCTCTTCCGTGAGTTCGCCATCACCCTCTCCACCGCCATCCTCGTCTCCATGGTCATCTCGCTCAGCACCACGCCCATGATGTGCGCCTACCTCCTGCGGAACGAGCACTCCCGCGCACATGGCCGTCTCTATATGGCCACCGAGCGAATCTTTGAGCGTGTCCTTTCCATCTATCGCTACACGCTTCACTGGGTCCTTGACAACCCCGTCCTCACTCTCACCGTTCTCTTTCTCACCATCGCCCTCAACGTCGTCACCGTCATTAAAATTCCCAAAGGTTTCTTCCCTCAGCAGGACACAGGCTCACTCGCAGGCGGTGTGCAGGGCCCTCAGGATGCTTCCTTCCCGGTCATGAACGATTCCATCCAACGAATTGAAGCTGTAATCCAGAAAGATCCTGCTGTCCAGAACGTAATCGGATTCACCGGTGGTGGTGGCCCTACCAACACGGGAAGTATCTTCATCGCCCTGAAGCCGCTCAACGAACGCAAAATCGGCGCTCCCGACATCATCAACAGGCTTCGCCCTCAACTCAACCGCCTGCCGGTCGCCTCGATTTTCCTCCAAGCCTCCCAGGATCTCCGCATTGGCGGGCGCGGCAGCTCCGCTCTTTACCAGTACACCCTGCAATCCGACAATTCTTCCGATCTCGCCGTCTGGGGACCCCGGATGCTCGCGGAGATGAAACGCCTTCCGGCCCTTCAGGACGTGAATACAGACCAGCAGAACGGCGGCCTCGACATTCGCTTGAACTACGACCGCGTCACCGCCGCAAAACTCGGCCAGACCGCGCAATCGCTCGATCAGGAAATTTACAGCTCCTTCGGCCAGTCCGAAACTTCCATCATTTACACCCAGTTGAATCAATACTATGTCGTCCTGGAAGTCGCTCCGGAATACTCGCAAAATCCCGAGGGCCTCAAAAATGTCTACTTCCACTCGGCTTCAAGCACCAATCTGACTTCCACGGGCAACACTCCCCTCGTCGCCGTATCCACCAGCCAGGCAAACACTATCCCTCTCGCCCTCAATCACACCAGCCTCTTCCCCTCCGTAACCATCTCCTTCAATCTCGCTCCCGGTGTCGCCCTCAGCGACGCCACCCTCGCCATCGCCCAAATGCAGCAGCGCATGGGCACTCCCACCAGTTTGCGCGGGTTTTTTGCCGGCACGCTTCAGGCTTACCAGGCCTCGCTCGACAGTGAAAAATACCTGGTCCTCACCGCCATTCTCGCGGTTTACATTGTTCTTGGCATCCTCTACGAAAGTCTCGTCCATCCGCTCACCATCATTTCCACGCTTCCCTCCGCCAGCGTCGGCGCGATGCTCGCCCTCATGCTTTTCAAGCAGGACCTCAACATCATCTCCATCATCGGCATCGTTCTGCTCATTGGCATCGTCAAGAAAAACGCCATCATGATGGTCGATTTCGCACTTCAAGCCGAGCGCGAAGGCGGCAAAAGCACCGAAGATGCCATCTTCGAAGCCTGCATGCTGCGCTTTCGCCCCATCCTGATGACCACCATGGCCGCTCTCTTCGGCGCTCTCCCGCTGGCCTTTGGCTCCGGCACGGGCTCCGAGCTTCGCCGCCCCCTCGGCATCAGCATCGTCGGCGGCCTCATCATGAGCCAGCTCCTCACTCTTTACACCACGCCGGTCGTTTATCTCACTCTCGACAAACTCCGGCTCCGCGCTCTCGGAAAGGAGCGCGACACTTTTCATCCGGCGGCTGGCTCAACTCCCTCCGCCGCGGTGTAATCAAGGTGGAACGACTATGAACAACAATCGCCTGAAACTTCGCTTCGGCCCTTCACTCGTCGCCGTTCTGCTCGCCGGCTGCATGGTCGGCCCCAAATACCACCAACCGGCCGCAACCGTTCAGCCACCTCCAGCCGCTTACAAGGAACTTCCTGCCGAGAATCCTCCGGCCGGCCAGTGGAAGGTCGCACAGCCCCAGGACGCACTGCTTCACGGCAAATGGTGGGAAATTTACAGCGACCCAGAGCTGAACGTTCTTGAAGATCAGCTCAATATCAACAACCTCAACATCAAGGTGTCCTTCGAAAATTTCATGGAAGCCCGCACCCTCGTCACCCAGGCCCGCGCTCAACTCTATCCCACGCTGGGTACTACCCCTTCTTTCACTCGCTCCCAATCTTCGGCCAATTTAAGGAATAACGTCGGCGCGACCGGAACCGCCGGCAGCGGAGCCACCAACGTCTACAGCACCCTGACGGAAGTGCCCTTTCAAGCCTCCTGGGAGCCGGACCTCTGGGGCAAGGTTCGCAACACCATCCGTAACGCTCAATACAATGCTCAGCTCAGCGCCGCTGACCTCGAGAACGTCCGTCTCACGGAACAGGCCAGCCTCGCCGTCTTCTTCTTCGAACTCCGTGGCCAGGATGCCATGCAACAGATCCTGAACGACACCGTTCAAGCCGACCAAAAGTCTGTCGACCTTGCTCGCGCCCGTTACGAGACTGGCGTGGATACCCTGCTCTCGCTCGTCGAAGCCCAAGTCACTTTGCAGCAGGCCGAGTCCGCTTCCACCAACCTCGGCATCGCTCGCGCCCAATTCGAGCATGCCATCGCCGTCCTCATCGGCACTTCCGCTTCAGGTTTCTCCATGCCGTTCAAGCCGTTGAGTGCTGTCCCTCCGGCGATCCCTGTTGGCATTCCCACGCAATTGCTCGAGCGCCGCCCCGATATCGCCGCTTCCGAGCGCGCCATGGCCGCCGCCAACTCTCAAATCGGCATCGCAACCGCCGCTTATTACCCGAATCTCACTCTGAGTGCGCAGGGTGGCTTTGAAAGCTCGGCGTTGCAGAATCTCCTCACCTGGCCGAGCCGCTTCTGGTCAGTCGGCCCTGCCGTTTCAGAAACAATTTTTGACGCCGGTCTGCGCCGCGCCGCTGTAAATCAGTTCGTCGCCGTCTATAATGCGGACGTCGCCACCTATCGTCAGACCGTGCTGACTGCCTTTCAACAAGTGGAAGACTCTCTCGCCGAAGTTCGAATACTTTCCACGCAGATACAGCAGCAGCAACAAGCGGTGGAATCCGCCCAGAAATTTCTCGAACTCTCGCTCGTTCGCTATGAAACGGGCGTGGATACCTATCTAAACGTCCTCGTCGCGCAGACCACTCTCTTAACAGATCAGCAACAGCTTTCTTCTCTCCAGACTCTGGAGATGACATCCTCTGTCCAGCTGATCGAGGCGCTCGGTGGCGGATGGGATCGCTCGCAACTCCCCACCCCGCCTCAGGTCACCAAGAAAGTCTCCAAATCCGAAATCCAGGCCCCCAACTGAACTCGCCCGCAAAACACGCGGACAGGCCTCATTTTAAGAATCGCAACTAAAGGACGATCGCGGCAATATGCGCTCCGCCGGTGCCTGGCGGCGCAGCTCCCCGCTCGCCTCGGGCGTGTTCGTTCTCTGATATCGCCAAAGTGGGCTTAGTTTGATCGAGCGAGAGTGCTGGCTGGATTGAGCGCCGATGACTTGGGTTCAGCTGGCAGCACGGGAGGCCGGCTCGCAATCTCAACGCGCGCCTCCGTAATGGCTTTCAAAACGAACTCTCTGATCCGCGGATCACGCGTAATCGAAAGATGCGAAGCATGTTTGACCAGGATATTCGCGAGCAATTTCGTCTGCTGCGGATCTTCCATCCGGATTTTCTTCGTGGTCATAAACATCAATGCATCCCAGGCGTGAAAGATCGCGCACGTCTTCACATTCCGCGGCACCGTCGAATCGGTAAGACCCACGCTGTCCACCTGCACCGTCAGTTCCACCGGAATCGCCTTGTCTCGAAGCTCCCTCGCCACGCTGAACATTGCCCACCCGCCTGTGCTGTGCCCCACAAGAATCACCCGAGGCGCCACCGCGATCTCCTCCGCGGTCAGCTGCCCGGCATGGGTTGGGAAATGCGTCAGAATCCAGTCGCGCCCGGATGCCCACGAAATCGGAATGAACGATTCCGCGCAGACATCGGCATATCCTGGCCCGCGCAAGGTGTCGCGAATCTGCACTACTCCGGAGTGTTTGTGGTTGGAAGTTTCCATCGCCCCCACAAACCCCACATACAGAATTTTGCAATCGGGAACTGCGACATCTACGCCGGAGGTGGCATGAACCAACGGTGAAGGGGTGTGAGGTGCGGCTTTGCAAAAAGCGGGAAGCACTATGGAGAAGAGAAATAGAATTAACAACCAAGTCCCACTCGTTGGCCCGCCCCTGAAGCTGTGTACCAGGTATCCTCCAGAAAAGTGACCGCTATTCGACACTATCCCATCCCTAACCGGGTGGCCATGTCTTATTCGGAACAGGTTTCATAGATAGACTGCGCAGCCCCGCCCTTCGAGACCCGCCAGCCATGTCGGCTTTTCGAGGGGTTCTACCCAACGCAAATCCAGCTTTTCCAGCCGAAGCAACGCGGCTACTTCATCGGGTAGATGAACCAGCGGATTGCCGCGCAAATCAAGTAGCCGCAATTCCTTCAGCTTGCCAATCGAAGCGGGCAGCGAAGCCAATTTGTTATTCCGGAGGTGCAACTCGCGTAGTCGCCCAAGTCTTCCGATGCCGTCTGGTAGAGTAGTCAACTGGTTGTCGGAAATTCGCAGCTCGAAAAGGCTCGCCAACGAAGTTACTTGTTGCGGCAATTCGGAAAATGCATTCTCGCTCAGGTTCAGATAACGCAGCTTCGTCAGTCGTCCAATCGAACTCGCCAGCGTGTTCAGCCGGTTGTCGTGCAGGTACAAGAAATCCGTCAGCCCTCGCAGTTCCCCAATCGCCTCCGGCACCGCCCTCAATTGGTTGTGGCCCAGGTCCAGCATCCGAAGCTGCTTCAATCGTCCAATGCGCTCGGAAACCTCCGTCAGTCCGTTGTCCGCCAGAACCAGCGTCTCAAGTTCCGCCTGATCCCACACGGAGTCCGGCACCTGCCCCAGTCCGCGTTTCCAGAGGTTTAGCGTGCGCGGAGTAGGCTGCGGCATTCGATCGGCACCGTTACTATCGAGGGAAGGACTAGCGGAGGAGCGTTACTCAAAACTGCGCATGGCCGTGGCTTCATCGTTGAACACATCGAACACGGTAAACAGCTTGGTGATCTGCAGAAGGTCGTGAACTTTCTTCGTCAGGTTCAGCAGCTTCAGTTCGCCGCCACGATTCCGAACCGCCGTGAACCCGCTTACCAGCTCGCCGATTCCGGAACTGTCGATGTAATTCACGTCCCCGAGATTCAGGATGATTTTCGTCCGCCCCTCGTCCAGCAGGTCGCGCACCGTCTTCCGCAGCAGCGCGCTGCCGTCGCCCAGCGAAATCCGCCCGCTCAAATCCACCAGCGTGATGCCACTATATTCCCGGGTTGTGGCGAAAAGTGAAGGCATTCCGTTCCTACGCTTCCTGGTGTGGCGCGCCCGGATTGGGGGCGCTCCCGTTTCCGTTGCTGTGTGGGCTTCCAAGTGTCGGCAGTCTTTTCGCCATCACCAGTTCCGCTCCACCGGTCTTTCCCGGATGCACATCGAATTCGTCCATAAACGCCTTCATCAGGAAGATCCCGCGACCGGATGTGCTCAGAAGATTCTCTTGCGCCAGCGGGTCCGGCACGTCCGTTAGCCGGAAACCCTTCCCCTCGTCCAGCACGTGGATAATCATCCGCTCCTCGGTAAGCTCAATCTCAAGGTGGATCTTTTTCTCGGGCTTTTCCTGGTTGCCGTAGTGAAAGGCGTTGATCACCCCTTCGCGCACCGACATCCCGATCCGGTAACATTCATCCTCATTAAACCCGGCCGCTTCGGCGACACGTACGCACATCTCCTCGGCGAGATTCACGCTCTCGACGTGGGTATCCAGCGTAACTTCAAGGTGCTTCGTTTCGGGCGCCATTCTTGGTCGCGAAAGTTGGATCTTCCTCACAATCGGCGTTCTTATCCGTAACACAGCGCGCAAACAGAAGTCAATGGACGCCCCGGCAGCGCCGTCTTCCAGTTTGCCCCGAAACCAGTAGGGGCGGCTTTACGCCGCCTTCTTCTCTGATCTTCCTCAGCGTACTCAGTATCCCTGCATTAAGCTCTCTTCTCGTTCTTGTGAACAGCCTCCTACGCCCAATAATCCCGATCCAGCGTCCGGTACTGAATCGCCTCGCTCAGATGCTTGCACTGAATATCCTCCGAACCATCCAGATCCGCAATCGTCCGCGCCACCTTTAAAATCCGGTCATGCGCCCTGGCCGAAAGCCCCAGCCGCGTCACCGCGTTTTCCAGCAATTTCTCTCCATCGGCATTGATCGCGCAGTGTTTCCGGATCATTTTCGGCGCCATCTGGGCGTTGCAATACGTCGTTTTCTCCGTCTTGAATCGCTCCATTTGCTTCTCCCGCGCCGCTATCACACGCGCTCGAACCGCCGCTGAATCCTCCGACGACGATGGCGCCCTCAACTCCTTGTATTTCACCGCCGGCACCTCAATATGGATATCGATCCTGTCCAGCAGCGGCCCGGAAATCTTCGAGACATACCTTTGAATCATCGGCGGCGTGCAGTGGCAATCGTGCCCCGGGTCCCCAAAATACCCGCACGGGCACGGATTCATCGCCGCCGCCAGCATGAAGCGCGAAGGAAACGTCACCGAAATGGCCGCCCGCGCAATCGTCACGCTCCCGTCTTCCAGCGGCTGGCGCATCACTTCCAACACATTTCGCTGAAACTCTGGCAACTCATCCAGGAACAACACGCCGTTATGCCCCAGCGAAACCTCGCCCGGCCTCGGTACAGCGCCTCCCCCAATCAGCCCCGCATCGCTGATCGTGTGATGCGGAGACCGAAACGGCCGCGCCCCCAGCAACCCGGTCGAATTTTCCAGGATCCCCGCCACGCTGTGAATCCTGGTCGTCTCGATCGCCTCGTCCAGCGACATCGACGGCAGAATCGTCGGAATCCGCTTCGCCAGCATCGTCTTTCCTGCTCCAGGCGGTCCGATAAATAGTATGTTGTGCCCGCCCGCGCACGAAACCTCCAGTGCGCGCTTCGCGGCCTGCTGCCCATGCACGTCCTTCAGATCCACGCTGTATTGCGCCGATTCTCTTAACATCTGCTGGGCATCCACGCGCACCGGTTCGAACGACTCCGGCGAATTAATCAAATCCACGGCCTGTGGCAGCGATTTCAGCGCATACACTTCTATGCCATCGACAACCGCCGCCTCCCGCGCATTCGTTTCCGGCACCGCCACCGCCTTGATGCCGTTCTCTCGTGCGGCAATCGCCGCCGAAAGCGCCCCGCGTACCGGACGCACGCTCCCGTCCAGCGAAAGCTCTCCCAGGAACATCATCTTGTCCAGCGCTTTCCCGAAAAACTGCCCTTGGCACCCGGCCAGTCCCAGCGCCATCGGCAAATCAAATGCCGAACCCTCTTTGCGCAAATCCGCCGGCGCCAGATTGATGGTCACACCCTGCCCGTACGGAAAATCAATTCCGCAATTTTTCAGCGCAGACTTCACCCGCTGCCGGCTCTCCTTCACCGCGTTGTCAGGCAGCCCCACCACATAAAAGTCCTCCATCCCGCCCACACCAACATCCACCTCCACCTGAACCACGTGGGCGTCAATGCCATACACCGAAGCGCTGAGGGTTTTGAAGAGCATAAGAGAGGGAGGACAGACCCGGGGCGAGGATATATTAGTTTGCTACGATACGCCAGCGTTAAGAGATTCGCCTATGCGCGCCTGTCGCGCCAGCCCCCGTCTGTAGGGGTACTATAAATCGTGCCTTCTTGGGTTGCCGCCCGTTGAAATCGCGACGGTCGGACCTTAATTTCCACACAACCCGGGTCGCCCTTTCTTTACTCCCCCGCCTTCCAAACGTATAGTGGATGCACAGTTAGCAACACCAATCTGGTCCCCGTGAGGTTCGCCGATGGTAGGCATTATCATTCTCGTCGTCCTCGTCCTGCTGGTGCTCTTCGGCATCGGCATGTACAACGGCCTGGTGCGCCTGAAAGTACAGTGCGACAACGCCTGGGCCGATATTGACGTCCAACTCAAGCGCCGCTACGACCTGATCCCCAACTTGGTCGAAACCGTGAAAGGCTACGCCGGCCACGAAAAGGGTACGCTCGAGGCCGTGATCAACGCCCGCAATCGCGCCATGAGCGCCACTGGCCCCGCCGACAAGGCCCAGGCGGAAAACATGCTCTCCGGCGCCCTGAAAAGCCTCTTCGCTCTCTCCGAAGCCTATCCCCAATTGCGAGCCATCGAAAGCTTCACTTCCCTGCAAAATTCCCTCTCGGAAATTGAAGACACCGTTCAGAACGCGCGCCGCTATTACAACGCCGTCGTCCGCGACCTGAACACCAAAATCCTCCAGTTCCCCACCAACATCTTCGCCGGCATGCTCGGCTTCAAGGAACGCGAATTCTTCGAAGTCACCGCAGCCGCGGAGCGCGAAGCCCCCAAGGTCAGCTTCAGTACACCCGGCGCGCCAACGGCCTGATTCACCGATCCTTTGCGCTATGGAACACCGTGCAACCTCTTGTAGCGGCCGCCTTCTGAGGCGGGCGCCTTTAAACCCGGGTGCCGCACCCTGCGTTTTTCAGGGTGCGGATTTTCCCCGCCTCAATCGTGGATCGAGCCATCGCTTTGGCTTTTTCAGTCTTTTAGCCGCCCTTTTTCTCATTCAATTTTCTTTAGCTTTATCCGTAAGCGCCAAGGAACGTCACCTAAGAAAATTCTTCTCCGAAATCGCCGTCCTCCCGAACGGCTCCGTTGACGTCACCGAAAACATCACTTTCCAGTTCGTAGGCGGTCCCTGGCACGGCATCAATCGCTACATCCCCGTCGAGTATTCCGGCCCCCGCGGCCTGAACTACACCCTTTTCCTCGACGTCAAAAACGTCACGGACGAAACCGGCGCCAAACTGCGCTACGAAACCAGCCACGAACGCCACTACCTCAACCTGAAAATCTATATCCCCAACGCGGACGACAGCACCCGCACCATCTCCATCCACTACACCGTTTCCGACGCCCTGAAATTCTTCGACGATCACGACGAATTTTATTGGAACGTCACCGGCGACGAGTGGAGCATCCCCATCGAATCCGCCGGCGCCCACATCGTCTTCCCCCAAGGCACTTCCAACCTTCGCGCCAAAGCGTTCACCGGGGCTTACCGCTCAACCGGGCATGACGCCGCCGTCGACATCTCCGGTAGTGGCGTGGACGTGCAAACCCGCGATCCTTTGCCGATGCACGAAGGCCTCACCGTCGCCGTCGCCTTCGACAAGGGCGCCGTCCCCGAACCCACCGCCCTCTCCCGCCTATTCCTCTATCTGCGCAGCAACTGGCCGCTCTTTATCCCAATCGTTGCCTTCTTCGCGATGTTCTGGTGGTGGTGGACCCACGGCCGCGACCCGCGCCTCCGCCCCATCGCCGCCCAATATCAGCCGCCAGACAATCTCTCTCCCGGCGAAGTCGGCACCCTCATCGACAACTCCGTGGATATGCGCGACATCACCGCCTCCATCGTCGACCTCGCCGTCCGCGGTTTCCTCGTCATCGAAGAAACGAAACAAGACCATCTCCTCGGCCTCACCCACTCCAAGAGCTACGTCTTCCATCTCAAGAAATCGCGCGCCGAGTGGAATTCCCTGAAGCCACACGAGCAGGAGCTTCTCGACGGAATCTTCAGTGCCGGAAACGCCGGCGACGCCGTCCCTCTCGATGCCCTTCACAACACCTTCTACGCGAACATTCCCGGGATCCGAAACCAGATCTTCGCTGCATTGGTCGGAGATGGCTACTACGCCCAACGACCGGACAGTGTCCGTTCCACCTACATTTTGTTTGGTATCGTCACCGGTGTCATCGTCATTGCCGGCGGCATCTGGATCGCCAACCACTCCGGCATGCAGCCACTGCCGTTTGTCGTCGCTGGTGTTCTGACTGGCGCGATCATCTGCGGTTTCGGCTGGTTCATGCCCGCGCACACCCAGGCCGGGGCACGCGCACTCGAAGGCGTTCTCGGCTTTGAGGATTTCCTCGCCCACGTCGAGTCCGACCGCTTCAACCGCATGATCAAAACGCCCGAAATGTTCGAAAAATTTCTCCCATACGCCATGGCCCTCGGCGTCGAAAAAAACTGGAGCAAGGCTTTCCAGGGTATCTACACCCAGCCGCCGCAGTGGTATCAGGGCGGCTACGGCCCCAATTTCTATCCCATTATGTTCGCCAATGATTTGAATTCCATGTCTTCGATGGCGGGCGACGTCATGACCTCCGCCCCGCGCAGCGCCGAAGGCTCCGCTTTCGGCGGTAATGGCGGTGGTGGTGGCTTCTCCGGCGGCGGCTTCGGCGGTGGCGGCGGCGACGCCTTCTAGCCCGTGCCCCTACAGGCGAAAATCTAACCTCCGAAGCGCTAAGCAAAAAATGATGCTGTCATCCTGAGGCTATCCGACGAGCATAGCCGAAGGACCTCAACGTCAATCACGATCACAAACTGTAGTTTGATGTGCTGGGAACGAGAGCAACTCCTTTCTTTAGGAGGCCGGGGCTTCAGCCCCGGCGTCGAGCGCCTTGCTCGAACGGGCTTCAGCCCCTAAAGAAAGCCTTCCGATGTTTTTCCGCAACCGCCTAGCTTCCCGCCTTCCACGCCACCCCGTACGCCTCCAGCACATCCTGCAAGCGCACCACGCCCAACAATTGATGCACGTTCGCCCGGCTCACCACCGGCAACACATCCACGTGAAACGCTCCCATGCGGTCCAGCGCATCATCCAACGGATGATCCGCGTGCACGTGCGGAAACTCCCCGGTTTTTAAGATCGCGCCCACCCGCGTGTCCGGATTTCCACTCCTTGCCGCGTTCTCCAACTGCTCCCGCGTAAGCAACCCCGCCACTCCCCGCCCATCCGTGACGACCCACGTTCGCTGCGTTCCCTGCCGCGCCAGTTCCAAAGCCCGTTGCACTATTTCTCCCGCGTTCAACACCTGCTCCGCCGGTCGTAGAATCTGCATCACCTGCCGCCGCATCTGCTGTCCGCGGCCAAATTTCGGCAGGTGAATGCCGTCCTGCTCCGCAAGCACCTCGTAGATCGGCTCTTTCTGCAGCCGCGAGGCAATAAAATAACTAACCAGGTTCGAAATCATCAGCGGCACAATCACGGCGTAATCCCGGGTAATTTCGAAAATCATCACCACCGATGTCATCGGAGCCCGAATAATTCCCGCGAACGTCGCGCCCATTCCCACCAATGCGTAAGCCCCCGGCGAAGCTACAGAACTCGGGAAGAAATGCTGTGCCACGCTCCCAACCGCACCGCCCAGCATTGCACCCAGAAACAGGCTTGGGCCAAATATTCCCCCCGCGTTCCCCGAAGCGTAGCTAACCGCCGTCGCCACCAGCTTCAGCACCAGCAGCGTCAGCATCAATTTCAGCGTCAGGCTGTCGTTCAGCACGTCCCCCACGTACTGGTAGCCGACGCCCATCACCGAAGGCACAAACCAGCCCATGACGCCGACCACCAGCCCGCCCGCCACAGGCTGAAACCATACCGTCTTCGCCGGCTGCCGTTTGAACCATGCCCTCAACCGCAATAGCAGTTGCGAAAACGCCGCCGATACCACGCCACCCGCAACGCCAAGAATGCCGTACGCAATCAGCTCCCACGCACTTACCAGTTGATACTGCGGCACCTGAAATAGCGGCTCGTTCCCCAGCAGCAACCGCAAAACGCCCCAACTCGTCGCCGAAGCCAGCACTACAGACCCAAGTACCGGCGCATGCAAATCCCCAACCACTTCCTCCAGCGCAAACAACACCGCCGCCAGCGGCGTATTGAACGCAGCCGCCACCGCGGCCGCCGCCCCCACCGGCAGCAGTGCTTTCACCTTCTCCGGCCGCAATCCAAGCGCACGCCCCAGCACCGACGCGATTCCTCCGCCAACCTGTACCGCCGGTCCCTCGCGCCCCAGCGGGATTCCGCTCGCCAGCGTAACCGATGTGCAGAAGAATTTCCCCAGCAGCGTTGGGAAACTGATGAACCCGCCGCGCGCGTAAAGCGCCGCCTTCGTCTGCGGCACGCCGCTTCCCCGCGCGTCCGGAAAATATTTGTAAAGCAGATATCCCATCACCAGTGACCCGGCAACGGGAACCAGAAACCTTCGCCACGCCGCCGCATCCGGCGGATACAGCCGCGCTCCAAAGCGCCCGGTAATCTCGATGAACGCCACCACGATCAGCCCAACCAGCGCGCCAATCAGCAGCGTCAGCGCAAGGAACACCTGCTCCTCGCGATTTGTCAGGAATGTTTTCCACTTCAAACTGGTGGCATTCCACCACGCTGCGCGGACCGGTTGGCTGCCGGCTTCCAGCGGCGCTTGCATCGAATCTTCTTGTTGGGTCAAGGAGTCATCCTCTGCTTCGCAACGGACCGGGCCGCGCCGCGTCTATTTCCGTCTTTTCTTTTGCGCAGCCATTGGCCGCGCTTCCAGTAGCTTCCCGATGGACTCCACAAGCGCCCGCCCATGCGACCGCAACTCCACGATTCGCTGCGCCACCACTCTCTCCAGAAGCTTTTCGCCGCGCGGCTGCAGCGACACCAACACCTGCCGCCGGTCTTCCCTGCCCCGCGTGCGTTTCACGAAGCCGTGCGCTTCCATGCGGTCGATCAATTCCACGGTGCTGTGATGCCGCAGCGCCAGGCGTTCCGCAAGCGCGCGGATGCTGGTTTCTCGCCCGGGCTCCAGCCCGCGAATTGCCAGCAGCAACAGATACTGCTGAGGTTCAAGTCCCGCCAGTCGTGCGGTTGTGTCGCCTTCCTGCAGGAAGCGCCGGATCAGGTATCGAAGTTGAGCCAGCGCGTGGTATTCCTCGTCGGTTATCCGTGCGGCCATGAACCAAGTCTATCGTATCACGATACATTTTACCACCCGCACGTGGCGGCCACCTTCAGTGCTTGCCCTGACGAAGGAAGGGTGGCCCAGCATACCTTTGTGGCCGCCGTAACCCGGTCGGGGGCGCCTCTTTTCCGGCTTACAACTCCTTCCGAAACGCCTTCTGCGTCTTGTAATGCTCGTACCCATTCCGCAAATAAAATCCGTGCGCCCTCTCCCGCAACACGTTCGACCGCACCGACATGCTCTTGCACCGCTTCCCGCGCGCCCACTTCTCCGCCGCCGCCAGCAGCATCGCTCCAACCCGCCGGCTCCGCGCCCTCTCGTCCACCACCAACCCGTTCACCTCCGCCCGTCGCTCCACTTCCAGCAGCGGCGTGGTGCTCACGTGAATCCACCCCGCCAATCCGCTTTCCCGCGAGTCGGCCACAAAACACGCGGCATCCTTGTCCTTGAACACTTCCTTGAGCCGCACCTTCATTTCTTTTGCCGATGTCGGATACCCAAGTTGCCCGGCAAGCTGCGCAATCCTCTCTGCATCCGTCAAGTGCGCCCGCCGCGCGGCAACATCACTCGCCATCATTTTTTTGCTCCCTTTCGCGCAGCCGCGCCTGCACGCCCTCGCCTTCCAACTCGCGCAGCGCATCCGCCGCGATCCATCGGGAAGCGCTCGACTCTTTCTTCTGCAAGCGCCACGCCGTGGCAATCGCCGCGCGATTCAACCGCGAGTTCCGCTTGCCGATGTTGCGAAGCGCCCAGTTCACCGCTTTGCGCACAAAATTGCGCTCATCCGCCGCTTCTCTCTCGATCACTTTCAAAAACTTCAGATATTTGGCGTCGCCCGCGGCTTTATCTCGATACGCAAGATACGCCGCCAAAGCAAACCCTGCCCGCTTCTGGAACTCTTCCTCGCGTTTTGTCCATGCGAACGCCTTCGCCCACGCGTCTTTGGCAAACACGAAGAGGTGGCAGCACGTTCCATCGCAACTGTCCCAGTTGTCGAAATCGCGCACCCACAACTCCATCTGCGCGATCGTCACCTTCCGCGGCTCGCTGATCAGTCCCGCCAGAATCTTCGCATCCTGAATTCCGGTGGCCCACAGCGCCAGCCCAAGCGAGTGATTCTTCCCGATTTTGCTCGCTAACGCGTCAAGTTTTGGTTTGGAAACGCCGAAGACCTTCTTGGCGCGGATTCCATATCGCGCCATTCCTTCCACGTTGCGCCTGCTGCCAAGTCGTCGCAACTCGCCGACGATGCGCCGGACGCTCCAATCCTCGCGCTCCGGTATCGCCGTGCGTTCGTTAAAACGTTTTTTCGGAATCGATGAGGATCGTGACCGGGCCTTCATTCACCAGCTCCACCGACATCATGGCCTGAAATATCCCGTTGCCCACGAAAATTCCCAGCTTGCGAAGCGCCTCCGAAAACTCCTCGTACAGCTTCTTCGCCACTTCCGGCGTCGCCGCCGCGATATAGCTCGGCCGCCTCTGCCCGCGCGCATCGCCATAAAGTGTGAATTGCGAAACCACCAGCGCGCTTCCCTTCACGTCCAGCAGAGAGCGGTTCATCTTCCCCTGCTCGTCCTCGAAAATCCGCAGGTTGGCCACCTTCTCTGCCATTGCTGCCGCCACCTGCGAGGTATCTTCCTTCCCCACTCCCAGCAGTACCATCAGCCCCGGGCCAATCTCCCCCGTGACTCGCCCCTCCACCGTCACCTTCGCACGGCTAACCCGCTGCACCACCGCTCGCATATCCTCTTTCTTTACCTCGTTACCTCATTGCTTCTTTACTTCGCCTCTTCCTTCTTCATCGGCTTCCGGGGCAACATCTCCGGCAACTCCGCCACGTTATAAGCAAACACCGCCAGCACTTGCGCCCCTTCCGTCAAATCATCCCACCGCACGTGGTCAAGCACATCCGCCTGCGAGTGATGCATCTTGTCGTAGTCCGCCACTTCCTGTACGCACCAGAAGCCCGGCACGCCCGCCGCGTCAAATGGCACGTGGTCAGACCCACCTTCACTGCGCAACGACGGCTCCATAATCCCCAGCGGCTCCGCCATCGGATACAGCACGCGATCGATGGTCTCCCGCACGTTGTAGTTCCCCATCAATCCGATCGTCAACACCTTCCCCGTTCCCGTATCGTGCACCAGCACCCCGGAAATCTTCGCCAGTTCATCCTTGTGCGCTTGCACGTACGCTTTCGAGCCGTTCAACCCCTGTTCTTCGCCGGTAAAAAGCACGAAGCGAATCGTCCGCTTCGGCTTCACTCCCAGCTTTTGCAAAGCCCGTGCGGCTTCCAGCACGGCCATCGATCCGGTACCGTTGTCGGTCGCTCCCGTGCCCAAATCCCATGAATCGAGATGCGCGCCGATGATCACTACCTCGTCCGGCTTCTCTGTCCCGCGAATTTCAGCCACCGTGTTGTACACCTCCACCGGTTTGCCGCTGAACGAACCCTGCACATTCAACTCCAGCTGCACCGGCGTCCCCGCATCCAGCAATCTCCAAAGTTGCAGGTAATCCTCGCGCTCCAGATACGCCGACGGAAACGCGGCCGGCTGGTACTCCCTGGACGCGGTCGACATGTTCATCAACCCGAACATCTTCTCCGAGCCGGTGAGCATCGCCAGCGCCTTCTCTTCCGTCATCATTTTCGTCAGCGCCGCCCGCATCTGCATGTAAGCTCTGTTGTCAAAGTTGCCTTGGCGCACCGGATGGTTCAGCGGAAGCGCCGATTGCCCCACCGGGGTCAGGATCGGATTCGTCGGCGGCTCCATTTCGCGCGGCCGTGTCACAACCACGATCTTCCCGCCAAGCTTTCCCTTGTATTTCTCCAGGTCTTCCGGCTTCTCGGCGTCGACCCCAATCAGCTCGCCCTTAACGGTCCCGTTCGTCGCGGGCGACCAGCCCGCGCTCGCCAACGTAAGTTCGTGCAGCGCGGGGGAAACAACCCGCCCCATGGCCGGGCCGCGCGTCCAACTGTTCGCGATGCTCCAGCTCTCCAAGTGCGCATTCTCAATCCCAAGCGCTTTGAACTGCTGCTCCGTCCAGTGGCTGGCCTGGTCCAGTTGCGGCGATCCCGTAAGCCGCGGCCCAATCTGTGTAGTCAGGTAAGTCAGGTCCGCCTTCAACTTCTCCGCGTCGCCTTTCACCTGGTCGATAATCTTCTTGTCCGCCTCCGCAACAGCATCCGTCTTCGGCTTCTCCAGGTTCGTCGCAGCAGGCGCAACCGGTGGCATCGGCCGCCGCGGCAGCATCTCCGGCAACATCGCCGTGCTGTAAGCCCAAGTGGCCAGCACTTGCGCACCCTGGTTGATATCGTCCTTCCAGACTTTGTCGAACGTGTCCGACTGGCTGTGGTGTGTCTTCGGATATTCCGCCAGATCCTGCACGCACCAGAATCCAGGCACGCCCACCTCGTCAAACGACAGGCTGTCCGTTCCATACTCCCGCGCCGTCGTAGGCTCCAGCATCTTCAACTCGCCAAGAGGTGCAATCACGTGGTCGACAATTTCCCTGTCCTGGTAGTTGTCGTGCAAACCGATCGCCAGCACCCGCCCGGTCCCACTATCATGAACCAGCGCGCCGGAAATTTTCCCTAGCTCGCTCTTGTGCACCCTCACATATTCCTTCGACCCGATCAGCCCCTGCTCCTCTCCCGTAAAAAGGACGAACCGGATCGTCCGCTTCGGTTTCAAATCCAGCTTCGCCAGCGCCCGCGCGGCTTCCATCACCGCCATCGATCCCGTCCCGTTGTCCGTGCTCCCGGTGCCCAGGTCCCAGGAATCCAGGTGAGCTCCCAGAATCACAACTTCGTCCGGCTTCTCCGTCCCGCGGATCTCCCCAACCGTGTTGTAAACCTCCACGGGTTTATTCGACAACGAATTCGAAATCTCAATCTCCAGCTCCACCGGACCTTTCTTCAGCATCCGGAAAATCATCCGGTATCCTTCCCCGGTGATAAACGCCGTCGGCAACAGTCCCATCTGGAATGGTTCCGTCGTGCCGTCCGTCATGCTCAGCAATGCGTGCGGCTTGTTGGAGTCCCGCAGAACGGCCACAACTCCTTCCTCCTTCAGGAATGCTGTCCGTTCCTTCGCCGTCCGCAGGTATTTTTCATAGGGATCCGGTTGCCCCGGCTGTCCAACCGGTGGGGGCGGTTCCTCCAGCGGATGATAAATCTCCGCGTTCTGATCGATCGGCTTCGGTGGCGAGAGCGGCCTCGGCTCCTGAATGATCACGATCGCGCCCTTCAGCTTCCCTTTGAATTTTTCGAAGTCCTCGGGTTTCTTTGCGTCGAAATAGACCACCGGGCCGCGCACCTTGCCCTTCGTGTTCGGCGCCCAAGCCGAAGAAGCAATCGTCAGCGGATGCTCCGCCGGAGCGGTGATTCGCGCACTTGCCGTCCCGCGCACCCACGCATGCGGAATCGCGTAAGACTCCAGGTGCACGTTCGTCAGCCCGTACTTCTTGAACATTTCCACGGTCCAATCATTGGCCTGCTTCAGTTGCGGCGAACCCGTCAGCCGTGGCCCGACCTCATCCGAAAGATACTCAAGATTGTCCATCAACTCGCTGTGGTCGTGGATCTCGCTCAAAATCTTCGCGTCCGCCGCTGCAACGGGATTCGTGTCCTCATTCGCGGCGCGCGCCGTCCACGCCCTGCCGGCCAGCATGCACAGCACCAACCCAACCACACCGATGGCTTTGCGGTTCTTTTTCATCCCACTCTCCCGTGAAGGGTATCGTCGCTCTTGATTTGAACTGTTTCTCGCGCGGGCCAGTTCAGTCCTTTTGTGAGGCAACCTTCGCTGCCCCCTTAGACGCTCGGCGTGGCGGAACAGGTTTCGCTCGCCGCTTTCTTTTCGCGCCCCGTGGCGTCGCCTGGCACTTCGGGCAGAAAAAGCTGCTGCGACCCGCCACAACAATTCTTCGTATCAGCGTCTTGCAGCGGTAACACGCCTTCCCTTCCCGTCCGTACGCTTTATGGTGCAGCTGATATTCTCCCGGCTCTCCCTCCGCGTCAAGAAAATCGGAAATCGAGGACCCCCGTAGGGCAATCGCCTTCTCCAGGATCTGTTGCAGCGCCCTGTGCAGGCTCCCCGCTTCCTCAACGCTCAGCCGCGCCCCAATTCGCGCCGGGTGAATCCTCGCCTTCCACAAACTTTCATCCGCGTAGATGTTCCCCACACCCCGCAAAAATCCCTGATCCAGTAGCATGGCCTTGATGCGCGCCTTCCGCGCGCGAACGCGGCGCAGAAACTCATCCGTTGAAATTTTCAAGGGATCGGCGCCAAACCGCTGTAACTCTTCCCGCAGCTTCTCGCCGGCCAGCAACGCAATTCGCCCGAACCGACGCGGGTCAATGTACCGGAGCTCCCGCCCGTCATCAAGCAGCGCCATCAGGTGCGTATGCTTCGCCCGAGGTTCGCTCGCCGGCCTCGGCATCATCGTCCCGGTCATCCCCAGATGAACCAGCAGCGCAACTTCCTGCGCAGCGTCTTCTCTCTCCAGCGAGCGCTGCAAGCGCAGCAGCATGAATTTTCCGTACCGCTCCACCGCCCGAATCTGCGTCCCGGGCAGCTCCCGCTCGATATCCGCGGGATTGTCCATGAAGTCCGTCTTCCCCAACTCCACGCTCAGCACC
Organism: Candidatus Sulfotelmatobacter sp.; assembly: GCA_035487095.1. GTDB lineage: Bacteria > Acidobacteriota > Terriglobia > Acidiferrales > UBA7541 > Acidiferrum. Next base: position 60,345 of record DATHMM010000051.1, read on the forward strand.
CGCCGCCCCGCAACCTCGCGTTGCAATCCCCGCGCCAGCGTCTCCACTTCCGGCAATTCTGGCATCTCAACCTTTAGCAATGGAGCGCAGTTCTCTTCTCAGCGACCTCTGCGCTCTTAACTCAGCGAACTCTGCGTTAAGTCCGGCTCTTCTCTTCCAATCTCACTTCTTCTGGTAATCCGGATACGGTGGATGATCCGGAATCACCACCGGATTCTTCTTCAACGCCTCCAGCGTCACCTGCACCGCCCTCTCCAACTGCGCATCGTGCCCCGCCGCCACCGATGCCGGATCGTTCTCCACCTCGATATCCGGCGGGATGCCGCGATTCTCCACTTCCCATTCTCCATGCAATCCGTAAATCGCCACGCGCGGCGAAGTCACCCGCCCCCCATCCATCAGCTCCGGGTAATTGTAAATTCCCACCAATCCGCCCCAGGTCCGCATCCCCACCAGTGGCCCCACTTTATCCTGGTGGAACATCCACGGAAGCGCGTCCCCGCCCGACCCCGACATCTCGTTAATGATCATCGTCTTCGGCCCGTAAATCTGCATCAGCGGTGAGCAGAACTTTTCCCCTTCCCGCGAAATCGCGCAATTCCTCAGCGGACGCTTCAGCATGTCGATGATGTAGTCGGCAATCTCTCCCCCGTGGTTGTAACGCTCGTCGATAACTGCTCCCAGCTTTTCCGCCTGCGCGAAATAGAACCGGTTGAAGTTCGTCCACCCGCCCACCGCCGTGTCCGGCACGTGTACGTAAGCGAGTTTCCCGCCGCTCAATTCATCCACCTTCCGCCGGTTGTCTTCTTCCCACGCGCGATTGCGCAGAGGAAATTCGCTTTCCACCGGAATCACGGTCACTGCCCTCGCGTCCTTGCCGTCGGGATTCGGCCCGATCTTGATCTTTACCTGCTTGCCGGCTGTATTTTCAAAGAAGCTGTAAACGCTCTCCGGCGGATGCACCTCCCGCCCTTCCACCGATATCAGGTACTCCCCGACTTTTGCATCCACCCCCGGCTGGGTCAGCGGCGCCCGCAGCTTCGGATACCAGTTTTCCCCGTTGAAAATCCGCGCGAATCGATATCGCCCGCTCTCCACCTTGTAATCCGCCCCAAGCAAACCACCTTTCACCTGGTTCGCTTTCGGCGTGTCTCCCCCGCTGATGAACATGTGCCCGACGGTGATTTCCCCAAGCATCTCGGTAAATAAATAATTGAGATCCGCCCGGCCACCAACCCCCGCCAGATAAGCCCGGTATTTCTTCTCGGCCGCTGGCAAATTCAGCCCATGATGATTGGGGTCATAGAAGAAATCACGCTGGATCCGCCATGTTTCCCGGTACATCTGGTCCCACTCCGCGCGTGGATCGGAATAAACTTCCATGTCACCCAACTTCAGCGCGCCCTCGCCCGCCTTCGGCGCTGCGCCTGTGCCGGCGATGATCCAAGATGGACTCGGCGGCGGCCCTTGTCGGAACAGCGCCTTTTCTCCATTGGCCGAAACCATAAAATCGCTCACGCCAGTTGTGTAAGGCTCCGTCTTCCTCGTTTTCAGTTCAAACTTGGCGACCGTCAGCAGTGTCGGCTCGCCGAAACGCGGAACATCCACGATTTCGGAGAGGAACAACACCCCGGCTTTTCCGGCGTCCAATTGCACGTAGTTCGCTTCACCGATCGGCAGCGCCACGATTCGCTGCCCGATCCCCTCAAAATCAATCGTGACCGCGGGAACTTCCGTCTTCTTTTCGCCTTCCTTGCCTTTTTCCTTATCCGCGTCCTTACCACTGTCTTTCGCTTTATCCTTATCCTTGTCCTGATCTTTGTCCTTCTCGCCTTCCTTGCCCTTCTCCTCTTTGCCAACCTTCTCCTCGTCGCTTTGCGGCTCGATCGGATTCGGATCGCCCTTCTTCAAAACAACCCCATAAACATTCCTCGTCAACGGGTGCTGAAAACTCGAAAGATCCAGCCATCCCGCCGTCAATCCCACGTCCGTGCTGGCTGTGAAATATAAAGTCTTGCCGTCCTTGTCGAACACCGGGTAACGCGAATCCGCCGTCCCGTCCGTAATCTGTGTCTCTTTCCCCGTCTCCAGCGAATACACAAACACTCCGTGCAAATGGTTCTCCAGGTATTTGTCGTAAACCATCCACTTGCTGTCGGGAGACCAGTTTCCCGTCGGAAATCCTCCCGGATCCTCGAATTTCTCAGTCGAAATTTTTACCGGTTTCCCCTTTTCAATCTCCACGTACCAGCGGTTCAATCGCTTGTCGTTGTACGCAATCTTTTTGCTGTCGGGTGACCACACCGGGCTGTAAAAATACGACGGCGGATTCCCCAGGTTGATTTTCTTCACTTCTCCCAGCCCGCTTTGATCCACCACGTGCAATGCATACTCCCCCGACTCATCGGAGAAAAACGCAATCCATTTCCCGTCGGGAGACCACGCCGGATCGCGCTCCGCCGCTCCCGTCGTCCGCGTCAGGTTCCGGAAATTCCCCTTCTCAGCCGGCACCGTCAGTATTTCCCCCCGCGCTTCAAACACCGCCCTCTGCCCGGTCGGCGAAATTCCAGCGTTCGCGATCTTGTCTGCAGCTTTCACCCAGTGCGCCCGCGTTGCCGGCAGGTCGCCGTCCACCCGCACCTCAAGACGCTTGGCGCTGCCCAACTTTGGATCCATCACGTACAATCCGCCGAATTGTTCGTACACCAACGCGTCCGGTCCCGCCGAAACGGATTTCAGGTCCAGCCCTTTGTTTTCGATCGCTTGCTTTACGGCCTTGGCCTTCGTGTCGTACGCAAACAGGCTCACCGGCCCATTGCGGTCGGAAAGAAAATAAATCGTGTCGCCAAACCATACGGGATTCGAGTCGTTGGAATTCTCGCGCGGTATCTTCACAAGCTGCAGGTCGCGCAGCGACACGATATAAATCGGCGTCGTCTGTCCCCCGCGATAACGCTTCCAAGCCGCCTGCCACTTCAGGTTCGGCACGTACGCCAGGTGCGTCGCGTCCGGCGAATACGAACCGCCCTCCGCCCTCCACATTGGCAGCGCTTCCGGCACTCCACCTTCCGCAGCCACCGTATACAGCCGCTCGAAATCTGCGTACGACTCTCGCGCCGAATTGAAAAGTATCTTCTTCCCATCCGGCGTCCAGCCCACAACTACATCCGCGCCCGGGTGCCACGTCAACCGTTTCGGCGCCCCGCCTTCCGCCGCCATCACATATACGTCGGCGTTCCCGTCATATTCCCCGGTGAACGCGATCCATTTTCCGTCCGGCGAAAACGCGGGATGCGTTTCGTGCCCTCCCGTCGTCAGTTGCCGCGCCTCTCCGCCGTCGCGCGGCACGCTCCACAGATACCCGCCGTAAACGAACACCACTTCACTCTTCGAAATAGTCGGCTGCTGCAAAAGCAAAGGCGATTCCGCCGCCCCAGCCAGACTCGCGCAAATCAACAACCCCACCGCCGCAATCCACCCGATGTATTTACGCATTCATCCCCCGTAGCGGCCACCTTCAGGTGGCCAAAATGCCTTTGTAGGGGAGGGGCTCGCCCCTCCCTCGTGCCCTTGTAGCGGCCGCCTTCTGAGGCGGGCGCTTTTTGCCCATCCCGAACGAATTTACGGGACGAGCACTTCTTGTCCGTCCCGAACGAATTTACGGGGCGGCCGCTTTTTGCCTTCCCAAATCCTTCACCGTCGTATTTATTTCATCCCCGCCCAAAATCCCGGCGCCGAAATCTCCTTCGCATCCTGCTTCTCCGCATAACTCTTCACCATCGGCGTAATTTCCGAACTCTTCCCCACCAGCACAAACGTCAAATTCTCCAGTGGAAAATGCTTCGCAATGATCTGCTTGGCCGTCTCCAGCGTCACCCCGTCGATCCGCTCTTCGAACTGGTTCACTTCGCTGTCGTCCAATCCCAGAAATTCATGCCGCAGAATCACTCTCGCAAGTTGGCCGGATGTCTCAATCGTCGGAGGAAACTGCCCCTTGATGTAGCTTTTCGCCGAACTCAACTGCCCGGCGGTAATTCCGTCCGTATGCAGTTTCTTCAGCACCTCCAGCGCCATTTCGATCGCCTTCCCGGTTGTTTCATTCCTCGTGAAGCTGAACATCGCAAACGGTCCCGGCTCCTTCTGCAGCGAAAAGAACGATGTCGCGCCGTAAGACAACCCCGATTCCACTCTCAGGGCCTCGTTCAGCATCGACGTAAATCGCGAGCCGAACACGGTGTTGACCACCTCGATCGCCACCCGGTCCGGATCCGTCGCCGAAACTCCCACATTCCCGATCACAAAATAAGTCTGTGTCGCGTCGGCCTTGTTCACCACCAGCAGTTTCTTGCCCTTCACCGGGCTCGCGGCTTCTCCCTTCACCGCGGGCGCCGCTTTCGCCGGCCACGCCCCAAAAATCTCCTCAATCTTCTTCTTCATCTCCGCCGGATTAAAATCCCCCGCCACGGCCAGGATCGTATTTCCAGGCGTGTAGTACGTCTCATAGAATTTCACAATTGCATCACGCTGAATTTTCTTCAGCGAATTTTCGTCGCCGCCGGTCGGCCTCCCGTAGCCCTTCCCGTTGAACAAATATCCTTCGTAATACTCGAAAATCACGTCGCGCGCGCTGTCCTTCGCTGCTTTCACTCCATCCACCGACTGCGCCAGCAGTTTGTCCACTTCCGTCTGCGGAAACGTCGGATGCAGCAGCGCGTCGGAGACTAACTCTAGCCCCTTCGCCATATCCTTCGACAGAAATTCCGCGGCAAAACTCGAATAATCTGCTCCCGCATCCGCCTCAAAAGTCCCGCCAATAAAATCAATATCCCCCGCGAACTGTTGTGCCGTCCGCGTCTTCGAGCCCTTCCGCAACAATCCCGCCGTCGTCGAAGCCAGCCCTTCCTGCCCAACCGGGTCCGCCAGGCCGCCCGCCTTCACGATTCCCGCGACGCTCACCATCGGCACGCTATGTTTTTCCAGCAGTAGCACCGTCAACCCGTTCTTTAGCACCACCTTCTCATGTGGCGGGATCTGCAACTTCTGCGCCCGTACCACGGGACTCCCAGCCAACCACGCAAGCGCTAGGGCCAGGGCAACCGTCCTCTTCGTTGGCATTCTCATGGCTTGCCCTTCTCCCCGTTTTCCGGCACCAGCGTCGCCACCGTCCGGTTGTTCGCCCCGAAATACTGCTTCGCCACGCGCTGCACATCTTCCTTCGTCACCGCGCTGTAATTTTTCGCCGCGTCAAACAATTTCCGGTAATCCCCGAAAAACACCTCATACGTCCCCAGCGTATTTGCCCGCCCATTGATCGTCCTCACCTGCCGGTAGAATTCCGCCAGCCGGAAATTCTTCGCCTTCTCCAGTTCCCGGTCCGAAACCGGAGCGCTTTGCAGCCGCTCCACTTCTTCATAAATCGCCTTCTCGCACGCCGCCGGGTCCACGCCTTCCTTTGGCTGAGCCAGAAGCAACAGCAGCGTCGGGTCAAATGCATTATCCGATTCCGATTCCACATCCAGTGCAATCTGGTCCTTGTCCACCAGACGTTGGTACATCCGCGAACTCTCTCCCTGGAACAGAATCGACCTCATCACGTTCAGCGCGTAAAAATCCGGATTGTTTGTCTGCGGCACATGGTACGCAATCATCAGCAGTGGCAATTCCGCGGGCTTCCGCACCACCAGCCGCCTCTCCCCCAATTGCTCCGGCTCGATCGTTGTCACCGGCGGCGGCGGTGCGTGCGACGGAATCGGCTCCAGGTATTTCTCCGCCAGAGCGAACACCTCTTCCGGCGTCACATCCCCGGCCACCACCATCGTGGCGTTGCTCGGTGAATAGCCCATCTCAAAGTGGTGCTTCAAATCCTCCATCGTCCAGTGCTCGATATCGCTCATCCACCCCACCACAGGCCACTGGTAGGGATGCGCGATAAACGCGGTCGCCCAAAGCTGCTCGTCCAGCACTCCCTCGTTCTGTCCGTCCACGCTGCTCCGCCGCTCGCTGGCCACCACGCCCCGTTCGCTTTCGATTTTCTTCGGGTCGAAACTCAAATCGCGGATTCGGTCCGATTCGATATCGAAAATCAGCTCCAGCGCCGAGCGCGGAAACCAGTCCTGATACACTGTCACGTTCCGCGTAGTGTATGCGTTATTCGATCCCCCATTATTCTCCATCGTCTTGTCGAGCTCTCCCGGCCCATATTTCTTCGCGCCGTTGAACATCATATGCTCGAAAAAATGCGACAGTCCGGTCGTCCCCGGCCTCTCGTTCCTCGATCCCACCCTGTAAAACGTGTACAGCGCCACGTTCGGAATGTTGTGGTCTGTCTGCACCAGGATCTTCATCCCGTTCTTCAGCGTCTTCGTCGCCACGGGGTATTCTTGTGCGCTCGCACCGCTAACACACACCGCCGCCGCCAGAAGCACCTGCAGTGCAACCCGCCTGTCCCATCTGATTTTCATTGGCTTTTCCTTGAGCACAACCCTAGTCTTTGGACGCGCGGCCTTCAATTTAAGCTCGTGTAGCAGCCTCCTTCAGATAGCCGTTCCTGCCCTGGTGGCACAGCCATTCCTGGCTGTGCTCTTGGGCCTTCCTTAGGAGGCCGGGGCTTCAGCCCCGGCGTAGCAGGAAGCAATCGAATGGGCTTTAGCCCCTGAAGAGAGCTTTCTCGAAATTTATCCGCCACTTGCTAAATCGGAATCATTAATTCCACTAAGATTTTTCACGGCAGCGGCACGCCTGGCGTAGCCACAATCCCAGCCATCTTCAGAAGCTCCAGATACTCTGCCTCCGTGATCGGCGAAATTATCAGCCGCACGTTTTTCAGCAGCTTCGCTTTCCTCAGCGCGGAGTTCCCCCGCATCTCCGCCAGGGTCACCGGCCGCGGCAGCTTCTCAAATGCCCGCAGGTCCGCCACCAGATTCTTCCCTTTGTGATCGTGCGGGTCGGGATACGGGTCCCGCGTTACTTCAGCGATGGAATAGAGCGAACGCTCCGGCGCGGAGTGGTAGCACAGCACGCGATCCCCGCGCTTCACCTGCTTGAGCGCACGGATAGCGTCGGGTTTCGAACCCGCCCCGTGCCACATTTCTTTGCCCTTAACGAAAAGTGTGTCCCAGTGGTAGTGGTGCGGGTCGGTGCTGAATATCCAATAATGTCGTGTCTGAGGAGTCGCAGTCGCCATCTTCACCCAAAGCCGGGGAAAATATACACGGTCGAACAAGGAAAACCAAACAAAATGTGCGGGATAGGCTTATCTCGGTGTGCAAAACCCGAAAAAACACGGGCAACCGCCTCAGAATTCACGCCAAGCATCTGATTTTGTTCCGATTACAGGCTCGATGCCGGCTTTCAGGGCCTGCCGCTAACCTCATCCTAAATCAATAAATATGTCCTCGCCTCGCACCTCGGCATGGTAACAATCCACCGCCGCCGCGGGGTTCTGGACAACCTTCCCATTCGTAACATCATATTGCCACCCGTGCCACGGGCAAGTCACCACTTTGCCCTCCAGCGGGCCCTGTCCCAGCGGCCCTCCGCGATGCAAACAAGTATTGTTGATCGCATAAATCTTCCCGCCGACGTTGGCCACCGCCACCGCCTTCCCCTCCACCTGCAACTCCCGAATCGTCCCCGCCGGAACTTCCCCCACCTTCACCGTTCTAACAAACGCCATTGTCTCCGTACCTCTCTGGTGGCACAGGCACTCCTGCCTGTGCTCCTCTCCGTGCCCTCTGCGTTCTTATCTCTGTGCCCTCTGTGTTAGATCAAGCCCGCGCGCCAACGCCGACCGCAAATCCCAGCAATTTTCCCCCGCGAAGGGATCCCCCATTTTCCATTTCCTCTTTTCCAATTTCTATTTTCAGTCATCGCGGTTCCGCCACCTGCGCAATCATCACGCTCTTCTTGAACTCTTCCGCCATCTCCGGCCGCAACCGCACTTCCGTCGGCCTCTTCGCCAGAGTCATATTGTCAATCTTGTCCTGCAATTTCAAAAGCGCGTAAAACAGCGCCTCCGGCCGCGGTGGGCATCCCACCACATACACATCCACCGGAACCACGCGATCCACGCCCTGCAATACCGAGTACGTATTGAACGGCCCGCCCACGCTCGAGCAAGCCCCCATCGAAATGCACCACTTCGGGTCCGACATCTGCTGCCAGATTCGCTGAATCACCTGCGCCATCTTCAGCGTCACTGTCCCCGACACGATCATCAAATCCGCCTGCCGCGGTGATGGCCGGAACACCTCCGCTCCAAACCGCGCCATATCAAACCGCGCCGTCGTCGAAGCAATCATCTCAATCGCGCAGCAAGCCAACCCAAACGTCAGCGGCCACAGCGAACTTTTCCGCGCCCAGTTGAACACATAGTCCACCGAGCTGATCAGCACATTCTTCTCAAACCGCTGGTCAATCACTCCCACAAGCGCTCTCCGCTCTTCCCCATGTAGGGGCGGCTTTACGCCGCCTTCTTTCCCTCCCGTAGTGGCCGAACTTCAGATCGGCCACTCTTGCATTTGTAGCGGCCGCCTCCTGCCCTGAGAGCGTAGCCGAAGGGTCCGAGGCGTCGCTCTTTTTGGAGTGCGGGAGCTCTGCTCCCGCTTTTAGGGCGTCCTCCACTCCACCCAAGTCCAACCACCATCTGGCCGATCTTCAGATCGGTTACCTCTCTTCCCGCGCAGTATATTCCCCGCCTCCGCCCCCGTCAAAAATCTCTCGCAATCCTCGTCTGCCCTATTTTTGCGCGGCCGAAACGCTCACTGCCCTCACCGTCAACTCCTCCGGCATCCGCGAATGGTCCGGGAAATTCCCATACAACTTCTCCCCCGGCTCTCCCGCCGTCACCGCCAGCACCAGGTACCGCCCACCCACAAAACATCCCTTCCACGATTGCCCCACGCCGCCGAACACCTCTTCCCGGTCCCCGCGCGACTTGATCGTATTAATCCCCACCTTGAACGCCCGCAACTCCTCCGCCACCCGCCGCGCAATCTTTCCGTCATCACACGCAATCGAAGACACCAGCGCCCCGTTCGACACATTCATCTCCGAAATCAGCTCCTCAATATGGTCCACCACCACAATCGTATCCAGCGGCCCAAACGGTTCGCTGTGATAGAGTCGGCAATTCTTGGGAATATTCAGCAGCGCCGCCGGCCCCACGTATGCCGACGTATCCTGGTTCGGAAAAATCATACTCTCCTGCACGCCGCCCTCAAACAAACTGATCGCGCCCTTTCCCAGCGCCTCCACGTATAACACCCGCAACTCTTCCACCTTCTTGCTGTTGATCAGCGGCCCGAAATCCAGCTTCGGCAGCGGGTCCGTTTCGCTTTCGACCATCACCGGATTCCCGTAACGCAACCCGCGGAGCAGCGGCAGATACATCTCTAAAAATTGCGGAAACAGTTCCCGCTGCACCACGTAGCGCACATACGCCGTGCACCGCTGCTTCCCGTAATCGAATCCCTTCTTCAACTGTTGCCCCAGCCCGGTCCAATCCGAAAACTGCCACACGCCATACGTGTTCACTCCCTCCATCTCCAGCATGTATCGCTTGTTTTCGTCATATAGCGACGACGCGATCACCCCGCCGTTCGTCTTCCCGCCCACGAACGCCAGGCAATCCACAAACTCATTCCGCACCAGCGCTTCGCTCAACTGCCCGCCCGACCCGCTCACCAGCGACACCGGCAGCCCGCACTTCCGTGCCACTGCGTGCGCCACCGTCAGCGCGTACAGCCCGCCGTCCGTCGGTGTCTTCGAAATCGTCGCGTTCCCCGCCAGCGCCTGCACCAGCACCGCGTGCATCAGCACCGACATCGGATAATTCCACGACGCGATATTCGAAATCAGTCCCAGCGGCGTACGCTTCCCCAGCATGCTCTCAATGTTTCCGACGTACCATTCCACGCCGCTGATGCACCGTTCAATATCCGTCAACGCCTGCGCGTAGGGCTTCCCGATCTCCCACATCAGGAGCAGCGCAATCAATTCCTTCTGCTTCTGCAATCCTGCCAGGCATTCGTTCACCCGCCTCCGCCGCTCGTCCAAATCCGTCTTCGCCCATCCGGCAGCCTCGGACTTCGCGAACTTCACCGCCATTCGCGCGGTCTCCAGCTCAATCATCGGGATCCGGCCCAGGCTCCGCCCGTCGATCGGCGATTCGTAGTGCTTCCCGAAACC
>DATHMM010000052.1:0-5708 GCA_035487095.1 Candidatus Sulfotelmatobacter sp.
AAACGAAAACACCACCATCGCCTTTTCCGATGACGTCATGATCGAAGGCAAGCCTCTCGCGGCCGGCACCTACGGCCTCCACATGATCCCCGACAAGGATCAGTGGACCATCATCTTATCCAAAAACTCCACCTCCTGGGGCAGCTTCAGCTATGACGAAAAGGAAGACGCCCTCCGCGTCACCGTCAAGCCCACCGCCGATCAAAACTTCGATACGCTCACCTACACCTTCGACGACGTGAAGCCCGATTCCGCCCTCGCCACAATGCGCTGGGAAAAGGTCGCCGTGCCCTTCCGCGTTTCCGTCGACGTGAAAGCCGTCACCCTCAAGAGCATTCGCAACCAGTTGCGCAGCGTTGGCGGCTTCACCTGGGCCGGCTACGACGAAGCCGCGAACTGGTGCCTCGACAACAACTACAACCTGGAAGAAGCGCTGAAGTGGGAAGACACGTCCATCCAGAACGAAGACCGCTTCGAGAATCTCGAAACCAAATCCCGCATCCTCGACGCCATGGGCAAGAAAGACGAAGCCGCCAAGACCCTCTCCGCCGCCCTCGCCAAAGCCAGCGCCACGCAGCTTTACGTTTACGCCCGCGGCCTGCAGCGCGCCGGCGACGCCAAGCGCGCCTTTGAAATTTATCCCCAAGTCGCCAAGCGCGATCCCAACCACTGGCTAAGCCACCTGGCGCAAGCTCGCCTCGCCTCCCACACCGGCGATTACGCCGTCGCCTCCAAGGAAATGAAGCTGGCCATCGCCGGCGCTCCCGACGCCAACAAGCCCTTCCTCGAGCCCATGCTTGCCAAGCTCGATACTAAATCCGACATCAACAACTAATCCGCGTTCCTTTGTAGGGGAGGGGCTCGCCCCTCCCTCTTGGGTCGTTCCTGCCTTTGCAGGGGCACGATAAATCGTGCCCCGCTTGGCCTTCTCTCACCGGGGGCAGTTGGGTAACGATTCAATGAAGGTGGGCGCCGCTCGAACGGAAAATTCGCGCTAGGCGGAATTGTCCATTTCCCATTTCCGGAATTTGCTGATTTCGGTCAGATTCGCCTTGGCTACACAAAAGATCACTCCTGCATCGTCCGCGAATCCAATCACAGGAATAAAATCGGGGATTGCATCAAACGTGCTCAAGAAATAGATAACCCCTGCGATCATTGTCAGAATCGAATTGGTGGGCACACAGTACCTGCCGGCCGACCATGCCCGGATCATCCGGAAAAATATTTGCAGGCTCTCCCATGAAGCCAGCAGAGGCTCGAAATGTCGCCCGGATTTCCGGAAGGCCGTCTCGACTAGCCGGCTCGCCTTTTCCTTCTGTCTCTCATACGAAACGGCTTTAAACGTTGCCTGCTCAAAAGTGAGCGGTGTCTTCCTTTTCATGCGTGGAACTCCCTGGCGTGGAGAATTTCGCAAATCGGATCTGCAGGCGGGGTCCGTTTCCAGATTGCGAGGATTCCTCAGAGAGTAACCCAATTCGCTGCACGCGTCCACTTCCGATACACCCACCCGCCGGCGGCGCGGTCCCGCACCCGACCGAGCTCCTTACAAATAAAAATCCCACTGAGGCCACAAGCGGTGGCTTTGCGTTTGGGGCGCAGTCCTGCGCAGAACCCCGAAAACCAGCCAATTTGTAATGGTGACCTCCGTCACAGACCTGCTTGCCGGCGGCACGTACAACGGTAGGCACAGGGACGAGAGTCGTCACTATTGGGTCGAACAGGAGATTAGAAATGGCAAATGTGAAAACCATGAAAGCAGCAGTTGTTGAAAAATTTGGCGCACCGTTGGTTGTGAAGGAAGTTCCCATCCCCACGCCGGGGCCCGGCCAGGCGCTGGTCGAGATCGTGGCCACGGGAGTCTGTCACACCGACCTGCACGCCGCCGAAGGCGATTGGCCCATCAAGCCCACGCCACCGTTCACACCGGGTCACGAAGGAGCAGGTATCGTCGCCGCTCTCGGCCCGGGTGTCACCCACCTGAAGGAAGGCGACCGCGTCGGCATCGCCTGGCTGCACAGCGCCTGCGGGCACTGCGAATTCTGTCTTGCCGGATGGGAAACGCTCTGCAAGCAACAGCATAACTCCGGTTACTCCGTGGACGGCAGCTTCGCGCAATACGCTCTGGGGCAAGCCGATTACCTCGGACGCCTGCCAAAGAACCTCTCCTTTGTGGACGCCGCGCCCATCCTCTGCGCCGGCGTGACCACCTACAAGGGTTTGAAAATGACCGACACCAAGCCTGGCGAATGGGTGGTGATCTCCGGCGTCGGCGGACTGGGCCATGTGGCCGTCCAATACGCGAAGGCCATGGGACTCAACGTCGCCGCTGTGGACCTAGGTCCGGAAAAGATGGCGCTGGCCCGCAAGCTTGGCGCCGAAATCACGATTGATGCCAAGGCGCAGGATCCCGCCGCGGAAATTCAAAAACAGATTGGCGGAGCCCACGGCGTCCTGGTAACGGCGGTCTCTCCGATCGCCTTCAAGCAAGCCCTCGGCATGCTGCGCCGCGGCGGCACCTGCGTGCTCAACGGCCTGCCCCCGGGAGAATTTCCCGTTTCCATTTTCGAGCTGGTTCTGAACGGCAACACGATTCGCGGCTCCATCGTCGGCACTCGCCTGGACCTCGAAGAATCGCTGGCCTTCGCCGCCGCAGGCAAAGTGAAAGCCACCATCGAAACCTTGCCACTAGATTCCATCAACGACGTTTTCAGCCGCATGAAGAAGGGCCAGATCAACGGCCGCGTAGTCCTCGGCATCGGCAAGGAAGCCCTGGCAAGCACCACCCTGGCACGCAAGGCCAGCTAATCCACGCTGCCGCCTCGTTTCCTCAATCTCCCCGATGGGGGCGGGTTCACCCCGTCCTCCTCGGACACTCCTCGGATTTCCTGCGGCGGGTGCCCCGGGTTCCGGTGTTTGGTACCCGGGTCTTGGGGTTGATTTTCCTTCTCCTGACGTCTCCTCTCGGGGTAGTTGTCTCTTCTCACTTCTGCACATCTATCCTCACCATCCCCGCACCTCCTCCGTAGTAAAAATTCCAACTGCTCCACCTCCAATCCTTCGGGTGTTCCACCAAACCCCGCTTCACCGGATTCGCATGCATGTAATTCAACTTTTCCTTCTTCTTCCCACTGGTGTACACATTGAAATCGTAAAACCGCGCCTGCCAGAACGCGCGCAAAGGGTCTCCCGTCTCCACGAACGGCAATCGCAACTGCGTCGCGCACGGCCGCTTTTTCCGCTTCCCCAACTTTCGCGCCACGCGCAGTTTCAGTTTCTGAAGCACCGTCGAAGGCGTCCCCTGCTTCGGCTCGCTGATCAGCAGATGCACATGCTCCGGCATCACCACATACCCGCTCAGAAGAAATCCCATTTCGTCGCGAATCTTCGAGAGTTCTTTTACAAAGACGTCCCGCGCGCGCCCGGTCTTCAAAAGCGGCAGCCGCCGGTAACAACTGAAAGTAATAAAATGAAGATGCCCCTTTCCATAAAGGCGTTTGAGTCCCGCCGGCATCGGAAACTCCGCGGAAAGAAACCGCCACCCCAAGACCCAGGTACCAAACCTCGGAACCTGGGCCACCCCCGCCTCTCTCTACTTCCACGGGAATTGTTGAAGTGATATCCTCTCTGCGGCCTGCATGTCAACAGATTCCAAATCATTAACCCGGGCGACCCGCTGTTCATAGAAATCCTACCGTAGAGTTTCTACTGAGTACGCAGTGGGACAGGTTATTCATTACAAAAACAAGGGCCGGAAATCTTTACGATCTCCGGCCCGTTGGTGTTAGAATTGTGCTGTAGATTTTGCTTCGCAGATTGTGAGTGAGGCAACGTAACTTCGCGGCGCGTGAGCTACAACTCATGCGCCGTTTTTGTTTCCCATCGGCCCTGCGCTCGGAACCTCGTGCGCTCGCAGTGCCGGGGCGAGTCTTTTGTGCGATTGAACCACTTCGATTTCACCGTCCTCTCGCATCCAGCTGGATGTAGAGTCAGTATGAACCGATTTCCCGAAAAATCAAGAGGGAAAATTGGGCAACGGGACGGGAATCGATTTCTGTTACCAGGCATCCCTCTGCAAAATGCCTCTTTGCGTTCTTAATAGCCTATAGTCCATGCTTGACATGTATGAGGATAGTCCTTAGGATAAGCCTCAGGCTATAGGAGGTTAACTAATACATATGGCTAAGATGCGCAGTCCTAACTATCCATCTCTCAGTCTAAGGGAGAGCTACCAGCGCGTGAAGCTGCTCTGGCAGAAAGAACGCAAAACCGCCGTCCCCGCAGACGTGGCGGCCAAGGCCATCGGCTACAGTGGCATTTCCGGGCCTTCCCGGACCGCCTTGAGCGCAATGAAGAAGTTTGGGCTGGTTGACAGCGACGACAAGACCGTGCGCGTCAGCGAGCTTGCGTTGCGCATTATTCACCCCGCCAACGACACGGAAGAGACCAAGGCGATGCAGCAGGCCGCCCTCAAGCCAGAACTGTTCCAGCAAATGTATCTGACAATGCAGGACGCTTCGGACGATGCCATGCGCTCCTTCCTGATCACCAAACTGGACTTCTCCGAGGCCGGGGCGAATCAGTTTATCAAGGCATATAGGGACACAATGGAGGTGGCTAAACTAGGTGAGCCTGACAGTAAGCCTCTAATTGAGATTATTCCTTCTGATGCCATGCAACTGTCTGATAGTGCCACACTTGACCTACGACCGACAGCCCCGACACCGACCTACGCCTCGCGTATGCCTGCGCCAGCCTATCACACCACGCCTTCACAAACTCTAACCGTGCCCGTCGGCCCGGATGTTACTGCGGAAGTTAGGCTTACAGGCGGTACGGGTGAGCTAAAACAGGAGCACCTCATCGCGCTCATTGAGTATCTCACGCTGGCGACAAAGTTCGCTGTACCGAAGGCAGCACCACCCAAAGAGACCGATTCTTAAGGACATTAACGGTCGGGGAAATTGGGGAAATTGGGGAAATTGGGGACAGACGGGAAGTTCCCCATTTTCTTTGAGAGAGAATAAACTCTGTTGAACATCCCGTCTGCCCCAGGTTCCCTGGACGAGTCAATTGCCCGAAAATTTGCCTAGTTGAACCGACCTGCTCACGTTCCCACATTGGGTACAACACCCGAAAAAACCTAATCCTCTAACTTGCAAGTCACCTTGCCTGAAAGTTTTTTGCACTCCCAGTTTTCGCGCGGAATATCCGGGCTACGATTAACGTCATTTTCCCACTGTTTGAGCGGGGTTAGAGTTGGCCAAGGGTTTTTCGAGAACACGGCGTCAAATTTTTTCGCGCGCCCCTCTTCGAGTTTCAAAACCGCATACACACGCTCCGCGTGCGTTGAACTCTGCGGGCACCCTTCCGCGCAGTTTTTCAGGAGTTGGACAAATGACCCGGCCCAATCAGTCGTTTCATCGCAGGAAAGAACGCGAACCGCGCTGTACGTGTTGCAGGTTTTCTTCTCGCCCTCTTCCCAACTCTGGTAGTAGACCGCTTGCGACTCCACCAGAAACGGCTTTGGTCCGGGTTTCTTCTGTGCCGTTTGCATGTATGTGACCCCAGCGATCAACACGGGGATCACAACGAGCTTTCTCAGCATGGCCTCACCACCTTCTCGTTGCGAGCCAACAGCACCGCAACATGGTCCTTTATCGTTTCCAAAAATCCCGCTTGGCGGGTGGCGCACCCTTAAGATAGCA
>DATHMM010000053.1:0-9087 GCA_035487095.1 Candidatus Sulfotelmatobacter sp.
GAAAATTGAGGACAGTGCTAAGCCCGTGATTGTCGCGATTCACGGAACCGCATTTGGCGGGGGGATGGAGTTGGCGATGGCCGGACACTATCGCGTCGCTCTCGCCACCGCACAGTTCGGCCAACCCGAAGTGAAGCTCGGGCTGATTCCCGGTGCGGCGGGCACGCAACGTCTGCCGAGGCTTGCGGGCGTGGCGAAAGCCGTCGAGATGTGCGTGAGCGGCAATCCGATTAATGCGGAAGAGGCACTGAAGTTAGGCATCGTTAATCGCATCATCGAGGGCGACCTTCTCGCCGGAGCGCTTACGTTTGCTCGTGAGGTGGCAGGCAGGCCTGCGCCCAAGACACGAGAGCGCAACGAAAAGCTGGGAAATGCGGCGGAAAATGCCGTGATCTTTTCCGCCGCGCGGGAAGCGGCCGGAAAGAAACATCGGGGCCTGCTGGCTCCCACCAGGGCCATTGATGCCGTGGAAGTTGCCACGAAAATGCCGTTTGAAGAAGGATGCGCGGCGGAGCAAAAGCTGTTCATTGAGTGCCTGTTTTCCGAACAATCCAAATCGCTGATTCATGTTTTCTTCAGCGAGCGAGAAGTCGCCAAGATTCCAGACATTCCGAAGCAGACCAGCGTTATTCCGATTCAATCCGCCGCCGTTGTCGGCGCAGGCACGATGGGCGGCGGCATCGCCATGGTGCTTGCCAATGCTGGGATTCCAGTGCTTCTGAAAGAGGCGGACCAGGCCGCGCTCGATCGGGGGCTTGCCACCATCCGTGCGAATTATGCAAACTCCGTGAAGCGCGGACGTTTTTCAGAGCAGATGGCTGGAGAGCGCTTGAAGCGCATCACTCCGACGCTGGCCTATGACGCTTTCTCGAATGTAGACCTGGTGATCGAAGCCGTTTTCGAAGGCATGGCTCTGAAGAAGGAAGTGTTCAAGGAATTGGACCGCGTGTGCAAACCAGGCGCCATCCTTGCGAGCAATACGTCAACCTTAAGCGTCGACGAGATCGCTTCGGCGACTTCACGGCCGGAATCCGTCATCGGCACGCATTTTTTCAGCCCCGCGAACGTTATGCGGCTGCTGGAAATCGTCAGGGGCAAGGCTTCTTCCAAGGAAGTGGTCGCCACGTGCATACAGCTTTCGAAAACGCTGGGGAAGGTCGGCGTGCTCGTCGGCAACTGCCGGGGATTTGTCGGCAATCGCATGTTCGGCCCGTACCGCCGCGAAGCTCAATTCCTTGTCGAAGAAGGAGCGAGCGTCGAAGCCGTCGATCAGGCGCTTTCCGATTTCGGCATGGCAATGGGCCCGCTCGCCACAGGTGACCTTGCGGGGCTCGATGTCGGCTGGCGCATTCGCAAGGAATATCGCCATCTGGAAACGCCAGGGATTCGCCAGCCGTTCACCGAAGACCACCTTTGTGAACTCGGACGCTACGGCCAGAAGAGCGGCGCGGGCTGGTACAAATATGACGAGCAGCGGCGCGCTACCCCGGACCCAGTCGTCGGCGAACTCATCGCGAAATGGGTCGGAGATGCCGGAATCGCGCAACGGAAAATCTCTGCCGACGAAATCACCGACCGCTGCTTGTACGCCCTGGTCAACGAAGGCGCGCGCATTCTGGAAGAGGGCATCGCTCTGCGCGCTTCCGATATCGACATTATTTATATCTACGGCTACGGCTTCCCCGCGTATCGCGGCGGACCGATGTGGTATGCCGACACGGTGGGACTGAAACACGTTTGCGAGCGCATCACCGAATTCCAGCGCCAGCACGGCGAAATCTGGCAGCCCGCGCCGCTGCTGAAGCAACTGGCCGAGCAAGGCAAGACGTTTGCTGAATTTGGCAGAGAACAGGGCGCAACCGCTTAGCGTCATGGCGCTTCGTGTAGTTGAACATTTGACGGAGGGGACCAGTCGGAAATGGGCGTCGTCTATCTCGTCCGTCATGCGCAGGCTTCGTACCTCGAGCCAAATTACGACAAGCTCTCAAAACTGGGCGAAGCGCAGGCGCGTCTTCTTGGCGAATATTGGGCGCGTCAAAAATTCGGTTTCAACCGCGCCTGTACAGGGCCGTGCACGCGGCAAAAAGACACTCTCCTGCTGGTGAGCGCTGAGTACCGGAAAACTGACATACAGTTTCCCGACCCGCTGGAGCTAAGTGAGTTCGACGAATATCAAGGAGAGGCAGTTCTGGAACGCAGCCTGCCCGAATTGCTCGAGAGCGACCAAAACATTCGCGATCTCCACTCCGCGCTTCAATCGGCGTTTGTGTACACCGAACGGCGCGCCGCTTCCCAAAAGTTATTCGAGGCCGTGATTGGCAAATGGGTTCGCGGAACAATATCGCCGCCGGGCGTGGAGACCTGGCCGGAGTTCTGTGATCGAGTGAACTCGGGCCTTACCAAGTTTCTCTCCGCCGGCAGCCGTGGAGAAAAGGCGGTGATTTTCACTTCCGGTGGACCTGTCGCGGTGGCCATGCAGCGCGCGCTGCAACTGTCCGCGGAAAAGACACTAAGTGTGAGCTGGATGTCGCGGAACTCATCCTGGAGCGAGTTTCTATATTCCGGGGAGCGATTTACGCTAAGCAGTTTCAATAGTCATCCGCATCTTTGCGATGCCGCGATGTTGAGCCACCGCTGAGGAGGCCTTCTGATGAGCGACTTGCTCGACCATCCCGCGCCCATTCGACCCGGCGAAGAACTTGACCTAGACAGGCTTGAACCGTATCTGCGGCGGCAGTTTCCTAACGAGGCTGGCGAACTCCTGGTCCGCCAATTCCCCAGCGGCCATTCCAACTTGACGTACTCACTCAACCTTGGCGCGAGGGAGATTGTGCTACGGCGGCCACCGTTCGGCAGCAAGGTCAAATCCGCACACGACATGAGCCGCGAATATCGTGTGCTTTCCAAGCTCCACTCCGCTTATGCTCCGGCTCCTCAAGTGCTCCATTATTCCGACGACGAATCCGTGATCGGCGCGCCGTTCTACCTGATGAATCCGATACACGGTGTGATCGTTCGAAAGCAGTTGCCGCGGGGTTTGGAGCTTCCCCCGGAAAAAGCTCGGCGACTCAGTGAGTCCTTTGTTGATAATCTCATTCGCCTTCATCAGTTGGACTATGCGGCAGTAGGCCTTGCCGATCTGGGTAAACCCGAAGGGTATCTGGAGAGGCAGGTCCGCGGGTGGACGGAGCGCTATCACGGCTCGAAAACTCACAATTATCCGGAAGTGGAGAAAATCACCGCTTGGATGCAACAGCATATGCCGGCCGCGAGCGACATTTCGCTGATCCACAACGACTATAAATACGACAACGTGGTGCTCGATTCGAACGACATCACCAAAATTGTAGGCGTCCTCGATTGGGAGATGTGCACGATTGGCGACCCGCTCACCGATCTTGGCACCACACTGGCCTATTGGATCGACGCAACGGATCCGGAGGAACTACAAACAAACCGCTGGGGTCCCACAAACGTTCCCGGCAGCTTGACGCGAGCGGAAATCGTAAACATTTACGCACAGAAAACCGGCACTGATCTTTCCTATATTGCATTTTATCTGACGTTCGCGCGTTTCAAACTTGCCGTGATCGTGCAGCAAATCTATTATCGCTATCATCAGGGCCTGACCAAAGACGAACGCTTTGCGTCCATGCCCGACACGATCCAGATGCTCCTGCGCGCTTCATTGCACGGAGCGCAGAGCGGGCAAATCTAGCGCCTCACGTGTAGTAGCGGACGATCCACTCCGCAACACAAGCCGGCTTCTCGGATCCTTCACAATCGATCGTCACATTAAATGTAGCTTCCAGTGAGTCAGGAAGTTTCTTCAGGGCCAGCAACGCGACACGGGCACGGATTCTGGATTCAGCACGGACGGCGGCGGGGAAGCGCACGCGGTTTAGCCCGTAGTTGACTGCCAGCCGCACACCGCTTTGGATCAGAATCGCCGATTTAAGAAAATGGCTGATCAAAGAAAGCGTAAGAAATCCATGCGCGATCGTCGTGCCATACGGAGATTCTTTGCTCGCCTTTTCCCGGTCGAGATGGATCCATTGCCGGTCTTCGGTAGCCTTCGCGAAGAGTGTGATGCGTTCCTGGGAAACAGGGAACCATTCCGTGACCGGGAATTCCCGGCCGACGAATTCGTTCAGGGATTGCGGATCGGTGATAAGAAACGGAGGCATGGATTTCTCCCAAGGAGGGTCGCGGCATTGGCACGGGCGCTCTCGCGATCAGGGCGAAACCGAGGCGCTCGCCGATTTCTTGCCTTTAGCCAGTTCCCACTTCGCAATCGATTCCAGGTGCACTTCATCCGGTCCATCGGCAATTCGCAGCGTACGCACGCTCGCCCACGCGCCGGCAAGGAAAGTGTCCTGCGAGACGCCCGCGCCCCCGTGTGCTTGAATCGCACGATCCAGCACTCGGAGAGCGACGTTGGGCGCGACCACCTTAATCATCGCGATTTCCGCCCGCGCCGCTTTGTTGCCAACGGTGTCCATCATGTGTGCGGCTTTCAGTGTCAGTAGACGCGCCTGTTCAATCTCCATGCGAGACTCCGCGATAGCTGCGCGAATCGTGCCTTGTTCGGCCAGCGATTTTCCGAAAGCTGTGCGCGCTTGCACGCGCTTGCACATCGTTTCCAGCGCACGCTCCGCCACGCCGATGCACCGCATGCAGTGGTGAATTCGTCCCGGCCCCAGCCGCCCTTGTGCGATCTCAAAGCCGCACCCTTCGCCCAGCAGGATATTTGAGCCTGGAACGCGGGCGTTTTCGAAGGTGAGTTCGCCGTGGCCGTGTGGGGCGTGGTCGTACCCAAACACTTTCATCATGCGCTCGATTTTCACTCCGGGAGTGTCCAGCGGCACTAGGATCATCGACTGTTGTTTGTGAGCAGGTGCCGACGGATCCGTTTTGCCCATGAAGATAGCGATCTTGCAGCGTGGGTCGCCCGCGCCCGAGGTCCACCACTTTCGCCCATTGATAATGTAGTAGTCGCCCTCGCGAACGATCCTTGCTTCGATGTTTGTCGCATCGGATGACGCCACGGCCGGCTCCGTCATCGCGAAACACGACCGGATTTCGCCCGCAAGCAACGGTTTGAGCCAGCGTTCCTGCTGTTCCGGCGTGCCATAGCGGGCAAGCACTTCCATATTGCCGGTGTCCGGCGCTGAGCAATTGAAAACTTCGGGTCCCATCTCGCTGCGCCCCATCATCTCGCAGAGCGGGGCGTACTCCAGATTTGTCAGCCCCGCGCCATGCTCGCTTTGCGGCAAGAAAAGATTCCACAGCCCGGCGGCACGGGCCTTTGGCTTGAGTTCTTCAACTATCCTTGTGGGCAACCACCGATTCCGCTCGATTTCGTCGTGGAAGCGCTGCTCGTTTGGATAGATGTGCTCGTCCAAAAAGGCTTGTAGCCGTCGTTGAAGCTCCTTCACTTTGCCGCTGAATTCGAAGTTCACAGCAACATCCTTATCTGCCGGTGAAAGCCGCGGCCCGCTTTTCTACAAAGTGCGCCACGCCTTCCTTGAAATCCTCGGACTTCAGGCTGGCCAGCATTTCCCGCTCGGAACTCTCAAACGCTTCGGCGAGCGTCTGGAACATCGCGTCATACACCTGTCGCTTGATCACCCGCAGAGACCTGGGGCTGACGCTGGAGGCGAGATTCATCGCATATTTCTGCACGCTTTCCAAGAACGCTTCCGGCGGATAGATCTGGTTCACCAGTCCCATTCTCAAGGCTTCCGCGGCATCGATCATTCGGGCGGTAAAAAGCAGGTCCAGCGCATTGGAGTGTCCCACCAGTCGCGGCAGCATCCACGCCATGCCGTACTCGGCAATCAGTCCGCGCTGCGCGAATGCCGTGCCGAACCGGGCACCATCGGCCGCTAACCGCAAATCACAGTACAAAGCGATCACCAGACCCAAACCCACAACTGGCCCGTTAATGCCGGCAATCACTGGCTTGGTAATCGCGGGGAAATAGGAATATTTCTTTTGAAAATCAGGCCGCACATCCTTGAGGTTTCCGGTAACTGCTTGCACTGCTTGCGCCCGGCTGGCTTCATCAAGCCCTTTTTCAGCGACGGTGCTCAAGAGCGACACGTCGGCGCCCGCGCAGAACCCGCGCCCGGCACCCGTTAGGACAATCACGCGAACGTTGTCGTCCGATTCCGCTTCCTGCATCGCCGCGCGGACTTCGCCTTCCATCACGGCTGTCCAGGCGTTCAGCTTGTCGGGCCGGCTGAGCGTAATGGTGGCGACCCGATTAGCCACGTGGTACAGCGTTTCCTGGTTCGGCATGATGGCGGGATTATATCCAATCCCCGCGGCGATAGTCACCTTTATCTGTGGGTGACTATCGTGTTTACGGGGTGGGACGCGGCGTCCAGCGGAAAAGAGCGGATGAACGGTCCGGAAAGCCTTTGCAAAGGCTCAGGGCGGCCCTGCCCAGCGCGGCGGGAGCGCTCTTTTCGCGCTGGAGCCCGCGGTTAAAAATTCTTTGTAATAAAACGAACGGTCGTGCTATTATGTGTCGCGAATATGAAGACTGAACGACAACGGCCGAAAGCTACCGCACCGCACAGCCATCGCACTCGCCGCGAGATCAAAGCTCCCGCGAGACGCCCCCGTGGGCTGAAGACTCGCCGCGCCATTCTGCGAAAGGCGGTCAACCTTGCCTCTCTGGAGGGGCTTGAGGGATTGACGATCGGGAAACTGGCTTCCACGCTGCAAATCAGCAAGAGCGGGCTTTTCGCCCACTTTGGTTCCAAGGAAGATCTGCAATGCGCGGTGGTTGATGAAGCGCGCGATATTTTTGTGGAGAGGGTAGTCCGCCCGGCGTACGAACTCCACGGGCTAAAGCGTCTTCGCGCTCTCTGCGAGAACTGGCTAACGTACGGCGAGGAGAAGGTTTTTCCCGGTGGCTGTTTTTTTTCCGCGGCGTCGCTGGAATTTGACGACCGGCCGGGGCGCGTCCGCGATCAGATCGTTGAATTGATGAAAAAGTGGCTGGGGAATCTGGAGCACGCGGCCCGAGACGCGCAACTGGCCGGCGAACTCAAGAAGGAAGTGGACGTGCGCCTGCTGGCGTTCGAAATCCAGGCGCTGGCGATGGGCGCGAACTGGAGCTCGCGGCTGTTCCGGGATCAAAGCGCGTTTCGCTTGGTCCGCGGTGCGATTCTGAAGCGGATCGACCAGGCCACAGGACCCGTGCAATCGAGGGAGTGATGCGAATCTTTCTGTGTTTGACCGCAGGTGTTATCGCAGGGTTGACCTTTATCCCAGCGGCCCGGCAGGCGCAAGCGCAGACCCCGGCGAATGAAAATGAGATTCCTCTTCAACGTTGCGACCGGCTGCCAATAGCAATTCTTCGCGCGGACAACGTCGAAAAACGCTTCCTGGTCGATACGGCTGCGACGTCTTTGCTTAATGAGAAGTCATTTCCGCGGGGCCACAACCGGGCGGTGCAAATCCAATCCTGGAAGGAAACAACCGCTCTCAACGCGCGCGAAGTGTCGATCGGCGAGCTCTCCCTGGGCAATCACATTCTGCAAGGCGTAAAGCTTCCTGCAATCGACTTAAGCGCCATCGCCAAGGCGTGCGGCGGCACGGTGGACGGCATTCTTGGCGTGGATCTTCTGGAGCAGTTTGGCGTAACACTCGATCTGAAACGCAGCGTCGCGCGCCTCGGCATCGCGCCAACAAGTTCTGCTGAAGCTTCCCTGATTGCGGACATGGACAAAGCAGTGCATTCCTGCTCCGAGGCGTTTAATAACAAGGACGCGGACAAACTTGCTTCCTGTTTCGATCTGGATTTTGTGCTGAGCTCTCCAAGCGGAGAATTGCGCGGGCGCGACGAGGCCACAAATCATTTTCGGCAGAAATATTTTGAAACGATCTCCCACGTCCATCTTTCACTGACGATGCGCGACCAGAGAGCCGTAGGCGACGTAGTATGGAGCTTGTACGAGTACGCGATCGATTCTCCATCCGTTCACACCGCGGGCCGGGGAATGATGCTCTGCCGCAGATCGGATAACCACTGGCGCATCCTTAGCATGCATGAATCCCCGACCGAGCCCGGCTTGGGCTCGGCAGGTTCAAGCGACCGGTGAGCAGGGCAACGTTCCGGAGAAATAGTGACCGGAATCGGCGGAG
The DNA here is from genome assembly GCA_035487095.1 of Candidatus Sulfotelmatobacter sp. Taxonomy (GTDB): domain Bacteria; phylum Acidobacteriota; class Terriglobia; order Acidiferrales; family UBA7541; genus Acidiferrum. The sequence continues at coordinate 8,161 of DATHMM010000053.1, forward strand.
ACTCACTTTTTGCAATGGGTCGGAGGGGAGAAGGCTCCCGCCCTCCGACGCAGAGAGTCGCGTACAGTAATTTCGGCGAGCGCAACCATACGATAGGCGCACAGACTAATATCGGTTCGAAGCATGCGCGGTAGTGAAGCTAGAAAAGCTTGGTGTCAATTTGGTGACAGTCGGCACCAAATTGCAGCAGTCGACTTCGCAATTGTCACTAAACGCGTTGTAAGTTATTATGAGGTGGACGGTTATAAACGGAGAGGTGGCCGAGAGGCTGAAGGCGGCGGTTTGCTAAACCGTTGTACGAGCTAAAACTTGTACCGGGGGTTCGAATCCCCCCCTCTCCGCCAGATTCCCCCTAGCTGCACCCTGCGTCGAGACTTGCTCCAAGCGCGCTAACATAATTTCTAATAGCCTTCCGCGGTATTCAACATAAAGTGCTGGCCAACTTGCTGGCCTGAGCGCGAGGAATCCGCGAGACGGCTGAACGCTGGATGTTCGTCTAGCGCCGTTCGTGGTCGTTCAACTCCGCCGCAAAAGCTCCATCCTAGCTGCCGAGAGGGTTCTTCTGCTTGTCTTAGTTCTTCGATCCTCGGTCTGACGTGTTCGAATATTCGTGCGCGGGCCGTGAAGATTCTGGGTGAAAAGGTCGGCAAAGCGCTCAAGACCGCAGAGGGACAAGTCTGGCTGTGCGTCACAAAACAGTCGAGAAATCTTGTAATTCATCCAAGGTACCGGCGAATGGGGTAGACAGATGGAAAGGTGATTGAAGATTCCGGCTCACTTAGCTTGCCCGCCACTCTTCAATGAATCAGAGACAGTATTAGTGGAGCACTCAGAATGGCTGTGAGCCGGGTTCGGGTCAATGGATTTTGGCCCGACTACCAGACATGTACAGCGGTAATGCGTGGCGGACCCGAGCGGCCCTGAATC
>DATHMM010000054.1:0-47363 GCA_035487095.1 Candidatus Sulfotelmatobacter sp.
AGCCGGGAAGCGCTTCTTCGTGGCCAACCCGGCGATGAATCGCGTGGAGGTTTATGCGGATGCGAATCCCGGCTTGCTGGCGGGGATCGATATTCCAGGTGCGTCGAGCGTGGATTTGTCTGTAGACGGTGCAACGCTTTGGGTGGGTACGGTTACAGAGGAACTGGTCGCCGTTTCCACCGCCAGTTTAGAGGTGATCGCGCGTTATCCGATGGCAGGGCTTTCGCCGATTCCGGGAATTGTGTTCAATCGCCCGGAGGAAGCTTTGCCGCTGGCCGGGGGAAAAGTTGCGCTGCGGCTGAGGCAATCCGCTGCGAGCGAGTCGCTGCTGGCTCTCTGGGATCCCGCTTCAAATACCGCCACGGACCTTACTTCTTTGGCGCCGGCCGTTTTTCAAAATGGCCTCGGGGTGATGGCGCGTTCGGCAGACAGGACGCGACTGCTGGCAGCCGCAAATGATGGAAGCGGTGAAGCGACGGTGTTCGATGGAAATGGCAACCTTGTGGGCAGTCCGCAGGTGATCGGCAGCGGCAATGTCGGCGGTCTTGCGGTGAATTCCAACGGAAGCAGGTTCGCCGCGCTGATCAATTCGGCGGGCGTGACAAACGTCGCGCTTTTGGACGTGTCGTTGAATTTGTTGTGGAGCTACGGGGCTACAAATGCGGCGGGAATCGTATTTTCGCACGATGACCAGACCTTGTATGTTGCCGAGGCGTTCGGCAACGGCCGCGTGATTACGGCGTTTGCCGCCGGCAGCCTGCAGAAACTGGGGCAGGTTTCCGATCTGGCGGCACAGGGAATTCCGACGGCCATCGAGGAGATGGATAATTCGCAAATTGCTTGGGGGCGCGGCAATCGCGGGATCGGCGTGATCGATGTTTCTTCGCCGGCCGTGCTTCCTCTTCCTGCGCCGTCTTTTGCCAGCACGCCCGCGGCCTTGCCCACGGAGGGGCCGAATGTCGGTGGGACTCAAGTGTCAATCAGCGGATCGAATTTTCCAGCCGGGGCGCAGATTCGGTTCGGCTTACAAATTCCGGCAGCCGCGACTGTTTTGGGTGGCTCGCAGTTGCAGGTGAGTTCGCCGGCAAGCGCCTTCAGCGGAGCGGGGAACCTGACTGCTTACTTTTCGAACGGCTGGACGGCCGTGGCTCCCGACGGTTTCAGTTACGGTCCAAGCGTTCTCGCCATTCTTCCCAACGCCGGAGCAACGGCCGGCGGCGACACCGTTTACCTGATTGGACATGGGTTCGGCAACAGCGCGGGAGGCATCACGGTGAATATCGGCGGGCAGGCTGCAACGGTGCAGAAGGTGGAGGCGCTCCCTGCTTTTTCTTCGGCGCTATCGCTGGACAGCACTTATCCATTTCCACTCGAACGTATCACGCTGGCGACTCCGGCAGGGACGGCCGGCAAAGTGGATATTTCGCTGACCGCGACTTCCGGTACTGTTACGCTTGCGAAATCGTTTCAATATTTGACCGCGAGGCAGACGTACGCGAATCCCAGCCTCTACAAATTTATTCTTTACGACCAGGGACGGCAGCAGCTTTATCTTTCGGCCACGGATCACGTGGACGTTTTCGACCTGAACGCTCAGGTGTTTCGCGGTCCGCTGTCGCCTCCGCCGAATGGACCTCCGCCGGACGCGGGCCTGCGCAGCATGGCGCTTACGCCGGACAACACGCAGCTGATCGTGGCGGATTTTGGCGCGCAAAGCGTTTACCTGATCAACCCGGATGGCGGCGCGAACAACGGTTCGAATGTTTTCGTCGGCGGGGTGGCGGGATACCTGAACTCCGGGCCTTCGCGCGTTGCCGCCACCAGCGCGCAAAGCGTGTTTGTTGGGCTGAGCGGGGAAGGCGGCACTGCCAACGCGTGCAACAGTTGCCTGGGGCAGATGAACTTGACGGCGTTTCCTCCCACGTTCGAGCCGGCGCCGGAACCGCAGGTGACTTCCATCACGGGGGCGCCGCTGTTGCAGGCAGACCATGGCGGCGACGCGGTGTATCTTGCGTTTGGGAGCGCTCCGGGGGGACCTGTGGCGTCGTGGACGGCATCGGCGCCGAACTCGTTCACGGTTTCCGCCGCGAAGGATTTTTCCAGCGATTTGACCGCCAATTTCGATGGCACGGTGTTCGCGATGCGTTCGGGCAGCACCACGGAAATTCGCGGCAGCGACCTGACGTTCGCGGCGCAACCCACTTCCACGGAGCTTGAAACGATTCCTAATCGCGTGGCGGTGCCAGGTGTGGCGTTGCATCCTTCCGGCGCGCTGCTCTATGAACCGTTTCTGAATGGAGCGCCGCCCGCGGCTCCGCCGGCCACGGGAATTCATGGCGGCGTTGATATCCGCGACGCGCACAACGGCCGCCTTCGCCTGCGCGTTTATTTGCCGGAACCGTTTGCGATGCTTTCGACCGATGTAGACGGGTTGCACGGGACGTTCCTGACCGTGGATGAAAACGGCCAGCGGCTTTTTGCGTTGACGACTTCGGGGCTGACCGTGATGCAACTTTCTAGCGTGCCGCTAGGGATTGGAACGGTCACTCCTGCGGCAGGCCCTTCGGCGAGTGGAGCGAGTCTCACGATCCGTGGAAGCGGATTTCAATCGGGAACAACGGTGACGTTGGGAGGGAAAACCGTGGCGGCCGTTTTCAAGGACAAGAATACTTTGACGCTCACCACGCCTGCACTTTCTTCCGGCGCGCAACAACTGGTGCTGACAAATCCGGACGGCGAAAGCGTTTCGCTGGAAGGGGCATTCGTCGCGCAATAATCTATTTATCCTTTCGATGGAATCCCACATCCAAGAACGGGAACTAAGGAAAAGTGTGTTTTCTGCTGGATTGAGAGGAAACTCAGATGGATCTTGGACTCAAAGGAACGATTGCCGTTGTAAGCGGCTCCACGGCGGGGATCGGGCTTGCAATCGCCTCCAGTCTGGCGGCGGAGGGAGCTTACGTTGTAGTGAACGGCCGCACGGAAGAGCGAGTGGCGGCCGCCGTGGACGCGATCTCGAAACAACACAAAGGCGCACAGGTGCGCGGAGTGGCTGCAGATCTCGGCAACGCCGAAGGTGTGGCCAAATTCGTGCGGCAAGTGCCGGAAGCGGATGTGCTGATCAACAATCTTGGGATATTCGAAGTGAAACCATTTGCGGAGATTCTGGATGCCGACTGGCTGCGATTTTTTGAAGTGAACGTGTTGAGCGGCGTGCGCCTTACGCGGCACTATCTGCCCGGAATGCGGCGCAAGAACTGGGGTCGCGTGATTTTTATTTCCAGCGAATCGGCGCAGCAAATTCCTTCGGAGATGATTCACTACGGGATGACGAAAACCGCGCAGGTTTCCATCGCGCGCGGCGTGGCGCAAACCCTGGCCGGCACCGGCGTAACGGCAAATTCCGTGCTTGTTGGGCCGACCGCTTCCGAGGGCGTAGGAACGTTCGTCAAGGATTTTGCGCGCCAGCAGGGCATCAGCGAAGCGGAATTTGAGAAGCAGTTTTTCGTGAACGTCCGCCCGAGCTCGCTATTGAAGCGTTTCGAAACGCCCGAGGAGATCGGCGCGGTTGTGGCGTTCCTTGCGAGCGCCCACGGCTCGGTGATCAACGGGGCCGCGATCCGGGCCGAAGGCGGCGTGGTTACGAGTATTCTCTGACGTAAGGCGTTTACGCCCGCAGGTAATCGGCTCGCCAGTCCTGGACCAGCTGCTTGATGGCTTTGACCGACTGGATATTTTCCGTCATCACTTTCCGGGCGAGCGTAGGAAGTTCCGCGTCGCTGGCAAAGCGCATGGCAACCAGTTGACCGCTGGTGAATTCCGGGATCCGGGGCTTCAAATCTTGCGGCAACAATCTCTCCAGGCGCATGCGTTCTTCCAGGCGAATGACGCGGTTTTGCACTGTCAGGGCGAACAAGCGGGCGTATAGCGCCAGCCCGATCAACGCTGCCGCGACGAGCACGCCGATAAAGCCGTCCAACGAAAAGCCCGCGACCTTCCAACGGTAGATGGACCAGCCGAAATTCAAAGCCATTACGGGCGTCACGAAGAAGTGGTAGCCCGGCACCCAACGCACGTGATTGGCAAAATTTTGTTCTGCCATGGTTTCTCCTCCGTCTCTGATTTCTGTAATAGCCCCTGACCTTTCGGCCAGTTATTAACTCAGCGAACGCCGCATCCCATTTGCGCCGGGAAGCCTCTAAGAATGCACAATCAATGGATAGCCGCGAGGTGCGCGGCGGGAAGGCATCATGTCAAACCTCAGCTTTGCGCGGATTATGTACGGGACGACCCGGGAGCAACATTCTGCCGCGTTCGTACCGCTGTCCAATCTTCCGTCTACGCTTCAGAATTCATCGCGTGTTGCTTCGCGGACTTCTGCAAATGAAGGCCACGGCGCCACTGTCGAAGGCATTCTACACAAACTGTGGAGCGCGCTCTCCGAAAAGCGATAGCCGCCGCGATTCCCCCCTTTCATAATTCGTCCACCCGTCGACTCATTTCACCGTTGCGATGCAGGGCGCCGCGTGAAGCTCGTCCTTGAACACCGCGCCATCTTTCATCACGAACTTCACTTTTTCCAGTTCGCCGATGTCCTTCAGCGGATCCGCGGCGACCGCGATGATGTCGGCATACGCGCCTTCAGCCACCACGCCGATTTCTCCCTTGCTGCCCAGCATTTCGGCCGGGCGCGAAGTGGCGGCCTGAATCGCGGCCGCGGGCGTCATCCCGAATTTCACCATCCACTTGAATTCCTCGGCGATGGGCTCCTGCCAGGGGATGCCGCCGATATCCGTGCCGAAAACAATTTTCAGGTTGGCCTTGAGCGCTTTCCGGAAACTCGCCTCGTGTAAATTGGCGCGCGCGCGATCGCGCTGTCCCTCCGGCGTGTCCGCGGGCGCCCAATCCGTGTAATAAACTCCGAGCGTGGGGCAATACCAAGTGCCTTGCCGGGCCATCTGAGCGATTTGCGCGTCGGTAATGTCCAGGCCGTGCTCGATGGAGTCACAGCCGCCATCGAGGCCGCGTTGAAGGCCTTCGCCGTTGTAAGCGTGGCACGCCACTTTCTTTCCCCATCCGTGCGCCTCGTCAACAATCGCCCGCAATTCTTCGACGGTCAACGTTGGTTGCGAGATCAGATGACCTTGCTTATCCACCCACGAGCGGTGCGTCATGTATACCTTCAGCCAGTCCGCTCCGTGGTCGAGTTGCTCCCGCGCGGCCTTACGGGCCTCCACGGGGCCGTCCACAATCTGGACTCCCTTGGGCATGACGAGTTCGGGGGCATAGCCTTCCAGGTTGTAGCCGCCGGTGGTGGAAATCCCGCGCGTTGCGCCAAAGATGCGCGGGCCGGGGATGGTGCCTTCTTCGATGGCCTGCTTGAGCCCGATGTCGCCGTAGCCCGCGCCTTCCGTCTCCACGTCGCGCACGGTAGTAAAGCCTTGCTCGAGCGAGCGCTTCGCGGCGTAGGTGGCGCGCGCGGCCCGCAAGGCGATTCCCGCTTTCAAAATGTTCGCGTCGTAACCGCCCTTGGCGGGATCTTCGCCCCAAAGGAAAAGATGGGTGTGGGAATCGATCAGGCCGGGAAGAACCGTTGCGTTCGAAAGATCGATTAACGTTGCGCCGGCGGGGATGGCCGCCGAACCCTCTGTGATCTTTTCGATGCGGTTGCCGCGGACGAAAATCAGCTGATTCTTTCGAGGCGTCTCGCTTTGCCCGTCAATCAGAGTTCCGGCGCGAATCACGGTGAGTGGCGGGGGCGCCGCTTTCTGCGACTGCGCTTGCGATTCCACAACGCACAACACGACGAGCAAGAAGAGCAGACCAAAACGTTTCATACCCGCTCCATTTCGTTTTTCAGTTTGTCTTTGGTCGAGCGTCGAAGAGGGCTATGTCCCCAGGAGGTTCCCTTGAATGCGGGTATAGCCGTGTTCCTCGGCCCATAAGCTTAACGGCACAGCGGCCAAGTCGTCTACCACGGGGATGGCGTGGCCGTCTTTGGTGAGGTCGATGGTGCGCAGATAGTGCTTACAGGTTTCGCAGCTTTCGACTCGAATGTGCGGAATTTGCTCGGCAACGAAAACGGGGAGTTTCGGCTCCGCTGCCTCTCCGCAATTGGCGCAGAGGATTCGCCGGAACTCCCATTCGAGAGAGCAGAAGGAGCACACGAGAAATCGCTTGCCGCTGTCGCCTTCCGGGCGTAGCACGCCGAACAGGGGCAGGGCATTGCAGCGCGGGCAGCGGCACACCGTCATCAGCGGAGCGGGCGGCAGCATCGCGCCGGTGACGAACTCCGCGTAGGGCTGCAGAACGGCGCGCGCAAAAAAATCCTCAAAGGGATCCGGCAGCGGGACGTCCGAAGGGCCGGCGACCGGCAGGTGCGTCTCCAACATGCCCGTCTTCCAGAATTCCTGGAGGATTTCCGCCTGGCGGGCCGCGCCCTTTGATTTTAATTTGCGGGCCTCTTCGACAACGGCTTGCGGGGCATGCGCTTCAATCATCTTGAGAAATTCGGCGAAGGGTTCCAGTAGCACTGGAAGATTAAGGTCGGAACGCAGATCGCCGTTCGGAGGAACCACGGACCTCTTTCCCCACGACTTAGGAAGAGCTTCATAAAATGCGCTCTGAAATTTCAGGATGGAGCCATAGAAGGAGAGAATTTCGCGGGCGAACTCATGGCGCTCGGCCAGGAGAGCGGCTCTCTCAATCCGCGCGCGGTAGTTTACTTTCCCGGCCGCGAGGATGGTCATTTCGGGCGTTGGGAATTGGCGACGATCTCTTTATACCATCCCGGATGATAGCGCTTGGCGAACGCCAGCGAAACGTCTCCGCGAATGACGCTGCCAAACGCGCCGCGTTCGGCGAAGACGCCCATGTAGATGTGAATCATGAAATTTCCGATCAGCAACAACGCCGTTCCCGCGTGCACGACGACGGAGATATAGCGCACCCAACGCAAACTCCAAGGGAGAGACTCGGTGAACCACAGCACCAGCCCCGAGGCAAGGAGTAGAACTCCGCCGAGGAAGAAGCTCCAGAAGAGGAGCTTTTGGCCCGCGTTGTAACGGCCCGCCGGGGGCATTTTGTCATCCTGGTTCTGGATATAGTGGGGGAGCGACTTCCACCACTCAGTGTCCACAGGTTCATGTTTCATCTGGCTCGACCACAAGGCGTACATGTAGCAAACCGCCACGAAAAAGACCAGACCGACCCACGGATGCAGCATCCGCGAGAGTTCCGCGCCGCCAAGGGCCGAGGCGATCCAGAAAAGCCAAGGGGACCAGAACGCGAGACCCGTCAGCATCAAATAAATGAACGAGCCGGCAGCGACCCAGTGATTCATACGCTCATTAAATTCGTAGCGGAGCACACGGTCGTGAGGTAGCAACTGTTCCTGATGGCTCACGGCTAATCTCCTTCCTTCGATGCGACGTCGGACTCGTCATGCGCCTTCGGCCCGAACCTCAAATAATGAGCGAACAACCCGACCAGGCCGCCAACGAGAGCGATGTTGCCCAGCCATTTCAGCGGGTGCTTCCAGAACTTGACCGCCAGCGGAATCGTCGGATTGCTCGGCAGGCCGCCATAGAGTTCCGGCTTGGTCGCGTCGTGCAGGACGTAAATCACGCCGGTGCCGCCGACGCCCGGGGGATCGTATACGCCGGCGTTTTCGTAGCCGAAGTGATCGCGAAGCTGTTTGGCGCGGCCCTCGGCAAGGAACTTCATGTCTTCCTTGGTGCCAAAGTGCAGGCAGCCCGTTGGGCAGGACTTGATGCAGGCAGGTTCAAGCCCCTGGCTGACGCGGTCCGTGCAGAGAGAGCACTTGTACATGCGCTTGGTGACGCTGTTGAACTTCGGAATGTTGAACGGGCAGCCGGTGACGCAGTAGCCGCAGCCGATGCAGTTGGCCTGCTGGAAGTCGACCACGCCGTTGGTGTACTGCACGATAGCGCCGTCGGCGGGGCAAGCCTCCAGGCAGCCCGGCTCGGCGCAGTGCATGCACTGGTGCTTGCGCATCAGCCATTGCAGGGAGCCATCTTCGCGTTCGTGCTCGTTGAAGAGGATCAGGTTCCAGTAGTTCCACCGGGTGTCCGGCATGGTCTGGTAAGTGTTGTCGAAGGTGGTCTGCGTGAACGGCATGTCGTTCCATTCGACGCAAGCCACTTCGCAGGCCTTGCAGCCGATGCAGGTGGTGGTGTCAATCAGTTTGCAGACGGTGAATCCCCGCTGGGTGTCTTCGCCGGGGACAGTGCCCGCGTGGCCGGAAATTTTCTGAATGCGTAGTGTCTCTTGGCTCATATGGATTCCCCTACGCTTTCTCGACCTTCACCAGGAAGCCCTTGAATTCCGGTGTGTAGGCGTTGGGATCATAGACCGTCGGCGTAATAAGGTTCGCAATGGTTCTCGCGTCCCTGCCTTCGTCCTCGACGATTCCCCGAAATCCCTGATGGATCTGGAAGCCGATCTGGTAGACCTTTTTGCCGTCGATCATCATCGGTTTGATGCGTTTGGTGACCATAGCATTCGCGATATATGTGCCGCGGATGCTGGAGACTTTTATTTTTTCGCCGCCGTGGACGCCGATGTCGTTTGCCAGTTCGGCGGGGATTTCGATGAACGGTTCGGGTATGAGCTGAACGTTCATCGGATTATTTTTCGTCCAGTAGTGGTAATGCTCGGTCATACGATAGGTGGTGCAGACAACGGTGTAACCGTCCTGCGGCGTGGAATATTTATCGTCTGGAGTTTTGAAGCGCTTGACCACAGGATTATGTGTCTGCTGTGGATGCAACGGATTGTCGATGGGGCTTTCCGTGGGTTCGTAGAATTCCGGGAACGGCCCGTCGGCGAAGGCCGCGAGCGGTCCGAAGATCCGGCCGACGCCCTCCGGATTCATGATGAACGGACCCATGTGATCCTTCGGTTTGGAATCGACTTTGAAGTCCGGCACGTCGTTGCCAACCCATTTTTGCGTGCCTTCGCTCCACCAGATTTGTTTGCGCGAAGGATCCCAGGGCTTGCCGTCCACGTCGCACGAAGCGCGATTGTAAAGCACACGGCGATTCGCGGGCCACGACCAGCCCCATCCCGGGTGAACTCCCATACCCGAAGGATCCGAGGGGTCGCGCCGTGCGGTTTGATTGCCGGCTTCGGTGAAGGCGCCGGAGTAGATCCAGTTGCCGCAGAGAGTTGTACCGTCGTCTTTCAACCAGGCATAGCCAGGAACCTGCTGGCCGGCCTTGATCTGTTGCTTCGTGACTGGATCTTCCAGGTCAGCAAGGGCCTTCCCATTGATTTCCTTCAAGACCTCCGCCAGAGGAGGATTGGTGGGATTGCTGTAATTCCAAGTCAGATTCAGGATGGGATCGGGGAACTTGCCGCCTTCCTTCTTGTAGAGTTCCCGAACCTTCAGGAAAATTTGCGCCACGATGGCCTGGTCCAGCCGGGCCTCTCCCGGCGATGGCACAGCCGTGTTTTTCCAAAGCACCCAGCGCGCGGAATTGGTCATTGAGCCGTCTTTCTCGGCAAAACCCGCGCAAGGCAAGTTGTAGACGGTTGTCTGGATCTGCTTCATTTCATCAGTGGAGGTCCCAGGCGCGCGCCAAAAATCGCTGGTCTCGTTGGGATAAATTTCTCCGACCACCAGGAAGTCCGCTTTTTTCAGGGCGTCAATGTTTTTCTTGGAGTTGGGACCAATGGCTACGCCGTTCATTCCAAAGGCAAGCATGCCTTTGAGGTTCCCGCGGTACATGTCGTCCCACATCTGCACCCAGGAGTAATTGCGATCGATCTTGGGCAGATAGTCGAACGCCCAGCCGTTTTGCTTGGTGGCCGCATCGCCATAGAGGGCTTTGAGAAAGCTGACTGCGAATTTGGGCGTGTTGCTGTAGTAGTTCCACGAATCCCACGCGGCGGGCTTCGAGGATGTCGGCGTGATGCGCTTGATCCAATCGGCAAAGGAGGCGTCCGCCGGGGTCGGCACCTTCAGATAGCCGGGCAAACTGTCGAAAAGGCCGGCCATATCGGTGGCGCCCTGAATGTTGGAGTGGCCGCGCAGCGCGTTGACGCCGCCGCCGGCGCGCCCAACGTTGCCAAGCAGGAGTTGCAACATCGCGGCGGTGCGGATGATTTGGGTGCCGAACGAGTGATGCGTCCATCCGACGGCGTAGATGATCGTGCCAACTTTCTTCATGTCGCCGTCTTTGCGAATCGAGGTATAGAGGTCGGCGGCCTTGAGGAACTGCTCCTTGGGAATGCCGGTGATGCGTTCGACCATCTCCGGCGTGTAGCGGGAGTATTGCTTCTTCAGGAGCTGGAACACGCAGTTGGGATTCTGGAGTGTAGGATCAAAGTCGACAGTCGCCGGCAAAGGAGGGAGGGCAGGCGGTTGTCCGGGTTTCGCCTCCGGAGCCGCGGACGCTTTGCCGCCGGGGCCCTGGTAGTTCCAAGTGGCGCGATTGTAAGTTTGTTTCTCCGCATCGAAGCCGGAGAACAAGCCGTCGACGTCGGGGAGCTTGAAATCCTTGTCAACGATGAATCCGGCATTGGTGAAATGGACCAGATATTCTTTTGCGATTCGATTGTTTTCGATGGCATAGCGGATGACGCCGCCGAGGAAGGCGATATCCGATCCCGCGCGAATCTGGCAGAAGAGATCGGCGACCGCGGACGTGCGAGTAAAGCGAGGGTCCACGGAGATTATTTTTGCGTTTCGCGTGCGCTTGGCCTCGACGGGCCACTTGAATCCACAAGGATGGTTCTCTGCAGGATTACCGCCCATGATTAGCATCATGTCGGTATTCTTCATGTCGACCCAGCCATTGGTCATCGCGCCCCGGCCGAACGTTGGTCCCAAACTTGAGACCGTGGGGCCGTGTCAAACCCTGGCCTGATTTTCCAGATGCGTGACCCCCAGGGCGCGCATCGCTTTCACGACCAGATAGTTGAATTCGTTGGTGTCGGTGCAGCCGCCGATGAAGGCGAGCGATTCCAGGCGATTGACGGTGTGGCCCGCAGCATCCTTCTCAACGAAGGTGTCGTCGCGGGTTTTCTTGATACGTGCGGCGATTTCGTTGATGGCGTCGTCCCAGGAAATATCCTGCCATTCGGTGGCGCCCGGCCGGCGGACCTGCGGCTTCAGCAAGCGCCGCTCGTTCATAATTTCCTGCTGGAGCGAAGAGCCTTTGGGGCAGAGGGTGCCGCGATTGGTGGGATGATCGGGGTCGCCCTCGACGTGAACCACTTGCGCGGTGACATTCTTCGCGCGATCGCCGATTGTGTAGATGATCGTGCCACAACCCACGGCGCAATAGGGGCAGGTAGATCTTGTCTCGGAGGCGCGGCCAATCTTCAGCGCACGCAGTTCCGCGTAAGCCGGCTTCAAATCGAAGCCGAAGACGGCTGCGGCGGTTCCTCCAACTGTTGCAATTTTCAGGAAGTCACGGCGAGACGCGTCCATCTGGTGCCTCCGTAGAGATCGGGGAATTGTTACGCGGCTGACTCTTCATATTTCTTCCTAAGAGTTCTGTCAAGCCCTAACGCGTAACCTAGGGACCGCCCAACAGGCCTTCGATGTCTTGGCAGCGCAGAACGTTCCAAGTATTTTTAAAATCAGGACTAATTCAGTCCGATAAAGCTTTCCCACATGCTCAGCTTGCCCTTCAACACCCGGGGCCCAGTTGTCCGTTCCGCCACTGCTTAACCTTCGCCACACACGGCCAGAGAATTCCTCCGGCATTTCAGCGAAAGTGTAAAAAAATAGAGAAGGCAGTTTTGGCTGGCCAGGGAACTCCAGCGTTGGTGTGAATCTCCGCCCGAGAAGTACCAACCCTGGTTCGGCAGAGTCCCAAATGGGCGAGTTGCGTGTGTTCCAAGGCTAACGATGAGAGCGGGTCAAAACTTGTCGCGTTCACCTGCCGAAAAGGTCCGGCGTGTGGATAAGATGTTGTTCTCTGGCTATGCACTGACGGGGGGCGTGGTACTCCTTTCTTTCGTTTCGGCACTAATTCTGCCGAGAAGTTTTCAACTTAGCGTGTTCGGCGACCTCTTGCAGGTGGGCTTGGTAGGGGCATTCGCATTCCTAACGTTTCAAAACATTGTTCTTAGCCGCGGGACGGTCCGCACGTTCTGGCTCTTGCTGTTTGTCGGGGCGGCGTTGTGGCTAGCCGGCCTGTTGGTCTGGACTACGCAGGAGTTGTGGTTCCGCCATCCTCTCCCCGATGTGCCTTTCAGCGACACTCTATTATTTTTGAAATTAGTACCCCTGGTGGCCGCGACGGCCCTGGAACCTCAAAAAGCGCATGATTCCCGCTTTCGTCCTTTTGGTTTACTCGATCTCTCTATTCTCATGTTGTACTCGCTCTATCTCTTTGCGTTCTTTGTTTACGCCTACCGCTTGCTCCCCGGCGCCGCGGGGACCTACAACCATAATTTCAACGTGGCGGATGCGATTGGAAATCAGATATTTCTTGTTGCCGCGGGATTTGCTTTTTTCCGCGAACGCGGCGCGTGGCGTCCGTTGTACCGAATCCTTTTTCTCTCCGCCGCGGGTTATGCTTTAGCCTGCGACCTTATCAATCCGGCAATCGATCTTGGGCGGTACTATGCCGGGTCGCTTTACGGCGTGCCGCTGGTCGCCGCAATGGGTGGCTTTGTTTGCGTTTGCTTGGCGGGGCGACTGGTTCTCCAACCCGGAGTTGCAGCGGGGAAGGGTGAGGAGGAGAAGCAGAAAACGCCCCGGCGATTCGCATTAACTTCCTCGCGATTGGCGATGCTCGTCACACTCTCGACGCCGGCAATCGGATTTTGGCTATTAACGACTTACGCGCCGCATGACAAGCTTTTTTCCTTCCGGCTGGACATCACCCTGCTCACGATCTTTCTGCTGACCCTACTGCTCTCGATCAAACAGGATTTCCTCAGCGCAAGACTTATCGGCTCTTTGCAACACCTTTCAAACACTTATTCCAGCATCGACCGCTTCAAGGATCACCTGGTGCAGGGCGACAAACTGGCCTCCCTCGGCGAACTGGTGGCCAATGTGGCGGAGCAGATCCGGAGCGCGATGGCCGTCATCCGGGAGCAAGCCTCCATCATCACCTCTCGCTCGCTTGGAGAATCGCGGAGTGGCTCCCTGGCCGGGAAAATCGGCCAGTATGCGGAGCGGACCGACGCGCTCGTGGAGGACATGCAACGTTTCGCCCAGGAAACCCCGTTGCAACTCGCCCCTGTGGAAGTGAAGCCGCTGCTCGAACACGCACTCCAGTTGAGCCGCATTAACAAGTTGCAGAACGTTCGTGTTGATTTGGAGGCGGAGGCCTCCTGCCCGGCAGTGCTCGCTGATTCCAGCCAACTGCTTCACGTTTTTCTCCAGATCATTTCGAACGCCATGGACGCCCTGGAAGAAGTGGGAGGGGGCGAACTGGCGATTTCCATACGTTCCTGCGAGCCGCAGGTTTGCATCCAGTTTTCGGACACTGGGCCGGGCATCCTGCATCCGGAGCACGCGTTCGAGCCTTTTTTCACCACCAAGCCCGTCGGGAAGGGAACCGGTCTCGGCCTGAGCACATGCTACGGCATCATTCGGCAACACGAAGGGGACATTACCTGCGGGAACCGGCTTGAAGGCGGGGCGTACTTCACCATTTTTGTGCCCGCGGCCACGTTGCCGGGCCTCGAATCCGGCATCCCGACGGCTGTTGTCCCGGAGGGAGCGGGATGAGCCTGTTACCCCGCCACAAGATACTTCTTGGCCTGGCCGGTGCGATTTTTTGTTTGCACTTGGCCGTGGCGGCGGTGGCCAAACCGTCTTTCGGCTTGACCATTTTCGGCGACGCGCTTCCCTGCGGGTTGCTGATCGTGGCGATCCTGGCGGTACGCGAGAATTTTCGCTTCCACCACGGCGTGCTTCCTCTGTTCTGGAAGTTGATGGCCGCGGGCTTGTTTCAAATGCTGCTTTCACAGACCTACTGGTTTTACTACGATTCGTTGCACCGATATTCCTCTCCCAGCCCGGTCATTGGCGATACGCTTTTCCTGCTGGCGCACGTATTCTTTCTCTCCGCATTTGTGCTGCGCCCGCATTCGACTTCCGCGGGCCACGACATGCGTCTGCGCCATCTCGATTTCGCCCTGCTCACGTTCTGGTGGCTTGCACTGTACGCTTACTTCGCCCTGCCCTGGCAGCTCGTCATCCAGGATTTCACCAGATACAATCCCGCTTTCTATATCCTCGCGTTGATCCAGCACCTGATGATCATCACGGGACTCGGCGTAGTCTGGCAGCGCTCCTCGGGACTCTGGCGCACCGTTTACGGGAGCTTCCTCTGCCTGTTCGTGCTGATCGCCGCGGGGAATCTGCTGCTGAGTGTCGCCATCGACCGCGGGGTTTATCACGCAGGCGGATTTTACGATACGCCCTTCCTGCTGTCGTTGCTCCTGTTCACGCTCGTCGCCACGTTCGGGCCTTCTCTGAACCCCGTCGATGACAAGGCTCCGAATCGCGAAATCAGACAGAGCTTGTGGACCGCGCGCATCGCTATGGTCGCCATTCTTTCGCTGCCGGTTATCGCGCTTCTCGGCTCGTTCCAAAAGAATGTGCCCGAGGAGATCGAGCTCTTTCGGCTGCGCCTGGTGTTCGGAGCAATGTTGCTGTTGAGCGGCCTGGTTTTCTGGAAGTTGACTCTCCTTGCCAGGGAACTTCGGCGGCTCGTTCGCCTTTCCCAGTCCTCGCTTGAAAACCTTAAATCCGTGCAAGCGCGGGTAACCCAGTCGCAAAAGTTGGCGGCGCTGGGGCGGCTGGCCGCCGGCGCCACCCACGAAATCAGCAATCCGCTTACCGCCATCCTCGGCTACTCCGAACTCTTGACGGATATCCCCTCGCTTTCCCCGCCGGATCGCGAGAGCGCCCAGATCATCCAGCGACAGGTGCACCGCGCCCAGGCCGCGGTGAACAGCCTGCGAAATTCTTTGCGAAATCCGGATTCCCCGCATCCGACCCCGGTGGTCGAACGAGGAGATTCCTGAACCCTGCGGCAGGTGCTTGACCAATGGCGCGACTACTTTTTCTCGCACTCGAGTACGCCGCTTTTTTCCTGGCGGTCCCATTGCTTATCTATTACCGCCGGATTCCCAACTTGCCTATTCCTTATCTACTCGTCATTGCACTGCTAGCCTTTCTCGCCCTTCGGGCCGATCCAACATTTTGTTTTTCGCAACTCACCTCCTGGGGTAATATCCGGCCCTTCCTCGCCAGCATTCTTATTCGCGACGCCGTATGCCTCCTGGGACTCGGAATCGCGGTTTACTTTCTGGCGCCGCAACTCCTTTTCTCACTCATCCGGCAATCACGCGGGCTCTGGGCGCTGGTTTTTGTCCTCTATCCGCTACTTTCAGTTTATCCGCAGGAATTTCTCTACCGCGCGTTTTTCTTTCACCGCTACCAGCCGCTCTTCGGTCAGGGTTGGGGCATGATGGCCGCCAGCGCGCTGGCGTTCGGGTTCGTTCACATTATTTTCAGGAACTGGCTGGCCGTGGGGCTCTGCGTGATTGGCGGGTTTCTTTTTTCACTCACCTATCAAACGTCAGGGTCGTTTCTCCTCGCCTGCCTGGACCACGCCATTTTCGGTGACTTCCTGTTCACAATTGGCCTTGGCCAGTACTTCTATCACGGCTCCCGGACCTGACCCCTCCCATTCATTCTTCTCCCCAAACGCGGTTCATCCCGGTAAAATGAAGGCGAAACAATTCCTTCTTCCTCACTATGAAATATATGGGCAACCGGGTGCGTATTTAGAGTTCAGGCCAACCCATCCCAAGGAGATGCCGCCGCATGGCGACGACACCCAAATCGCTGAAGCCCGACCTGGGCTCACTGCGCATCAGCGACACCAAACGCAACGCCACAAAATCGAGCAGGCGCTGGCTGTGGCTCATCCTGGGCACGCTGGCTTTGATTCTGCTCGCCGTGGGCGCGTCCGCGTTCCGCGACCGCAAGCCGGAGGTGGAGGTCGCGACGGCGCGCAAGCCAGTCAGCGGTCCGGCCGGGGTGTTGAACGCCAGCGGCTACATTACCCCGCGGCGCCGCGCCACGATTGCGGCAAAAATCACGGGGCGCGTCACCAGCGTGATGTTCGACGAGGGAACCCGGGTCAGCGAGGGGCAGCTGCTCGCCACGCTGGATGATTCCGACGCGCGGCGTGCCCTGGACTCCGCCAAGGCGGATCGCGACTCCGCCCAGGCGGCGATTGCCGATTTCGAAGTGCAGCTTCGCAACGCCGAAATCGAACTGCGCCGCACGCAGCAACTGGTGAAAGAGGGAGTGCAGACCCAGCAGGCTCTAGATGCTTCGGTGATGGCCGCCGACAGCCTGCGCGCCAAAATCAACCTGGCGAAACGGCAGGTGGAAGGCTCGGAAGCCCGCATTCGCGAACAACAGCAGGCCGTGGATAATTGCACGATTCGCGCGCCGTACGCCGGGATTGTGGTTTCGAAGGACGCACAGGTGGGCGAAATGGTCTCGCCCGTTTCGGCGGGAGGCGGGTTTACGCGCACCGGCATCGCCACTATCGTGGACCTGCACTCAAATGAGATTGAAGTGGACGTCAGCGAGTCTTATATCGCAAAGGTGCAGCCCAACCAACCTGTCACCGCTGTCTTGGACGCCTATCCCGATTGGAGCATACCTGCGAAGGTGAGGACGGTGATCCCCACGGCTGACCGGCAGAAGGCCACCGTGAAAGTTCGCATCTCGTTCACGGACGACGGTCATGTCCGCCTGATCGATCCGGCCACGCAGCCGCGGATTCTTCCGGACATGGGAGTGAAGGTCACGTTTCTGGAAGACGAAAAGCCCAAAGCGGCGGCGGATAAATCATCGGCGGGAGCACCAGCGGTGGCACTGGTGCCGCAAGTAGCCATTCACCAGGACAACTCTTCCAAGTTCGTTTTCGTGGTGAAGGGCGATACCCTCGAACGCCGCGCGGTTTCGCTGGGTTCCAATCGGGGCACGGACGTGGAAATTCTTGCCGGGCTACAGCCGGATGCGGTCGTTGTTGTGAAGGGTCCCGAGTCGTTGCGTGATGGCCAGTCGGTGCAGATCAAACAATAGGAGCGCTCGCTATGGTGAAAGTTGACGGAAGTGGCGGTAACTCCAGCCTGATTCAGGTCCGCGATCTCGACAAAACGTATCGTCGCGGCGGCGAAGAAATTCACGTGCTCCAGGGGCTGAACCTGGACGTGCAAAAGGGCGAATTCGTCGCGTTCATGGGGCCGAGCGGCTCCGGCAAAACCACGCTTTTGAATTTGCTGGGCGGCCTGGACGTTCCGACACGCGGCAGCATCACGGTGGATGGGGACGAAATCACCAACATGTCCGCCCATCGCCTGACCGAATGGCGCGCGCGACACGTGGGCTTCATCTTCCAGATGTACAATCTGATTCCCGTGCTCACGGCATTTCAGAACGTCGAATTGCCGCTGCTGCTGACCAAACTTTCCAAGGCCGAACGGCGCGAACACGTGGAGACGGCGCTTTCCGTTGTCGGCCTGGCCGACCGGATGAACCATTTTCCACGGCAGCTTTCCGGGGGACAGGAGCAGCGCGTCACCATCGCGCGAGCCGTCGTCTCCGACCCGACTTTCCTGCTTTGCGACGAGCCCACCGGCGACCTGGACCGGAAGAGCGCCGATGAAATCATGGCGCTGATTGAGGAGTTGGTCGGCAAGCACTCCAAGACCGTGCTGATGGTGACCCACGATCCGGTGGTCGCTTCCCGCGCCAACACGACGCTACACCTTGATAAAGGAGTGCTCGTCGAAGGGCGCAAACAGCCGCAGTTGAGCACGGCCGGAGGTGTTGTATGAAATTTTCGCGCATCATCCTGGCGAACCTGTTTCGCAAAAAGGTTCGCCTGCTGCTCACGATCGGTTCGTTTGCCGTGGCGCTATTCCTGTTTGTTTTCCTTGCCGTCGTGCGCGACGCGTTCAATCGTGGCGCCGACGTTGCGGGTGCGGATCGCCTGGTGGTGATCAACCGCACGTCGATCATCAACCTGATGCCGCTGGCCCACCGCGACAAAATCATGCGCATCCCCGGCGTAAAAGTGGTGACACACAACAACTGGTTCGGCGGCACGTACATCGACGAAAAGAATTTTTTCCCGCAGTTCGTAATCGATCCGCAGGCCCAGCGCGAAGTTTTTCCGGAACTGATCGTTCCCGATGACCAGTGGGCTAACTTTCTGAAAGACCGCCAGGGAGCCATAGCGGGCGCGAAAACGGCCGAGAGGTTCGGCTGGAAAATCGGCGATCGCATCCCGATCAAGACCACACTCTACGGAGGCGGCTCCTGGGAGTTCAACCTGGCCGGCATTTATCACGGCAAGCGTCCGCAGGATGACGAAACGCAGTTCTGGTTCCAGTGGGACTATTTCGAGGAAAAAGTTCCCGACCGCGTGAAGGGCCAGATCGGCTGGTATGTCCTGCGCGTGGATAATCCAGATGATTCTCCGCGCATCGCGAAAGCCATTGACGCGGAATTCGCGAATTCTCCCTTCGAAACCACGACGCAGACCGAATCCGCCTTCGCCGCCAACTGGGTGAAGCAGTTCGGCAACATCCAGTTCCTGATTGTTTCCATCGGCTCGGTGGTCTTCTTTACGCTTCTGCTCGTGACGGGAAACACCATGGCGATCTCCGTTCGCGAACGCACTTCGGAGCTGGCGGTGTTCAAGGCCATAGGTTTTTCGGACCTGGCGATTTTGTTTTTTGTGCTTGCCGAGGCGCTGGCAATTGCCTTGTTCGGCGGATTGCTGGGGATCCTCGGTGCCATGATTCTTGTCCCGGCATTGGGGAAGGCGCTGGCCGGACTCTTGCCGAGCATTGTGCTTGCGCCATCGATGCTGGTGTTAGGGCTTGTTCTTGCCGTAGTTGTTGGCTTTGCAAGCGGGATAATTCCCGGCGTCAGTGCGATGCGCCTTAGAGTGGTCAATGCCCTGAGGAGGGTCTAGGAATGCCGGCCAAAATTTTCTTCGGGTTCGTGGTTACGCTCGCGGCGGTGTTTGTATTCCTGCTCGGCCTGACGATCCTTGTGGGCCTGCTGGCTCCGTTTTTTAACACGGTCCCGGTGTCCTACAATTTTCGCAGCATCCGCGCGCGGTGGACTTCCACCATTGTCGCGGTTTTAGGAATCGCGGGCACCGTCGGCGTGTTCGTGGCGATGCTTTCGCTGGCCAAGGGATTCAAGTCCACGCTGGTGGCTTCGGGTTCTCCCGGGAATGCGCTGGTGATGCGCGCCGGTTCTGCCTCTGAAATGCTGGGCGGCATCACGCTCGATTCGGTGCGCATCGTTCAAGATGCGCCGGGTGTAGCTCACGATTCCACCGGCCCGCTTGTCACTCAGGAAGTCGTCGGAGTTGTGCCAATTCCCCTGATCAGCACGGGCACGGACGCGAACGTGCAGGTTCGCGGCGTTTCACCGAACGTCATGCAGATTCGAACTTTCGTCAAAATGGCCCAGGGCAGCATGTTTCAGCCGGGGCTTTCGCAGATGATTGTCGGAAAAAACGCTACAAAGACCTATTCGGGTTTGAAGCTTGGCGACACGGTGAATCTTGGCGGCGGCCACTGGCAGGTGGTGGGCGTGTTTGATGCCGGCGGTTCGTCGTTCGATTCGGAAATATGGTGCGATGCGAAGATACTGAGCCAGGTCTTGCAGCGTCCCGCAAATATTTTTCAGTCGGCGACGGTTCACCTGACTTCACCGGCGGCGTTCCAGCAGTTCAAGGATTCCGTCACCTCGGACCCGCGGTTGAACGTGGATGCGGTGCGCGAAATCGACTACTACGCGAAACAGTCGACCACCATGACGCGGCTGATTACCGTGCTGGGCGGGATTGTGGCGCTTATCATGGCGGTGGGCGCGGTGTTTGGCGCGCTGAATACGATGTACTCCGCTGTAGCCGAGCGCGGACGCGAAATCGCCACCATGCGTGCTCTGGGCTTTTCCACCACCAACGTTTTGCTTTCTTTTCTCTTCGAGGCGCTGCTGATTTCGATTGTCGGCGGCATCCTGGGATGTATTGCCGTGCTTCCCTTGAACGGCTTGACCACCAGCACCATGAATTTTCAGACCTTTTCGAACCTGGCTTTCGCTTTCAAGATCACCTTTGACCTGCTGCTGATGGGCATTCTCTTCGCGCTGGTGATGGGCGTTCTGGGCGGCCTGCTTCCGGCGATTCGCGCTTCGATTCGTCCGGTAGCCGTGGCGCTCCGCGAACTCTAGCCGATATAGCGGCCTCGACACGGTAGCCGGCGGCCGCCTTTAGCAATTGCTCAAATTGTTTGGTGCTGGACTCCAAAACATAATTCAGTTTTCCTCCCGGATTAGGTCTCCGGTGCGCCGTGCGTGTTACACTCACTTTTTGTCAGGAGACACGCTTTTGAACCTATCCCCGGCTCGTTTCATTCGCGGTACCCGAAATCTTTTCCTCTCTTTCCTCGCCATCGCATCACTTGCGCTCAGTTCGTTTGTTCCGGCTCAGGAACTGTCTGCTGACCAGATGAAAGGCCTTTCCTGGCGGCTAATTGGACCCTTCCGCGGCGGGCGCGTTACCGCTGTTGCCGGAGTCGCGGGCGATCCCAAAACCTACTACATGGGCACACCCGGCGGCGGCGTCTGGAAGACCACCACCGGCGGTGTCACCTGGTTTCCGATTTTCGATGACGCCCACGTTGCCTCGATCGCCGACCTGGTGGTTGCGCCCTCGGATCCCAACACAATCTACGTAGCAACCGGCGAGCAAACGCCCGGCAATGGAGTCTGGAAATCCACCGACGCGGGCGGAACGTGGACAAACATCGGCATTCGCGAATCCCGCACGATTCCGTCCATCCTCGTTGATCCGAGCGACGCCAAGACGCTCTATGCCGCGGCGGTGGGCGACATGACGCCGAGCGATTATCGCGGCATTTACAAAACCACGGACGGAGGAAAGTCGTGGCGCAAGGTTTTCTATAAGGATGACCGCCACAGTCCCACCGAACTGTGCTTCGAACCGGGCAACTCTCGGGTGATCTTTGCGGTGATTCGGCGAATTCCTTCGCCGCGCTCGGAAAAAGCCGCAGAGGAGAAGGAGCAGGAAGAGCAGGAAGTGGACACGGTCATCATCAAGTCGTCCGACGCGGGGGAAACTTGGGCACCCACAGGCGAAAAGGGATTGCCGCCGGCTCGCCGTGGGCGCGTCGGCCTTGCCATCGCTCCGGGCCTTTCCGGCAAGCGCGTTTTCGCGCTGATGCGCCAGGGACTTTTCCGCTCCGACGATGCCGGCGAGACGTGGCAGCAGATCACGCAGGATCCCCGCGTGCTCGGTGACGATTATTTCGGCCGTGTCTACTCGGATCCCAGGAACCCAGAGGTCGTCTACGTGATGCAGACCTCCACGTACAAATCCACCGACGGCGGCCGCACCTTCGCCGCGTGGAAGGGCACGCCCAGCGGCGAGGACGACCACGTTCTGTGGATCGCTCCGGAAGACACGAACCGCATCATCGAGGGCACGGACCAGGGCGCGGTGATCACACTCGACGGCGGGAAAATTTGGAACACCTGGTATAACCAGCCGACCGGGCAATTTTACAGAGTCGCCACCGATCGATTCTTTCCGTATCGCCTGTATGCTTCGCAGCAGGATTCAGGATCGGTCTCCGTGCCCAATCGCACGGACTTCGGCCTGATCACGTATCGCGACTGGTTTCCAACCGGATCATTTGAAAGCGCGTTCATCGCTCCCGACCCGCTCGACGCAAACCTGGTTTATTCCATCGGCTGGTACGGCGTGATCCTGCGCATGAACCGAACCACGGGCCAAGTTGCCACGATTTTTCTGCCACCCACAAGCTATCGCGTCACCTGGGAGACTCCGCTGATCTTTTCGCCGCGCGATCCCCGTGCGCTCTATTACGGCTCGCAGTTTGTTCTGAAAACCACCGATGGAGGGACTTCCTGGAAGGAGATCAGCGGCGACCTTACCAGCAAGACGCCCGAACCCGCTGGCGCGGCAAAACCAATGGGGAACGGCCACACGCTGACGAAGGACGCCAACGAATTTACGCTGTGGGGAGAGGCGGAAGACGGCGACGATGAAGCCCAAGCCGCTGCACGCGGTGCGATTCAGACCATCGCGCCTTCGCCCCTCGACGCCAGCCTGATCTGGGCGGGGTCGACGACAGGGCTTATCCACGTGACTCGTGATGGTTCCACCTGGAGCGATGTCACCCCCGCGAATCTTCCTGAGCATCCATACATCAATTGCATTGAGGCTTCGCCGCACGATGCCAACACGGCCTATGCCGCGGTTTTTGCCAAGCACGATACGTTTTCGCTGCTCTATGCACCGCGGGACGTGCATCCGTATTTCTATCGCACGCGCGATGCCGGGAAAACCTGGGAGAAAATCGTCACTGGCCTGCCCGAAGACGGCATGGCCCGCACCATTCGCGAAGATCCCGGCCGCAAGGGGCTTTTGTTCGCCGGCACCGCCAATGCAGTCTACGTCTCTTTCGACTCCGGCGATCACTGGCAGCCGCTGCAACTGAATTTGCCGACCGCCACGGTCACCGATCTCGCCATCCACGGCGCGGATCTCGTCGCTGCCACCTTTGGCCGCGGCTTGTGGATCCTCGACGACATTTCCGCCCTCCGTCAGTGGTCGGCCAAACTTGCCGAATCACCCGCGCAGTTTTTCCAACCGGGGCCCGCGTTGCGCGTGCATTGGGACAACTATCCGGATACGCCATTGCAGACCGAAACGCCCGCGGCCCGCAATCCCGCGGACGGCGGCGTGCTGCAATATTTTCAAAAGTCTCCGTCGAAGAGCGAACTCACGCTTGATATTTACGACCAGCAGGGAAATCTGGTGCGCCACTATTCAAGCCACGGGGTGCAGGAAACGATTCCGCCGCCGAACGTGCCGGAATACTGGTTTTACCCGCCCGACGCGCTCCCGAACCAGGCGGGCATCAACCGCTTCGTGTGGGACCTTCACTACACGCATCCGACCGCGCTGCCTTACGGATATTTCGGCGCGCTGCTGAAATATTCGGAATATACATTGCCGGATCATTCCGTCCCGGGCGAAACGCCGCGCGTGCAGCCGCCGGGGCCACTGGCGGCGCCGGGAACATACGATTTGGTGTTCACGCGGGAAGGGAAGCAGTACAAGCAGAAATTGCAGGTGGCGGCTGACCCGCGCGTTCACATCGGCCAGGAAGATTACGTCGCGCAGCTTGCGCTCTCCAGGAAGATCTGCGCGTGGATGGAAGACACCGCACACTGGTTCCAGGCGGTTGTGACGCTGCACGACGTCTTCGAGGCCCGCAAGAAATCCCTGGGCGCGAATCCGCCCAAAGAGCTTGCCGACGCGCTGGCGGATTTCGAAAAGCAGTTGCACGGCCTTGAGGGGGGCAACGAGGCAGCCCCGGGCTTCGGCATCCTGAACCGCGATTTGGGCCACGACCTCGTAATGGTGCAGGGAGCGGACATGAAGCCCGCCGACTCGGCATTCAGTGCGGTCAACGCGAGTTGCGAATCCATCGCAAAAAACGTCGCGGCCTGGAACAAACTGAACGCAGAGACCTTGCCAACCCTGAACAAACTACTGAAGGATCAAAAAGTGGAAGCGCTCCCGGTCGAGAGGACGTCACAGACTGCACCGTCTTGCACGAAATAGTGCGGCCGATTTTGGCGGGGAGTTAGCGGTCAGTCGTTGGCCGCGGCGGATTTGCTGGCGGTGACGCCGGCTTCGGTAACTCCCGCGGCAACGGCGCGGTACCTGACCACCAGGATCGTCAGGTCGTCCGCCTGGCGCTCGCCGCGCGCGAAATTTTCCACCGATTCCAGAACGGTTTTCTGGATTTCATCCAGCGGCAGCGCGGTCTTTCCTTGCAGCACTTCGCGCAATCGGGCCACGCCGTAAAGTTCTTCTTCGGGATCCATCGCTTCGGTTACGCCATCGCTGAAAAGGACCAGCGTATCGTCCGGCTCCAGCTGCAAAGAAGCGGTGGTGAATTCCGCTTCGGGCACGAGTCCCACGGGGAAGGAACCTTCGGTGAACGCTTCCTCGGTGGTCTCTTTGCGCAACAAAATCGGCGACGGATGTCCGGCATTGATGTATTCGAGTTTTCCGCTGTCTTCCAGAATGCCGAAAAACATGGTGGCATAGCGTCCGACTTCCGCGTGGTCGCAGAGAAAGCGATTGACGTGGTTGAATGTCCGCGCCGGGTCGGTGCCTAGAGTCATGCCGGAAAGCGCGCCCTGCAACATCGTGGTCAGCAGCGCGGCTCCCAATCCTTTGCCGCTGACGTCGGCGAGCAAGAAGGCCGTGCGGTGATCGTCGAGCGGGAAAACGTCGAAATAATCTCCTCCGACCGACAGGCAAGGGAAATTCACGCCAGAGACGGCGAGGTGAGGATATTCGCGCAAATTCTTAGGCAGGAGGGCTTGCTGGATATCTCGCGCGATGCCGATTTCCTGCTCCAGGCGCTGCCGCTCGCGCTCGCGTTCCACCAGCCGGGCATTATCCAGGATGCTTGCCGCGTCGGCCGCCAGCGCGTCCAGGATTTGCCGGTCGAGCTTCGAAAACGCGGTCGGGCGCTTGGAGTCCATGTAGAGGACGCCAAGAAAATCGCCGCGCCGCACATCCGTCGAGGAGGCATCCGTGCGGGAACGCGCGCTCGCGTAGAGCGGAATCACCACCACCGCGCGCAAGCCCTGGGCAACGATGCTGGCCGCCGCCTGCAAGTTCATTTCGGCTTGCGCTAGATCTTCGGTAATCACCGGCGACTGCTGTTTCATCGCCAGTTGGATGGCAGTCTGGCTGGGCGTCATGCTTTCAGGAGGCAGCCGCTGCCCGCCGCTGCGCCGCGCCAGCCGCACCCGCATATTCTCCACTTTGCCGTCCACCGCTTCCTGCAACAGGCCGCGGTCGGCATCCGTCACCGCAATCGCATGATCGATCATCTTGGCCAGGACGGAATCGAGAGGCAACTGCGAGTGCAGCAGGGAAGTCGCTTCCAGCAGCATGTTCAATTTTCGCAGGCCGCCGCCGGTGGACTCGGAACTCGTCATGTGATCGATGCGAGTCAGCAGCTGCGGGATCGCTTCCTCGGCGGTGCCCGAGGCGGAACGGAAAACCAGTTGGTAGGAATCTTCCAGCCCGAAGGTGACCGTGTCGCCGTCGTTCAACATGCGGCTTTCCACTTTTTCGCCGTTGACGAACATGCCCCGCCGCTGGCCCCGGTCTTCCAGATAGTAACGGTTCGCTTCCAGAACAATTGCCGCGCAGTTGCGTGAAATGCGCCGGTCGGTCAATTGCAAATGGTTTCCGGTTTCCGCACCGCGGCCGATCAGAAAAGGCACTTGCGTCACGCGGACGTACTTCCGCGCTCCATCGGGTGAAATCACCTCGAGAACCGCTTCGCTTTGCACCAGAGGTTCCGTCATGCCCTCCGCCCCTGCTCCCCCACTAAACCGCGCATTGTAACACGCGCTCTTGCGCCTGGCCCGACATCCTGAGGCGACGCGACCCCATCCACCATACCACCCGCCGCTCTCCAGCGAATCACTAAGATTTGAGCCGAGCGGCAGCCTCTAGCGATTCGTGGCCAGCCTGCGCTCTACATAATCCGTCACGAAAGCATCGAAGGCGACGTCGAGCCGCTTTGTAACCTCTCCCGTGGTCCCGTTGCCGATCTTTCGGCCGGCAATCTCTCGGATGCCGATCACATTGCGGTTCGTGGAGGTGATGAAGACTTCCTCGGCCGAATACAAATCTTCGACGCGCATCGTTTGCTCAACTACCGATGCGCCCGCCTCGGCGGCCACTTCCGTCAGCACTCCGCGTGTGACGCCCTCCAGGCAACCTGAATTCAGCGGCGGAGTAAAAACTTTGTCGCCCTTGACGGCGAAAATGTTCGCCGCCGTGCATTCGCTGACTTCGCCACGTTCGTTCAGCAAAAGCACTTCGTCAAATCCCTCGCGCTGCGCCTCAGCCACCGCCCAGACGCTGCCCAGCCAGGAAGTGGTTTTCACTCCCGCCAGCGGCGACGCCGCATGCCGGCCGTGTTCGCGCACCGCAATGCGAAGAGTCTCTGGATACGCGGGCACATCCGCGCTGGTGATAACCAGGTCCACTTCGGGCATCTTCTCTTCGCTTTTCCAGAAGCCCACGGTATTCCATACCAGGTAGATTCGTGCGCACCCGTCTTCCACTTTGTTTGCGCGGATCACATCTTGCAACTGCACCCGCACTTTGGCGCTGGAATAGTTTAGGGGCAGCCGCGTGAGTGCGGCGTCTTTCTCCAGGCGTCTCCAGTGGCGTTCGTACGCGAAGGCCTCTCCGCGCACGATGCGCATGGTGGTAAATAGTCCCCAGCCGCAGATCAATCCCGCCTGGCCCGGCGACCAACGCACCTTATCCACGGTCTTGAGCTCTTCGTTATGAAATACAAATCGATGAATCACGCATTCCCCTGTCGGCCAATTTTCGAATTCGCTGCCAGTCGCATTGTACCGGAATTCCCGTGCCAGCCAGAAGCGAGCCTCATTCGGTATTCCAAATGCTTATATCTCAGCGGGAGTAGTTTGGCCGTTAGGACGAGCTTTCGTCGGGTTGAATCGGGGCTTGCGAAAGCTCAACAAAGTACAGAGGATTCGTGACTCTTCGTAGAATCGAATCTGTCGCGAGGGTTGGGGAGAGCAAGGAAACGGCTCCAACGACGGAGCACGACGCGAACAAAGTGTTCCAAGATGGAGCAGTTCCTCCCGCCGCTAACCGATCCTCCCATTCGCTCTTTTCGCGCTACTTCCGGACTTCGCGCCCCCCTGCTGCGGCTTCAATATCCCGGCGCGAGCAGTTAACTTTCTATTCCCGCCGATTGCTGTTTGGTGTGGTTTGCGCGGTCGTCTACATCCTTCTGGATCGCAGCACAGTTTATTTGCAGATCTGGCCCAGCATCAGCGCCTGGTATCCGCCGGCTGGAGTAGCTGTGGCTTTATTCACGGGTCTCGGACTGGAGATATTCCCGGTTCTCCTGGTCGCTGGGTACATCGCTGGATACGTCAATTACCACGAGAGCATAAACGGACTGCAATTCCTGCTAATCAATCCGTTGATTCCCCTGATGTACGCTTCAGCCAGCCTTTATCTCCGCCGCAAATTGACGGGCAAATACCGGATCCAGTCCGTCCGCGACGTCACTCAGTTGCTGGGGGTTTCGCTGCTGGCCTCGTTTGCTGTCGCGGCGGGCGGGACGGCCGTTCTTGTCCGCAGCGGCCAAATCTCCTTCGCGGATTATGTCCAGGCGACTTTTAACTGGTGGATTGGCGACGCGGTTGCGCTTTCGAGCGTCACTCCGTTTCTGCTGGAATTTTTCATCCCCTGGTGCCGCCGTTATCTGGGTTACGCAGGCGCAGAGGAGGCCAATCTCGTCGAGCAAAAGTGGGACTGGAGCCGCTCGCGCGTAATCGAAACTTTCGGATTCCTGGCGTCTCTCGGCCTCCTGATCTATCTGGCGTTCGGCAACAGTTTTGCCCGCAGCGCCCATCTGTTTTATCTGTTCTTTCTGCCGCTGATCTGGATTGCCATCCGCCGCGGCATCCGGGGAGTTGTGGTTGCCCTGATCCTTGTCGACTCCACTCTGGCGATCATGATGCGCGTGGCTCATCAGGGCATGGAGGAACTAGCGGTTCTCCAGTTCCTGATGTTGATTCTCGCGCTGACCGCCCTGATCCTGGGGGCCATTATCGGAGAACGCAAGAAAGCGGAACAGGCGCTAGCTGACCAGGAAGAACGCATTCGCCTGATCCTCGAATCCACCGCCGAGGGCATCTATGGAATCGATCCTCAAGGCGTATGCACGTTCATCAATCAGGCGGCTTTGCGCATTCTAGGATTTTCCTCTCGCGATCAGGTCCTCGGGCTAAACTGCCATTTGCTGTTCCATCATTCTCACGCCGATGGGACTCCGTTCCCCATGCAAGACTGCCAAGTTGTTCGCGCCTATCGCGCCGGGAAAGGCACCCATTCCGATGCTGAGGTCTTCTGGCGCAGCGATGGCACCACCTTCCCTGTCGAATACTGGTCTCATCCTTTACTCCGGGACGGCCAGGCGATTGGCAGCGTGGTCACCTTTCTGGATATCTCGCAACGCCATACTTTCGAGCGCGCCATCCGCGAAAGCGAGCAGAAATTCCGCGCGATATTTGAAGGCGCCGAGTTGGGAATCGCTGTCGCGAAGATCAACGATGGGCACATAACGGTTAACTCCGCATACCGGCGCATGCTTGGTTGCACCGCGGAGGAGATGCGCTCGATCAGCATTTTCGACGAGCTCACTCATCCGGATGATGTCGAGCGGGACGTGAGAGCCTATCAGCCGCTGGCCCGGGGCGAAATTGATCGTCTCCATCTCGAGAAACGCTATCTCCTCCGCGATGGGCGGCTCGTCTGGGCCAGCGTGGAGCTTTCCCTTCTTCGCGACGCTGCCGGCAAACCTCAATATATCCTCGGCCTCGCCGCCGACATCACCGAGCGCAAGCGTGTCGAGGAAGAGCTTCGGGCCAGCGCGCGCCAACTGCGCGCCTTCATCGAGGACGCGCCGGTAGCCATGGCCATGTTCGATCGCGATATCCGCTACCTGGCCGCCAGCCGGCGTTGGACCACCGACTACGGATTCGGCCATCCCGACCTCACCGGGCTTTGCCTTTATGACCTGGTCCCCAACCTTCCCGAAAAATGGCGGGAGTCCCACCGCCGCGGTTTGGCAGGCGAGAAACAGCATCTCGGCGAAGACATCTGGATTCGCGCCGATGGCACCGAGCAGTGGGTAAGCTCCGCCGTCTATCCGTGGCGCGAACCTTCCGGGAGCATCGGCGGAATCATCATCTCGGCGGAGGACATCTCGCAGCGAAAGCTGAACGAGCAACTGTTGCAAGACGCGAAGCGCGCCGCCGAAGCCGCCAGCGCCGCCAAGAGCACCTTCCTCGCCACCATGAGCCACGAAATTCGCACGCCCCTCAACGGCATTCTGGGCATGACCGATCTCGTTCTGGACACTCAGCTCGCCCCCGAGCAACGCGAGCATCTCGGCCTGGTCCGCTTCTCCGCCGATTCACTGCTTGCCATCATCAATGACATTCTGGACTTCTCGAAAATCGAAGCCGGCAAACTTGAAATGGAACTGATCCCGTTCCACCTCCGCGAGAGCCTCCAGCAAACCATGAAAACATGCGCTATCCGCGCGCAACAGAAAGGGATTCTGTTTTCCTTCAAGGCGCCTGCGGATGTGCCTGATGCGCTTGTGGGCGATCCGGGGCGGATTCGCCAGGTGCTCTTGAATCTTGTAGGGAATGCCATCAAGTTCACCGAACGCGGGCAGATATTCGTGGCCGTTGGCGCCGCGTTTCCCGTGAAGGGCCGCGCCCTGCTGCACTTCGGCGTGAAAGATACGGGGATCGGCATACCAGCCGAAGCACAGGAAAAAATATTTGCCGCCTTCTCGCAGGCTGATGGCTCGATGGCTCGCAAATATGGGGGCACCGGGCTTGGCCTGGCGATCTGCGTCCGGCTGGTGGACATGATGGGCGGACGAATCTGGGTGGAAAGTGTTCCTCAGCAGGGCAGCGTTTTTCACTTTACTCTGGATCTGGCTCTTGCGGAGGAAAACGCGTTCCCGGCCGCAAATCAATTGCAGCAGCACGGGGGAGCTTCGCAAGCGTCAACACCGCATTCCAGTACTCTTGAAGCGGCCTCGGGCGCCGGGTGCCGCGTGCTCTTGGTGGAGGACAATGCGGTCAATCGCACGCTGGCGCAGCGCCTGCTGCAAAAGCGAGGATTCGAGGTTTCCACGGCCGTTGACGGCAGGGAGGCAATTCGCGCCGCGCAGAGCGCCGAATTCGACGTGATCCTGATGGACATCCAGATGCCGGAAATGGACGGATTCGAAGCCACCGCGGAAATCCGCAAGCGCGAGAAATTCAGCGGGCGCCGCACGCCGATTATCGCCCTGACTGCTCACGCCATGAAAGAAGATCGCGATCGGTGTCTCTCCGCGGGAATGGACGCCTATGTCACCAAGCCCATAAATCCCGCCGAACTTTTCAGCGCCATCGGGAATGCCCTCCAGTCATCTGCTGCCCATGATGCCTCAACGCTCACCGGGCCGGTTCCTTCCTCTCATTGACCTCTGAATTGCCGGGTGCCCTTGCCGAAATCCACGCAACGTGCGACAAACGTCTTGCTATGCCTACACTTGCTGATGCACCAACTGCAAAATTCCAGGCGCTGACGCGGCTGGTCGGCAACACGCCCCTCATCACCATCCACTTTCGGTTCGAGGGCAAGCACCGCGTGCTCTACGCCAAGTCCGAATATCTGAACCTCACCGGCAGCATCAAGGACCGCATGGCCGTGCGTATTCTCCAGCAGGCCTACGCCGACGGGAAAATCGCGCCGGGGGATACGATCGCCGAAGCCACCAGCGGCAATACCGGAATCTCGTTCGCCGCGATCGGCCGGATGCTCGGCCATCCCGTCAAGATTTTCATGCCGGACTGGATGAGCCAAGAGCGCGTGCACCTGATTCGCAGCTACGGCGCGGAAGTCGTCTCGGTTTCGAAAGACGAAGGGGGATTTCTGGGAAGCATCCGGCGCTGCGAAGAATTGGCCGCGTCGTCGCAGGGGGTTTTTCTCCCGCGGCAATTTTCGAATCCCGCCAACACCGAAGCGCATTCGGAAACCACCGGACCGGAAATCTGGTCGCAGCTGCTTTCCATCGGCAAGCGACCGCAGGCGTTCGTTGCCGGGGTCGGCACCGGAGGCACGGTGATGGGAGTGGGAAAATTCCTGCGGCAGCGCGATCCTTCCATCCGCGTGCATCCTGTCGAGCCCGCGGAATCGCCTACGCTTACGACCGGCTGCAAAGTGGGCAGCCACCGCATTCAGGGCATCTCCGATGAATTCATCCCCGAGATTGTTCGATTGAAAGAGCTCGACGAGGTCCTCTCTGTCCCCGATGGCGACGCCATCCTGATGGCGCAAAAACTTGCGTTTTCGCTGGGGCTCGCCGTGGGAATCTCTTCCGGGTGCAATTTTCTGGCCGCGATCAAAGCCCAGGAGAAGCTCGGGCCCGATGCCACCGTCGTCACCATCTTCTGCGACGACAACAAGAAATATCTGAGCACCGCGCTGATGGCGGAAGAGGCGCCGCGTCCCGAGTACCTTTCGCCCCGCATCGAACTTCTCGGCATCGGCACCGTCGGCCGCGCCTGCGAATTCTGCCACTAAATCAGGCCGCCGGACGCGCCGAAACCAGAAACCCGCAACCCAATAGATACTTGAAGAGAAAATTGATCGGCTCGGCTGGGTGAAGATTGTTCACATACACCAATCCCTTGGTCGTCTCATAAGACCAGCCGCTTGCGCCCAGTGCGGCCAACCTTTCCTTCAACGCAACTTCCGTCATCGGATATACGCTTAACTTGACGTTCTGCGAGAATAATCTGGCCGTGCCTTCCAGCAGCGCACCGTCCAGATTGTTGTAGCGGTCATGCATTGCATAAACCACCACCGACAGGCCAACGGCAAAGTACACCTGCGATTTGGTGTAACGGCTGATGTATGCGCTCATTGTGTAGAGCTCTTTTGCGCGGAATATCAACGTGCCGAATCCCAGATTTTTTAGATCGTTGACATGCCGCATCAGGTGCTCCGCCGTCGGCGCGGGGTTCCCCGGGATCAGCGGTTGGCTGGCGAGGCAGAAAAGTCCCAGGCCTCCCTTGCTCTGTGCAAGCTCTGCTTCCGGAATTTGCGCGAGCGTGCTCTGGATCAATTGCCCGTGCAAGTCAGAGACGTTTTCGAAAAGCCCCGGCGCCAGCACCAGCGCCTTCTTATAAAGAAGCTCCGTCGGGGGAACCGCGGTGCCCTCGGCGGAAAAAGCCACGGCCTCGGCGTAGCCGCTCGTCACCAGCGACGCCTGGAGTTGCCGCTTGTCCCAGGATTCGAATGCCGGTCCCTTCAGGTCCACCAGGTCAATCTCTAGGCGCGAGAGGCTCAAATCTTCAAAGAGACCGGCAAGGAACGAATTCGGAGAATCCATGCTATGGCACGCGGCGTATATTAGATTCACGCCAAGAATTCCGACCGCCTCCTGTTGCTGCAGATTTGAGGGGTCCTGCAGATTGATGTGCAGGATCACGTCGTTCGGGGGCCCGCCAGGCGCATGCTGAAATCGTAACCCTACCCAACCATGGCATTCGTTGGTCCCCGCGAAATTTCGCGCGGAGATTGTATCGACGTAGGCGAAAAATCGGGTTTTTGCCCCGCGGCTGGCCTGCAATTCCGCCAACAACTGCTTCCATTCGCTTTCCATCATCGCTTCCAGACGCGGCCGCGAAACGTAGCGCGTTCCCGGGCCGTACAAGTCGTCGCTCACTTCCTTGTCGTAGGCGGAAATAGTTTTCGCCACCGTGCCCGACGCGCCGCCCACCGTCAGAAACCAGCGCGCCACTTCCTGGCCGGCCCCGATTTCCGCGAAAGAGCCGAAAACCGCGGCATCCAGGTTGATCGTCAGAGCCTTCTGGTGTGTCCCGATTTTTTCTTTGGCCGGCATGTGTGTTCCTCCTGGAGGCAAACTTTTGTTTTCTGCATCATGGAAAATCTTGAAAGCGTGGAATTTCTTACCACGCCTCACTTGAAAGGAAGCAGGCGGTAGTCGTTCGCTTGGATGAATGAGAATACGAGTCGGTTCTAAAGAATCAGTGGCCCAGGAATTTTTCGACCTTGGAAATTTCCGCGTCCGCCAGGTCGTAATACTTTTGCGCGTTGGCCATGTCTTTCGCTTTCAACGCCGCGTCTCCCTTGGCTATGTACATCTGCATGCGGTCCGCAGCCGAAGCGATGTCTCCGCGCAGGTTGTATCCCGCCGCTTGCTGCTGTTGCCGCAGCGTCTCCACGCTTCGCGAAGCCGTGGCCGCTCGTATGTTCAGCTTGTCGGCCTCGTCCTCCATTTTCGTGATCTCCTCCTGCGAAGGCCCGGCGGGAACGGGCGAAGCAGCGGCCTGGCCGCCGCCTTGGTGCACCGCCTTCGGATTTCCATCCGATTTCGTTTTCGCGCCCGTTTGAACGGAAGTACCAGGCGCGGTCACGTTCACCTTCCCATCCGGCGTCGCGGTTACCGAAACTCCCGGTGCCTGGACGGAAACATTTCCCTTCTCGTCCACATTTACCGACCCCACTGGAGTCGAGATGGAAACCGGCCCGTCCGCGCTACCGTTCGGCTTCGTGGTCGCATCCGTTGAGGATTGCGACGGCAGGTTCGATTGCTCGGGGTCCGCATGCGTCTTCATTCGCCGCGGGATATAAACACCGGCGCCAATGATCACGCCCGCGCACAATAACACTCCAATCGCCATCCACAAGCCACGGCTGGAGGATCGCGCGGAGGGTGGGGCATAAGCGGCGGGCGGAGGCTCAGCCGCGGCTGCCATGGCGGGCGCGGGGGCCATCGGCACGGTCGGGATCGCGGAGGGCGAACGCGGCTGGACGGGCGCCGGTGGCGGCACAGGAACTCTTACGGCGGCTTGCGTGGTGGCGGGTGGGCTGGCCATGCGCCCCATCGCTCCGGCTCCTGGCGCCAGTGTTCCCATTAGGGTGTCGTCCGGCGAAAGCGGAGCCGGCGTCCGAGGTGTCGGGGTAAACGTTGTGCCCGGGCTCGGGAGGGCGGATACCGGCACGCTTTTTAGCGCGTTGCAAAACGCGTCCGCGCTTTGAAAGCGATCCGCGGGATCCTTGGCCATGGCCATCAGGATGATCTCGTTTAACGCCGGCGGAAGGTCCGTGCGCAAACTGATGGGCGATGGCGGTTGCTGGTTCAGTTGCGCGGTCATCAGCGAGTATTGCGAATCGCCCTGGAACGGCAGCTTTCCGGTCAGCAACTCGTAAAGCGAAATTCCAAACGAATAAAGGTCCGAGCGCGCGTCCGCCGACTCGCCGCGCACTTGCTCCGGCGGCATATAGTTCAACGAACCGAGCGTGGTGCCGGTGGAGGTCAACGAACCGTCCGTGCCTGAGCGCGCGATTCCGAAATCCATCAGCTTTACTACGCCTTGCGGAGTCAGCATCATGTTCGCGGGTTTGATGTCGCGGTGGATGATGTTGTGTTTGTGCGCGTAGCTCAAGGCCGAAAGGATCTGTTCTGAATAATTCACCGCCTCGGCGGTCGAAATCGGGGCGCGCGCGATGCGATTGGCGAGCGTCTCGCCTTCCACGAATTCCATGATCATCACCAACTGATTTTCGTAAGTAAGGGCCGTCCGGAGCGCGGCGATGTTCGGATGATTCAGCGAAGCCAGCAAGCGGATTTCCCGCAGGAACCTGTCGGCCAGGCTTTTGTGCGAATTCAGGTCCGGCAGAAGCACTTTCATCGCTTCCACACGGTCGGAAATGACGTTGCGGACCTTGTAGACCTTCCCCATGCCGCCCAGGCCGAGGACGGAGAGAACCTCGTAGTCGCCCACACTTTGGCCAACGTTGAATTCGGCAGTCATGGAAGCCTCCAGGCGGCACGCGTAAAAACCGGCCTATTCGCATTGAGGATACACGAAAGAATGGGCCGAAAATAGAACGAGCCCGGGCAGTTGCCGCGCCCGGACTCGCAATTCCGTTCGAGACAATCGCTGTCTCAGGGATTGTTCTTGGCCACGTCACCGACCTTCGCCACTCCGGCTCCGCTGAACGTTGCGGTGCACGAATCGTCGTCCACGTCCGTCACCGTTGCCTGGCCGATCTTGTCGGTCACGGCTTTGATTACTTTTCCGGTGGTGGGATCTTTCACCACGCGCACTTGCCGGCTGATCTCCAGTTGGTCGCCGACTTTCACGCCGACTTTCTTGCCGACATTGAGGATCAGAGTGGTGCCGGTGACATCCGCAACCACGCCGTTGATCGGGTGTTTCAGCGCCTCCACCTTGTCGGAAGCCGCGTTCAGTTGCTCCGCGGTGCTGTCAACGGCAGCC
The DNA here is from genome assembly GCA_035487095.1 of Candidatus Sulfotelmatobacter sp. Lineage (GTDB taxonomy): Bacteria > Acidobacteriota > Terriglobia > Acidiferrales > UBA7541 > Acidiferrum. The sequence continues at coordinate 35,069 of DATHMM010000054.1, forward strand.
CTGACCGCTTCCCCAAGAATGGTGTTGGCGAAATTGCTGCTCCCCATGTCCAGGCCACCGGCGCCTCCACCACCGCCGCCGCCCCCGGCACCGATCAGTGAGGTGCTGCCGCGGGTGGACTCCCCTTTCCCCGTAACCGCGGCCATGATCTCCGCCGTAGAGGTATTGATTACGCGGGCGCTGACGGCCACCACCGCCTTCGATTTGCTGCTGCCCACGCCGCCCAAGCCGAATTTTCCAAGGCCGTATCCGCCGCCGCCGACATTGGTGTGCTGGTCATCGCGCCCGAATTGCGTGATCGAGCCGATGATGATCGCATCCACGCCGAGCACAGCTCCGATTTTCGCCGCTGAGTTGGCATCGGCGCGGTCGCTGTTTGAAAAATTCTGTTCCTTCAAGATTTTGTCCAGCGCGTTGCGCTCGATCACCGAGTATTGCCCGCCGTTGACGAGTTTTTCTACCAGCATGTCGCTGATGCCTTTGCCTACATCCTGGTCCGAACCGAAGATCTGCTGGACCGTGGTCCGAACCGTGCCGTAATCGAAATTCATCACTGCCACGCGCTTTTTGTGCGCGGCAGGTGCAGCCGGCGCCGCAGCCGGTGGCGCGGCCGCGGTCTGCGCCCGAGCTGGCAGGGCGAACAGGGCCGCGAGCGCGCAGCCAAGTGCCATTCGGGAAATACGAGCATGCGACATAGGAGGGCTCCTTGGGGAGGAGCGCAGTTTGGGGGACCCGGTAAAGGCGCGCTCCTGCGAAAATCTGCCCGTATGTTAATGAAGGAAGCCGCCCGCCGCAACGGGGAAATTGACACCGGCGTACCTAAGTAACTTCAAAAGAAAAAGCGGGGTGAAGAAGCTTCACCCCGCCGGGAAAGGATTGCTCGCGCTAAACAGTTCGCTTGCGCCGGAAAACGCCCAGGCCAATGAGGCCCGCGGCCAACAAGGAAAGCGAAGCAGGTTCGGGGGCCGCCACCGATCCAGCCGCCACATCGATTTCCGTGGGCAGTTGGCCCTTGGGAAACGAGAAACCGAATTGGGTCGGGGTCCCGTCGACTGTGAAGCTCACGGAATTTCCGGACTCGGTTGTAGTCAACGACCCCGTTGGGGGAGGATCAGTACAATTCGTGCTTATTGGGGCAGTATTGAATGCGCTGGTGTAGATTCCGCTCTGGCCGGCAAAGGATCCGTTTCCCTTGCCACACGCCAGTATTCCGAACGTGTTCCCCGAAGTGTCCGTCGGAACAGACCCGCCGCCAAACACAAAAGTGACCACGTCGCCGGCGGTCAGACTCAGTTGATTCAGAGAGAGCGCATCAATCGTGTATGTGCCGTTGACGGGGTTGCCCGGATTGGTGTCTCCGGCGGAAAGCTGACTGCCCGTCAGGTATTCGATTACGTCGTAGTTAAAGGTCTGCAGGCTAATGACGCCGAACACATCCGTGGTGATGCCCACTGTTAGGCCTGAAGCGAGCAGTTGCGTGCAATTGGAAGGAGTCACCGAAGTAGCGGGAAAAGCCGGCTCGGGACAATCTCCCCCGGCGCCAGACGGGCCGACATAGGGACGCGTGGTTGCACGGCTGGAACTTGCTCCGAGGAACGACACCATCAGAAAAACGATCAACCAGGGTTTGCTCAAACGCATGAATCACCTCGATTGAAATTCAATTGTCCTTGAGATATTGCGGGGACGACTAGTGCCGGGAGTTTTCCAAAATGCAAAGGTCCCGTCAAGTATATTTTGAGTTAGCCGCAATTTTTTTGGCCAGCGGAAGCTCAATCGGCGGCAATAGCGGAAAAATCTTGCACATTTTCGCCCTTTTCGTGCGAACTTTCACCCTCCCGAACGTATTTTTCCACGAAGTTTACTGACAGCAGATCTCTCCAACTGGCTTGCTTCTTTTGCCCAATGAACGAGGACTTGCCCGGCACACTTCCTGCTTGTGGCATAATCTGCCAAACGGACGTCCCCCAAAAAGTTCATGGAAAAACCTCCGCTCAAGCCGCGCGAGAACGACACCAGCCAGGAGACGTTGCAGAGTCGTGTCGCAACTCCCGTCCCGGAAATCAGCGGACCCGACCACAAGCATGTCCACGCTCCCGTTCCACACGTCCATTCTCCGGCATTCTCGCCCGGCGACACGATCGCAAAGCGATTCAGAATTGTAAGGTTCATCGCGCAAGGCGGCATGGGTGAGGTCTACGAAGCGCTCGACATCGAGCTTCATCAGAAAGTCGCATTGAAAACGGTACGCTCCGCGTTTCTTGGAGACATTAAGGCCCTCGAACGTTTCCGTCAGGAAATAGTTGTCGCCAAGCGAGTCACTCATCCCAATGTCTGCCGGACCTACGATCTGTTTCGTCACGAAGCGGACAAGGCAGGCGAGACCGACCTGCTTGTGGTCAGCATGGAATTGCTCGCCGGCCAAAACCTCGATCAACTCCTGAAGGAAAAAGGAAAACTGAGCAGCGCCGAAGCCTTGCCACTGGTGAAGCAGATGGTTGCGGGACTGGCAGCGGCCCACCAGGCCGGCGTGGTCCACCGGGATTTCAAGACAAACAATGTGATGCTCGTGCCGCCGAGTTCCGGCTCCGGTATTCTCCGCGCGGTCGTCAGCGATTTTGGTTTGGCGCACTCGCTCGACGCCGGGGAATTGCCGCTCACCCCCACCGGAGAGATGCTTGGTACGCCGTCCTTCATGGCTCCCGAGCAGGTCACCGGAAAAGAGATTACTCCCGCGACTGACATTTATGCGCTAGGCGTGGTGATGTTCGATATGGTTACGGGCCGCCTGCCATTTGAAGGCAAGAACTGGCGGGAAATCGCTTTCAAACGCCTGGAGGAAGCGCCGCCCGCGCCGAAAACAATCGTTCCGGAACTGGATGAAATATGGTCGCGCACGATCCTGAAATGCCTGGAGATGGAACCTGCTGACCGTTTCCCGGTTGTGCAGGATGTCGAGCGGGCGCTTGCCGGGGAGGCTGAGACGCTGCTGCGGGCGGACGCCGTCAGCCGCCAGCGACGTAAGCGGCTGGTGCTGACCGCGATCGGATTGGCCACCATAGCGCTCATCGGGATTGCTTTGGGAGTGGCTTTCCCCAATCTTTTTCCCTGGCGGCGCTCGCCCTCGGTCACGGTGCTGGGTTTCAAGAACGTCAATGGAGACAAAAATCTGGATCCGTGGGGCGACCAGTTCCGCAACACTCTTCAGTCTCGGCTCGACATCAAGCCGGTTACCTATAAGACGCTGGTCAGCATGGCGAATCCGTGGACGCCGCCCGCGCCCAGCCAGATGCCCGACGAACCGCCGGCCGACCTTCTTGCTCGGGTCCACCAATTCGGGTGTCGCTACGTTATCTATGGAACGTACGCGGTCGAAGGCAGCCCCGGCGCACGCACCATAGTCTGGGACATCCACATGTTTGACGTGGAAAAAGGGCAAAGCGGCGGCAGCCTGCATAAACGCCTCATTGAGTCTGACCGCGAAACCGTTGCCGTCTCCACGGGCGGCGAACTTCTCGGCATTTTGGGCGTCCCGGAAGGTGCGGGCAGTCCCACGGTGCAATCGAATCTCGTCTCGGAATCCCTCGGCACGGGCATGCGAAAGATGGAAAATTTCGATTTCGAGGGTGCTCGCCAGGAATTTCAGAAGGCGCTCGATGCCGATCCCGCCAACGCGGAAGTTCGCAGTGTTCTGGCCGAGGCTTTGTGGAACCTTGGTTATGAGGAGAAGGCTAGGGAAGAATCCACGGCCGCTCTGGCGCAGGCGAAAAATCTCTCGGCCGATCAGAAAATTCGCATCGGTCTTCGCCAGAAGCAGTACGCCAGAGAGTGGGATTATGCTGCGGATACCTATCGCGCCCTATGGAAAACGCAACCCGAGAATTATTACTACGGACTGGAACTCGCCAGAAACCAGATGGAAGGGAACCACCTGAAAGAAGCCCTGGCAACGCTGGAACAGCTCAAGAGCAAAGCCGTGCCGGCGGGAGTGCAGGCTCAGGCGGATCTGGGACTCGCTGAGGTGCAAACCAGATTAGGCGACAACCAACAAAGACTCAACGCCGCCGAGCAAGCCTCAAAGGCCGCCAACACGATCGGGTCGCAATTTCTGATCGTAAACGCGGGAATCGAGCAATGCCTGGCACTGACCATCCTGGGCCGCGTGAAAGAAGCCGATTCCGTCTGCTCCGAAACCGTCCAGCAAAGCGAAAAACTCGGCATCGCTTCGGTGACGGCCCACGCAAAAACGGCGCAAGCCAATCTTTTTCTTTCCCGTGAGCAGTACCTGGAAGCGGGCAAGTTGTATGAAGAGGCAAGAGCCGCAACCCACGCCGTCGGAGACCTGCACAATGAGGCGGGCGCGCTTCTGAACCTCGGATTGGTCCAATATCGGGAAAACCATCTGCCCGAAGCCCGAAAATTATGGGAGAGCAGCCTGGAAGTCTCCCGCCAGCGCGGCGGAGTGAACGGCGACCTGATGCGCGCCCAGGAAGCGATTGCCGACGTCGATGGGGCCATGGGCAATCCGAAAAGCCAGATCAGCGGTTTACAGGAAGTAGCGAAGGAAGCGGAGACGCTTGGCGATAAGGAAAGAGTGGCGAATTCCCTTGGAAACATCTGCGATGCCCAAATTGCCAGCGGGGAAGTGCTGGTGGCCAGGCAGAATTGCGAGCAGGCGCTGCAGCTCCGCAAGGAAATGCAGGACCAGTCCGCGCTGGCGCGTTCTCTGACGGATTTGGGAGACTATTTTTTCGCTTCGGGCCAGTTGCCGGAAGCCGAAGAGAAATACCGCGCTGCCCTTGCCATCCAGACCAGCATCGGCGAGAAAGCCACCGTGCGCACCACTCGCCGGGGACTGGCGCAGATAGCGATGGAGAGAGGGAACTTTCGGCAGGCTGAATCCGAGTTGAAAGATCTTCTGCCTGAATTTGCGCAAGCCGGCGATTCCGACGATGAGGCGCAAGCCCGGGGGATTCTGGCCGATCTCTACCTGCGAATGGGCCAGCTGGAAAACGCGCGGCAGGAAATAGCCAAAGGGTTGGACCTCGCCGCGAAATCCGCCGACCCATCCATCGCCGCCGCACTGACGATTCAAAAAGCCAGATTAGAAAGCAGGAGCAGGAGTTCGGCTCCTGTGGCCGGCACGTTGAGCAAGGTTGAAAATCAGATGAGATCCGCCGGCTATCTCGAATTGGCGCTGGAAGCGCGGCTGGCTCGCGCTGAAACTCTGACTGGGGCCGCTCGAAAAGCGGAGCTCAAGGCTTTTGCGGAGGAAGCGAGGCAGCACGGCTATATTCTGCTGGTCCGGAGGGCCGGGGAAGCTCCGGGCGCGTAATTCAACGGGGCTGTTTGGTTCGGAGCACGCGGAAGGCAGCCCAGGTGCCTTCGTGCTTTGTCGGGACGTCGCGCGACTCCACCTCCACGTCGCGCCACACATGCTTCAGGAATTCCGAGCTTACGATAATTTCGTTTGCGCCCGCCGCGGCGCAAAAGCGAGAGGCGCGGTTCACGGCGTCGCCGACCACGGTAAACTCCAGACGCTCCTGGGTCCCCACGAAACCGTGTAGAACGTCGCCCGAATGAACGCCAATGCCGATTTCGCAGGTGGGCTGGTTGCGTTCCTTGCGCGCGGCGTTCAATTTCTGCACCGCCTCCTGCATGGCCAGCGCCGCGTGCAATGCCTGCCGGTGATGTTCCGGATCGGGATCGGGGCTGCCGAAGACCGCCAGAATCGCGTCGCCGATGAATTTGTCCACGGTGCCTTCGCAACGGAAGATCGCTTCCACCAGCGCGGCGAAATAGGCGTTCAGCATGTCCACCACGTCATCGGGCTCCATGGTGGCGCTCATCCGCGTGAATCCGCGGATATCCGAAAACAGGATGCTCACTTCCGAGCGTTCGCCGCCGAGCGTCAGGCGGCCGCGTCCGGCGCGCTCCAGCAAGCGCTGCCGTACCTTGGGTGAAAAATGCGTCAGCAGGCGCTGCAGCAGTTGGTTTTGCGCCTGCAGGTCTCGGGTGAGCCGCTGCGAATAGATGGAAAGCGCAACGTGATGCGCGATGGCGATAAACAGCCGTAGGTCGTCCGAAGTAAACGCATTTCCCGCGCGCCGCGTGTCCAGACACAGCACGCCGAGCCGTTCGTTTTGCCACGAGAGCGGTGCATACATCGCGCAGGTGGTCTGCATGCCGATCAGGCTGCGCGCGCCGATGTCGTTTGCCGCCGCCGCGGCCGGATTCCAAACCACCGCGGAGTTCTGCTGCAGAACATGTTCCGCCAGCTCCATGCTTGCCGAAGGTTCGCCGGGCGGCACGTGCGCTTGCAAAAGCAGGCAACTCGAATTTCGATCACGCAGCAGCATCACTGCGTGGTCCGCGGTTGGAAAAAATTTCAGCAGGGAACTAACGGCGCAATCGAGCGTCGCCTGATAGTTCGGTTGCGACGCCATCTGCAGGGGAAGGTCGTAAAAGAGGGCTTCCCGCGGCGTTGTCTTCAGGTGCTCCAGTGGCTCCTGCACCGAGGTCAGTGTGGCATCCAGCCGCAGGGTAACGCCCGCAACCGGGGGCGGCGCCATCAGCGTTTCCAGTTTGCGAAGCGGCCCGCCGAAGTGCACGGGAATTACGGGATCCTTGTCGACCATTGCCGGAAGAAGGCATCCGAGCAAATCGAATAAGCTCACCAACGCGTGCCCCAGCGTTGCCGCGTGCTGCTCGGCCTGATCGAAAATTGTTCGCGTCGCGTCGGAGCGTTTGGCCACGTGATTCGCGGGCAGGGCCAGCGAACTCTGCGGCAGCCGCGCGCGAACTTCTCTTCGGAAATGAATTGCGTCAAGCCCCGCCATGGCCGCAGCGGAGCTGACTTCATTCCACTCCTGCCGCACGCTTGCCAACCGGCCGGGAGAAACCGCGTAGCGCTCCCAAGCCTCTTCGCGGATCACGCGATCCACGCCGCAGATTCCCAGTAGCAGGTGAGGCGGTTCAATCTGCGGCCGCCCCGCGTGCACCGCTTCTTCGGCCGCCAATCGCCACGCAAGTTTTACGCTTTCGGAAAAGGGCGGCAAGGACTGCTGGGCCATGAGTGCTCCCGGTTCATTTCTTCCAGTAAGTATAGGTGGGATTTCGCAAGTTGCCGCGAGCATACCAAAGGAGATGTGTACAATCCACGCCCCCGCAGCGATGTCCAAATCCGGAACGCACCTGCGGAAAAGTCGCGACGGCGCAAGCCGAGGGCTCTTATTTCCCAGCCGAAATGGAATGCAACGCCGGAATGGAAGTGCGAATCGGCGCCAGCCGCGTGTGCTCCAGGTCATCCCGGTAAAAGAGATTGTAAGTGTCGAAGGGAATCAGGCGTCCATCGGGATGCACAATGTGGATACACGTCTTTTTGCCGGAACGCACGTCGAAGGCGTGGGCGTCCAGAAACTGCACGATCAGGACGCGGAAGATATTTTTATAGGACAGGCCGCTCGGAGCCGCGATTTTGGGCAAGCAGCACAGGAGTTCGCGCAGCGATTCCGCTCCCGACTGCGGTGAGTGGTTGGTGGCGAAAAGTTTGAAGAGACAATCGCGTACCCCGGGTTCTTCCTCGTAGACGATCGTGTTGCGCGCGGCGTTCAGGAGCACGTCGGGCTCGATGAAGCGGGTGAGCGGAAAAACATTCCCGTCGATCTTCAAGGCATAAGCCATCGCCAGGGAGTCCGGATGGCAGGGCACGGGAATCACGTCCTCCGCGCGAAAGACGGTGGATTGTTCGAGAATCTTGCGGCGGACCTCGGTGAGTGTGAGCCGGTCGGTCGCGGGGTCGAAACGTTCCAGGCGTCCAGCATCCTGAATGGGTTGCAGGGTTAGGCCGCGGACACTTGGTTGCTGCAGCGCGTAGTCGATGATCTTTCCAATTTCGCCGTCATTCAGGCCTTTGCGAAGGGTGACCACCAGCGTCGTTGATATTTCATATTTGTTTAGCCGCTCGATGGCGCGTTCGCGGATGCTCCGCAGGTCGCCGCCGCGCAGATCGAGCAGCGCTTCGCGTTCGAAGGAGTCGAATTGCAGGTAGACCTCGAAGTCCTCGATTTCGGCGAGGCGCTTTACGAAATCCTCATCCTGGGCGATTTTCAGGCCATTAGTGTTCACCATTAGATGGCGTATCGGCCGCGCCTTCGCCATTTTGACGATTGTGAAGAAATCGGGATGCAGCGTGGGCTCGCCGCCGGAAAGTTGCACCACGTCGGGATGCCCCTCATTTCGCACCACCGCGTCCAGCATCTTTTCAACCAGGGCGAGCGAGCGGTGCTCGGTGCGCTCCGGGCCGCTGCCCGCGTAGCACACCGGGCAACGCAGATTGCACGAGTCGGTCACTTCCACGAGGGAAAGACAGGAATGCTGCTCGTGGTCGGTGCACAAACCGCAGTCATAAGGGCAGCCCCACTTTACCGGGGTGTTGTAGACCAGCGGCATTTCCGGCTTCTTGATGAACACCTCGCGGCAGCGGCGGTAATAATCAACGTCATCGGCGATCAGCACGCGCTCTCCCCCATGCTCCGGACAGCGCTTGAGGAGGAAAACCTTGTCGTCCTGGAAAACGATCTTGCCTTCCAGCTTGCGAAAACACTTCGAGCAGATGGTGAGCGCTACATCGTAAAAAAGGTATGGTCGCACGCGTTCGGTCATTCCCCGCCCCTGATTTCCCTGACTGCATCAATGAGCACTTTGATTACCAGCCAGACCAGCGAGCCGAGAAATGTCAGAGCGCAAAATGCGAAACCTGCCGCGCAGACCGTATTCATCGGCGAGGTCCCGTTGATAAAAGGGGTGTTGAGGAAGCCGAAGCATGTGCCGCCAGCCAACAAAAAGGAAAAGAACAGGGTCAACAAGATAGGCTTGTAACTCGATCTCTCCCGCGGCGCAGGTGAAGGCAAATTGTTATTCATCCGATTCCTCCAACAGATTGATCCGCGGCGGCGGAGTGGCTTGGGGCAGGACCGGGCGCAGCGGGCAATAAACTGCGGCGCGGACTCAACCAGCGCCGCAAATCCGGGGAGTAGTAAAGGAGCATCGCCATGCACGCCAACTGAATCGAGGACAGGCCAAGGAACACGCGCACGTCCGGCTTCAGGAAATCGCAAGCCAACCGGAACGCGAAGTACGCGACCATGAACCTCTTGAAGATGTCACCCGAGATAAACGGCCGCTGCATCCGCCGCCAGAGATACCCTCCAAGTGCCAGCACAAACAGCGCTTCGTAAAGCTGTGTGGGGTGCCGGGGAATTCCGTCGCCGAAGTTTACCCCCCACGGCAGTGAGGTGGCTATTCCCGCGGTGTGATCTTCCAAGCCAGTCAAAAAGCACCCGATGCGGCCAATCGCGATACCCAGGCAGAGCGGAACCGAAAAGAGATCTCCGGTGCGCTGCTTGATGCCAAGGACCTGCTTCGCCAACTCCACGGCAAATAAGCCGCCGATCAGCGCGCCGACAATCGTTTTCCCGCTCATCAGGTAGGCAGGCTCTCGCCAATGGGCCAGCGTCAAGGCGGGGTCTTCACACCAGTACAGCAACTTGCTGCCGACTATTGCGCCCATCGTCGCGGATGCAATGATCCACCAGCGGTTTCCATCATCCAGTGCGTCGCCTGTACGTTTTCGCATGACGAGGTAAATGCGAAAAGCAATCGCGTATGCGGCAGTCTCAAAAATCAGGTGCGGATGGATTTTCAGCGAACCAATTGAAATGTATACGGGAAAGGGCATAAGGGTAAGGAATGGCAACGAGCCAACGCTACGCCGGAAACCGTAGCAGGTCAATCCACGTCGGCGGCGTTCCCAACACCCAGAACTTTCATGGTTTAGCCGCGTTTCCCACGTTTTCGCGCAAACTGTTTCGTTGACAAACCTGCACTCACCCAATAGACTTAGATTTTGTCTTTACAGGGAAAGGTGTGACTGTTGCGATGAGGACGTACGTAGCCAAGGGAGAAGAAGCTGAAGCTCTGAAAGTGGGCGCTCAGTGGTTTGTGGTGGACGCGAAAGATCAGGTGCTTGGGCGCCTGGCCACCAAGGTGGCGCGCTTGTTGATCGGCAAAGACAAGCCCAGCTTTACGCCGTATCTGGATTCCGGCGACCACGTCGTGGTCATCAACGCCGACCAGATCAAAATGACCGGCAACAAGATCGAACAGAAGATGTATTACTCGCACAGCGGCTACCCCGGCGGTCTGAAGGAAGTCCCGGCGAAGCGTGTTCGCCAGGCCAAGCCGGAATGGGTCGTTCGCGAAGCGGTTCTGGGCATGTTGCCCAAGAACAAGCTGCGGGCGCGGCGCGCGAAGAAACTGCGCGTGTATCGCGATGCGGCTGGGTTGGCGCGGCACGCAGGGCAGAAGCCCCAGGCCGTCGCGGTCTAAGACATTGTCGTAGCACAGGCTTTGGCCTGTGATGCATGGCATGGCTCGAAGTTCACAGGCTAAAGCCTGTGCTACTTGGTTCCGCACGTGGGAGTTCCTTTCTAAGTTTTGCCTTAGCAGGGATCCAGCCGAGCGTGAATTTCGATGAGACGAGCGGGATTCGTCTCGTCAAAAAGGGTTTGAGGAGGAGCATTGAGTACTGTTGATTCGCCCGCAGCGGGCAGCAAAACATGGTTTTACGGCACGGGACGCCGCAAGGAATCCATCGCGCGCGTGTTTATCCGGCCGGGCTCGGGAAAGTTTACGGTCAACGGCCGTACCGCCGAGCAATATTTCCCGAATCACGCGTGGCTGCATGACGCCACGGAGCCGCTGAAGTTCACGAGCCTTGGCGAGCAGATCGACGTTGTGGCCACGGCTAAGGGCGGCGGCGTGGGCGGGCAGTCGGGAGCGGTGCGCATGGGACTCTCCCGCGCGATCAGCCGCTTTAACCCCGAGCTTCGTCCGGCCCTTCGCAAAAACGGATTTTTGACGCGCGACTCCCGTATGAAGGAACGCAAGAAGTACGGGCAGAAGGGCGCACGCAAGCGCTTCCAGTTCACGAAGCGTTAGAGCATTGGGCGGGGAACTCCCCGCTGCAACGAGCTCTGGCGGCGACGCGCAAGCGTGGCCGCCAAGATCACGGCCGGCAAGCCGCCGGCAAGAGGCTGCTGCGAGGCAAGTAGCGGCCACCTTCAGGTGGCCCCGAACGCCCGAAAAACAGCCATCTAACTAGGAGGAAAAGTGGCAGTAGAAATCACCATGAAGGAGCTGCTGGAGGCCGGCGTTCATTTCGGTCACCAGACGCGCCGTTGGAACCCCAAGATGAAGGAATATATCTTCGGGGAGCGCAATGGCATTCACATCATCGACCTGCAGAAAACCCTGAAGATGTTCCGCGAAGCCAGCCGCTTCGTCACCGACATCTCCGGGCAGGGAAGGACCGTTCTTTTTGTCGGCACCAAGCGGCAAGCTCAGGAAGCGGTCGCCGAAGAGGCGAAGCGCTGCGGTGCGTTCTTCGTGAACCATCGCTGGCTGGGCGGTACGCTGACCAATTGGGCCACGCTCCAGAAATCCATCAAGCGCCTGAAACTTTTGAAGGCCATGACCGAAGACGGCCGCATGCTCGAGCTCTCCAAGAAAGAGCGCGCGCGTCTGGACCGCGAGATGAAACACCTGTTTCAGAACCTCGAAGGCATCGAGAACATGACGCAGTTGCCGGACACGATGTTCGTCATCGACTCCAACGCGGAAGAGATCGCCGTGAAGGAAGCTCGCCGCATGGGCATCCCGGTGGTCTCCGTCGTGGATACGAATTGCGATCCCGACATGGTCGACTGGATCATCCCCGGCAACGATGACGCGCTGCGCGCCATCCGCTTGTTCACCACCAAGATCGCCGACTCCGTCGCCGAAGGCCGCGCGCAGTACGAACAGTCCCAGGTTGCCGACCAGAAGGCCGCCGCCGATCAGGCCGCTCTCGAAGCCGGACCGGATTACGTGGACACCAGCGCCTACGAGCAGTACGAGAAGCAGGAAGGCGACTTCGTCGAAGGCACCGAAGCCTTCATCGAAGCGGCCGGAACCACTGTTCCTCCCGACGAGGAACCCCGCTAACAGCGGCGCAAGGCTCAATCATTCCGTTGGCCCGGTGCTGAAAGCGAAGTCCACACCGGGCCATTTTTGTAAGAGTTCGTAACCCCGAATTCCAGAAAGAGAAAAAGAGAAAAGGATGAGTACTTCAAAACCAGTTATGGAAATTCCAGCCAAGCTTGTCAAGGAACTGAGAGAGCTCACGAATGCTGGCTTCAGCGATTGCCGCTCCGCGCTTGTGGAAACCGCCGGCGACGTCCAGAAGGCCATTGAC
>DATHMM010000055.1:0-24605 GCA_035487095.1 Candidatus Sulfotelmatobacter sp.
TGCGGCGCCCCAGGAGCTTCATCACCACGACGTGGTGCACTTTGCGCTGGAAGAAGTGATGAAAGAAGTTGAAGATGGCCAGGAAGAAGCCGTGATTGCCAGGCTGAAAGCGCATCTCGAATCCAACGCGAAGAAAAAGCCTCCGGCGCTTTAGGCTGTTTTCTCATAACGAGACATTCAGGCGAGGCTTCTTACCCGTACTAGTTCGTGCTCCGGTCTTCTAACTACTTTTCTTTCCGCAGCTTGTATTTCCTGTCCGATATTCCGTTAACCAAACAGAATAAGCTTCAAGTATTACTTTAAATGTCGGCGCGCCGACATTTTCCCACCGGTTTCTCCCGAAACGCATTTCTCTCGTAGGGACCGCCTTCCGAGGCGGTCCGCTCTTGCCTTTGTAGCGGCCGCCGTCTGCGGCGGGCTTCCATGAATTGCCCATTACACCGCGCTGGTGCAATGCCCGCATTTCTTTGCCGCAAGCGGAATCGCCATCGCGCATTGGGGGCAATCCTTTGTTGTGACCGGCGCCGGAGGCTTCGGCATCCAGCGATTGACGATGCGTACCACCACGAAAATGGTGAATGCTACGATGAGGAAATTGATCACCGTATTGATGAAATTGCCGTAATTCAGTGTGGCCTTGCCGGCCGTCTTCGCGGCCTGAACAGAGTCGAAATGGGTGCCGCTCAGGTTGATGAACAGGTCGGAGAAATTCACCTTTCCGAGGAGTTGGCCGATGGGCGGCATGAGAATGTCGTCCACGAGAGAAGAGACGATTTTTCCGAACGCGGCGCCAATGATGACACCAACGGCCAGATCCAGAACACTGCCCCGCATTGCGAATTCCTTGAATTCTTTGAGCACGATTGTTCTCCTCTTCGAAGGTGCGAGCCGAAAATCGGCGCTCGCAGGCAGGTCTTCCCTCGGGCGGAGGGAAGTGTTGATTGCCGGGGATTATAGCTGAAGGAAAGCTATCGTTGCCGCAAAATGAGGAGGGAACCGAGGATGCCGCGCACAAGGAGGATTAGCCCGGCCAGAGCGAGAAGTTTCCCAACCCAATCGAATGGAACGCGGGAGAGGGCCAGCATCACCGCGCCCAGAAGGACCATAGAACCGCCGCGATTCCATTTCTGCCACCTGGCCCAGAATTGCCCGGGCTTGGCCAGCGCCACCAGACCCCAGGCAATCAGCGCGGCGCTCAGAATCAACCAGGCGCCAGAGTGGCGATCGAAATAAATCCGTCCGTTCGCGGCAAGCCACATCACCAGCGCGCCCAGCAGCAGGAAAACGAATTCCGTCAGCAGTTGCGTCAGGCGCGCGGGCGAGAGCATGCAGCCTCGGTTTTCAGGAAACGCGTTCGATGTGGACCTTCATCGTGACCGGGACGCGCGGGCGATCCATTCCGTCGCGCGAAGTCTTGGAGATTTTGTCGGCGATGTCCTGGCCTTCCACAACTTCGCCGAAGATGGAGTGCCGGTTATCGAGATGCGGCGTCGGTGCCACGGTGATGAAGAACTGGCTGCCGTTGGTGTTCGGCCCGGCGTTGGCCATGGAAAGCTTTCCGGCTTTCGAGTGGCGCAGGCTGGGGTGGAATTCGTCGGCGAAGTTGTAGCCCGGGCCGCCGCGGCCGTCGCCCTGTGGGCATCCGCCCTGAATCATGAAATCCGGAATCACGCGATGAAAGATCAGGCCGTCGTAGTAAGGCCGCTTTTCCTTCTTGCCGCTGATAGGGTCTTTGAATTCCTTGGTGCCTTCGGCCAGTCCGATGAAGTTCTCCACCGTCTTCGGTGCTTCCTTCTCAAACAATTTGCAAACGATGTTGCCCAATGAAGTCTCAAAAATTGCGTAAGTTCCCGCGGGTCGCGCCATGTGCTCTCCTTGTGTGGTGTACTTCCCATGTTACTGTCATTCGAGAAAGCAAAGCAAACGCGTCAACTCGCCATAATTTTTTGTGAACTATCCAGTTTGTAAACAGAAAATGCCGCAACCGCCGCAATAGGTAGGCCGCGTTCGCCACACCCTTGAAGCGGTTAATTCCATCCCTTTTGCTTGCGGAGCTCCGTGATGTGCGCAGTGTGATGCTTCCCATGCCACGCGTAAAGAAACAGCAGCCATTCCACACTTTTTAAACCAGATTCGGAATGCCGCACAGCCCGCACGAATTGCTCGGGCGTCACGGTCCTCAAGAGACGAACCCAGCGCTCATGCAGCGGTTCCAGAAGTTTCAGCGAAATCTCCACCGGCGCATGTTGCGCATCCTCCAGCCGAGCCCAGTCGGCCTCCTGGTACGCCTTGATTGGCGCCTCCGTTTCCGTCAGCCCCAGCCGCAGCCGAATGTACGCATTGATGTGGCTGTCGGCAACGTGATGCACCACCTGGCGCACCGTCCACCCGCCTTCGCGGTACGGGGTTTCCAGTTGCGAGTCACTAAGCCCCGCAACAGCCGCTCGAAGCTTCCCCGGAGCGCTGGCAATGTCTTCAATCGCGGCTTGGCGCAGGGCGGGAGTGATTTCAGACGGCATCGCAAAATCTCCAATTGGATAACGCGGGTCCATGACGGCTCCTTGACGCTGTAACTTTCGAACGCGATTCCACTCTAAGAGAGCCGAGGCGCCGCGTCCAGCTTCGCGCAACTTAGGCGCATCGCCAAATTGGCCGTTTCTCCGATTTCTCACCAATAGTTCGCGCTAAGCGATTGCGACTCTGGAGCCTGGGTGCCGCACCGACTTCCACAGGCGGGGATGCTACAATCTTTCCCTCGCGCCCTGAAGGGCCATGTACCATCAGACACTCGTTCCGAATCTAAGGTATGGAGCTTTTTCTAATGCACAATGTGGTAATCATCGGAAGTGGATGCGCCGGTCTGACCGCGGCGATTTACACCGCGCGAGCGAACCTGAAGCCCATCGTGTTGGACGGCCATGAGCCCGGCGGGCAGCTTTCGCTGACCACTCACGTCGAAAATTATCCCGGGTTTCCCGATGGAATTATGGGGCCGGAACTTATCGAAAACATGCGCAAGCAGGCGCAACGCTTCGGAGCGGAATTCAAAGCCGGTGCGGTGACGGAAGTCGATTTGACCAATCGCCCGTTCAAAATTAAGGCGGGGAAAGAAACTTACGAATCGCGTTCGGTAATCGTGGCGGCGGGAGCTTCGGCGCGTCTGTTGGGATTGCCGGGTGAAAAAGAGCTGATCGGCCATGGCCTCTCCACCTGCGCCACCTGCGACGGGTATTTCTTCCGGGGGGCACCGATCGCGGTTGTCGGCGGCGGAGACACGGCGATGGAAGAGGCCAACTTTCTCTCGCGTTATGCAAGCCGCGTCTACGTGATTCACCGCCGGGAAGAGTTTCGCGCGTCGAAAATCATGATTGACCGGGCCCGGGCGAACGAGAAGCTGGAATTTCTGGTGCCGTACATAGTGGACGAAATTATCGCCCCCGATAAAGCGGTCACAGGCGTGCGACTGAAAAACGCCAAAACCGGCGAGAAGCGCGAAATCGAACTGCACGGAATTTTTGTGGCGATTGGCCACGACCCAAACTCCACCGCTTTCCGCGGCAAGCTGGAAACGGACGAGAACGGCTACATCATTCCGCGCCACGGAAGCTTGACAAACATCCCCGGAGTCTTCGTAGCGGGTGACGTTCAGGACCACCGCTACCGCCAGGCAGTCACCGCGGCGGGTTCCGGCTGCATGGCGGCGCTGGATGCGGAGAAGTTTCTGGAAGAACACAAAGACTAGCGCGCGACTGGCCTCCCAGCGCGAGTCCGGGCATAATCGAATTGTCCATGCTGCGCTCGATCCTTCTGAAGTTCTCCGAAAGCAAGAGTTTTGCCCATTGGGTCACCACCAACGCCACGACCCGCCGGATGTCTCACCGCTTTGTTGCCGGCGAAACCCTCGAAGAGGCGCTGCAGGTGGCGCGCACCTGCAATGACGCCGGAATGCACGCCACCCTCGACTACCTGGGCGAAAACGTCAGCACCACCGCCGACGCCCAAAAGGCCCGCGATGCCTATCTGGAAATCTTCGACCGCATCGCCCAGGAACGCCTGCACGCCAACGTCTCCTGCAAACTGACGCAACTGGGGCTGGATATTTCCGCGGAATTTTGTGAAGGCCTGGTGCTTTCGATTGCCGAGCGAGCCGCCGCCCACGACAGTTTCCTGCGCATTGACATGGAAGGCTCCGTTTACACGCAGCGCACCGTGGACCTGGTGAAACGCGTTCGCGCGCAAACCCCCGCGATCGGCACGGTGATTCAGTCCTACCTCTACCGCAGCGAAAGCGATATCAACGATCTGCTCTCCGTCGGCTGCCGCGTTCGCCTCTGCAAGGGAGCCTACAAGGAGTCGATAGAGGTAGCCTACCCGCGCAAAGCCGATGTGGACGGCAACTATATTCGCCTGATGCGCATGCTGCTGCCAAGCGGGTTTTATCATGGCATCGCCACGCACGATCCGAAAATGATTGCGGCCACGATTCGCTGGGCGGCGGAAAAGCAGATTTCCAAGGACGATTTCGAATTCCAGATGCTCTATGGGATCAGGACCGACCTGCAGCGCCAATTGGTGCGCGACGGCTATCGCCTCCGCATCTACATTCCGTACGGACGCGACTGGTTCCCATACGTGATGCGCCGCCTGGCGGAACGCCCAGCGAACCTCATGTTCTTCATCCGCAACTTCCTGCGTTCCTAAGCAGCGAGGAACCTGATCCGTCTCTTTCTTTAACTTTTGAACCCTTGAACTTTTTTTGACTCTTCAACTCTTCAAGCCACTCATCCCAACGATTCCCCCGGATTCATCGCATGAATCGTCAGCCCCGCGATATCTTTCGTCTCGGCACGAAGTCCTTCCGGCGTGCCGGTCAGCATTGGGAATGTGGCGAAGTGTATCGGGATGACGTGCTTCACGCCGAGCAGGCGAATGGCGAAGGCGGCTTCGCGCGGGCCCATGGTGAACACGTCGCCGATCGGCAGCATCGCGATACTGGGTTTATAGATTTCCGAGATGAGCTTCATATCGCCGAATACTGTCGTATCACCGGCGTGATAGAGCGTTACGCCGCCGGGGAGCTTCACAATGTAACCGCCTGCCTCGCCGCCGTAGATCCGCTCGCCATTGTCCTCGATGGAGTTGGAGTGGAATGCATTGGTCATCGTCACTTCAAAATCGCCGACCTTTTGCGAACCGCCTTTATTTCCGGGCAGGCATTCCGCTCCGGTTTTCTTGGAATCGAGCCACAGATAAGTTTCGAAGGTGGCTACAACTTTGGGCTTGAATTGCTTCGCCAGCGGCAGCAGGTCTGCTATGTGATCCGTATGGCCGTGGGTGATGAAAATGGCATCAAGCCGGGCCAGTTTCTTCAAATTTTCCGGGCACCGCGGATTGGACATCACAAAGGGGTCGATCATCGCAAACTGGCCGCTCGGCGTCGTCAAGCCGAATGTGCTGTGGCCGAAATAAGTAATTTTATTTCCCTTCAAATCAAGCATGGAGTCTCCTCGCGAAAATAAAAGTTTGTGAACGAATTTCAAACCTGTCATCCCGAACCCGCGCCTTTGCGGGTGAGGGATCTGCTTTTTTCGGTTGGCCTGTATAGTGGCCGGCCTTAAGACCGGCCACCACAATTTCGCGGGCGATCGAACCGCAGGCTCAGTCAGATTGCTTTCGACTTCTCGTTATTTAGCGAGCAGCGTCTTGATCGCTGCCTCGTAAGTGTCGTGGTCGCCGGCGCCGACCAGGTGCCCCACCTGTTGCCCATCTTTTCCATAAAAAACGGAAGCGGGGATCGAGCCGTTCCATCCCGGTATGACCATCTGCACGAACGCGTCTTCTTCGCCCTTTTTCTTGCGATAGTTGGGGAAGACCGGTTTGTAGCGTGCCAGGAATCGCCGCATCAGGATCAGGTCGCCGTCCTGGTCAAGGCTGACACCGACAACTTTCAAGCCTTGCGGTGCGTACTGCTTGGCGAGTTCGTTCAGCATCGGATATTCGTCGCGGCAGGGTTCGCACCAGGTGGCCCAGAACGTGACCAGCAGGGGTTTCCCTTTGTATTGCTGCAGAAGCTTCTGGTAGCCCTGCGTGTCGATCAATTCCGGGTCCTTCGGAGCGGGCGTTTGCGCCGTGGCCAACCCGAGACTTGCTGCCACCAGCAAAACCGCCAGAACGTATCTGAGCTTCATGTAAGTTCCTCTCACCTCCATTCTAGCCTTTTCGGGCCGGTTGAGAATCCTGCGAGTACCGCGTAGAATGTATTTGATGCTGCTTTTTTCCCGGCAGCGCTATTTTTCTCGGACTATCGCCGGTTGCGTTTCTTGCGCTAATTCCGGCCCGCTACCAGAGGCGAAGGAGAGTTTGCATGGCTTATGTGATTGCAGAACCTTGCATCAACACCAAAGACACCGCGTGTGTTGATGTCTGTCCGGTGGACTGCATCCACCCGCGCAAGGACGAGCCGACCCATCAGAGCGAGACGATGCTCTACATCAATCCTGTCGAATGCATCGACTGCGGCGCTTGCGTCCCCGTTTGCCCTGTTACCGCGATTTTCGCGCTTGAGGATTTGCCGGAGAAATGGCAACAGTTCACCGCCATGAACGCCGACTGGTACGCCAAGAAGTAAGCGAAGCGGTTTGGAACTGCTAGTTTTTCTGTTAGAGGAGCCCCGGAATCCCCGGGGCTCTTTTTTTACCCGGTTCGCCAGCGGAATTGGGAAAATCCCACGAGGCGGCCTTTTGTGGGCATTTCTCATCCAATCCCATGCCAGGCCTGCGGCTGTTCGAGGGGAAACTTTGCGCAGAATTTTGACTGACATTTCGTGCCTCCTGCTGTTGCTCGCCCTTCCCTGTGCAGGCCGGGCCGCGGCGCAATTGACCGGCGTCCCTCAGGGCACATACTCCGGCACGCTGCAGGCGGGCGAGGCGCAGCTTCATCTTTTGCTGCATCTCTCCAAGGGAACGAACGGCTCGCTGCGCGCCACTCTGGACAGCCTGGAGCAGGGCGTATTCGCTATCGAAGCGAATTCGGTTTCGTTCACCAATTTCAACTTGAAATTGGAGCTCACTTCGGTGGGCGCGCACTTCGAAGGCAAAGTTACACCGGACCACGCGATCATTTACGGAAACTGGTCCCAGGGCAATGTTTCAATCCCTTTGATTTTCCGCCGAGAGACGGGCGCCACGGCGCGCAAGCCCGGCGATGCCATTTTTCCCGTGGAGGGTCTCTGGCAAGGCGCCGTGGAAACGCATGGGATGCGGCTGAGATTCCAGTTGCATATTTCCCACGACACCGAGGGATCGCTGATCGCCGCGCTCGACAGCCTGGACCAGGGAGTCACCGGGCTGCCCGCCAATCACGTCACCTTGAAAGATTCGGTCTTTCACTTCGAAATTCCTTCTGTGGCGGGCGTCTACGAAGGAACTCTGAACCTGGCCAGAAATGCGATGGCGGGCAAGTGGTCGCAAACCAGCGCGGACAATTTGCCGTTGAACTTCGAGCGTTCTGACCAGGCCCTGGAGCTACGCCGCCCGCAGACGCCAGTGCGGCCCTTCCCTTACGCGGAGGAAGACGTTGCTTTCGCCGGTGGGGCCGACGGCGTTACTCTGGCCGGAACCCTGACTTTGCCCAAGGGCTCGGGCCCATTTCCCGCGGCACTGCTCATCGCCGGATCGGGGCCGCAGGATCGCGACGAGTCCCTCGCCAATCACAGGCCATTTCTCCTGATCGCCGACGCCCTTACCAGGAAAGGAATCGCGGTGTTGCGCTACGACAAGCGTGGCGTCGGCAAATCCACCGGAAATCCGGACACCGCAACCACGTTGGATCTGGCCGCGGATGCTCAAGCGGCTCTGGCGTTCCTGAAATCCCGCAAAGAGATCGATGGGTCGAAGATCGGGCTAATCGGGCACAGCGAAGGTGCGATTATCGCGCCGTATCTCGCGGGGCATACGAAAGACGTGAAGTGGGTGGTGCTTCTGGCTGCACCCGCTACCACAGGAGAGCAGACACTTTTGAATCAGTCCGAGCTGATTGGCCGCGCCGGTGGGTTAAGCGAGGACCAACTGGATGCCAGCCTGGGATTCGATCACGCTGCCTATGCTTTGGTGCGCAAAGAGAAGGACCCGAACGTCCTCGCCGAGAAGCTTGTGGGGCTCGTGAAGGATTCGGGACTGGACGCGGCGCTGCCTCCCGCGGCGTTGGAGACGCAACTCCGGATGCTGGCCTCGCCGTGGTTCCGGTTTTTTCTGGATTACGACCCACTGCCGAACCTGAAGGCCGTCAGTTGCCCCGTTCTGGCCCTTTATGGCCAGAAGGATTTGCAGGTTGCCGCAAAGTCGAATCTGCCTCTCGTTCAGCAAGCATTTCGCGATTCTCTGAATACCCAGGCGGAGACCCATGAGCTTCCCGGTCTGAACCACCTGTTTCAACATGCTTATACCGGCACTCCCGCCGAATATGCCGCCATCGAGGAGACATTTTCGCCCGATGCTCTGGCCATGACTGTGGATTGGGTTGGAAGTCACAGCTACTCCAAGTAGCAAAAGATTAATCAATCGCAGCTGCTCTTCGATGCATTCTTTGCCGTATCTCGCGGTATCATGGAATGTGAATCTGATGCCCGAGCCCCGTCCTCCATTCCATCTCCTCCTGATTGTTCACGCCCACCAGCCGGCTGGAAATTTTGAGCATGTTTTTGAGGAGTGCTATCGCACCTCCTACGACCCCTTTTTGGCCATGGTTGAAAAGCATCCTGGAGTGCGGCTGGCGCTGCACTATTCCGGGCCTCTGCTTTTGTGGATTGAGAAGAATCATCCCGAATATTTCGACCGCATAAGAAAACTTGTGGCTGCCGGCCAGGTGGAGCTTATCGGCGGCGGATTCTACGAGCCCATTTTAATTTCGATTCCCCTGGCGGACCAGGTGGAGCAGTTGAATCGCCTGGGAAACTACATCGAGCAACATTTTGGGCAGCGCCCCAAGGGTGCGTGGCTGGCGGAGCGTGTCTGGGAACCGCAACTCCCGGGTGCGCTGGCCGAGGCCAACGTGGCGTACACCCTGGTGGACGATTTGCCGTTCATCGCGGCGGGCTTCGAGGCGGAAGAGTTGTTCGGCGCCTATATCGCCGAGGATCGCGGCAAATCGGTGTGGCTTTTCCCCGGCCTGAAAGGTTTGCGTTACCTGATACCTTTTCGCAAACCCGCGGAAACGATCGCCTATCTGGAAAAGGCCGCGCAGGTCCGTCCCAATGGCGTGGCCGCTTTCGGCGACGACATGGAAAAATTTGGCTGCTGGCCCGGCACGTTCAAGCATTGCTATACGGACGGCTGGCTGGAGGAATTTTTTTCCGCGCTTGAGGAAAATTCTTCGTGGTTGAAGACGGTGACGCCCGGGGCGTTTATGGCCAGCCATCTGCCGCTGGGCCGCGCGGATCTGCCGACCGCTTCGTATGCCGAGATGATGGAGTGGGTGTTGCCGACAAACACGCGGCAACGCTTCTTTAAGCTGGAAAAAGAATTCGCGTTGCGGCCGGAAGTGCTGGCGTTTTTGCGGGGAGGCTCCTGGCGCGGTTTCTTCCGCAAATATCCGGAGTCCAACCTGCTCCACAAGAAAATGCTGCGGGCCTCGGCGGCCGTGGCTTCGATTCCCACTCGGAGGACCAGCGCGGAGTATGCCGTACAGCATCAGGAGGCGCGAGACCGCGTTCTGCGAGGGCAGGGCAACGATGCTTACTGGCACGGCGTGTTCGGAGGAATTTACGCGCCGCATCTGCGCACGGAAATCTGGCGCAATTTAATCCGCGCGGAATCCCTCGCGGATCAACTCACCCCGGGCGGGCTGATGCCGCGCCTTGAACTTGTGGACTACGATGCCGACGGGGCCGCGGAAATACTTTTCAGCGCACCCGAATTTCAGGCCCTGCTGAAGCTCTCCGATGGCGCGACCCTGGCGTTCTTTGATTTTCGTCCCGCGAGCGCCACGCTGATCAATTCGGTCATCCGTCGTTCCGAGGCATACCATTCGCGGCTTCGCGAGGCTGCCGACGTGAAGCCCGCCGCGGATGGCGCGGTTTCCATTCACGATCAAGTCCTGGTAAAGGAGCCGAACCTGGAGAGGTTCCTCCGCTACGATCGCTATCCGCGGCACGCGTTTCGTCTCCTGCTGTTCGATGCGTCGCAGACGCAGGCGGACTTTGAGGAGCTACGGTTGAAAGACGTGAAAGCCGCGGCCGCAGGCCCTTACCTCTTGCATGCTTCTTCGGCGAACTACGCGGAGTCGCAAATTGCGTTCGATCTGCCGGAATACGCCGCCGCGGGCGGGGAAGTGCCGCGGCTCTCGATCACGAAACTTTTCCTGTTTGGCCCATCGCCGCATGGTTGTGAAGTCAGTTGCGATCTTTCGATGTCGATTTCCGCACCGCTGTCGCGTCCACTCGCCCTGGGGCTGGAATCAGTGATCAACTTTCTTGCGCCTGCAGATGGGGACCGTTTCTTCGAGACGCCCTCGGGTCCGCAAAACCTTCGTTTTTCTGGAATTTTGCCGGCTCCGCTGCTCCGAGTGGAGGACGGCTGGCAGAAAATGCGTGTCACGCTGCATGCGCCGGGTGCGCAGGAATTCTGGGTCGCTCCCATCGAAACGGTGTCGGAATCCGAAGGCGGATTCGAGAGGGTTTATCAGGGCTCGCAGATTCTGGCTGTGTGGCGTCCGGATTTTATGCAGCATACTTCCTTCTCCGCACGTCTGCTCTGGCGGGTGGATTCGATATAGACCTTCTCTCCGGCGGAACTCCGCGCGCTGGAACTGACCCGCCTTCGAAGTACAATCGAGCAGGCTTCTTCCCAGTTGAATTTTGCCTCGCGGCTCATGGGAGTTATCCTCTTCTTGGTGAATCCGCGATTCCAGTCGTTGCTCATATCTCCGTGGTTGATATTCAGTGTGGCGCTCTGTCTGCGGCTCGCCTTCCTGTTTTCCCAGGCACACCGGGTCCCCGCCGATGCGCTGGCCACCGTGCCGTTTCAGAATGAAGTCGGCAGCGTCGCCTCGGCATTGGCGCAAGGGCAAGGGTTTTGCTGCGTATTTCGCCAGCCGACGGGGCCTACTGCCTGGCTGGCGCCGGTCTACCCGCTTTTTCTGGCTGGCATCTTCAAGGTATTCGGAAGCTTTACGGTTGCGTCGTTTTATGCCGCAGCCCTCTTCAACTGCGCGTTCTCGGCGCTCGTCTGCTGGCCGCTTTACTTTGCGGCGCTGCGAATCGGAAATCGAGCAACCGCCATGGCGGCCTCATGGCTGTGGGCGATTTTTCCCAGCGGCATCCTCATACCGTTCGAATGGATCTGGGATACTTCGCTATCCGCTTTATTGGCCATTACTCTTCTTTGGGCTACCTGTCGGCTGGCCGATGACACCCGGCGGCGGAATTTCATTTTGTACGGGCTGTTCTGGGGATTTTCCCTGCTGGTAAATCCCGCGCTGGGGGCCGTTCTTCCGTTCCTTCTGCTCTGGATTTATTTTCGATTCAATTCTTCGAAGCCCCAGCGGCTCAGTAACGTTTTGCTCGTCGTCTCTCTGGCGATTCTTGTCTGCCTTCCTTGGACCATCCGCAACGCCGTTCAATTTCACCGCTTCATTCCGGTCCGTTCTGATTTTCCGTTCGAGTTGTGGATGGGCAACAATCCAATTTACGACGAGCATTCCAGGCAGATGAACCGCATCACGCGCTATGAAGAAGTGCACCGGTATTCACAGATGGGTGAGACGGCTTTTCTCGATGAAAAGGGCCGGACCGCGAAGGAATTCATCCGCACGCACCCTTCGCTGGCCCTTCAACTTGCGGGACGCCGCGCGGTAGCCGTCTGGATGGGAACTTCGTCACCCTGGCAGGACTATCAACGCGCCGACTCTGGACTGGCACGTTTCATCCTCTTCTGGAATGCCCTGACCGTTCTCGGCGTCTCGCTGGGAATTCTCTGCCTGTTCTCCGCCCGCAGGTGGTTCTTGTTGCCGGTAGCGGCTTTTCCCCTGGCGTTTCCCTTAGTTTATTACCTGACGCAAGTTTCTTTGCGGCTGCGCCATCCCTGCGACCCCGTCCTTGCGCTGCTCATGGGGCTGGCCTTAACCTGGCCCTGGTTGCGAACTGAATCGCATGCAAATGGCGGTTGATTGCGGTACACTTCCGCCAGCTCAAAATTCCAAAAACCCAGGTAATTGAGAGGAATACTCTCGTTCGTAAGAGCCCTTTCCAATGAACAGCAGCCCGCATCCCTCTTTCCAGTCCGTCCACGTTCAGCTGCTCATCACAATATTCCTCGCGGTGTTGCTCTGGGCCCTTTACCAGCGCCTGAGAAAGGTTGAGTTTTTCCGCTGGTGGGCTTGGGCCTGGACATGTTCCGCGCTCTTTCTGGCTCCGGCCATTGTGTCTGTGAGGGTCGGTCCGGACTGGACGCCGCTAAAAATCTGCCTGCTGGCGGCGGTCATCGTTTTTGGGATCTTGCAGTCGTTGCTCCTGGCGCTCGGCGGCCTGAGCTGGCAGGTTCCAGGGCGCTCGTTGCAAAAGTTGTTCAAGGCTGGTCTCTTGCTCACGCTGGCCTTATCCGCCGTGACTTTCTGGATTGGCTACGCTCTCCGTTCGCACCGGGAGGTGAGCTTCGCGGCGCGCAATCTTCCTCGAACCCTCACCATGATGTTGGCGCTCACTTATTGTTGTTTCGTATTTTTCGGGCAGTGGCGCAGAAAAGGCTCCTGGGCGGCGCTGATGTCCGGCGCGTTTTGTTTTTTTTACGCCATCGACCAGGTTTCCTACACCATCGATTTTGTCGGCATCCTTCGAAAGTTTTACGGTACCGGCGCGGAGATTACGCCCAACCCCATTGATTACGTGCAGGTTCTGCTCGGATCGCCGCTGTTTTTTCTGGATCTAGTGCATATCTGCGGCATTTGCCTGGGGATGATTCTGCTTATGGTGGAGCAGTCTCAGTCGACGGAGCGCGATTTAGAAGTCAGCGAGAGGCGCCGCCTGGGATTGGCCGTCAACAACGTGGAACTTCAGGCAGAGATCGATGATCGCCATCGGGCGGAATCCGCTCTGCGGGCCAGCGAGGACCGCATCCTGCAAATTCTTCATGGCTCGCCGGTGGCCATCGAGGTTACCCGGGTCGGGGACGATTGGCTTGAACTGGCGAACCGAAAGTATCTGGAACTTTTCGGTTATACCCCCGGGGACGTGCCAGAATCTGAGGAGTGGTGGCGGCTTGCTTACCCTGATCCGGACTACCGGAAATCCATTCAACAACAATGGGGCGCGCTGATGAACCGGGCAGACCAGGCGCCCGGCGAATCGCTATCAATGAATGCCCGGGTGCACTGCAAGGATGGCCAAGCGCGCGAACTCGAACTTCACCTGTGTCGCGTGGGCGATTCCTATCTGGTCAGCTTTGTGGACCTGACTGCGCACAAATTGGCCGAAGACGCATTGCGCGAAAGCGAAGCAAAGTTCCGGCTGGTTACGGAGACTGCCCCCTGC
The DNA here is from genome assembly GCA_035487095.1 of Candidatus Sulfotelmatobacter sp. Taxonomy (GTDB): domain Bacteria; phylum Acidobacteriota; class Terriglobia; order Acidiferrales; family UBA7541; genus Acidiferrum. The sequence goes on from DATHMM010000055.1 coordinate 13,523, forward strand.
GCGATCTGGATCCTGCAAGGTGAAAGGCTTGTGTACGTTAATCAGCATGCGGAAAATCTCAGCGGCTACTCGCGCGAAGAACTCTTTTCCATGAACCCCTGGGACCTTGTGCAGCCGGAATTTCGTGCCATGGGCGAACGACGCTCCAACGCCCGCCTCCGGGGAGAAAATCCCGAGCCGCGCTACCAGTTCATGATCCGGACGAAATCCGGAGAAAGCCGCTGGCTCGATTTTTCGGGCGCCCGCACCAATTTCGGGGGGAAACCCGCCATTTTGGCCACCGCCTTCGATATCACCGCGATCAAGCGCGCGGAGCAGCAAATTCTGGAACGCACCATGTACCTGGACGCCCTGATCGCCAACAGTCCGCTGGGGATCGTGACCAAAGACGAACAGAACCGCGTGGTGTTCTGCAATCCGGCGTTCGAGCGGATGTTTCATTATTCGCAGAGCGAACTGCAAGGCAGGGGTATCGACGACATCATCGCCCCGCATGAATTGGAAGATGCCAACCGGATGACGGACGCCGTCCGCGATGGTGGCGTTATCCACGCGACAGCGCAGCGGCGAAGAAAGGACGGGACGTTGATCGACGTCGAGTTGCATGGCATTCGAGTGTTCTCCGGCGAATCGTTTGTGGGGGCCTTTGCCATCTACCAGGACATCACCGAGCGCCGCAGGTCCGAGGAAAAACTTCAGGCCCTTCGCAACCGCTTAACCCGGGCGCAAGAGGAGGAGCGCTCGCGAATTGCAAGAGATCTCCACGACGATATCGGACAGCGGCTGGCCGTCCTCAGCATCGACCTGGAGCAGATCAAGTTGACCTCCCTCAAGGTCAGCTCGGCTCTCGCAAGGGAACTGGAGTCACTGGTGCGAGCCGCCGGCGAAATCACTTCCGATGTCCACAACATCTCGCGCCGGCTGCATCCCTCGCAGGTCGAATTGCTGGGCTTGGCGCCCGCTTTGAATAATTTTTGCCGGGAGTTTGGCAGTCGCAATTCCATGCGGATTCAATTCGCAAGCGCCCGCGCCACCAGCAGGCCTTCCGAAGACGCCTCGTTGTGCCTGTTCCGCGTGGCCCAGGAAGCGATTCGAAACGTTCACAAGCACAGCGGATGCCAGGAGGCGCTTGTGGAACTGGACGATTTTTCCGGTTCTCTGCGCCTTCGCATTTCGGATCAGGGAGCCGGGTTCGATCCCAACTCCTCGGAAGCCTCGCAAGGCCTGGGCCTGCTCAGCATGGAGGAGCGCTTGCGCAGCATCGGTGGGGAACTCTTTGTGCATTCGCGGCCTGGCGGGGGAACTTGTATCGAAGCCTGCGTCCCGGTAGTGCAAGATGTCCCTGTGTAGCTAGCCGGGAATTCACCGCGATTTTCGTATCCTCCGGCATTGGCCAGTCCGCGCGTCCTCTGCTAAAGTTTTCTTTCAGCATCTGGAGACCGTCATGCAGATTTCCAAAGAAGTTCTCGCCATACTCGTCTGCCCGGTTTGCAAGAAACCCGTGCATCCAGTTCCGGACGATGCCGGCTACAAGTGCGAAGCGTGCAAGCGTCTTTATCCTGTGCGGGATGGCATCCCTGTGATGCTTGCCGAAGAAGCGACTATTTCTCCCGAATGACCCGGAGAACTTCCCAGACATGAAATCCGGAGCCGCGAACACGGTGTCTCGACTCAAGCGCCTGCTGCCGCGTTTCCGCAAGTTGCGCATCGGGGTGCTGGGCGACCTGATGCTGGACCGTTACGTGTGGGGCAACGCGAATCGCCTATCCCCGGAGGCCGCGGTACCCGTTGTCGATTATGTCTCCCAGCAGGATTGCCCCGGCGGTGCAAGCAACGTGGCGGTCAATGTTGCCGCGCTTGGTGCCCAGGTGGATGTTTTCGGGGTAATCGGCGCTGAAAAAAATGTAGCCCGCGGTGATACGGCTGGGAAAACCGCACCCGATGAAGCCGGCGCGGCGCTGCACGCTGCGCTGCGCAAGCTGGGCATTGGCGACCGCGGCATCGTCCCCGATCCGGACCGCATGACGACGCTGAAAACGCGCATCATCGCGAAACACCAGCACATCGTGCGCATCGATCGCGAACGCCGCGATCCGGTTTCCCCGCAGACCGAAGAAAAACTCTTCCGCGTCCTGGTTGCTTCGCTGGGAAAATTTGATGGACTAGTGCTTTCCGATTACGACAAGGGCCTGCTTGGCGATGGCTTTGCGGATCGGGTGCTCAACGCCGCGCACCAGTTGAAAGTGCCCGTTTTTGTGAAGCCCAAGACTTCGCGGCTTTATGCCTATCGTGGCGCGCGGGTGATCGTGTGCAACGCCGAAGAAGCGGGCCGTTATGTGGGCCGCATTCTATCCGAAGAGAAAACCGTGGAAGAGGCCGGTCGGGCCCTGCTGCCGCACTTTGGTTGCGCCGCGGTGGTGATCACGCGCGGTGAAAAGGGAATGAGTATTTTTGAGGAAGTCTCGCCTCGTACCCTGCACATCGCAGCGACCAACTTCGAAGTCACCTACGCGCGCGTGGGGCGGCCAGGAGTCGATCGCGGCACGGCGGGCCGCCAAGTTTTTGACCGCACCGGCGCGGGAGACACGGTATTGAGCGTACTCTCATTGGCCCTGGCGGCTGGCGCGCCCCTGCCGGATGCGGCATTGCTCGCGAACACTGCTGCCGGCGTCGTCGTCGGCAAACTGGGAACTGCCAGCGTCTCTCCGGATGAGCTCGCCGGCGCGCTGGACGAAACGCAATCCTAGCTGCCGCTCAACTCTCCAGAGACAATTCGATTCGCTTCCAGGAAATAAGATTCTTGCCGGGGAAGCCGCGGACATCTATGGCGGGAAGCTGAAGGATTTGTCGGAGGGCAAGACCCAAAGCGTCACGACGCGTGTTTTGCTGCTCTTTTCCGCATCCGAGGCGTCCGGCATTGGCGAGAATGGGCTGATCGCCACATTCACTTCAATCGAAGTGCTCTGCCTGGGCGCTTTTGCGCTCATAATCTTGTAGCTTTTCACCGGCCCGTAATAACCGGCAGGTCCCCAATCGGCGGTGAAGTCATCCAGCCTGTAACTTCCGGAAGGCTTCCACAAGCTGTAAGCCTTGCTCGTATCCCCGGCGACCACCGCGTCGAAAAAGTTCGCTGCCGCCTTCTTCTCCGGGTAATAGCGGAAAGTGAACCACAGCACCGTCGCCAGCGCGAGGAGCAGCACAACAACCGTGATCGCCATGGCCCGCGACTTTTGCGGCTTTTCTACCGCTGGTTCGAGAAGCGAAATTCGGTCGTCGCCAACGTGCATGTCCCAACTCTCGGACTGATTTGCCCTGCTCTAAAATGTTACAGGAGCAGGCGAGTGCCCGCAAAGCCCCATTTTATTGGACACCGTTTCTTGTGAATCGGTTCCCATGCCCGTCGCGCGCAATACGGCGAATGCCGCGCTACTATCCGGCCAGCGCGCCGCCGGGACCCTCCGGCAATTCGATCGCATACTTGGTGCGGGCTTTTTCGCGATGCATTTCCAGCGCAAGGTCGATCAGTTTGTCGATCAATTCGCGGAATCCGATCCCCGAGGCTTCCCACAATTTGGGATACATGCTGATGGATGTGAAACCCGGGATGGTGTTCACTTCGTTCAGGAATAGTTTTCCGCCTTTTTTCTCGAGGAAAAAGTCCACACGGGCCATTCCGGATAGTTCCAGTGTGCGGAACGCTTCGACGGCCAGCGTTTGAATTTTCTTCATCTGCACGGGCTTGAGGTCTGCTGGGATCAGGAGTTGCGTGCCGTCTTCCAGGTACTTCGCCACGTAATCGTAGAATTCGCGGTGCGGCACGATTTCGCCGGGCACCGAAGCCTGCGGATCGTGATTGCCGAGAACGGAGACTTCGATTTCGCGCGCGCTGACGGCTTTTTCGACCAGGATCTTCATGCCAAACTCGCACGCAAGATTCAGCGCAGGGGCCAGCTCTTCGGAATTGTGCACCTTGGTCATGCCCACGGAAGAGCCAAGTGTCGCGGGTTTCACGAAGACCGGATAGGGAAACTTTGCTTCAATTTCCGCCTGCACTGCTGCGGGCTCTTTTTCCCAGCGCCAGCGAAACACCGTAACCCAGGGCACAACGGGAATTCCCGCACACTCGCAAAGGCGCTTCGACACGTCTTTATCCATGCCAATCGCCGAGCCAAGAACACCGGCGCCAACGAAGGGAATATCGGCGAGTTCCAGCATGCCCTGGATGGTGCCGTCTTCGCCGAAGGTGCCGTGCATGACGGGAAAAATCACGTCGAACCGCTGCGCGCCCGCCCCGCGATCGAGCGGCACGATGGCGGCTTCCGTGGGATCGGCGGTAAGCATTACGCGCCGGCCGCTCTTCAGGATGTCCGGCAGCAGCTTTGCCGCGCCTTCACCGACCAGCCAGTGGCCGTCCTTGGTAATGCCGATGGGCACGGGCTCGTATTTATCCAGGTCCATGCCGCGGATTACGGAAGCGGCGGAAACGAGGGAAACTTCATGCTCTCCGGAGCGGCCACCAAAGAGCACGCCAACGCGGAGTCTTTTCTTTTTGTCTAGGGTCACGAATCGTTCCTGTCTTGCCGGGCCGAGAGAGCAATCATTTTAACTAAGAATCCAGTTATAAGTGGAAACGCGAAAAAAGGGAAAAGATGAGTCGCGCGGGCGTTGCGGAAGCGGCAACGGTGCTGCGCGCAGTCCCGGCTCAAATTACGCACAAAAAGTCAGATCACAGAATTTTCTTGCCGAGGGCGGAGAGGACGAGTTCGACACCGAGCAGCGCAGTGCGGTTGTGCTCGTCGATGACGGGATTGATTTCCACCACTTCCATGGACACCATGGCTTCGCTGTCCGCGATCATCTCCATCGCGAGATGCGCTTCGCGGTAGGTGACGCCGCCGCGTACCGGCGTGCCTACGCCGGGGGCGTCGCTCGGATCGACAAAATCCATGTCCAGGCTGACGGCGATGCCGTCCGTGTCGTCCATCGCGAACTTCAGGGCATCGGCCATCACTTCCCTCATCCCGCGCTCGTCGATTTCCCGCATGGTGAATGCCTTCACGCCAAGCTTCTTGATGAACTTCTTTTCGTGGGAATCGAGGTCGCGGACGCCGACAAGAACCACATTCTGCGGTTCAATCTTGGGTTTGTATCCGTGGAGATCGTACAGCTCTGGAACGCCGTATCCGAGTATCCCAGCCAGCGGCATGCCGTGCACGTTTCCCGAAGGGGAGGTTTCCGGCGAGTTCATGTCGCTGTGGGCATCCAGCCAGATGCAGCCTATCTGTTTTTTTTCCTTCTTGAAGTGCGCGGCAACTCCGCTGACCGATCCCGCGGCGATGGAATGATCCCCACCCAGCACGAGAGGAAGCCAGCCTTCTTCGATCGCTTTTTGCACGGCGGCGCCGAGGTCCTTGCAGGCATCGGTGATTTCTTCGACATACTTGGCCCGCTTTTCTCCGACGGGCATCTCTTCCGGCTGCTTCACGGAAATGTTGCCGATGTCTTCCACCTGGACGCCAAGCTGCTTGATGCGCGCCTGCAGTCCCGCCACGCGGAGGGCGGACGGCCCCATGTCCACGCCGCGGCGGCTGGCGCCAAGGTCCATGGGTACGCCGATGATCCGAACTTTTTGCGGCATGAAAAGGCTCCGTGACGGGTGACTCGTGACTGGTGATTGGTGACTAGTGAGCCCTGCATAGCGCGCGCACCAGTCACCAGTCACTTCTCTTAGGTCTAGAAACTGCTAAATGGAACAGAGGCGATGGTACCGCAACTACCCCGGAATTAAGGATATACCCGGTAAATCATCCGTGGGAAGGGGATGACCTCGCGTATGTGCTCTGTGCCGCAGATCCAGGCCACGGTGCGCTCGAGGCCCAGGCCGAATCCTGCGTGGGGAACGCTGCCGTAGCGCCGCAGGTCTAAATACCACTGGAAAGACTCCACGGGTAAGTTGTTCTCTTTCAGCCGCTTAACAAGCAAGTCGTAATCATGGATGCGCTGGCTGCCGCCGATGATCTCGCCATAGCCTTCAGGTGCAAGCATGTCGAAGGAGAGCGCCAAATCGGGGCGCTCGGGGTCCGGCTGCATGTAAAAGGCTTTGATGGCTGTGGGGTAGTGGTGAACCATTACCGGGCGGTCAAAGCTGCTGGAAATGATGGTTTCCTCGTCGCCGCCGAAGTCGTCGCCAAACTTAGCGGGGTTGCCGTTTTTTTGCAGGACGCCGATTGCTTCCTCGTAAGTGACGCGGGGAAAGGGCGGCTTGATGTTTTCCAGCTTCTTGATGTCGCGCTTGAGTGTCTCGAGCTCGCGGGATTTATTTTTGATCACGCCCTGAACGACGGCGCTGACGAGGCCTTCGCCCAGATCCATCATGTCGGGGAGTTCGGCGTAGGCGGCCTCCGGCTCCAGCATCCAGAATTCGGTCAGGTGGCGGCGGGTCTTGGATTTTTCCGCGCGGAAAGTTGGGCCAAAGGTGTACACCTTGCCGAGGGCCATGGCCGTGGCCTCGATATAAAGCTGGCCGCTTTGCGTGAGATACGCCTTCTGATCGTCGATGTAGTTCACTTCGAAGAGCGTGCTGGTGCCTTCGCAAGCTGCGGGCGTGAACATCGGCGCATCGGTCAGCGTGTAGCCCTGGGAGTCCATGAATTCGCGGGCGGAGCGGATGGCTTCGGCGCGAATGCGGAGAATCGCGGCCTGGCGCGGCGTGCGAATCCACAGATGCCGCTGGTCGAGCAGGAAATCGACGCCGTGCTCTTTCAGTTGGATGGGGAACGGCGTGGCTTCCGAAACGCGCTGAACAATCTGAATTTTGGTGACGCCCATTTCGTAGCCGCCGGGGGCGCGCTGCTCGGCGCGAATCTTGCCGGTGACGATCACGCTCGACTCTTGCGTCAGGCCCTTCAGCGCTTCGAAAGCCTCAGGATTTTCCTTCAGCGAGCAGACGCCCTGAATAATTCCTGTACCGTCGCGAAAGATAGGGAAAACCAGCTTCCCGGATTCGCGGATGTTATAAAGCCAGCCGCGAATAGTCACTTCCTGGCCGTCGTATTTGCCTGCGTTTTCAATGTTGATCGTGGTCATGGTAGGCGTCTCTAGGAAAACTCCAAACAATTAGTTTAACAGAGAAGTCCAGAGCCTTTCTTGGGATGGCGGGAGTCTTGAAGCGCTGGGCTCAATCACACGATGAAAGCTTAAATTTCAGAGAGGACTCTCCTCTTGCCCTAGTGTGAAGACGGTGGTTTGCGGAACTCGAGAGCGGTAACTACAGTGCCTGTAAATCTTCTTCGAGGCGGTCGAGGGATTTTGCGGCGGCGGTGATCTGGTCGGGCAGGCTCGTGGCGTCGGGGCCGGTGTTTTCTTTCAATTCCAGCGTCAGGGGAATTTCACCGTTGGGCAGAGAGCGGAAGAGCTTCAGCGCGGCAGGCCAATCGATAGAGCCATCATGGGGCGCGAGGTGCGCGTCTTTGTCGCCGAGATTGTCGTGAATGTGGGCGCTGACGATGTGCTCGCGCATGGCTTCAAAACTGGTGGCGACGCGCTCAGCCTCCGGGCTGTCGGCCAGATGAGCGTGGCCGATGTCAAAATTAAAGCGCAGGCCGGTGAGGCGCGTTTCTTCAACAAAGGTGCGCAGGTAGGCGGGCACGCCCATTTCACTGGTGGTGTTTTCCACGCAGATGGTGACGCCGGCGTGTTTGGCGTGCAGCACCAGGTGCTCCAACGAACTGAACGCCGCGTCGCGTTTCCGCGGGTCGGCTGTCTCGCGGGGGCCGCCCATGTGCAGAATCATCCGGGAAAAGGGCAGGTCTTCAGCAACATCAATGGCGCGTTTAAGCTCGTCCATGGCCTCGACCCGCCGCACGCGCTCAACTTCCGTAATCGAGAGGGGAGTACCGCCTTCGCGGTTGGGGCCGAAATCGCGGCTCGTCGGAGCGTGCAGGGAGGCAAGTTGCAGCCGGTTGTCGGCCAGGATCTGCGCCATCCCGCGGGCGTCTTGCGTATTTGTGTAATCGAAATGGCCGCGGCTCGCAAAAAGCTCGATCGCCTGGAAGCCGGCGCCATGCACCAGCGCCAGAAATTCCGGTGTCAGTTTCTTGGATACAAAGAGATAGGTCGAAAGTATTCTTTGCATGCTCTTCAGTTTAGCGCGGAGCGACTACTCGCTCAGAAATTTAGGCTGCAAGGTTTCCGATGAGGCAAGCGGGCCGCTGGTCTAATAACCGATGGCCGAGCCGTTGTCGCGTGGGTCGGCGGCACCGCAGCGTTCGCCGGTCTTGGGGTCAATGCCAATGGCGTTGACCAGGCCGATGTGCCCCTTGCGTTTCACTTTGTAGCCGCGCGCCTTCAACTGCTCTTCCATTTCCGGCGAAAAAAGTTTTTCCATCAGCACCTCATCCGGCAACCACTGGTGGTGGAAGCGGGGAGCGTTGATGGCCGATTGGGCGTCCATGCCCAGACGCATCCAGTTCAGGACGGTGAGCAGTGTCGCGGAAAATGATGGTTGGGCCTCCGGGGGAACCCGTTACGAAGCTGAGCTGCCCATCGCGGAGCACGATGGTCGGTGTCATGGAGCTGAGCGGCCGCTTGCCTGGCGCGATGGTGTTGCCCTCTGATTGGATCAGGCCGAACAGAGCGTTGGGCACACCGGGTTGCGTGGTGAAATCGTCCATCTCATCGTTTAGGAGAAAACCCGCGGACGACGTCACGTGCGAGCCGTAACCGTCGTTGAGGGTGGTGGTGCTGGCCACGGCGTTCCCCGCCGCATCCACCACCGAGAAGTGTGTGGTGTGCGGCCCTTCGCCGAGGCTGATGATGGTATTCGGCGCGGCGCTGGCGCTGAGTCCCTGGTTGCAGACGTGAGGGTTTCCCGCGTGAACATCCTTGCTGGGCGTGGCGCGCCGCAGATCGATCGTGGAGAGGAGTTCTCGCGCGTAACAGGGATCGCTAAGCCCGGCCACGGGAACATTATTGAAATCCGGATCAGCCAGATACGCCGCACGATCCGCGAAAACGCGGCGCATCACTTCCGCAACCATGTGCACGCTCTGCGGGTCGTCCCAGCCTTTTAGCGGGACGCTTTGCAGCATGTTGAGAGCTTCGATCACGGCCACCCCACCAGAGCTGGGCGGCGGAGCGGAGAGCACCTCCCAACGCCGGCCGTCGGAGGTGTAGCTGCCATGCAGAACGTCGCGAATCTTCGGCTGATAATGGGCGAGGTCATCCATCGTGATCAAGCCGCTGCCAGCCGCCATATCCCTGGCGAGCATCCGGGCGGTTTTGCCTCTGTAAAATTCGGCGGGGCCCTTCTTCGCGATTCGCTTGAGGGTCGCGGCGAGCGCCGGTTGCCGGAGAATGTCTCCCTCGCGATACATCTTGCCGTCGTTCAGAAAGATGTGGCTGCTCACCGGAAATTGCTGCAGGACCGCGCGCTCTCCGTCAAATTCCCGCGCCAGTTTTTCGCTGACGGGAAAACCCTGTTCGGCGAGGCGAATGGCCGGCTGCATCACGTCGGCGAGTTTCATGGTGCCTTGGGTTTTCAGCGCCAGCGCGAGGCCCGCAACGGTGCCGGGCACGGCGACGGAGCGAAAACCAACCGTTGAGGCTTTCTCGTCAAGGGTGCTGTCGGGCTTGATGTACATGTCGCGAGTGGCCTTGCCCGGGGCGACTTCGCGGTAGTCGAAAAAGGTGGCCTTGCCGCTGGCCAGGCGGACCAACATAAATCCGCCGCCGCCGATATTTCCGGCTGCGGGTTCGACAACCGCGAGGGCGAACGCGGTAGCGACCGCGGCGTCCACCGCATTGCCGCCGCGCTTCAGAATTTCCACGCCTGCCTGCGAGGCCAGCGGCTCATCCGTGGCGACCATGCCATGCTGGGCGCGAACCGGCTCGCGCGGCCACTCTTTCGGAATATCGGGTTGATCGCGGAATTCCGACGCGGCCTGGCCGCTGGCGCGAGAGGAAAGGGAACCGAGGAGAAACAGGGACACAAACAGAGGAAAAAGTCTTGGACGCATAGCGAAGAAACCACACTAAGGGATTCGGTAAAATGCGTCAAGCCGCGGGGGCGAAGCGGATTTCGGCGGCGCGGGAAACCATCCCCACACCGTTTGTGATTTTATGTGCGCCTGGAATCAGGCGCCGGCAGCTTTGGTCGCGGGCGCTGTGGCGACAAGAGTGTTTGCGGCGTTTGCTTGTGGAACCTGCAATTGGGCGGTCTGGCCCGCGGGATTCGTCAGGGAGACGCGCACCTCTTGAATTTGCAGGTTGAACGCGGAGAATTGCGTGGATGTGGCGTTTCCTTTGCCGGGGTTTCCCTGCGTGAGAGTTCCGTTCAGGCCGGAAAATGAGATGGAGAGCTCGGTCTACTGGAAATTGGGCGAAGCCGCTTGCGTCTGCGTGGTCGCAGCCGGAGCCGCGCTGGGGGTGGCGGCAGGAGTCACGGCCGGAGCCGCGGCAGCAGCGGCGGGTGCCGCGTTCTGGGTCTGGAACCGGGCGGCCAGCAGGTTCAATTGACTTTGCAGATCCTGCAGCGCGTTGGGACTAAACTGCAGCAGGACGCCGGCGAACTGATCGAACGCGGCAATCTCCGCGGCGTTCAGGCCAAGCGCAACCAGCGAAGCATTCAGTGCTTGCAGGTCTTGCTGGGTCTGAAGTGGAGTGGCGGGGGTAGCGGCCGGCGTAGTTGCGGTGGCCGCGGGGGTTGCCGTAAGCGCCGGTTGAGCCGCCACGGTCGCGGTAGGCGGTGTGGCCACAGCGGGTGCCGCGGTGGCGTTTCCTGCGACAGTGTTTCCCGCGGGCGTCTGGATATTCACCGCCGTGAAGCGCAACTGTTCCACCTGGAACAGTCCGGCGCCACCGGCAGCATTCGCCGCGTCGCCCTGCGCCGACGGAGTAAAGCGATCGCCGAACTCGGTTCGATTGTTTTGAGCCTGCGAGGCCGCCGGAGTGATTTTGTTTTTCCCCTGGCCCTGCGGATCCTGTCCGGAATCGCCGTTCAACAAACGGCTGGCAATCTGAACGATCGAAGAAATGCTCATAAATCCCCCCTGAAGCGCGAGGGCCGGCAGTACGGGAAAGGTGG
>DATHMM010000056.1:0-50642 GCA_035487095.1 Candidatus Sulfotelmatobacter sp.
AGTTCCTGCTCGTCCGCCAATTTTTCCCGGAATTTCTGCACTGCGCCGCCCGCCGCCTGCAAAAACATTTTCTTCGCGTTCGCCACCACGCGCCCCTCGTCGGCAAGCACCCCTTCCGGAGCCTCTTCGAACGAGGGGCCCGCCAGGATCTCATCCGCCAGCTTCATCGCCGCGGGAATCAGCGCCAGTTGCCCGCCCATCGCGCGTTTCATCAGCATCTGAATAATCAGCATGCGGTTGATTTCGTTGGTGCCTTCGAAAATTCGGTTGATGCGCGAATCGCGATACGCGCGGCACACTGGATACTCCTCATGGAATCCATAGCCGCCGAAAATCTGCACCCCCTCATCCACAACGTAGTCCAGCATTTCGCTGCCATACACCTTGGCGATAGAGCTCTCGATCGCGTATTCCTCCAGCACTTTCATTGCGCTCTGGATCTTGTCCCCGCCGGAAACGGAAGCCGCCGACATCGCCGCTTCAATATTTCCCGCCGAGCGGTACACCATGGACTCCACCGCAAAAATCTGAATAGCCATCTCCGCCAGCTTTTCCCGGATCAATCCAAAATCGCCAATTTGCTTACCGAACGCCTTGCGTTCCTTGGCATATTTTGACGACGTCGCCAGCACGTTCTTCGCACCGCCCACGCACGATGCTCCCAGGGTAAACCGTCCCGCGTTCAAAATATTGAACGCCACAATGTGCCCGCGCCCGATTTCGTGCAGCACGTTTTCCTTTGGCACCCTACAGTTCTCCAGGAAAATCGGCGTCGTCGAGCTGCCGTGAATCCCCATCTTGTGCTCTTCATTGCCCGGCTTGAACCCCGGAAACCCGCGCTCCACGATGAACGCCGTAAACTTTTCCCCACCCACCTTCGCGAACACCACGTACAGATCCGCGAAGCCCCCGTTGGTGATCCACATCTTTTGCCCGTTTAGGATGTAGTGCGTGCCTTCCTTGTTCAGCTCCGCGCGCGTCAGCGAATTCTGCGCGTCGCTTCCAGCTTGTGGCTCCGACAGGCAATACGCGCCGATCATTTCGCCGCTCGCCAGCTTGGGCAGGTATTTTTTCTTCTGCTCTTCGGTTCCGAAATACACGATCGGCAGCGTGCCGATGCCGGCGTGCGCTCCGTGCGTCACTGCAAATCCGCCGTAAATGGAAATTTTTTCCGTGAGAACCGTGGTGGCAATCTTATCGAGGCCCGCGCCGCCGTATTCTTCCGGCGTTCCACCGCTCATCAAGCCAAGCTCCGCCGCCTTGCGGACCAGTTCCGCCATCAGCCCCGGCTTCTTGTTTTCCAGGTCCTTCGCCAGCGGCAGCACTTCCTTGATCACAAACTCTTCCGCAGTCTGCCCGATCAGCTTTTGGTCATCCGAAAGATCAGCGGGCGTGAAAATGTCCGCGGGCGCCGCGGACTCCAGCAGAAAGCTGCCGCCCTTTGCGGCGGGTTTCGTCAGAACGGAGGTGGCCATTGGTGATGCTCCTTGCTGGCTCGGGGCCGCTAAAATTCAAACAACCGTTTGAATATTCCAGACACGAAATTTTACCCATAGCGGGATGATTTCCGCAATAGCCTGTTGCGCCGGCATGGCAAATTCTGCGGCGCCCCCGGGACCCGGCAACTTGTCTCGTTCCCAATAGTTTTGGCGGCTCTGGAGTGCAACTTGTGGCAGACTGCGTGTGGCCGCCCAATCGGGAACATCCAGGAGTTCAGTCAGGAGTTGGCTCAGGAGGAGAAACCATGGGACGCCCCGTTGTGCATTTCGAAATTGGCTGCCGCAATTCCGAAAAGACTCAGGAGTTCTATTCTCAAATGTTCGACTGGAAGATCCAGGCCATGGGTCCGGCGGCGATGATCGCGCAGGAAACCGGTGGAATCGCCGGGCACATCACTGCGCTCGGTCACGAACCGCATAACTACACAATTTTCTATGTGGATGTTGAGGATGTGGCCGCCGCCTTAAAAAAAGCGGAAGCTCTCGGCGGAAAGACCGTCGTGCCGCCCGTGAAGATTCCATTCGGCACCTTCGCCTGGATGCAGGATCCCGAAGGCAACACCGTCGGCCTCTGGAAGACGGGCAGTTGAAAACTTAAACGCGTTCGAAAATTCCCGCCGCGCCCATGCCGCCGCCAATGCACATCGTCACCATGCCGTACCGCGCGTTGCGGCGTTCGAGTTCACGGACGAGAGATGCAGTGAGCTTCGCGCCCGTGCAGCCAAGCGGATGGCCGAGCGCAATCGCTCCGCCGTTAAGATTCACGCGCGCTGGATCGAGATTCGCCTGCTGAATCACTGCAAGCGATTGCGCGGCGAACGCTTCATTCAACTCAATTACTGCCACGTCGCCAAGTGAAAGTCCCGCCAATTTCAGCGCTTTCGGAATCGCATACACTGGCCCGATGCCAAACTCCTCCGGCGGGCAACCCGCCGTGGCATAGGAAATAAATCGCACCTGCGGCTTCAGTCCGAGTTGCGCCGCTTTCGCATCGCTCATAATCACTACCGCCGCCGCGCCATCGCTCATCGGCGAACTGTTTCCCGCGGTCACCGTGCCCTTCGCGTGAAACGCGGGCTTCAGTCCCGCCAGCACTTCCATCGAAGTTTCCGGCCGCGGCAGTTCATCCTTGTCGAAGGAAAAAGTTTGTGTCGCGGTCTTCGCTGGCCCTTTGCTCTTCGCCCCGTTGCCATTGGGAAGGGAAGTGATCTTCACCTCAACCGCCACGGTTTCGTCCTTGAACTTGTCCGCCGCCAGCGCGGCCACCGCTTTTTTGTGCGAATTCACAGCAAACTGGTCCGCGTGCTCGCGCGATATGCCGAATTTCCGCGCAATGTTTTCCGTCCCCAGCCCCATGTTGATGTACGCATCCGGATAATGATCGACCAGCCAGGGATTCGGCGAAATCTTGTTCCCGCCCATCGGCACCAGCGACATCGATTCCGTGCCGCCCGCAATGATCACCTGCGCCCCGCCGCCGCGGATGCGCTCCGCGCCCAACGCAATCGCCTGGAGCCCGCTGGAGCAGAATCGGTTAATGGTCATCGCCGAAGTCTCCACGGGCAGTCCCGCGCGCAACGCCGCGATCCGCGCCACGTTCATCCCCTGCTCGCCTTCGGGCATCGCGCAGCCCAGAATCACGTCGTCAATCTCTTTTGGATCAAGCCCCGGCACGCGTGCCAGCGCTTCCTTGATCACCAGCGCGGCCAAATCGTCGGGCCGCGTTGTGCGCAGCGAACCCTTGAAACCGCGTCCCACGGGAGTTCGAACGGAAGAAACGATAACGGCGTCAGCCATGGCAAGCCTCTTTCCTGCGTAATTCTCCCGATTGTCGGCCCCTGTGCAGAAAAAAGCAAATGAGCAAAAAAACAGGCGCGGTCAACCGCGCCTGTTCGATGAAGAACTAAACTGTGAAGTTATTCTCTAGAACTGCAGCCTCAGGCCAAACTGCACCACTCGCGGCCCGCCTCCGCCAAGCCCCGGATTCCCCTGGGCCACATCCGGCGTCTGCGTAATCGCCCCGGCAGGGCCCGAACCCGGAGTGATTACGTTCGTCGGCAGCGCAAAATTCGGATGGTTGAAGATGTTAAAGAATTCTGAACGGAACTGCAGCTGCAACCGCTCCCACAATTGGAAATTCTTGCTGATGGAGAAATCGTAATTCCAGAATCCCGGCCCAAAGATTTCATCGCGGCCCAGATTCCCAAAGTAGCCGTTCGGGTCGCCCGCCGTGATCGCCGGAAACGCGAACGCATTCGGGTTCAGGTAGCCCGTTGTGGGCGTCCAGTGCGGCAAAATCGGGTTCACACCTGGAATGATGTCCGGCCGTTCCACGAAATTGGAATTCACTCCTCCGGCGCTGGTGATGATGTTGATCGGCCGGCCCGATTGCACGGTGACGATGGAATTCAGTTGCCAGCCCGCGGCAAGAACGTGCGGCAGAAAGTGCGCTTCCGGCACCAAATAATTGATCGCCGTGGTCCAGCGATGCCGGGTATCGAAGGTGGACGGGCCTTTCTCCGCACGCAAATTCGTCGAGTCCTGAGGAAACGCGGCGTTGGCAAAGTTGAAATTGATCCCGTCGGAAGCCCCGTCCAGCGACTTCGACCACGTGTAAGTCGAAAAACCCGAAAAGCCGTGCAGCTCTTGCAACCGCACGGTGGTTTGCAATCCGTTATAGGTGGAATTCGCCCCGCCGGAAAAAACATCTACGGCCGCAAACTGCGGGAACGCCGGATTGTTGATTCCAGGATCGCGCCCCTGATTCGCGTCGTAAAGTCGCGTCAGTTTCGTTCCTTTGCTGCCGACATAACCCACTTCCATCGCGAGTGCGTGGCTGATCTCCTGCTGGATGTTCAGGCTCCAGCTCTGCACGTAGGGTGTGCGCAAATTGTGATCGGTAATAAAGATGGACTGCGGAAACACCGTCGGCGTAAACACCGGGCCCGTCGCTGTTCCACTGAACGCGCCGGAATTGAAATCCAGCGCCCCCACAAAAAACGGGCTGCCCGCAAGCGATTGCACCGGGTTCGTGGCGATCCCCGCCGAGTTGGTAAAGTTGGCAATCAGGTTGTTCTGCGGCGTGTAGTCGTAATAGAGTCCGTACCCCGCGCGAACCACCGTACTGCGCCGCGGGCTCCAGGAAATCCCCAGCCGCGGCGCAAAGTTGTTCAAATCGCGGTTGTACACGTTCGGCAGCGTGGGCGATCCCACCTGCACCAGGTTGTTGCTCGCGTCGAAATTCGAAAGCAAATTGTTCTTTTCACCGAGCGGCCCGATGTATTCCCAGCGCAACCCCGCCGTAACGGTCAGATTCGGCCGCAGCCGGAATTCATCCTGCCCGAAGAATCCGAAATTATTATTGAACGTAAACCGCTGCGTGTTGCCGCTGTTCCCCTCGGCAAAAATATTGCCGATGTAGAAATTCGCAAGCTCGTTGACGATTGGGTCGGCGGAAAGCGCGGGCGTGGTGTTGACGTCGAGCAGGCCTCGTTCCAGATTGTCGTTGAAGCTCTGCACATCGTATCGGTGATATTCGCCGCCAAACTTGATCGTGTGGTGCCCGCGAATCCACGTGTAGTTGTCCAAAATCTGAAATGTTTCGCTCAATCGCCCGCGTGGCACGCTGAACGCCGTCGCTCCCAGGTTCTCCAGGTCTCCGTTGAAATCGATTTCCGGCAGGCCAACGTGGTCCGTGCCCATGTTGAGGCCCAGCGCGGCCGGATCGATGAAATTCGGATTGCCCGGCGTGGCATCCGCGGAGTTAAAGCTCGTGCGAAATCTCGAATAGCCGAATCGCACCTCGTTATATTTCGTCGTGGAGAAAGTCGTCAGCCAATTCACGGAAACCACCTGCACCCGCGTCGGCGAAATCTGCGCAAAGTTCGCCAGCCGCGAACCGCTCCCAAACCCGCCGAGCGACCCCAGCGGAAACTCCTGGTCACTCTGCCCAAATGCGTAGCGCCCGCTCAACGAATTGCTATCGTTGACCCGGTAGTCGATCTTGCCGATCAGGTTGTTGCCATCGTTCTTGTCGCGCACCGAATACGCCAGCGCGTTCGTGTCGCTGGTTGGGAACAGATCGGTAATCTTGATCAGCGCCGGATTGACGCTCGGCACCGTTTGAACCGGGTTGTTTACGGCCAGCGCTTGTGCCGCGGCAAGTTGTGCCGTCGACGGAACCGCCAGCGTAAAGTCCGAACCCACGCGTTCCCGCTGCCCTTCATACGCGAAGAAAAAGAATGCGCGATCCTTAATCACTGGCCCGCCCAACGAGCCGCCAAAATTGTTGTTGTTGAAGCGCGATTGCGGATTCGGCGTTCCGTCCTGCTGCAACGCGGTGTTGAAATAGTTGCGCGCGTCGAACGCCGAATTCCGGTTGTACTCGTAAAGCGAACCGTGCAACACGTTCGTCCCAGACCGGGTGATGATGTTCACCACCGAGCCGGAATTGCGCCCGTATTCCGAGCCGAATTGCGACTGGATGCTGAACTCTTGAATCGCATCCAGAGGCAGCAATGTCGCCGGCGCGCCGGTAATGCCCACCTGGTTCAAAGCCGAATTGTTGAAGAAAGGATCGTTGTTGTCCGTGCCGTCAAGGTTGTAATTGTTCGAACGGTCGCGGTTGCCATTGATATTGAATTGCCCGAATCCTTTTTCACTGCCCGCCACGCCGGAGCCTTCCACAGTCACTCCCGGAGTCAGCGCGACCAGTTTTCCGAAGTCGCGCCCGTTCAGCGGCAACTCCTGCACCAGTTGCCGGTCCACCACCTGCGACAGCGTGGTGCTCGATGTTTCCACCAGCGGCACTGTCTCCACAACCGTCACCGTGTCCTGGCGATCTTTCGCCTGGCTCAGCGAAACTCCCACGATTGTTTCCGAGCCTACCTCCACGCGAACCCGCGTTACTCGCGCCACCTGCAACCCCGGCGCCACGGCCGAAATTTCGTATTCTCCCGCGGGAAGTTCCCGAAACTGATACTCGCCATCCGCGTCGGCCGTCACCTCTCGCGTTTCGCTGGTGCCCAGATTCCGCGCGATCACTTTCGCCCCAGGCACACCCAAGCCGTGCGCGTCCGTGATTTCTCCCCGGATTCCTCCGCGGAACGACTGCGCTGCCGCATTTCGAGAATTCGCAATGATTAGAAGTACGAAAAAAAACACCATTCCAAACCGCAACCCCAGGGAAACTGCTCTCCGTAAGTTCATGACCTGTTCCTTTATTTTTTGGGATCCACCTTCGAGGGGATGGAATCCATGCAGGGCGGAAAGCCCATGCAGCCTGACCCATGTAGTCTGAATTAACCCGTAGTTACTCTCTTCCGGCGGAAGGTTTCAGTCGGCCCACCCCGTGCGGCGACACCACCGCTTCCCGGTACATCGCCACTTTAGACGCACATCCCGCTCCGCTGACAGCAATCCCCCCGATACATCCGTGCGGCTTCCCTCATCACTTCCTCCCGAGGGATGCTCCCTTTTTCGGAATAAATATAGGTGCGGGAGGCGTAATTTTGTTAACCACAGAAAAATTACGCTCGTTCAGCGCCAATGCGATTCTCCCGCGGGAATCGACATAAAGCAGCGGCTCGCCGACGGCCACATCCATAAACGTCTTCGTGAACGGTGCGGTGAACGGCTTTTTGTTCAATTGCAGCGTCACCTGGTCGCCCAGTTTGTAACCAAGATTCTTGAAATCCTCGCCCGGAATGTCTGTAATCAGCGAGCCGAACGGGTCATCCAGCGCGATCACTTCGCCTTCGATCCCCTTGTCGGTCACGGAGGCGGTTCTTGGCGTCAGGCGCACAAGTTGCTGCACCTCTGGGCCCACCAGCGTGAAATCCCATCCCGCCGCGAGATGCGCTCCTACCGGCGAAAAAATGTCCCGCCCGTGAAACGTCGAAGAGATGGCGTCGCCAATCATCCAGCTGGTATTCGTGATTTCCCTCGCGGAATCCAGCCCATCGCGATCAATCACCGGCGATACCAGCCCATTGTCCGGCACCACGAAATACTGGCCTTTCTTCGACTTCACCACCACCGCCTTCCGGTTCGTTCCTACACCGGGGTCAATCACCCCCACGAAAACAGTCCCAGGCGGGTAGTAAGGCGTCACCCCCGCCAGAAATCGCGCACCCTCTTCGATCGAAAACGGCGTCACCTGGTGTGTGATATCCATAATTCGAATGTCCGGCGCAATCCCCACCATCACCGCCCTGCAGATCGCAACCGCATCATTGGCGGTGCCAAAATCGGTCATAAACACCAGGACAGGGTGAGGAACCCCTTGCTGCCCGGTATTGCTCTGTCCTCTGAATCCAGATTCTATTTTGGAACACGCCGCCCCAGTCATCGAGATGGCTATCAGCAAAAACGAAAGGACTGCTCTGTTAAACTGAGACCTCATGACAAACATCTCCGCTTTTGGAATACCGAAAAGGCTGGAACGTTTCCGGACTTGCTCATTCTGTTGGAGTTGGGAAAGCCCGCGTCCCCGCGACGCAAAGGCAAAACACGCGCAAGAAATGCACGGCCCACACTCACCCCGATGCTGAAATCAGTATACGGGATACTCCAAACGGCTGGCCAGCATTCCTTTCCCCACGAACAAATTGCCTCTTCCCTGCATTTTCACTAGACTCCCACCACCTGCCCGAGACTCGCAAGAAATATTGCTTTTCGCCGCCCGCGCAAAGTTCTGCGCAGCTTATTGAACATGTATTGCTCAGGAGAACGCCGATGCGTCGCACTCTGTTTTTTGTCGTTGCCCTTTTGCTCGCAGGCCTTGGGACTCGCGCCGACCAGGTCGTTCTGAAGAACGGCGACCGCCTCACCGGGAAAATCGTCACCGGCGACGGCAAGACGCTGCTATTGAAGTCGGAATTCGCCGGCGACGTCACCATCCAATGGGACGCTATCACCGATATCGAATCATCCGACAATATCAACATTACTCTTAAGGATGGCACCCGTCTTTCCGGCAAGGTCACCACCCGGGACGGCAAATTTATGGTTGCAGGTGCGCCCGCCGCCGCGACTCCATCGATTGCCTCCAAGGAAGCCATCGTCGCTGTCCGCAATGATGCCGAGCAGCATGACTTCGACGTCGAAACCGAGAAGATGGCTCATCCGCGCTTCACATATTTCTGGAAAGGAACGGTGGACACCGGGCTCGCCCTCACCCGCGGCAACTCCGAAACCGCCAATTTCACCCTCGCGGCCAAAGCCATACGCGAAACGCCCCGCGACAAGCTGACCGTCTACGGCGACTACATCTTCGCAAACAACAGCTCGATTCCGCCGACCATAACCACCGCCAACGCGTTGGATGCGGGCCTCCGCGGCGACCTGAATATCCGTCCGCGCGTCTTCGTTTTCGCGTTCACGGATTTCCAGACCAACGAGCTCCAGCATCTTGATCTGCGC
Source organism: Candidatus Sulfotelmatobacter sp. (assembly GCA_035487095.1). Lineage (GTDB taxonomy): Bacteria > Acidobacteriota > Terriglobia > Acidiferrales > UBA7541 > Acidiferrum. The sequence continues at coordinate 8,922 of DATHMM010000056.1, forward strand.
AGCGTCTTCGGGGGCGGCTTCGGCTACCACTTGATTAACACCCCCAACATGACGTTCGATCTCTTTGGCGGCATCAGTTACGACCGCGACTCCTTCGGCGCTTACAACCTCGCCAACCCCACGCCTCCGCCGGTTTTGCTTCTGTTTCCTTCCTCGGTCCAGAACAGCGCTGAAGCCGTCCTAGGCGAGGAATTTGACGCCAAACTTTCGAAGCGCACCGCTTTCACGGAACGCTTTTCCTTCTATCCGAATTTATCCCACACCGGGGACTACCGCTTTCAGCTCGACTCCACCATCAGCACTCAAATGAAGAAATGGCTCAGTTGGCAAGCGACGCTCAGCGACCGCTACATCAGTTACCCGCCGATAGGTCTGAAGGCAAACGATTTGTTGCTCTCCACCGGCTTGCGTGTTATGTGGGGTAGGGCTAAGCAATAGAAATCGGTCCCCGGAACACTTTCTGCAGCTCCCTTTGGAGCCAAGGAGGATTTTCGTATGGGCTTTCTCGCGTGGATTGTGACTGGCCTCATCGCCGGTTGGCTGGCCGGCAAGGTAATGAAGGGTGGTGGCTATGGCGTGCTTATGGACATCATCTTGGGGATCCTGGGCGGCGTTGTGGGAGGCTGGCTATTTGGCCTTATCGGCGTTTGGCCCGGTGGAGGAATGATCGGGGCCATCATCGTCGCTTTCATAGGAGCGGTGATTCTGGTCTGGATCGTGCGCCTGATCAAGAAGGCTTAGCACCCGAAAGTAGCCTTTTACTCGGACCCCGGTCGGCCGTTCAGGCTGCCCGGGGTCTTTTTGGGTTTTGCTGGCGAGTCCAGCCAGGTAAGGAATTGGGCTAATCCCGCTCAAGGCGGGCACCTGTCCCCTGTACCCAGGGTCAGGTTTTTCCACAGGACAGTACTCGAACCTAAAGCGAAAATTAACTCCTCTTTAGGCTGCCAGCTAATACATTTAAAATCTGTATTTTACAGTGAATGTAACCCGGATGTAGCCGTACTAGGATATTCGTTTGCACCCAATTTTGGTGCTACTGTACCATTCCCATCCAACCCCCTCTCCTGTCTAATGGGACAGGTAAGCAGATTGGACCCTTTGGTCGAGGGAAGTCATCCAACCTGCGTGGGTCGTTTCAAGCCGAATTTCTGATTTCTTCGGCGCCGTAAGAGAAAGAGGGGCGGGTCAGGATGAGTAAACGGGATAACGGTCGTAAATGGATCTGGTGGTTTTTGGGGGCCATCGCCGCAATGCAGCTTTACTTTGTGCGCGAACTTCTGGCGGCTTTTGCGATATTCATTCTCGGGTTTGGCGCGATTGGCGTTTGCATCGCCACGTTGTACATGGCTCAGAAGACCTGGGAAGCGGGTGTCGCCCAATTGGCCGCCAGCCGCAACCCGGTGCTTCTCGCGGTGCGCCGCAGTGTCGATTCGGTTGAAGATCTGGCCCGCCGGCCGATTCGGCGTCCGGATTCGCAGCCGGTTTCGTAACAGGTTTGTTTCTCCTGCAGTGCCTGTGCACACAGATTTGGAATCCGTGGCTGTTCTTGGGCGGTTCCCAAATCTGATTTACGAAGTAAAGGGCCAGCCGTCCTGAGAGAGCGCCTGGCCCTTCTCCTTTTTATTTGAATGCTTCCGCCTTCGCCCCCGCTCGAACAACTTTTTTCCTGGCTCCAATTCTGATATCGTTGCCGCTCCCTGGAGGATTGGATGAGTTCCTTTTTCACGCGGCTCGTTCGTCTCACGCTCGTTCGTTCCACAATTGTTGCGGCAATACTTTACCCACCGTTTGGCAACGCTCAAGAAAAGCCCACACCCGCGCCGAAAAAAGTGGCCATCCGTGCGGGCCGCCTGATTGACGGCAAAACCGAAACGCCCATCGTCAACGCGCTGATCCTGATCGAAGGCGACAAGATTGTCAGCGTGACTCCGGGCGGAGCTCCTCCCGCCGGTGTGGAATTGATTGATCTTTCAAAGGACACCGTTCTGCCCGGATTCGTGGATGCTCATACCCACTTGTTGCTACAAGGTGACATCACTGCGGAAGACTACGACGCGCAACTTCTCAAGCAGTCCATCCCCTACCGCGCGATTTTGGGAGCACGCAATGCTCAGATCGCTCTCGGCCACGGCTTCACCGCCATGCGCGACCTCGAAACCGAAGGCGCCATGTACGCCGATGTGGACGTCAAGCACGCCATCAACAACGGCGAAGTCCCCGGCCCCCACATGCAGGTTGCCACGCGTGCAATGGCTCCCACGGGGGCGTACGGCCCCTACGGCTATTCCTGGGAAATCAGCATTCCTCAGGGCGTGCAATACGTGGATGGAGTCGACGACGCGCGCAAAGCCGTCCGCGAACAGATTCGCTATGGCGCGGACTGGATCAAGTATTACTCCGACCACGGCTATTTCTATGGCCCGGACGGCGTCGTGCTCCACAGCCACGTGAACTTCACCGACGAAGAAGCCAAAGCCATCGTGGATGAAACGCATCGCCTCGGCCACAAAGTTGCCGCCCACGCCATCGGCAACGACGGCATCGCCGCCGCGCTGAGAGCGGGCGTGGACACCATAGAACACGGCGACGGCCTGACCGAACCGCAAATGGAAGAGATGGCGCGCCGTGGCGTCTACTGGGTGCCCACAATCATGGTCGGCGCGTATGTGGCCCCTGGCCGAGCAGGGAACTGGACCAAGATGGTCGATACGGAAAAGGCCGCCTTCCAACTGGCGCTCAAAAAAGGCGTGAAAATCGTGCTCGGCACCGACGCCGGCGGCTTCGACTGGCGCGAACTCAACCAGGCCATGGAATTCGACTATTACGTGAAATACGGCATGACGCCGATGCAGGCCATCCGCACCGCCACCACGACCGCCGCCGAACTATTGGGCTGGTCCGACAAAATGGGCACCATCGAACCCGGCAAGTGGGCCGACATCGTCGCAGTCTCCGGCGACCCCCTCAAAGACATCACCGAACTCCAGCGCGTAAAGTTCGTCATGAAGTCCGGCGCCGTCTTCAAGAACGATCTTCACTAGACAACAAATAAAGACACAACTAAAAGATGAGGATTGAGGCGGTCTCTCCGCGAGCACAATTGACTAATTGACGGTCGAGTTGCGTCCGCTGCGATCGATTTCCTCACCCGAAAGGTAAGACTTCACAGCGGGATCATTGAACGCGATAAAGTCTGCGATCTCAAAAATCTCATCTTTCAAACTACTGCCTAAAACTTCTGCTCTCGTCATCGGCGAGCCCAGAATTGTCTTGTCATGATAGAGAGACTCTTCCGGTTCCCTCACCATCATTTCGTATCTGTCAGCAGTCGGGCGCGCCTCGATGAAGACCCACCTGCGTTTGGCTACGTCGTCCTCTTCACCCCAACCGCCAAAACTTATTGTCAATCTCGCCGATGCTTCTTTGTGTCCGGTCATCAAGTTTGCGTAATAGATAGAATGAGCAACCTGATCTTGAGAAACGTATCCCCAAACCGTCAAGGACTGCTCCCCGCAGTGCGGACACATGAACTGGTTGATCCTATTGTTCAGATCTATGCCTAATTTCTTCATGAATAGGGCCCACTGATCCCGACCATCAGAAAAACGCTGCGCCTCCATCGACGTTGATCGACTGTCCGACCACGGCGCTCGACATATCCGAGCACAGGAATAGCGCGGCTTGTGCGATTTCCATCGCCGTTTGGCCGCGTCCCTGCAAAATCGAACTCAGGAATCCATTGAGCTGCTCCTCCGCGCTGACGTGCAACTTCTTCGCCAGCGTATTCCCCAGTTCCTTGCTCATCACCGTTTCCGTCACCGGCCCGGGGCAGATGGCGTTCACGCGCACGCCGTTTCGCGCCGCCTCCGCCGCCATATACCGCGTCAGTCCCAGCAATCCCGCCTTCGCCGCCGCGTAAGCCGATCCCCACGAAAACGCCGCCTTCGCCGACAAGCTCGAAATATTCAGAATCACGCCCGATTTCCGCACATACATCCCCGGCAGCGCCAGCTTGCTCAATACAAACGCCGCGCGCAGGTGCACATTGATCACTTTCTCGAACTCTTCCAGCGGATACTCTTCCACCGGCACCACCGGTCCATAGTGCCCCGCGTTGTTCACCAGAATGTCCACGCGGCCAAACTGCTTCACCGCCGCCGCAAACACCCGCTCGCAATCCGCCACCTGCGTCAGATCCGCAGTAGCAAATCCCGCCTTGTCCCCGTCCGCAGCAATCTCGTTCGCGACCGCCGCAAGCTCCTTCTCCGTTCGCGCCGTCAGAAAAACCGCCGCGCCCTCCTTTGCAAACAACTTCGCCATCGCCCGCCCAATCCCGCGCCCCGATCCAGTAATCAACGCATTTTTGTTTTCCAACAGCATCAGTGCGCCTCGCCTGCGCAAGTCTTCGTTTTCACGGCAGCCAGAAAGTCGGCCGGGTCGGGCTCTTTCCCCGCGGAGTTGGGGAGAATATCCCAGCCCGTAATGGTCACAATCAGCCCTTCCTTCGGAAAAACCAGCAGGTTCTGCCCGCCGAAGCCGCGGCACATCCAGACGTGCTCCGAAGAATCCGGCAGTTTGGCCAACCACCACTTGAAGCCATACTTGAACTGCGGCTCGTCGGTTTGAAAGTAGGGCGTCACCGATTCTTTCACCCATTCACTCGAGACGATCCGCAGCCCATCCCACACGCCATCGTGCAGATACAAGTAACCGATCTTCGCCAGGTCGCTGCCGTTCAGATACAATCCGCCTTCGGTGTCCACCACTCCCTGGTACGAGCGCTTCCATTCATGCCGCATCCCCAACGGCGCGAACAGATATTTCTGGCCGTAGTCGTCGATGTCCTGTCCGGTTTCTTTCTGAAAGATATAGGCGAGCAGTTCCGTGGCGCCGCTGCTGTAGTTCCAAACTTTGCCGGGTTCCGCGGCCATGGGCCTGTCGATCACGTACTGCACCCAGTCGTCCCCGGCCTCCATCACGCTGGCATCGTTGTGTGGGTCGTCGTACGCCACGTCTTCCTCATGCCATTCCAAGCCCGGGGTCATGGTTAGCACATCGCGCAGGGTAATGCGGCGCTTCCGGTCGTCCACATTTTTCACTTTGGAGATGTCGAAGTATTTCAGTATCGGCGTATCCAGTCCGGCCTTGAAGTCGCCGCGCTGCATCGCCGCGCCGATGATGATCGAAGTGACCGTTTTGCTGACCGATTGCATCGTGTGCAGATCCGTGCCGTGATAATACGGGTGCCAGTAAGGATCGAAGTAGTTGTACCTCCCCATGAGCCGGGCGTTCAGCGGCCCACGTTCCCCGGCTTCCTTCCCATAGATCTTTCCGTAGTCGTGCGGGTAAGTGCGCTCGAAAACTTTCTTGCCGCAGCGGAAGACCGCAAAGCTGTCCATCATCTGCGAATATTTTCCCGAGGCCATGTCCTTGTCCAGCCGGAGCAAAACCTGTTCATCCAACCCAACACTCGCCGGTGTCGCCGTCGTCCAGCCCTTCGTCGGCCATAAAGCGTCCGTACCCGGCCCAGCAGCCCGCTCCCCGGCCAGCAAGGCCACCATCGGCGCCAGCAAAAGGCACCCCACCGCCACCGCAAACACACTCCGCTTATTCATCCCGGCCCCCGAAATACATTCTTCACGCGCACCTGAAAGGCTCTGCTGCCACCCGCCTTCGGTGCATGACCTTAATGGCGCACAATCCTTACTGTCAAGCGTCTCCAATCATCCATTCTTTGATTTGGTGCGAATGGGCCGATGTACGGTAAAATTGTAGGGTTATGATCTCTGTTGAAAATGTCACCATGCGCTTCGGCGCCCGCGTCCTCTTTGAGGACGTCACCACCACATTCATGGCGGGCCGCCGCTACGCCATTTCCGGGCCCAACGGCGCCGGCAAATCCACCTTCATGAAGATTCTCACCGGCGAGCAGGATGCGACGCACGGCACCATCACGCGCCCCAAGAAAATCGGCATCCTGCGCCAGGACCAGTTCGCCTTCGACAAATTCCGCGTCATCGACACGGTCATCATGGGCAACGCCGCTCTCTGGAACGCCTTCCAGGAACGCGAAGCCCTCTACTCCAAGCCCCACGATGAGCTAACCGACGCCGATGGCATGCGCCTCGGCGAACTCGAAGGCATCGTCGGCGAAGAAAACGGCTACACCGCGGAAGCCGACGCGGGCGTATTGCTCGACGGCCTCGGCATTGAAGCCGAACTCCACGAGCGCAAGATGGGCGAACTCCAGGGCGGCCAGAAAGTCCGCGTGCTTCTCGCGCAAGCCCTCTTCGGCAATCCTTCCGCGCTGCTCCTCGACGAGCCGACCAACAACCTCGACCTCGATTCCGTCCACTGGCTCAAGGAATATCTTCTCGAATATCATGGTGTGCTGATCGTCATCTCGCACGACCGCCACTTCCTCAACAGCGTCTGCACCCACACCGCCGACATCGACTACCAGACGATCATCATGTATCCCGGCGGCTACGACGACATGGTCGTGGCCAAAACGCAAATCCGCTCTCGCATGGAAGCCGAAAACGCCGTCCGCGAAAAGAAAATCTCCCAGCTCAACGATTTCATCGCCCGCTTTTCCGCCGGCACGCGTTCCGCGCAGGCCACCTCGCGCAAAAAAGAAGTCGAGCGACTCCAGGTCTCTGAGCTGGCCCGCTCCAACATCCAGCGCCCGTACATCCGCTTTCAATTCGACGTGCCCTCGGGTCGCGCGCCTCTCGAAATCAAGCACCTTTCGAAGTCCTACGACGATCTGAAAGTGATTTCAAATTTCTCCGCAAACATTACTCGCGGCGAAAAAATCGCCTTCACCGGCCGCAACGGCGCCGGCAAGACTACCATGCTGAAGTCCATTATTCGCAACGCCGGCCAGTTCATCGGCGACGCGGAGCACCAGTTCAAAATCGACTCCGGCAATGTGATCTGGGGACACGAAGTCACCGTCGGCTATTTCCCGCAGGACTTCGGCTACACCATCGACAAATCCAAGGGGATTTCCGCGCTCGACTGGCTCTGGCAGTTCAAGCCTCAGGCGCCGCAGGAGGAAATTCGCGCAGCACTCGGTCAAATGCTTTTCAGCGGCGAAGATGCTCTGAAGCCCACGTCCGGCCTCTCCGGAGGCGAGTGCGCCCGCCTAATCTTCTGCAAGCTGATGATCCAGAAGCCAAACTTCCTGGTGCTCGACGAGCCCACCAACAACCTCGACCTCGAATCCAACAACGCCCTGAACATCTCGCTGCAGAAATACGAGGGCACGGTTCTGCTCGTCACTCACGACGAAGACGTCCTCGAAGAAGTTGCCACCCGCGTTTGGCATTTCCAGGGCGGCAAGATCGAAGACTTCAAGGGCACCTACGAAGACTTCCAAAGCCGCGCGCAAAAGCCCGCAGCCGAATTAGCCAAGGGCCGCAAGTAACATTCGCGGCCTCAAAATCGAAAGCTCCTTCAAACAAAAAAAAGGGGGAGCGCCCTCACAGGCGTCCCGGTTTTTTATTCTTTCGAATTGCCTTTCTTACTTGGTCTTCAATCCCTTCAGCAAATGCTTCGCCGCTTCCTCCGCCTGGTACGGAGTAATCGTGTGCTTGTTGTTCAATTCCTTCTGGCTGATCCCGCGGTACGCCAGTTTCCTCGGTTCACGCAGCGCCACGTCAATCACGAACGTGCCCTCATGAAACCTCACGTTCTGGAATGCCACTTCCGGTGGTCCCCAGCCCCAACCAGACCAGCAGCCATAAGGCCCGCAAGCCACTCCCGGATAGCCAGGGTAAACTCTCTGCACGGTCGCGTTCTGCGTCCTCACCGCCACATGATAATCCACCCAAAAATCGGCCACCGCGGGGTTCGGTACCTGCGTCAAACCCTTCGACTGCAAGGTCTTCGCAATCGCGGCCTTTAACACGTCGCGGTTGGCCTCGGTATTCCAGTCGCGGTTGCTCTCCAGTCGTTGCCGCGGCGCAGGCTGCGCTTGCTGGTCCGGCGCAATTACGTCGCGCGATACCACCGGCTTCCCGCCTTCCGTGCCCGGCTTTGCCCCCTCCGGCTCATTCACGGGCCGCCAAGCCCAAGTCATTCCCTTCACCACGCGAATGTCCGGGTCGCGAAGGATCTCCACATTGTCATCGCATCCGGAAAGAAAAACTCCACCAGCCAGCAGGCCGGCCATTAGGACTGCGCTCGCTGCTCGTTTGCCAAAGTCCACGGAACATACCTCCACTTTCCATCTAACACGGCTTCCAGCAAAAAGTTGGATGCGCCCAGGCCTGATTTAAGTCGTTTCTTGTCTGAACGATTTACCGTGTCCGCAGTCGGTTCACGAAGGCAGGCCCCAGTCCGCGGGGGGAAACGTCACCGGCCAGAACTTTGGCGCTGGCCGGTCAAACTCAAACGCAATGTGGAAGTGCTCCATTCCGGATTCATCCACTCGCACCACCCGGCAGCTCATTTCCGCCCCAGTGGCCGGATTCGTCAGCAGAAAAGACTGCCCCACGTGCAGGTGCTCCTTCATTTCCATCAGGCCGCCGTGGGCGTTTACCACCAGTGTTTTCGCCGCCACCCGCACCTGCCGCCGCTCCACATTTTCCGCCAAGACTTGTACCGGCATGTTCAGCATCACACGCTCGCTTCGCCGCCGGTTTTGTGCCGTCTGGGTCTCCGCCATTAAATTTCTCTTAACCCCTATTTTACTCATTTTATGGCCGGGCTGGACTGTCCAAACAGACAGGTATCCGTCTTTTTTTCTGATTCAATAAGCGACCCGATGCACGGGAAACGCGACTTTGATATGATGGAATCTTGAAATTTCAGTAGTTTAGGAGCCAGATGGCCACCGAAACCGAAACTAAAACTCTGCTCCGTGTGCGTCCTCGAGGGTTCTGCGCCGGGGTCGTTCGCGCTGTCGACATTGTGGAACTCGCCCTCGAAGCCTACGGCGCTCCCGTCTACGTGCACCACGAGATCGTACACAACACTTATGTCGTCGAACAGCTTCGCCGCCGCGGCGCCATTTTCGTCGAAACCATTGAGGAAGTTCCCTCCAATTCCGTCCTCGTTTTCAGCGCCCACGGCGTTCCTCCGACTGTTCGCCAGGAAGCCAAGGATCGCTCCTTGCGCGTGATTGATGCCACCTGCCCGCTGGTCACCAAGGTGCATCTTGAAGCTCTAAAATTTGCCCGCGAAAAGCGCACCATCATTCTGATTGGCCACAAGGATCACCAGGAAATCGTCGGCACCTCCGGCGAAGCTCCCGATCGCACTCTGGTCGTGGATTCCATCGCCGCCGTCGACGCGCTCCAGGTTGAAGATCCAGACAAGCTGGCCTTCCTCACGCAGACCACGCTCAGCCTTTATGACACCCAGGAAATCGTCGCCCGCCTCCGCCAGCGTTTTCCAAAGATCATCGGCCCGGCCAGCGACGACATCTGCTACGCCACGCAAAATCGCCAGGAAGCGGTCGAGCAGGTCGCCAAGGATGTGGACCTCATCCTCGTCGTCGGCTCCCAGAACAGTTCCAACTCCAATCGTCTGGTGGAGCTCGCCCAGCGCCTGAAGCGCAAGGCCCGGCTCATCGATTCTGCCAACGACATCGATCCCAAGTGGCTCGAAGGCGTCACTCGCATCGGCCTCACCGCCGGAGCCTCGGCTCCCGAAGTTCTCGTCGAGCAGGTCAGCGAACGCCTCGCCCTTTTCGGTTTTACCGACCAGCGGGATCTCGACCTGATCCGCGAGGACGTGCGTTTCACGCTGCCTCCGGAACTCCAGTCGATCGCCCCAGCGCCGCGCCGCTAACCAGCGTTGGCCTGCGGCTGGGCACGTTTCCGTTGTAGCGGCCACTTTCAAGTGGCCGAGCAAATAAAGTTTCCGTAGTAGTGGCCACTTTCAAGTGGCCAGGCAAGTAACCCAGTAACGAAGTGGCAAAGCAGGCGGCCACCCAAAAGTGGCCAGGCGATTCTCAGCAGCACAAGGAGCGTACCTTGGCGGTTAAGATCGTTCGTCAGCCGAACAAAATTGCCATCATCGGAGCACCCTCCAGCGCCGCCGCTTTTCTTCCCGGGAGCGAAAAAGCTCCCGCGGCTCTCCGCGCCGCAGGCATCGTCGAGCGGCTGCAATCCATCGGCTACGAAGTCACCGACCTCGGCGATTGCGCACCCCGCCTCTTTGCCGACGACGAGGAACACAAGCGCGCCCGCAACATCCCTGAGATCGTCGCCTCGCTCAATGATCTGAAGCCCCGCGCGGAATTGGGCTTCAAGGCTGGCGCGTTGGTGCTTGTTCTCGGCGGCGATTGCACACAAATTATTGCGCTGCTTTCCGGCGCCCGCCGCTATTACAAGCACATCAATCTATTGTGGGTCGATCGCGACGCCGACCTGAATACGCCCGCCAGCACGCCCTCTGGCCGCCTCGACGGCATGGTCCTCGCCAGCATCATCGGCAGGGGTTCGCCCGAACTGGTGCGTTTCTGGGGAGAGCCTCCGCTGGTCCGCGAGCCGGACACGCTTCTTTATGGTCTCGTGCGGGTCGATCAACCCGAAGTTGATTTCCTCACCCGCTCGCCGCTCCGCCACGTCTATGCCGCGGACATCACCCTGCACGGCGCCGAAAAATCCGCACACGATGCCCTTGCGCACCTCCACGCGGACTCGCGCGAATTCATGGTCCATCTGGATCTGGACGTCATTGCTCAGGAGGAGTTTGCGGCCACCAACGTTCCAGACTCAGGCGGCCTCTCGTTTGCCGAGGTTCGCAGCTCGTTCGTGGAATTCGTGAAGCAGAAAAATCTGCTGGGGCTTGACGTCTCTCAATACAACCCGGACCGGGATCCCGACGGCTCGGCTGCACGAAAAGTGGTGGATTTGCTCGCCGATGCCTTGGCGGCGCGCCTCGAATCGCTTGCAACCTCAGCTCCCCCCGCGGCCTCGCCCGCCACTGAAGCCTCTCCTTCTGCCACTGCCTGACTCACGCGGGCAGTTCTCTTCGCGGTGAAATGAAAACGGCCCCAGGCGTCTCGCTTTCCGTCAGGCCAATCGTGAATTGGCAAAGAATGCAGGATTTCGCATGCTGCTCCAGGCGATGATACGCCGTGGCGTAGTCCGCCTGTAGCTTTTGCAGTTCGTCGCCAATACTCTTTCCTTGCAGCCCAAAGCGCAATACTTCTTCGCTGCGCTCCCTCCAGCTGACCAGCGCGCGCTGCGATCCCTTTAACAAACTTTCGTAGTCCGAACAAATGGCACTGTCAAAGGTAAGTTCTTCCATCGCTCCACCCTCACCTTCTTTTGCTCTTGCCAGGTTCGATTTCTGTGTTTGGTCCTGCGAGGGTCGACTGCAACTGAACTTCCACTTTCCTAAGTTCCGTTGTTTGATTGCCCTGCGGCAAAGATCCACGATTTCCCACGCCCGTCCCAGTACCCAAGAAAGTTTTACTCACCCTCTCATCCGGTAATTCTTACTCGGTAGCACCCGCGGGCTGTGAGATGCCTTCAAGAACTGGTTTCCGCGCGCCAACTTCCACCGGCAGCCACAGTCACCTGACTGCCCCTCGCGAATCGTCACCATGTTCTAAGGCCTTCTGTTTCACGGAAATTATTAAAGTGATATCCTCCCACCGGCTTTCATCTCGAAGATTTCGAAAACATCCAACCCGGGCCCCTCGCTCGCGTGTTAGGTGCAATGCTCACACCGGAGAAACTTGTCTATGTCGAGATTCACGCGCTTGCTGTTTGTTTTTCTCGTGTTGGCTTCGCAGGCCAGCGCGCAGTTCGCGCACACCAGCCACAAACAGATCGTCGATGCCCCTGGCAAACCCCTCCTGATTCGTGCCACAAATCTCGGCAACTGGTTGGTGCCGGAGGGTTACATGTGGCTGTTCGAAGGCGGTCCGCAATCGCCCAGTGAAATTCGAGCGCTGGTGCTGGAGCTTCTCGGACCGGAAGGGGCGGCCGCGTTCTGGCAAAAGTATCGCGAAAATTACGTCACCCGCGACGACCTCGCGCTATTGCACCGCGCTGGTTTCAACACCATCCGGGTTCCTTTGCATTACAACCTGTTCGAAACCGACGATGCCGAGGGCTTCAAACTGCTCGATCGGTTGATCGTCTGGAGCCGCGCGGAAAATCTGTACGTGATCCTCGATATGCATGTCGCGCCGGGTGGGCAGACGGGCGCAAATATCGATGACAGCGCCGGATATCCCTGGCTCTACCACAGTCCGCAGGAGCAGGAGCACCTGCTCGCCATCTGGCGGCGGCTGGCCGCGCACTACCGCGATGAGCCCGCCGTCCTCGGTTATGACCTGTTGAATGAGCCCATCCCTCATTTTCCGAAACTGGCTCCCTTGAATTCTTCGTTGGAACCTCTGTACAGGAAGTTGTCCACCGAAATTCGAAAGGTAGACTCTCACCACATTCTCTTCCTCGGTGGCGCGCAGTGGGACACGAATTTTTCGGTCTTCGGCAAACCTTTCGATTCGAACGTGGCCTACACCTTCCACAAATATTGGACAGCTCCCGATGAAAGTGTGATCCGGCAATACCTCGATTTTCGCGACCAGTATGATGTGCCCATCTGGATGGGCGAGTCCGGTGAGAATACCGACGAATGGATCGCGCAATTCGTCGCCACGCTCGAAAAAAACAATATCGGCTGGGCGTTCTGGCCCTATAAGAAGATGGAAAAGTCGTCGGCTGTCGTCAGCATCATTCCGCCCGCGGATTGGCAGGAAATCGTTGAGTTCGCAAAGCTTCCCCGAGGCACTGCCAATGTGGAGGCGCGCCTGAAAGCCAGGCCCGAACAGGAGACGATCTCCCGCGCGTTCGCCGCCTTTCTCGAAAGTGCGCGGTTGCAAAACTGCCACGTGAATGCCGGATACCTGAAAGCGCTCGGGATGAATTCCGAAGCCAAGCCAGTCGCTGCAGCGGCATCGGCGCACTGAGCGGACCTTCCGTCACCGATTGGTAGGCCTGAGTCATCAAACTCTTCACAGCTGTTCCGCTGGCGGGTTATGCCACGCCGGCAAAATTCGCATGTATTCGATGGGAAAATTTGATAAGTGGATATTCGCGGAACCGCGCGTGGAACCTTAAACTAGAAGGGTTCCGGTCAATGGAATCAGCCGGCCGCCAGAGCGGCCACAGGAGCACCATGAAGTCGGTGTTACAAGTCATGAAGTTTGGCGGCACATCGGTTGGCGACGCCACCTGCATCGCCCGCGCAGCGCAAATCATCGCCGAAGGCGCTCGCGTGGGAAAGTGCGTCGCAGTCGTTTCCGCGATGAGCGGCGTAACGAACCGCCTGATCGAGGCCGCGAAGGCCGCGCAAATCGGCAACGCCCAGGCCGCCCTGGCAGCGCTGGACGAACTCGCCGCTAAGCACGCGGCCACACTCGAAAGCGTCGTAAAAAACCAGGCCGAGCGCGCTACCGTCAGCGAAAAAATGAAGCAGGTCTTTGCCGAAGGCCGCCGCTTTTGCGAAGGCACAGCACTCTTGCGCGAGCTTTCCCCGCGCACGCTCGACACGATTTCCAGTCTTGGCGAACGGCTCTCCGCTCCCCTGGTTGCGGCGGCCGTGAAGGAATGCGGGCTGGCCAGCGAATCGGTCGAAGCCAGCCGGCTGATCGTAACGGACGACTTCCACGGTGGCGCCGATCCCCTGATGAAAGAGACGCGCTTGAAATCCCAGGCGCTGATTTTCCCCCTGTTGGAAAAGGGCATCGTCCCCATTGTCACAGGATTCATCGGCACCACCGAAAATGGCGAACTGACAACACTCGGCCGCGGCGGCTCCGACTATTCCGCCACGATTCTCGGCGCCGCGCTGGACGCCGATGAAGTAATCATCTGGACAGATGTCGACGGTGTGCTGACCGCCGATCCTCGCCTGATCAACGAAGCTCGCACCATTCCCAGCATCTCTTACCGCGAAGCGGCGGAGCTGGCTTTCTTCGGCGCCAAGGTCCTCCACCCGAAGACTCTGAAACCCGTGATGGAAGCCGCGATTCCTGTTTGGATCCGCAACAGCTTCGCCCCGGAAAAGCGCGGCACGAAAATTACCCCGAAGGGCGGCAGCAACACCGGCGTGAAAGCACTTACCGCCATCCGCGACGTCACCTTGATCAGCCTCGGTGGCCCCGGAATTGTCGGCCTCACCGATGTGGTTGGCCGCACTTTCTCCACCATCGCCGAGGTCCGCGCCAACGTCCTGATGATTTCTCAATCGTCTTCTCAGAACGACATCTGCTTCAGCGTCTCCTCCGCCGACGCGGAGCGCACCATCGATGCCCTGCGCAAGGAATTTGCCCAGGATCTGAAGCACGAAAAAGTGGAGCACATCAACGTCGATCCGAACATCGCTATCGTCGCCGTGGTCGGCGAAAACATGCGCGGCACCCCCGGCGTCGCCGGGCGCACCTTTCAGGCCATGGGCAAGGAAAACGTGAACATCATCGCCATCGCCCAGGGTTCCAGCGAAAGCAACATTTCTTTTGTTATCGAGGAAAGCCTGGTGAAAAAAGCCTTGCTGGCGGCACACCGCGAATTCGGCCTGCACCTGCCGGCCAACGGCAATTAACTCCCCGGCTCCTTCGCCTCGGCTTCCGCCCGCTTGCGGTGATAGCGCTCCAGTCCCAGCCACGAAAGTTGCAGCGCCCCGTTGAAAACATAGTGCGAAAGTTCTGCCGGAGACAAAAACTCCGCCGCCTCGGCGGCGACCGCGCGGGCGAAAGCCCGCGTGGCCTCGCTCTGCTCTAGCCCCCGCGACAGAATCTCTCCCGACAGCTTTCCCCAATGTTGCAGCCGCTCCCGGTACGAGTTCAGATGCCGCTCCGGCTGATCCGAAAATCCATAATGCGTAAGGAACAAACGCCTGGGGCGCAGTTGCGCAATCGCGTCCAGCGAAGCGCTCCACAACTCCAGCGAAATATCCGGCGGCGGCGTGGCAGGGAGAATAAATGGGTGCCCTTCGATGGAAATTCCAGTGGTGTCGCCCACGTACGCCACTCGCTCCGTCGGATCAAAATACGTGACGTGGTGCGAAGCGTGGCCAGGTGTATAAAGCACGCGAAGCTCCCGCGTCCCCAGCGCCAGGGTCTCCCCTCCATGCAGAATCCGCAGATTCGATTCGGGCACCGGCAGGAATTCGCCGAACAGCCTCTGCATCTCCTTGCCGTATAGTCGGCCCGCGCTGTCCAGCAGTTTTGCCGGGTCGATCATGTGCGCTGCTCCACGCGTGTGAACGTAAACCGTCAGCGCCGGATTTTCTTGAACCATCGCGCCCGCTGCGCCCGCGTGATCCAGATGAATGTGGGTAAGCAGGACGGCATTCAGGTCCGCCATGCGGAGCCCGTGCAGCGCAAGCTGTTCGCGCAGATTTTCCAACGTGGAGCCGGGGCCTGGGTCGATCACAGCGGCAAAATTATCGGAACGAAGCAGCGCTGCGCCGATGCACCGGGTTTCCCCGGTCCAGTTCAGGTCCAGCAGGGCGGTGGCAGCCATAGGGAATAGAGTGTATCGCAGGACCCTAAGGGACGGGTTCGACTCCTGCGCATCCGAATCGTTGTGCTCGTGTGCCCCGGTTCACGAAGTCCTTGCGGAATGATGAACTTATGGAATATGCTTCCAACCGCAGCAGCTTGTTTCATTCCGCTCCTGAGTAATTTTTTAATAAAATCGGCGCGAAACCGCCCCCATATTTTCGGAAGCAAGTGGACTGCTGTTTTCTGTCCTGCGTCCCCGTCAGGCGTCAAAGCTGAACTCAGCGAGGGATGACGCAAGGGACTTCTGGGATTCTCGGATCAATTTACGGAGGACTTAAGATGCGCAAATGGTTTGCATTCGTGGCAATGGGCGTTCTGCTGGCTCTGCCACTCTGTGCGCAACAGAAAGACGCTGGCACGGCGAACAATGGCAAGGGCACGGAATCAACGAACGCGGTTCCGGCGGGCGAGTTCAATATCGCTCCCGCCGCGCCGAGCCTCTTCGCCATTCCCGCGCCCGCGGCCAAACCGGCGGATGTCTTTTCGGATTGGTCCAATAATCCATGGAATCGTCATGCCTGGGGCCAGTTGACGCCCAGATTTGAAGTGGCCGGCATGTTCAGCTACATCAACTTCTGTCCGTGCGAGTTGAGAAATTTCAACGAACTCGGGGCGACCGGTTCGTTGGCCTACAACGTCAACCGCTGGGTGGGAATCGTGGGCGAAGTCGGCACCTACCGCTTCGACCGCCAGGTTTTCGTGCTCGATCCCACCACCAACACGCAAGTACCGGCGACCTTCAGCGGCAACATGCAGACCTATCTCTTTGGTCCCCGCCTGAACTTGCGGCGCTTTGATCATTTTGTGCCCTTCGCGGAAGTTTTGTTCGGCGCCGCGCACGCCAGCAGCCAGATGACCGGCGCCTCCGCGCAGGGCTCGTTTGCGATGGCGGCGGGTGGCGGCGTGGATGTGGTTTTGATTCGCTACCTCACCTGGCGCTTTTTCGAGGCGGACTACCTGATGACCAACTTTTCCGGCCCCTTGCTGAGCCCAAGCGCGCGCCAGAATAATTTCCGCATTGGCACCGGCCTCGTCATACGTTGGGCTTATCCTCCAGCTCCGGCCAAGCCAAATCATCCGCCGGTTGCGGCTTGCTCCGCCGCGCAGCCTTCCGTCTACGAAGGCACCACCGCTCCCGTGGCGATTCGCGTGAACGCGACGGACGCCGACAACGATCCTCTAACCTACAGCTACACCGCCACGGGCGGCACTGTGGATGGCACGGGACCGGATGTCCGCTGGAACCCGTCCGGCCTGGCGATCGGCAATTACACCGTCAACGCTAAAGTGGACGATGGCCGCGGCGGAAACGCAAGCTGCGCTGTCGATGTTGCTGTCGCCAAGCGGCCAAACCAGCCTCCGGTCATTTCCTGCGCGCCTGAACGCAACCCGATCAACGCGGGCCAGAAGGTGAACATCGTTTCGACGGCCAGCGATCCCGATGGCGATCCACTTACTTTCAGCTATGTAACCACCGGCGGCCAGATTTCCGGCACCGGCCCGACCGCGTCCTTCGATTCCACTGGTCTCGCACCCGGAAGTTATTCGATCACCTGTACCGCCGACGATGGCCGCGGAGGCCACACCTCTGCCCCCACTGCGGTGACCGTGCAGGAAGCACCGGAAATCAAACAACTGGAAGCCCGGCTCTCCCTGCACGACATCTACTTCCCGACGGCCCAGCCCACCGTGGCCAGGCCTAACGGCGGAATCCTACCCAGCCAGCAGAAGACGCTCGAGGCGCTGGTCAGTGACTTCACGCGTTACCTGACTTACAAACCGGATGCCCATCTGATTTTGGCAGGGCATGCCGATATCCGCGGAACCAAGGAATACAATATGAAACTTTCCGAGCGCCGCGTGGAGCGCGTGAAGAGTTATCTCGTTGAACACGGCGTCCCCGCGGATCATCTGGACACCAAGGCCCTCGGCGAAGAACACAATATGACCGCCGAAGAGGTGAAAGCGCTTGTCGAACAGGACACCACCCTGAGCGACGAGACTCGCGCGAAGGTCCTCAAGAATCTCCCAACGATTGTGCTCGCCAACAACCGCCGTGTGGATGTGAGTCTCAGCACCACCGGCCAACAGGGCGTGCGCGGTCTGCCCTTCAACGCCGAGGACGCTTCGACTCTGATCCGCCGTGGCGTCGAAGAGCCCAAGAAAACCGGAAAGCCGGCAGCCAAGCCTGCCCCGAAACCAGCTCCCAAGCCGTAGCTGGGCCGGGCCCTATAAGTAAGCAAATCCTAGGAAAGAACGGGCGGGAAATCCGCCCGTTCTTTTTTGGACACTAGCCCCAACGTTCCAGAGTGGTACACACGCCATAATAAATAGCTTAAGGTAATTGCATACTTGACAATAGAGCCATTATGAACTAGAAGAACTGTATAAGTTCCCGTAACGGGAATTGGTCCAGCCCTTTTCCGTCCCACGTTCCGCCCAAGGCGAAGGAAATCCAATTCCCAGAGATGAGGCACAATGGCGGATGCGCACGCGGGCCGAGCGATGGGTGCGGATTTTGAACGATCCGCGGGAGTTTTCGCGATTGGAAAAGAGGAGCGAGCGGCGCAAGGTTTGCCGCCGGTTCATCTGCTGGTAGTCGACGACGATGAACACGTGCGTGGCGTCTGCCGCACCATCGCGGAAGACGCGGGGATGAAAGTGTTCGACGTCGGCACCGCCGAAGAAGCATTGGAGATCCTCGAAATTTCCCCCGTGGATATTCTGCTGACCGACCTGAAGCTGCCGGGCACGAACGGCCTGGAACTTTTGAAACGCGTTACGCGACTCTTTCCGGACATGGCCGTGGTGATGCTGACGCAGTATGGAACCATAGACTCGGCCGTGCAGGCGACCCGGATGGGAGCAGTGGATTACGTGACGAAACCGTTTCGCGTCGAGGAGTTGCGCGCGCGCCTCGAACAGGTCGTCCACGCCGTCGAATTGAAACGCGAAAACCGAATGTTGCGCGAACAGGTTCGCGCTTTGCCCGGCTTTGGGGGACTGATCGGCATGTCCGCTCGAATGGAGCGGGTCTACCGGCTGATCGAAAAGGTAAGCCTCCGCGATCATCCGGTGCTGATTCTCGGTGAAAGCGGAACGGGGAAGGAGCTGGTCGCACGCAGCATTCATTTTCTGGGTCCCCGCAAGGACAAGCCGTTCGTCCCGGTGGAGTGCTCCGCCCTGGTGCCCACTTTGATCGAGTCGGAACTCTTCGGCTACACGCGCGGCGCGTTCACGGGGGCGATGCAGTCCAAGCAGGGACTGATGGAATCGGCCAATGGAGGCACCTTGTTGCTGGATGAGATCGGCGAAATGCCCCTGGAAATGCAGGCGAAACTCCTGCGCGCGTTGCAAGAGGGCGAGATCAAACCGGTAGGCTCCACGGAGCGCCGGGCGATCAATATTCGAATTGTCGCCGCCACCAACCGGGACCTGGAGCTCGGAATCAAGAACGGCACTTTCCGCCAGGACCTCTACTTCCGGCTCAACGTCGTGCAGATCAAGCTGCCGCCGCTGCGCGAGAGAAAGAGCGATATTCCGCTGCTGGTGACCTCCTTCCTCGAAAAATTCTCGCGCCAGGATGAAATGACCCGAGAACTTACCGAAGACGCCATGCGCCGGCTGATGGCGTACGATTGGCCGGGGAATGTGCGGGAACTCGAAAACACCATTGAGCGCGCCGTCGCGCTCGGCAGCGGTCCTTTCGTCCACGTCACCGATCTTCCCACCTCACTTCAATATCCGACCACCGAGCGCGCCCCGGAAAAAGAGGAGTTGCTTCCACTCGACGAGCTCGAGCGGCGCGCCATCCTAAGCACGCTGCGGCAAACCGGAGGGGACAAGCAAGCTGCCGCGCGGATGCTGGGCATCGGCAAAACCACCCTGTACAGAAAATTGAAGCAGTACCAGATCGAGCGTGCCGACGCTTAAGCCATCCGCATGCGCGTATCATATTGGAAAAATAATTCGGCGATTCTCGACTTGAAATTTCCTCTACCGCAGTAACTCTCTCCCCTGCAACAACATCACCCCCTTCGGCTTTGGCTTCGCCAGTGCATTGGATGGGTGTGGCCAGCCACAAGGATTTTGCCGTGTTCACCCGAACCCATCCGAGCAGACCGTCCGTCCAGCGCGATGGCCGTGGCGTGGTGCGCGCGGCTCGCGCCGGCGCGGACCGTGACGCCTGGATTCGGGAAGCGCTGCTCGAACTCCGGATGGAACCCGGAGCGGAGCGCTTCGGCGTGTGGCTCGACCCTCCGTCCGGAGACGAAACTTTTTCCGCGCGAAGGGTCGCCTTTCGCGGCGAAGTTCGCGAGCAGGGTGACGATAATGGGCCCGGAAAATGGAGCAGTCTTTCGGTCGAATTTCCTTTGCCGCTGGATCTCCTCTTGGCCGGGAAGACGGTGGAGTTTACCCTTCCCGCAGCATCCCAGGATCCGCTGCTGGGCCCGACTCTCGGCATGCGACACGTGCTATGGATCCCCGTCTTCGGGCAGAACCTGCTGCGTGGACTGATCCTGCTCGCCGCGCAGGAACCGGCGAGTCCGCTGCCCCGGGTGCTGGCGGAGGAGGTTGCGGCCGAGCTTTCCCTGGCGCTGGAGTGGGAAGAACAGAATCGCCTGGCCCAGGCACGCAAGGCCGACCTTGAACTCGCCTCCCGCGTCCACGTTTTGCTCGCGGGCAATGCGGACCCGGACCGCGTTTTCTCGGAGATCGTGGAAACCTGCACCCGGCGCGACCCGCCGGAGGGCGTAGGGGCCATTTTTGCCTTGATTGGCGAGCGCAGGACCGGGCTGGCCGTCGCCGCACCCTCGGGTGCGCGTGCGGAGGAGCGTCTCCGGATTCACGCCCTGAGCGGAGATCCCGCCTGGGGGCACAGCGTCGAACAGGGCCCGCTTGAAATGTTCTGGCGGCAAGCGGTCGAAACCGGACAGGTAATCGGGGCAGAGGCCGGGGCGCTTCCGCTGGCGCGGAACATCGCGCGGATCGTGGCGATCCCACTCTGCAAGGAAGGGTCGGCACACGGTGTCCTGCTCGCCGGGCTCCCCTATGGGCGCTCCAGCCTCGAAAGCCTGGAGCGGCTGGAGCACCGCGCCCTGCTTGCCACGCAAGTGCTGCAGCATAAAGAACGCCTGTCCGATCGGGTGCGTACGGAGAAGTGGCGCAGGACGCTGCTGGAATCGAGCGAGCGTTCCGTGGCGCTCGTGGACCACAATGGTTATCTGCAGGGAATGAGCCAGGGCGCGCGAACCATTCTGTTGCGCGAAGCGGCGCCGTCCGCCACCCCGCCCACCGGGTCGCCCGGTGAATCCCCTGGTGAATCCGATGGCAAGAGGGAATTCCGCTTTGTCGAACTCTTTCGCCCGCGCGAGTGGGAGCGCGTGAACCGTTGGCTGCAGCCGGGCGCGGTAAGTTACGCGAGAGATTTTCCGGCGGGAATTCTTAAGGCGCAATTGAAGGACGGCACGAGCGTCGAGTGCCAGCTTTTGGATCTTTCGGGCCCGGATTTCTTTGCTGTCGGTGTGGAACGCGAGGGCGCTGCAACGGGCGAGCGGCGGAAACAAGACGTGGAGGCGGAACTCCGCCAGACCGTGGACTGGATGACGGAAGGCGTGGCGTTGTTCGACGAAGCCGGCGGCCTCCGCGCGGCGAACGAGCAGTTCTATCGCATGCTCGGGCTTGCCCGCGAGGAATCCGCGGGACTGCGGACGCTCGACGCCCTGGTCGACGCCGTGTCCCCCCACGCCGCCGACCCCCAGGAGTTTGCGCGGCGCTGGCGGGCCCTCGGGGACTTGCGGGATGAGGAAAGCCAGGAAGATCTGCTGATGAAGTGGCCGGTGCCGCAGGCAGTGGAGCGTTGTGCTCGACCGATCATCGGGGAAGCCGGACGGCTGCTTGGACGCGTGGAGGTGTATCGCGAAACCTCCGCGCAGCGCTTGTTTCAGTCCCGCATGGTGCAGACCGAGAAACTCGTTTCTCTCGGACAGCGGGTCAGCGGCATCGTGCACGAGTTAAGCAACCCGCTGACGACCATCCTGGGCTACGCGCAACGCCTGCAGCAGCGTGAAGCGGGCCGCGCCGGCTCAGCGAACCGGGAAGTTTCAGGCATCTTGGCGGAGGCCGAGCGCGCTGCGGGGATTCTCCGGCAGTTGCTGCAGCTTTCGGGCGATGCGCATCCCGTCCGCGAGCCTGTTTCCCTGAACGTCCTGGTGGACCGCACAACGGACTTGATGCGCGCGACCCTCGCCGGGAGCGCCATCCGCCTGATGGTGGAAAAAGGCGCTTCGGTTCCTGGCGTCGAGGGAGACTTCGGACAGCTGCAGCAGGTGCTCCTGAATCTCCTGCAGAACGCGCAGCAGGCCATCTCGCAGGGCGGCAAGGGCGGCCTCATCGGCGTGCGCACCGGCTCCACCAGTGCGGGCCGCGCGCGCCTGGAGGTCTGGGACGACGGCCCGGGCATTCCCGGCGCGATCCAGGCCCGCATCTACGATCCATTTTTCACCACCAAGCCGCCGGGAGTGGGCACGGGCCTTGGGCTCGCCCTCGTGTTGGGGTTTGTCCGGCAGCACGGAGGAACGGTCAATCTGCTTAGCCCGCCGAAGGGCGGCACGCTGTTCGTGGTAGAGCTGCCTGCGGCGAAGACGCCCGGGGCGGAGCGCGTGGCGGAGACGACCACTCCCCATCTGCCGCCGGCGGTGGGGCCGGGAGAATACGGTACGCCTCGAGAACGCCGTGTGCCGCGCGTCCTGGTGGTCGAAGACGAGCCGACCGTCGGCGGCCTGATCGCCGATGTCCTGCGCGACGAGGGCATGAGCGTGGATGTTCTCCGCGACGGCGAATCGGCCCTGGACCGCGCGGAGCACGAGCAATACGACCTGGTCATCTGCGACCTGAAAATGCCGGGCATGGACGGCCAGAAATTCTTTCAATCGCTCGGGAAACGCAGGAATCCCCTGCAGGGACACGTGCTTTTCGTGACCGGCGACGTGGTGGCGCCGCGCACGCAGGAATTTCTGGAGCGGCATCGCCTGCCTTACGTGGCGAAACCGTTCCGGGTGGAAGAGTTGAGCCGCGCCGTTCACGGAATGCTTTAGCTATTCCCTGAACCGCGCTCCGAACAAGGCTTGGAAGAAAGAGGAGAAACAACCCTGTGCGAGAGGAACACAACAATTCGGAAAAATTGCCGGCCGCCGGAAACGGCCGCCTGCCCGCCGGACGCGGGGAGCTTGTGCTGCTCTGCGGCCGCGAGGATTTTTGCTCGGAGGCCCGGCGCGAGCTGCAGAAGCGGCGAAAGGATCTCCGGATCGCCGACGCCGACGGAATCGCTTCCGCGCGGCGGATTCTCGGCGAGCAATCGCCCGCGGTGGTTCTCGCCGAGGAGCGCGCGCTGGCCGAATCGGACGCCCCGGCGAACATCAGGCGCCGGGTGATCGAGTCCGCGCTCTCGCTCCTCGCGGGCTCTGCGCCCGTGGTTTGGGTCGGGGCGGCCGAAGAAGGTCCGGCGATGACCCAGGCTGTGCTCTCAGGGCCGGTGGATTTCGTGCCGCGCTCCGCCCTCTGCCTGCCCGCTGCCGTTACGATGGTGGAGCGTCGGCTACGAAGTCTCAGCGGAAGCGCGCCGGATAACGCGACCCGCGGTGGAAGCGTCTTGCTCGGCGAACTCCGGTTGGACGACCGCGACTTCGGCGAAGTCCTGCGGCACGAACTGAACAATCCGCTCACAGGAATCCTGGGAAACGCGGAACTCCTGCTGCTAGAGGCTCATCGCGGCAAGCTGGACCTGCCGATGCAGACGCTGCAGCGCCTCGAAACCATCACGGAGCTGGCCGTGCGCATGCGCGAAACGGTGCGGCAACTCAGCGACCGCTGGGAAGGAGCGGGAGAAAACTCTTCCGCGGGAAACGAGAAAATGGCGGGCCCGCCACCGTGGCCCGTCAGGGGTTAGGAACCGCCTGCCGGAGAAAATCCAGGGCCCTCCGGCGGAACTCCTCCGGCGCAAATCCGAGCGCGGCGGTGTGAAACGCCCCGGGAACCACCCATAGCGATTTTGGCCCCTGCGCCGCGGCATAAATTTCCTTTGCGTGGCGGCACGGCAGTGTGGTGTCCGCTTCGTCGCAGATCAACAGCACGGGAAAATTCCGCGCCGCCACGGCCTTCTCCGGGGAGACTCCCCCGGTGGGAAATCCCGCGAGCTTGCCGCCGCGATAGAGCATCATCCAGGCTCCCGGCGCGAAAAGCGTTTTGCCGAGTATCGGATACTCCTGCAGGCCCGCGTAATCGTAGGAGGCCTCGCGCAGGCTCGCGAACGGCGCTTCGGCGACCACGGCTTCGATGCGACCATCAACGCCCGCGGACTGCAAGGCGATCCCCGCGCCCATCGATTCTCCTAGCGCGAAAATGTGCGCAGGATGCTCGGAGGCAACGAGCGCGTCAACCACCGCGCGCGTATCATCGCGCTCCAGCCAGCCGTAGGTGGCCATTGCGCCGCCGCTTTCGCCGTGAGCGCGTTGGTCCATCATCACCACGCTGTACCCCGCAGGCAGAAGAATCTCGGATTGCCCGATCGCCCCAACGCGATTGTCGGCGACGCCGTGAAAAAGCAGCACCCATGAGCCGTTGGGATTTCCCGGGCGCACCTTCCAGCCGCACAGTTCCGTGCCGTCGGGCACGGTCACCCGGAAATCCTCCCGGTGCGCGTGGCTGTGGACGAAGGAAGCGTCGGCTTCTCGTATGAGGTCCGGGGTCAGCGGCCGCCGCACGGGATGAAGAAACGACGGCGCCACCAGCCAGCCCATGACTGTGGCTGCAATCGGCGGCAAGAGCAGAAGGATCAGCAGAATCCGAACCAGGCGTCGCGGCATAGGGCCTCGAAAAAAGATACGAGAATTCCCGGTAATCAGTTCAGGAAAGATTGGCCGTGTTGCAAGGCTGCAACATGGAAAAAAGTGTGAATCAACTCCGGAAAAGCACATCCTCTCGCTGGAACATTTTTACCGCCAGGAAAAGCGCGGCGGCCGCGTACACGCAGGTGGAAAGAAAAATCAGCGCGATGAAGTTCCAGTGATAGGTGCCGGTCACGAGTTCCTTGCACAGCAGGCTGACATTCAGGATCGGAATCAGCGCCAGCTTCGCGGTCAGCTCCACACCGGGAAGCATCGCGGCCACCGCCGGTATAACCACCACGATCATCAAGGGCGTGATGTAACTCTGCGCTTCCTTGTAGCTCTTGGCGAAAAGCGAAATGGTAATGAGGCCCGCGGAAAACAGCACCGCCAGCGGCAGCGCCATCAGGAAGACGGAGAGCACCGCAGGCAGCCGGATTTGCAGTTGCATCGCGGCCGCGTCGGGATTCTTCGAGACATCGAAGACTTTCAGTTGCTGCATCCCCCAAAACGAAACGCCCATGGAGACCACCGAAAGCGCGGCCGTAACCAGCGAAGCGGTTAGCACCAGGAAAAACTTTCCCAGTACCAGCTCGACCCGGGAGACAGGGCTTGAAAGAATCGTCTCCATCGTGCCGCGTTCCTTTTCGCCCGCGGTCAGGTCCATCGCCGGATACATCCCGCCGGTCAGGCACAGCAGGATCACCATGTAGCCGATAATGCCGCCGAACGCCGCCCCGCCGACTTTCTCGGGGGGAGCCACATTGTCCTGTTTGATGCGGAACGGCGTCAGCACGGAGGACGGCACGTGATCGGCGTCCAGGCGGGCTTCGACGATCGTGTCGCGGTAGGCCTTGAGGCTTCTCTCGACGGTATCCGCCGAAATGGACGACTTCAATTCGCCTTCGTATTTGTAAATCGCGATCGTCTGGGGATTCTGTTGCTCCAGGCTGGCCTCAAAGCCGTCGGGGATGGCGATTGCCGCGCGGATTTCCTTCTCGATGATTCTGTCTTTCCAGTCCGGAGTTGCGGGCACGATTTCAAACTTTTTTCCGGCGCGTAACGCTTCCAGGATTGCCGGCGAATCCGCGCCGCCAAGCAGCATCACTTTCGGCGTTTCCTCCTCCGCTTTCTTCACCAGCGTCGCCGCAAGCGCGCCGAATCCGACGGACATCAGCGGGAAGAGCAGCAGAGGCACCAGCAGTGTGGAGATCAGCGTGCGCCGGTCGCGCAGCGCTTCGCTGAGTTCTTTCCTGTACACGATGCCGATATTCTGCAGTGGCATGTCAGGCGGCCTCTTCGGGCTTGTAGTGGGGTGCGACGACCTTCACGAAAATCTCCTCCAGGTCCTGCTCTTTGTGGCGTTCGCGAAGTTCCCCAAGCGAACCCTCGGCCAGCAATTTCCCCGACTGGATGATCCCGATAACGTCGCAGAGTTTTTCCACTTCGCTCATCACGTGGGTCGAGAAAATCACCGTTTTCCCCCGCTGGCGGCATTCGCGGATGAACTCCAGGATCGTCCGAGCGGTCATGATGTCCAGACCCAGCGTCGGCTCGTCGAAAATCATCACCTGCGGATCGTGAACCAGCGTGCGCGCGATGGAGGTCTTCTGCTTCATGCCCGTGGAAAGCTTG
Source organism: Candidatus Sulfotelmatobacter sp. (assembly GCA_035487095.1). Lineage (GTDB taxonomy): Bacteria > Acidobacteriota > Terriglobia > Acidiferrales > UBA7541 > Acidiferrum. The sequence continues at coordinate 34,983 of DATHMM010000056.1, forward strand.
TCGCAGCGCCGGTCGCGAAAGGAGTTCATATCCAGCCGCGAGAAAATCTCGTCGATCCGTTTTTTCAGCTCCGGTTCGGGGATGCCGTTCAGCCGCCCGAAATAGGCGACCATCTCTTCGGAAGTCAGGCGCGGGTAAAGCGCCGTGGCGGCGGAGAGAAATCCCACGTTGGCGCGTACTTTTTGCGGGGACTCGACCACGTCATGGCCGCACACGACGGCGGTTCCGTCGCTCGGCTCGAGAATGGTGGCCAGCATCCGCAGTGTGGTGGTCTTGCCCGCGCCGTTTGCGCCCAGCAGGCCGTAGATCTGCCCGGGATTGCAGGTGAAGCTCACACCGTCCACGGCGCGGATTTCGCCCCGCTTTTTGTCCTTGAAAATTTTGGTCAGTCCGCGAGTTTCAATCATGGAGAGAACCTGAATCTAATATGGAAATCGGACACGGAAGCCTGCGTAGCCGAATACGCGGGAGCCCGAAAGAAGATTTCACCGGAAACAATCCCGCTCGCGGAATAGGCCGCCGTTTGCTCACGGGAAAGAAGCCCTTAACCCTTGTGACAATTCGGGCATTGTTTGGCATCGAATTTGTCAGGGGGAACGCGGAACATATTGTTGCACTGGATGCACACGCGGTGCAGCACCGGAGACGCGTGAGGCCCGGCAGGTCCGTTAGGTTTTTTTGTCTCCTTGGGCCGGGTGAGTTCGGAAGCATCCATGACGAGGCATTCTAGCACGGCGAGCGAGCCATTCGTTCGAACGCAACCCACAGCATCCTGCAACACCAGGCGGGCATCTCATTAAGGGAATGATGCGTGTGGAGAAAATGGCTATCCTCCTGATAGACTTTAGCTTAAGCATTCGAAGTACAATTCAGGCCAGCGCTCAGAATCCGGAAAGACAGGCGCCCGCGAACGCCGGATGACTCCTTCGTGTAGCACATCCTGATGGCGAACGAGGTTTGGGTTTCAGGAATATATGGATAAGAAGCTGCGCAACCGAACGCTGCTCTTCCTGCTCCTTGCGGGGATCGTCGCCTTCGTGTTGATCAAGGTCAGCGGCCGCCAGCCGGTAGCCAAAATATCGGCGGTTAAGCCTTTCCGGCAAAATATCGTCTCCTCCATCACCAGCAACGGCAAGGTGGAACCCATCGCGCCCTTCAGCATTCGCGCGCAACTGGATACCTTCGTTGAAAAAGTAAACGTCAGCGAAGGGCAGAACGTCAAAAAGGGGCAGTTGCTGCTGGAATTGAACGTAAAAGATGCCTCCGCCCAGCTCGCCGCTGCCAGGTCCAAGCTGCTGAAAGCCCAGGAAGATCTGCGTAATGCCCGAGCTGGCGGTCGCACGGACGAAGCCGCGCGTGTCACCTCGGAACTGGCTAAGGCTGTAGCCAATCGAGACGGCTTACAGAAGAATCACGAGGCGTTGACGCGACTGCTGGCGCAAGGCGCTGCGACCAAAGACGAAGTGGCGGCCAACGAACTCGCGCTGGCCAATGCTCAGGGAGAAGTGAACCGCCTTTCGGCGGTGAAGAAGGAATTCGAGCGTCAGGTTGCTCTGGACGCCTCCCAGGGAGACCTGGCCGTCCAACAGGCGCAAAGCGACGTGGCCACGCTCGAGGACAAAGTGCGCCAGGGCCGCATCACCGCGCCGACCGACGGCACTCTCTATGCCCTTCCGGTGAAGGCCGGCGATTACGTTAAAGTCGGCGATCTGTTGGCGGAGATGGCCGACCTGCGCAAGGTACGCGTGAGGGCGTTTATTGACGAACCGGAGATGGGCGGCCTGGAGCAGGGATTGCCAGTGATTATCACTTGGGACGCTCTGCCGAATCGAACCTGGCAGGGCCGGACGGAAATGGCTCCCAAGCAGGTGGTGGCGCGCGGTTCGCGAAGCGTGGGCGAACTGCTCTGTTCCGTGGAAAACGCCAAACTCGAGCTGCTGCCGAACACCAACGTGAACGTGCGCATCAATTCGCGGGAGCGCCTGAACGTGCTGACGGTGCCTCGTGGATCCGTCGAAACGATTGGCGGCCAGAGCTTCGTGTTCGTTGTCAAGGACAGCGTGGGGAAAACCGTACTGGAGAAACGCCGGATCCAGATAGGCATCGCGGACGCCACAAATAATGAAGTGGTCAGTGGACTCAGCGTCGATGACACGGTCGCGCTGCCGGGCGATGCGGACTTTCGCGACGGCATGACCGTGAAGGTGGTGAATATGGACACGTCGAACGTTCCGGGCGGGAGCGGTGCGAGCAACTAACCATATCCGCGTCGTGCTCGTTTGCCTTATTCTGCTGCCTGCTGTGGCGCGCGGAGAGCAACCGGCGCTGGAGAAAGCCAAAGGAGCGTTTGAGAAGGGTGAATACGCGACGGCGATCGAGATTCTGAAAAGCGCCGCGGCAAGCGAGCCGAACAAGGGCGACGGTTATGTCCTGCTGGCCAGGTCCTACCTGGAACTGAACCAGTATGATGCCGCTGTGAACAGTGCGGAAAAGGCCGTCGCGATCGATCCGAAAAATTCCGACTACCACCGCTGGCTTGGCGAAGCGTATGGCGCGAAGGCGGGTCACGCGTCCATGCTCAGCGCCTACTCGTTCGCGCGAAAAACGCAGAAGGAGTTTGAAGCCGCCGTGCAGCTCGATGCCCGCAATTTCGATGCTCAACAGGATCTGATCGAGTACGACTGCACCGCTCCCGGGATGGTGGGCGGCGGAGAAGAAAAAGCCTTGCCATTGATTGAAAAACTGATGGCCATGGACGCGGCCGAAGGCCACTATGCCACCGGCATCTGCAGGGCGCAGAAAAAAGATTACGCCTCGGCGGACGCGGAATTCGCCAAGGCCCTCGAGAGCAAGCCGAAAAGCGCCAAGCGCATTTACGATATCGGCGATTATTTTCTCCAGCGCAAGAATGCGGAGAAACTCGCGGCGGTCGCCCTCGCTGGCGAAGACCTCGCGCCCCAGGATCCGCGTGGAAAATTCTACCGCGGAGTGGCGCTGATCCTGCAAAACCAGAGGCCCGCGGACGCGGAGAAACTCTTGCGCGACTACCTCCAATCGGCGCCTTTGAACTCCGAGTATCCGCGCCCCTGGGCCGCGCATTACTGGCTGGGGCGCCTGCAGGAGAGCCGCAAGAATCCGGCGGAGGCGCGCGCGGAATATCAGGCCGCACTGAAATTGAACGGCAAGTACAAGCCGGCCCAGGAAGCACTGAAGCAACTGGGGAAAGACTGAACGGGGATTTTTCGGAAAGCGGATGCACATACGCGAAGCACTTGCGGTGGCCGTGGATGCCTTGCGCGCGAACAAAGTGCGCGCCCTGCTGACGTCCATCGGCGTAATCATCGGCAGCGCCTCTATCGTCCTGGTGGTCACCGTTGCGTTGACCAGCCAGCGATTTGTGATTTCACAGATTGAGGCGATGGGCTCAAACCTCGTCTGGGTCGAAATGATCAAGACGCCGGAGAAGGCCCAGCCTCTCAGCTACGAAATCAACATCAACGATCTGGAGGCGGCCAAGGCGCAAATTCCAGATGCACTCATCGTGGCGGGATTCAACGATCTCCCGATGGCCGTGGTAGCCGGCGGCCGCACACGCCCCGTGCGGTTGATCGGCGTCACCGACGGATACCAGCAGATTCGCCGCCTGATCATTCTCCGCGGGCGCTATTTCGATTTCGCGGACATGGAAGCGCGCAGCAAGGTCTGCATCATCACCAAGGATCTGGCGGACCGCGTGTTTGGGGTGGAAAACCCGGTAGGGCGGCAACTCCACATGGGCGAGCTGACCTTTACGGTCATCGGCGTTTTCAGGGAGCGCGCCGAAACCTTCGGCCTTTCGGAATTGCAGAAGGAATCCGTCATCATTCCGTTTTCGCTGATGAAGTATTACACCGGCACCGACGTTTTGAGCACCCTGCAGTTGCAGACTGGCGGCCCCGACAAGGTCTCGATCGTCGAAAAGCAGCTCGCCCGCCTGCTGAAAAGTCGTCATCCCCCGCAGGCCGAATACAACGTGCAGACTTTGACGGCGATTCTGGGAGCCGCGAAGACCATTTCCATGGCCTTGCGCATCGTATTGATCGTGATTGCCTTCATCGCCCTGCTCATCAGCGGCATCGGCATCATGAACATCATGCTCGTCACGGTGACCGAGCGGACGCGGGAAATCGGCATCCGCAAGGCCATCGGCGCCGCGCAGAAGGAAATCATGTGGCAATTCCTGATCGAAGCATTTCTGATCAGCGGGGGCGGCGCGGTCATCGGAATCTTGATCGGCGTGGGAATCCCGGTCATCGTGCAGCAGCTTTTGCCGGGGAATTTGCGCGTGCCGATTTCGCCGACCAGCGTGGTTCTGGCGTTTCTGGTGTCGTGCTCGACGGGGCTTTTCTTCGGCTGGCTTCCGGCGCAGCAGGCGGCGGCGCTCGAACCGATCGAATCGCTGCGCTATGAGTAGATGGTGGGGAGGATACACATGGCCTGGAAATTAGGCACGGCTCTGGGATTTTTCGCGGCGGTGATTGCGCCGCAATTCGCAGCGGCACAGCAGTCGCCGCCCGCGCCCGCTGCGAGCTCCACTCCCGTGGTGCTGACCTTGAAGCGCGCGGTCGAACTGGCGCTCTCAAACAGCAAGGATATCCAACTGGCCAAACTGCAGGTGCAGACCGCGCAGGACACCGCGCAATTGACGCGCGCCGAATTTCTTCCCAATTTATACGCGGGATCCGGCGCTGGCTACACCTACGGGTTGGCGGAAACTCCGGGAGGCCGTCCGCCGGCTCTGTTTAGTGTGACTTACACCGAAGAAGTCCTGAACGAGCCCCTGAAGGGCCTGCAAAAGCAGCAGCAGGAGCAGGTTCGCGCCCAGCGCGCAACTTTGGAGGATACGCGCAACCTCATCATGGTTCGCGTGGCCTCGGGCTACCTGGAACTGGTGAAGGTGCGTCACTCCCTCGAATTACTACGCAAAGAAAAAGAAAGCGCCAACAAGATCGTGGAGGTCACGAAGGAACGCGAAGGGGAAGGCTACGAATTGCCGGTTGAAGTGACCAAGGCGCAGTTGACGCTGGCGCAGGTGCAACAGCGCATCTTGCAACTCGAAGGGCGGCAAGACGAGTTGGAGGTTTATCTGCGCAACCAGATGGGCCTGGCGTCGGAGCAGGCGATGGACGTGACCCCGGAGGACTTGCCCGGCGCGGCGGAGCAGGAAGGCGCGAACCTGATAGCCATGGCAACCCAGAGCAACACGCAACTGGCCGTGGCGGAATCGGACGTCAGGGGCAAGGAGTTGCGCCTTAAGGGTGAAAAGCGGGGTTACTGGCCGACTCTGCAACTGGTATCTATTTACGACGTACTCGCAAAATACAATTTCAATAATAGTTTCCTTGTCATCAATGAGGCGAATTTTCGTTCCAACAACTTGAACGCTGGAGTGAATATCAACCTGCCCGTTTACAGCGCGAAGACTAAGGCAAATGTGGCGCTGGCGCAGGTGAACCTGGAAGCCGCGAAAATCAACCTGAGCAACACGAAAAGTCAGGTGAGCGCCGATGTCCGGCAGAAATCCCGCAAGGTGCGCCAGGCGGACGCCTCGAAAGAGGTGGCGCGTCTGGAACTCCAGTTGTCGCAGCAGAATCTGGCTGTTCTGCAATCGCAATTCGGCGAGGGCAAGGTGAATCTGCGTGAAGTAGAGCGGGCGCGTCTCGACGAAAGCGAAAAATGGATGGGCTACCTGGACGCGAATTTCCTGCGCCAACAGGCGCAACTGGACCTGCTGAAGACAGCCGGACAGCTCGACAAGGTCCTGGAATAGGTTTCTATCGCGCCCAATAACGATTCTTCACATTCCTGAATTCGGCGCGGACACACATGCTCGATAAAACAAGCCTGAAAATTCTTCGGGAAGCGCTCGAAAAGCTCGACGCGGGATTTGCTGCGTTGCCGCAATTCGACGCGAGAGTTCCGGGCGCCGAACGCGTTGCCGATATTCTGGCGGCCACCGCGGAACGCCTGCACGATAACTTTCCCTACTTTCATCCACTCTATGCCGGTCAAATGTTGAAGCCTCCGCATCCCGTCGCGCGCCTGGCGTACGCCCTGGCGCAATGGATCAATCCCAACAATCACGCGCTCGACGGCGGCCGCGCGACATCGACGATGGAGAAGGATGCGGTTTCCGGTATCGCCGCAATGTTTGGATGGCGCCGGCACCTCGGCCATCTGTGCGGTGGCGGAACGATGGCCAACCTCGAAGCGCTCTGGGTCGCGGGACAGCTTGTGCCGGGGAAAAAGATCCTCGCCAGCGAGCAGGCGCATTACACTCACGCGCGAATCAGCAGCGTCCTGCAATTGCCCTTTGCGTCCGTCCCTTGCGATGCCCGCGGCCGCATGGATCTCACCAAGTTGGGCGAAATGGCATCTCGCGGTGACGTGGGCACGTTGGTCGCCACGATGGGAACCACGGCGACTGGCTCCGTCGATCCGCTCGCGGGAATTCTGGAACTGCGTCAAAAGCACGGCTTCCGCATACATGCTGATGCGGCGTATGGCGGCTACTTCGGCTTGGCCGGAAATCTTGGCGAAGAGGCCCGCCGCGAGTTTGACTTGTTGCCCCACGCGGATTCGATTGTCATCGATCCGCACAAGCATGGTTTGCAGCCCTATGGCTGCGGCTGCGTCCTATTTCGTGATTCGGCCGTGGGAAAACTCTACAAGCACGATTCTCCGTACACCTATTTCAGCTCCACCGAATTGCATCTCGGCGAGATCAGCCTGGAATGCTCGCGGCCGGGCGCCGCCGCCGCCGCGCTCTGGGCGACGCAGAATTTGCTGCCACTTGTAAAAGGCGGCGAATTTGCACATGGGTTGGAGGATTGCCGTGAAGCCGCGCTCGATTTTCACCGCCGTCTGGAAAAGGATGCGCGATTTGTCACGGCGTTCCCTCCGGAGATGGATATCGTGGTCTTCGCCCCGCGCGCGGAAAGCGTGAGCGAATCCTCCGAGCGCTCGCGGAAGATTTTTGACGCGGCGGCGCGCAAAAATTTGCATCTGGCCGTGGCCGAGTTGCCAGTCCAATTTTTCGAAGCCAACTTGGGTGCCATGAACCGGGACCGCAAGACCCTGACTTGTCTACGCTCGGTCTTGATGAAGCCGGAGCACAAGGACTGGCTAGGCCGAATTTGGGACATTTTGGGAGAGGCAACCGAAGAAGTCGCGGAGAAGCGATGAGCCCTTTTTGAGTGCGGGAGCAAAGCTCCCGCCTTTACGGCGCTTAGCTCGCAGTATGACGTATCCAGTTGTCTCGGCGTAAGGCGTCAAAAGCCGGGGCGCTGCCTTCGCACCCCAAACAGTTGCAACTCCCACTTAATGCACGATTTACCACTTGGATGCCGATTGCACACCTTTGGCAGATTCGTGTGCTCCGATATAACCAAGTCGGGTAAACTATTATCTACCCAGGCTGGGGTGCCAAACAGGTCGCCTTGCGTGTTCCACCTGTTTGCCCAATAGTGCGAATGTTTTGCACAACGAATTTGACTGAAACTGAGGGTGAAGAATGCCGGATGTAATGAAAACGTTGCTGTTGAACCCGCCAAGCTTTGAGAATTTCGACGGCGGAGCGAGCTCGCGGTGGCCCGCGACGCGTGAGATTGAGTCCTATTGGTACCCGGTTTGGCTGTCCTACCCCGCCGGGATGATTCCCGGCAGCCGCTTGCTCGATGCCTCTCCCCACAAGATTAACTGGCAGCAGACCGTCCAAATCTGCAAGGACTACGAGTTTCTGATTCTGTTCACCTCGACGGTCGGCTTCGACAGCGACATCAAGCTGCTGCGCAAGATCAAGGAAGCCAACCCCTCAATGAAGGTCGCTTTCGTCGGCCCGCACGGGCACATCAAGCCGGACGAAACGCTGAATGCCAGCGATGACATTGATTTCATCGTACGCGGCGAATTCGACCACGCGGTGGCGGAGTATGCCCACGGCAAGCCGGTGGGTGAGATTCTCAACGCCAGTTACAAAAAAGACGGCAAGGTAGTGCACAACGCTATGCGTCCGCAAATGCACACGGAAGAGCTGGATGCCCTGCCGTTCGCGACCGACGTCTACAAGCGGGACCTCGAGATTGAACGCTACAACGTGCCCTTCCTCCTGAACCCCTTCGTGTCCTTCTATAGCTCACGCGGCTGCCCGGCGCTGTGCACCTTCTGTATGTGGCCGCAGACCCTCTCCGGCCACGCCTGGCGTACGCGTTCGGTGGACAACGTCGTGCAGGAAGTGAAGAACGCGCTTTCCTATTTCCCGCAGATGAAAGAGATTTTCTTCGACGACGACACCTTCAACATCCGTAAGGACCGCGTAATCGAGCTGAGCCAGAAGTTCAAGCCGCTGAAGTTTCAGTGGTCCTGCACGGCGCGATGCCACAGCAAGTACGAAGAGCTGAAGGCGATGGCCGACGGCGGCGCGCGCCTCTTCATCGTCGGCTTCGAGTCCGGCGACGCGCAAATCCTCAAGAACATCAAGAAGGGCGCCACCACCGATATGGCGCGCGAGTTCATGAAGAACTGCCGCAAGGTTGGCATCAAGGTCCACGGCGACTTCATCATCGGCCTGCCTGGCGAGACCAAAGACACCATCAACAAGACCATTGATTTCGCCAAGGAACTCGACTGCGAAACCATCCAGGTTTCCCTGGCCCACGCCATGCCCGGAACCGAACTGCACGACCAGATGTCCAAGGAAGGCTTCCTGCGCGTGGAAGCGCTGGCCGACCAGGGCGGGCACCAGCTGCCCCACATCGAATTCCCGCATCTTTCCAAGGCCGACATGATGGCCGGCGTCACCCGCTTCTATGACGAATATTATTTCCGCCCCAAAGTTGTCTGGCGCATCGTCAAGGAAGCGCTGTGGGATGGCCACGAGCGCAAGCGGCTCTATCACGAGGCCACGGACTTCCTGCGGCTGCGTGCCGAGCGCCTGAAGTGGATCCAGCAGGGCGGCGACTCGCCGAAAACAATGGTCGCGGTGGGCGGAAGCTCATCGGCCAACGGCAACGACTAACCCGAAAGAATGAGCCACGAGCATAGGCTGAGATTCAAGACGCTGGTCATGGTCTTGCTAATGGTGGTGTGTGCCAACACCGGCGACCTGATGCTGGCCCGCGGCATGAAACAGATCGGAAACGTCGAGATTTCCTTTCCGGGTTTGCGGCAAGCGCTCCTATCCACGATTCAAAGCGGCAGCATCTGGATCGGTATTCTCTTCCTGATTGCATTCACCCTCTGTTATATGACGGCGGTCAGCTGGGCCGATTACAGCTTCGTAATGCCCGCCGGCGCGTTTGGCTACGCGGTGCAAACGATGCTGGCGATTGTGGTGCTGCACGAACTGGTTTCCCCGAAACGGTGGATCGGCGTCGCCATGATTTGCGTTGGCGTGCTGCTGGTCGGGCAAACGAAGCCGAACACCACGAATCCCGGGCCGGGAGTAACTGGACTATGACCCGGGTGATCCTGATGCTGGTCTTCTTTGTGCTCTGCAACACCGGCGGCGAGCTGGCAATGTCCTACGGCGTGAAGCAGGTGGGCGAGCCGCAAAGCTTCCGGCCGATGGCGCTGCTGCGGTTCGTCTGGGCCGCGGCGCGCAACAGCTGGCTGTGGGTCGCCCTGCCGTTGCTGGCTGCTTCGTTTTACTCTCTCCTGATCCTGTTTTCCTGGGCCCCGGTCAGCGTGGTAATCCCCGCGTCCGCTTCCAACTACATCGTCGGCACGTTCGGCGCGAAGTACTTGCTGAAGGAAGATGTGTCGTTCAAGCGTTGGCTTGGCGTGATTCTAGTGTGCGTCGGCGTAACCGTAGTTTTGCTCACCGGCAAGGTCTGAGCCTGTGTAGCCTGGTTATTCTTCCCTCTCCCTGCCTCAAACAGTCGTCAGCAAGATCGGGAACCCCGCTTGCCTTGTTGAGTCCCTATGCATCCGCGTCGCCGTCATCCCGAATCCCCGCGCCTTCTGCGGGGTGAGAGATCTGCTTTTCGTTCGCGGGCTGCGTCCCCGGCCAGGATGTCAACACGGCAGGTAGTCTCTAGGTATAACTATTGACGGTTGGAGAAGATGAAGCGGTCGGCGGACTTGGTGATTTGGTAGACGGGGGCGATGGGGGCGAGCGTGTCGCGCTTCTTTTCGTTGCGCGTAATCAAGTAAATGCGCGTGGGGCCGGCCCAGAGCTGGGCGAATTGGGCGTCGTTGAAGAAGATGGCTGGGGAATCGGGGAAGAGCGACCCATACCAGAGTCCGTTGACACGGCCGTTGAGAATGTAGATTTGCTCCCCAGTGTAGAAGCGGACGGAAGAAGCGTTGGCGTATTCGCCGTCCATAAAAATTTTGTCGCCGGGCTGGAGGCGCGGCTTAAGGGCCACGGCAAATTGTTCAGACCCGAGGATGGGGTAAAACACGCCGAGCGAGATATGGGCGCATTCGATGAAAACGACGATCATCGCGATAAGCGCCCAGTTCGCGGCTCGAATTTTCCCGCGGCGGCGGAAAAACCAGTTAAGCAGTGTGCCAAACAAAAACGCGAGACACGTGCCGATAAGCGGACCGCGGAAAAAGCCCATGGCCTCGCCGCTCAGGTCCAGCATGTGGCCGAGGGAAAGTGCATAAAGATTCGGGTTTTTGTTGAGCAGGTCGAAGAGTTCCAGATTCGGGGCGGGCGTATGTGACGTGATGGCCAGCATGCCGGTGATCGCGGCAATCAGCACTCCGAAGACGAGGAGAACCATCGCCGAGCGCCGGCCCTCCCGGGCGATGGGCGAACCAATGGGGGCCTCGGCTTCCTGGGCCATCCAATGGCCTATCAGCAGCGCCAGGCCAGGGAGCCCCGGCGCGAGATAGTATTCCTGGCGCGTGGAAAAGCTGAAAAAGAGCAGCACCACGGCAGGCCAGCAGAAAAGTAGCAGCAGCACGGCTTCCGTGGAGCGACGGACCACGGCAACGCGCGGAAGGCGAAAGCGCACCTGGGCCAGCGCCTGCGGCAGGAACGAACTCCACGGCAAAAACCAGACGAAAATCAGGCCATAGAAAAGAAAGATGGGAACGGTGTCGTAATCCACCGGATAGCGCCTGCCCAGATAGCGAAGGAACTGTTCGTTGACAAAGTAAAACCACAGGAAGCCCTTGGCCTGCCCCGCGGGGGGATTACGCAGGGCGGCAAGTACATGCCAGGGCGCCGCGACCAGGAAAAAGACAATCGTGCTCGACAGAAGATGCATCTTAAGGAGGTGGCGGAGGTCTCGCGCCAAAAGCAGGAAAATGAAGATGATGGCGCACGGGAAAACCACGCCGATCAGTCCTTTGGTGAGCACATTCAGCGCGACGACCGCGGCAATCCCCCAGCAGGAAAGAAGAGTGGGTTTTTCCGATTGCCACCCGTCAAGGAAGAGATAGAGAGCAATCCCAATCCACAGCCCGACGGTAACGTCGGGAATCAGGATACGCGTAAAGAGATACGGCCCGCAGGAGGTCAGGAAAACGACGGCGGCCCAAAAACCGGATTGCGGTGTCAAGAATCGCCGGCCAAAGAAGTAGAGCAGGAAGGCCAGCCCGAGCACGCTCAGATGGAGGGAAATGCGCGCGCTCCAGGTGTGGACACCGAAAAGCTTTATAGCAACAGCGGTTCCCCAATAGGGCAGCGGGGCTTTCTCGAGATAGCGGATGTTGTTTTCGTGCAGCGTGACCCAGTCGTGCCGGACAAGAATTTCCCGCCCGGCGTCCGCGTGAGAGGCGTCCACGTCGTCCTGCAAGGGCGGCGTGAAGAGGCCGGGCCCGTAAACGGCCAGCCAAAGTAAAGAGATGATGACAAGCGAGGGCCAGGTGCGTTGTCCGACAGAACGAAACATTCCGATTGAAATCCTCAGACAGGGATACGGGCGCGAAAACGCCGGTGAATGCAAAAGATTAGTTTACCATGCACGTTCCGCCGAGGGTGCCGAGGCCACGCATTTTTAACGAAGAGGGCACCGGGAGAAGAATACAAAATGCACCAAGGCACAACTGGAAAATCCACAGAGAGGATGGGAGGTACAGGAAGAGTCGGACAAGCCGTGATATTGTATAGTTCAGAACTTCGACTGGCAGCAACAGTAGCGTGGCGGAACGCTTGGAGAATTTTGGTCATTCCTGCAGGGGCTTGGGGAACGGCAATCCGTAGTAAAGCAGTTGGATAAATAATTGAAGAGGGACAGGGGAGCCTGAGTGTGATTATTGTGCGCAGCCCGATGCGTATTTCGCTGGGCGGAGGCGGCACGGATTTGCCGTCCTATTACACGAAACATACGGGATTTGTGGTCTCGGCCGCGATCACGCGATACGTCTACATCACCATCAGCGAGGGATTCTGGCCCCGCATTCACCTGAAATATTCGAAATTGGAAGATGTGGAGCGGGTAGAGGAGATCCAGCACCCGATTATCCGTGAGGCCATGAAGCTGACCGGAGTTACCGGGCCGTACCTGGAGATCGTCAGCTTGTCGGATATTCCGGCGGGCACGGGCTTGGGATCATCGGGAAGTTTTACGACGGCACTGTTGAGTGCCCTGCACACGCTCAGGAGGCGGTTCGTATCGCCGCAGGAACTGGCGGAGCAGGCGTGCCGGATCGAGATCGATATTCTAAAAGAGCCAGTGGGCAAGCAGGATCAGTACATCGCGGCGTTCGGTGGGATCACGAGTTTTGAGTTTCAGCCGGATGGCAATGTAAAAGTGGACCCGCTGACGTTGCCGTCCGAGGCGCTTGCGAACCTGGAAGATAATTTGCTCCTCTTCTTTACCGGGACCGCGCGGTCCGCCTCGGAAATCTTGCGAGACCAGGATTCGAAGAGCAAGGAAAACGCCGCGGAAATGCTGGCAAACCTGCATTTCACGAAGCAGCTTGGGCTGGAGAGCCGCGACGCCCTGGTGAAGGGCGACCTGCGAAAGTTTTCAGACTTGATGGCTACGCACTGGGAGCATAAGAAGCAACGCTCGCCAGGAATGAGCAGCGGACCGATCGATCAGTTGTATGAACTGGCGCGCAAAAATGGTGCGCTCAGCGGAAAGATCGTCGGCGCCGGCGGCGGCGGATTCCTGTTGCTGTACACGGAGCAGAAGACCCGCGTGCGGGAAGCGATGCGCGGCGCGGGATTGCGCGAAGTGCGTTTGCAATTTGATTTCGGCGGCACCACGATTGTGGCGCATTCGTGAAACAGGGAACCTAACGCAGAGAACCTGAGTTCGCAGAGGAAGGGAATCAGTGCTACCGGTGGCGATACTAGCGGGCGGGCTGGCGACGCGCTTGCGTCCGGCGACGGAAAAGATCCCGAAGTCGCTGCTGGAGGTCAACGGCGAGCCATTTATCGCCCACCAGTTGCGGCTGCTCAAAACGAATGGCGTTTCGCATGTGGTCTTGTGCGTCGGGTTCCTGGGCGAAATGATCCGTGACGTGGTGAAGAATGGCCACGCCTTTGGGTTGGACGTGCACTATTCCTTTGACGGGCCGGCGTTGCTCGGTACGGCCGGCGCGTTGAATCGGGCACTGCCGTTATTGGGAAAAGCCTTTTTGACGTTGTACGGTGATTCTTACCTGCTGTGCGATTATGCGGCTGTGGCGCGCGATTTTGAAACGTCAGGAAAACAGGCGCTGATGACCGTCTTCCGCAACGAAGGGCAGTGGGATATTAGCAACGTCGAGTTCGCGAATGGCGTCATATTGGCGTACAACAAGAAGGAGCGGACCCCGCGTATGAAGTTCATCGATTATGGCTTGGGAGCATTCACGGCCAAAGCGTTTGAACGCGTGCCGGCGGACAATCCTTTTGACCTGGCCCAGTTGTACACAGAAATTCTGGCCGATGGAGAGCTTGCGGGAATGGAAATGAAGCAGAGATTTTACGAGATCGGATCGCCCGCAGGACTCGAAGAGACGGCGCGATTCATCGCATCACAGGGAGTGGAGAAGGCATGAGCGCGGAAGGAATGTTTGCGGAACAATTTTTAGCCGAGGCCGCGCAGATTGCGGCGCACCTGGATCGCGCGAGCATTGAGAAAGCCGCGAAGATGATCGGAGAGCTCCGCGCGACAGGTGGCAGGCTCTTCATTCTGGGAGTTGGCGGCAGCGCGGCCAATGCCTCGCACGCCGTGAACGATTTCCGCAAGATCGCCGGCATCGAAGCGTATGCGCCCACGGACAATGTATCGGAATTGACGGCGCGGACGAATGACGAAGGCTGGGCCACGGTGTTTGAAGCATGGCTGAAGACCAGCAAGTTGGCGGCTCGCGACGCGGTGCTGGTGTTCTCCGTGGGTGGCGGCGACGTGGAGCGCAACGTCAGCCCGAACCTGGTGGCGGCGCTGAAGCTGGCGAAATCCGTCGGCGCCAAAATTATCGGCGTGGTGGGAAGAGACGGCGGCTACACGGCGAAAGTGGCCGACGCGTGCGTGTTGATACCCGTGGTAAATCCGGTCCACGTCACGCCGCACTCGGAAGCGTTTCAGGCGGTCGTGTGGCACTTGCTTGTTTCGCACCCCGCGGTGAAAGTGGAACAGACCAAGTGGGAATCCACGGCGGGAACGCGGTGAAGCGCAAGGCTGTATTTCTGGACCGTGACGGCGTCTTGAACCAGGCCGTGGTGAGAAATGGAAAGCCGTATCCGCCGGCCAGCGCCGCGGAACTCGTGTTGGCGCCGGATGCGGAGACGACTCTGCGGGAATTGAAAGCGGAGGGATTTCTACTGCTGGTGGTTACGAACCAACCGGACGTGGCGAAGGGGATTACGACACGCGCGGCAGTGGAAGAGATCAACCAGAAACTGGCGGCAGCGCTCCCGGTGGATGAAATTTTCGTTTGTTACCACCAGGACAAGGATCGTTGCGATTGCCGCAAGCCGAAACCCGGCATGATCCTGGAAGGCGCGCGGAAGTACAACGTGGACCTGGCGGAAAGTTTCATGGTCGGCGACCGCTGGCGCGACGTTGAGGCCGGACAAAACGCCGGATGCCGCACCGTTTTTATCGATGGCGGGTATGAAGAACAGCAGCCTGCGCGGCCCGCGGACGCTCGGGTACATACATTAAAGGCAGCGGCGGACTGGATTTTACAGGCTTGCCGAAAGGGAGTAGCGCAATGAAGTCGGTTTCCGATCTTAAAGTGAAGATTTTTGGCGACGGCGCCGACCTGGCGGGAATCCTGGAACTCAGCCGCCTGCCGTACATCAAGGGATTCACGACGAACCCCACGCTGATGCGCAAAGCCGGCGTTGCGGACTACGCCGAATTCGCAGCGGAAGTGTTGCAGCACATCAAGACCCAACCGGTGTCCTTCGAAGTGTTCGCGGACGACGAAGAGACGATGGAGGCGCAGGCCAGACACATCGCGAGCTGGGCGAAGAATGTGTACGTGAAAATTCCGGTGACGAACACCAAGCGCGAGCCGATGTACGCGCTGATCCACCGGCTCAGCCACGAAGGCATTCAGGTTAACGTCACGGCCATGATGACGCTGGAGCAGGTGCGCGAGGTGGGCAAAGCGTTGCACGGCGGGGCCCCTTCGAACGTGTCGGTGTTTGCCGGCCGAGTGGCGGACACGGGGCGCGATCCCGTTCCGATAATGCGCGAAGCGGTTGAGATCTTGCGCGGCAAC
>DATHMM010000057.1:0-23750 GCA_035487095.1 Candidatus Sulfotelmatobacter sp.
ACAGATCGATCTTCCAATCAGCCATTCACCAGAGCCATCATCGTCTGCGGATACCGCGGCCCCGATGCCACTCCCTTCGGCGCCACCTCGTTAATCCGCCGCAAATCATCTGCGGAAAGCTTCACGCCCAAAGCGCCGGCATTCTCTTCCAGATACTTCCGCCGCTTCGTCCCGGGAATAGGGATGATGTCCTGGCCCTGCGCCAGCAGCCACCCCAGCGCCAGTTGTCCCGGCGTGCAATGCTTCTCCCGCGCAATCGTTTCCACACGCGCCACCAGGTCAATGTTCTTCTGGAAATTTTCGCCCTGAAAACGCGGCGAGTTGCGCCGGTAATCTTCCGGTTCCAAGTCCTCAAACTTCTTGATCTGTCCGGTAAGAAATCCGCGCCCCAAGGGGCTATATGCGATGAACGCAATTCCCAGTTCACGCGTGGTCTGCAATATCTCGTCTTCCGGGTCGCGCGTCCACAACGAATATTCCGTCTGCAAGGCTGCGATGGGATGCACGGCATTCGCGCGCCGAATGGTCGCCGCGGATGCTTCCGAGAGTCCCAGGTAGCGAACTTTGCCCAGTCGCACCAGTTCCGCCATCGCTCCGACGGTCTCTTCAATCGGAGTATTCGGATCAACGCGGTGCTGGTAGTACAGGTCAATCGTCTCCACGCCCAACCGCTTCAGGCTGGCATTGCAAGCCGCGCGCACATAATCGGGCCTCCCGCTGACGCCGCGGGCCGCAGGATTCAAGCGGTCGCGCACGATCGCAAACTTGGTGGCCAGAAAAACATCTTTGCGGCGGCCGCGGATCGCCTTCCCCACCAGAACCTCGTTGTCGCCGAAACCATAAACGTCGGCCGTATCCAGAAAATTCATCCCCAGCTCAATCGAACGGTGGATGGTCGCGATCGACTCGGCATCATCCCGCGATCCGTAAAATTCCGACATCCCCATGCAACCCAATCCGAGCGCCGATACCAGCGGCCCGGCTTTTCCAAGTGCACGCAATTCCATTTTTCACCTCAATTTTCAGATTCATTTCTTTGATGAGCCCCCGCAAACCAGGGTTACACGAAAGGAATTTCATGAATGAAATCCTTGCGCGCGGAGCGCGGGGAGCAATTTCAATATTCCCCGTTTTGTTTTATCGGGAATCGCTGCCGGCAATCGCGTGGCATGAAATCGGTCGACGGCATGGGCCCATCTTCAGGCAGTTGAGGATTTGCCTTCTTTGTTCAGGTACTTCACCAGCAGCACTTCGTTGCCCTTCTCGTTGTAGATCAGGTCATCCACGAGCTTCATGGCCATCAGAATGCCAAATCCACCCGGCCTCTTGCCCTGCGCCTCGCGCGTCTCCATGTGCTTGAACGGATCCTCTTCTGGGTTGGCGATCGCGCTGTGTTGCAGTTCTTCCAGCGAAAATCCCTGCCCCGGATCTTTCACCCGGCAAAGCACCATTCTCTTCGTGCGCACATAGCTCACTTCCACATGCTGTGACGGATCAAAGTGCCCTCCGTGCTCCATCGCATTCACCAGAATTTCGCGGAACGCTGTCGCCACCTCCTCGGTTTCCGCGTCCGGCAAGTCGGAAGCCTCCCGGTAAAATTGCAGCAACCGGTTGGCGGTTGCCAGATCGCAGCGAACGCAGAGGCGCACCCAATTCGGCGTAGCGGAGAGCACTTCGATGCCGTCGTCCCAGAACGGCTCGGACATGGCGATGCGGATCATCTCCGCAAGTTTTTCAGTCGAGAACGGCCGCGAGAAATAGCTGAACGCGCGCTCCCGAATGGCCGCCAGCACGTCGCCCGGAATAAACTCCTCGGTCAAAATAATCAAGCGCGTGTGCGGCCGAACCATGCGCAGCCGCCGGAGCAATTCGATGTCCTCTTTTCCCGGCGTCCGCTCTCCCGTGAGGATCAGGTCAAACGAGTTTTCTTTGGCGAGTTGCAGGGCTTCCGCATTGTGCGCCGCGAACCGGATTTCCCATTTTTCCTTCTGAAATAGGCTCGCCAACAACTGATCAAGTTCCGAGCCCGAATGCACGATGAGCGCTTGGTGATTCTTCTCAGTCGGGGAGCTTGTAGGAGCGCGATCGTGCATAAGAGATCTCGGCGACCAGGAACTTGGGCCTGTGCGATACGGTGGGCAAAGCTAGGATGCAGGAAGAAATCAGGGCGCGCAAGTACTTCTGCGCGCCCTGGGAGCGTGGTCAGGCCAACTCGCTGGTCATCAGAAATAGCGGCTTCATTTCAAAACTCTTGAACACCGGACGCAGCCGCTCGATACTGTAGTGTTCCTTGAGGCTGATGATTTTCTTCGTCGCGGTCACCGTCTCGATCGGCATGTTGTCGTAACGCCCGTTTTTCAGAACCACCAGCCGCCCGTGAATCCCGTTGAGCAGCAGATCCAGCGCCAGGTTGCCGTACGCCATCGGCACGATCGAATCAATCGCATCCGGATCGCCGCAGCGCACCAGGTAACCCAGCTTCTGGCTGATGCACTCGATTTTCTTCCCGTTATTGTATTTCGGTGAAAGCTCCGTCAGTTCTTCAGCCACCACTTCCCCAATACCGCCCAACTTCTTGTGCCCGAACGCATCGGCGGCGTCCTTCTGGAAAACCATCTCACCGCCTTCGAACATTGCGCCTTCCGAAACCAGCACGATCGCGTAGCGGCTGGGGTTTCGATTGCGGTCATTCACCAGAAGCTCCGTCAACTGGTCGATCTTGAATTTGTGCTCTGGAATCACGCAGCGATGCGCCGCGCCCGCCATCGTCGGAAGCATGGCCGTAAAGCCCGCATATCGCCCAAAAACTTCCAGCACCATGAACCGCTCGTGTGAACCCGCGGAAGTCCGCAGCGCATTGGTCATCTGAATCGTGCGCGTGATGCAGGTGCTGAAGCCGATGCAGTAGTCGGTCCCTGGCACGTCGTTGTCCATCGTCTTCGGAATGGCTACCACCCGCACGCCTTCCTGGTACAGGCGCACGCCGTAGCTCAGCGTATCGTCGCCGCCGATCGGGATCATGTACTCGATGCCAAGCCATGCTAGGTTCTTCAGCACCTCGGGAGTCAGGTCGTTCTTCTCGGCGTTGTACTCCCCCTTCAGGTGATCCGGCACGCTGCTCTTGCTGACCCGCGCGGGATTCGTTCGCGAAGAATGCAAAAACGTTCCGCCGGTTCGGCCCGCGCGGTTCACCACATCCTCGGTCAGCCGTTGAAAATTATTCGAATTGTCGTGCTTTTCGTCGCGGACCATGTCCACCAGCCCCGCCCAGCCGCGGCGGATGCCGATCACTTCATAGCCTTCTCGAAGCGCACGGAAGGTAACCGCGCGAATCGCCGGATTCAATCCCGGCACATCGCCGCCACCCGTCAGAATTCCAATCACGCCCTTTTTTACGTTGATGTTCGCCATGGTGCCCTAATCGCCTCTGTGTGGATTAGCAAAACAGATGATTATGGACGTTGCAACGAATTTTAGAAAGAGGCAACCAAAGCATTAAATAAACGGGAGAAACCAATCTAAATTTTGCGTTCGATTAAAGGCCGGGAAGTTGGCCGGCATTCTTATGCTTCAATCCGGGTTCCCAGAACTCCCAGAAATTTCGCGAGCCACGCCGGATGGGCCGGCCAGGCAGGTCCGCTCACCAGGTTGCCATCTACGACCGCCTCGGTCATGGCCACGTCCGCAAAAGTCCCGCCCGCCAGCGTGACCTCCGGTGATACTGCGGGATAGCAACTGCACTTCTTCCCTTGCAACACCCCCGCCGCTGCCAACACCTGCGCGCCGTGGCAAAGCGCCGCGATTGGTTTCTTCGCATTCGCAAAGTGTCGGACAATGTCGAGCACTCTCGCGTTCAGCCGGATATACTCCGGCGCGCGCCCGCCAGGAATCACCAGCGCGTCGTAGTCCTCCGCCTTTACCGTGTCGAACGTCGCATTCAGCGCGAAGTTGTGCCCGCGCTTTTCCGAATACGTCTGATCGCCCTCAAAATCATGAATCGCAGTTCGAACGACGTCTCCCGCCTTCTTGCCCGGGCAAACCGCATGCACCGTGTGGCCCACCATCAGCAGCGCCTGGAACGGCACCATGACCTCGTAATCCTCAACGTAATCTCCCACCAGCATCAAAATGTTCTTCCTCGCCATCTCTTCCTCCTCGAAAATCCAGCATAACAAAAACTCCAAAGAATCACCGCGACCTCCGCCATAGCAGCGCCATCCCAGAAAACCCCATTCCCGATCGATTGCAAAAACAAATCCCCCACCCGCAAATTCCGCGAATGAGGGATCAGGACCAAATCTCGCACCTGGCAAAGGCCCTTCCAAACTCCACCGCTCAGGTTCCTGCTATCTGATCGCTGTTATCTGTTTTCCATTTCTTGATTTTCCGCTGACTCACTGCACCGCCGCCGTCGTACTCGGCACCGAATTCTCCTCAATCGTCAGCAAATCGGTGCGCATCTTGTCCCACTCGCGCAACATCAACCCGCGCGCCGCGAAGAACCGCCGGATTTCCGGGGAATCCCAGTGCAACACCTCTTCCAGCACCGGCACCAGCACGCTCATCGCGTTGTCGCTCAGCACCGTGCGGCGCGCGATGCGCGAAATAAATTTCGCCTCCGATACCGCGATGGTCAGCCCGTCGTATTGATTCACATGCATCATCACCGGCAGATCCGAACTGCCGTCGCCCATGTAAATAATATGGTCATGGCTGATTCCGAGGTTCGCCCGCAACTCTTCCAGGACGGTGATTTTCCCCCACCCCGCGGAAGCCCTCACGATGGACTCCACCTCTCCCGTCGCCTCGTTGTACCGGAACCTCGTCCCGAAAATGTGGTCGGGCGGCACAATCCCTTCCAGCGCCGATTGGATGATCTCTTGCGGCGCCGCCGAAATCACATAAAAGGATATTTTGTATCCGTCCGAGATGTTTTCTAGCGAACGCGCAAACAGGTCCACGTCGTGCTTCAACCGAATCTTCTTGCCGGTCTGGACAAGATGCTCTTTGCGCACTCGCCGGAATTCCGGGTCGTGCAAGATAAGATACGAAAGCTCGGCGCCCTGCTGCACCAGATTCATCTCGGAAAGGCCCTTCACCTTATCGTGAAAGCCGTGAAATCCGATCAACTCGCTCAGGGCGACGCCCGAGTCGTTGAAACTCAAAGTCTGGTCGAAATCGCTCGCCAGAAGATATTGCTTAACCATTGCGTTGTCCTCCCTACTTTCTATACCCTTGCGCCTTCCTCTGGAAGGCCTATCGTGCCCGCCTATGCAGGCTTTCAGCCGGGCCGGGTGCCCGAAAAGTCCCCACCCATACACGTTAACCGTAACCGGCTAGTGTCGCCCCACGAATTATTTTGATGGGTGCTATGCGTGGAAGACGTGAATGATTTGTGACAATATTATAAGATGCGGCGGGATGGTAAACGGTTGAAGAAAAAAGAGTTATCAACGAAACTGCTTTGAAATGAACAGCTTGCACAAAACCAGGCATCTGCCATTGAATGCGAAGAAAAAGCGATAAACCAAAACTGAATTCCAGGTTTTAGTACCATCCCCCCAACCATGCTCTGAAATGTTCTGCCCAGCCGGCCGCGCTGGTCCTTGCCGAGGTCGCGCCCGGGCCTCCTCCCTCCTCGTCAGTCACCTTATAAATGTCCCCCTTCCGCAGGTACAACCGCTCCGTCTCCTCCCGGTTCAACGGGCGGGCCCCTCGCCGCCCAAACACCGCCAACTGATTCCCGGACTCGTCCACGGCCCGATCCCGGTCAATTCCCTTCGAAATCGCCAGCGCAGGCCCCTTCATATGCGCCGTAGCAATCAGCTTTGGCGTGGGCCGCGGGTTGAACCCCGAAAAGTGCGCCGGGTCGTCCCACGGAGAAAGAATCTGCAGCACGCGCATCCCGTTCTTGCCATCCGCCACGAACGCGAACGCACTGGCGGCCACCATGCCGATCTTCACGTCATTCACATCATTGATTTGACCATTCGCCGTGAACACCTGATCCAGCTTTGGCGCCTCCGGCTTTTCCACGTCAACGATGGCCAGCCCCTGCTTACCCGCCGAAACGTAAGCGTACGTGCGCGCTACATAAACGTTGCGCGCGTCTTCGAACGGCACCATCGCGCCGGACACAATTTTCGGCTGCGCCAGGTCAGTCACGTCCAGTACCTTCAGCCCGTCGCGATCCGCCACAAACGCATAGCGAAATTGGATGGCCACCGCCCGCGGATCATTCAGCACAGGCGCCGCAATCGTTGCGGTCACTTGCGGCGCCAGCGGATTGTTCAAGTCCACCACCACCAGCGCCTTGTCCGTCAGGATGTAGGCAAACGTCCCTGCAATCGTGATGCGCCGCGCCCCGGTCAAAATCCCGCCGGGATTAAACGTCAGTCCCCGTTTTAGGAAATTATTCGCCGGATTTCCATCGAGCAGCGTGCCCACTCCAGGACTCTTCGCCTTCAAATCCGGCGTCCCGATAACCACCAGCCCCTCTTCCTTATCTGCGACGTAAAGAAACCCGTACAGCAGGTGAATCGCCTGCTCTTCGTTTTCCTTCACCCGGGCCCGCAGTGGATCGACGCCCAGCGTGGTCGGTGTCACCACCGCCACGGCATTCTTGGTCGGCACATAAAACCGCTGGCCGATCGGCGAGACCGGCGCCGTAGTCATTTGCTCGGAGAAGCCCTTGTTATCGATGTTCGCGATGTCATACACCCGCATCCCGCCCTTGCCATTCGCCGTATAGGCATACTCTCCGCGCGCCTGGATATCGAAGACGGTGCCTTCATGTTCCGTTGCCGCTGCAAGCTGCCGCTTGCCCGCAACGAACTTCTTGTAATTGTCGGGATAAGCGATCCGCTGCAAATCGCTCCCATAAATAGCTTCCGGCTCGTCGTGCTCCGCCACGGTGATCGCTTCGAATCCCTTCTTGCCAGTGGCAACGAATATGTACCGGCCCATGAAATTCATGAAGTTCGTGCCTTGCAGAAGCACCTGCGCCATCCAGGCGTTGTTGTCGTTTGCCGCCGAAACGTGGCAGTCCGAACACTGTTTGGTCTCTTTCGCCCGCACCGTGTGCGGCACAAACGTGCTGAACGCCTGCCCGGAAAATCCTTCCGCCGAAATCGTCTGCTGCTCGTAGTAGAGCCACTCGCGGTTTGCATTCTGCGAACTCACCAGCACCGCGCACGAAGAACGCGCCGGCGCAATCCGGTGCCCGGTCACGGTTCCATCCACACCCAGAAAATACGCGTCGTCGCGCAGCACCTGAAAGTTGTAGCTGGTGTAATTCCGCGTCATCAGCCCTTCGTTGTGCAGCATCGGCCGCCGCACGTTCGCCGTCATCTGTAGGTGGCATCCAAAACAGGTCGGCGTCCACGACGTGTGGCACGCATAACAGGTCATCGAGGAATTCGCATGTGCAAGCTGTGAATCGTCCGCCGGCATCTGCGAAAGTGCCGCTCCATCCTTGCTCATCAGCTTCGCGCGCAGTGATTTCATGCTGAAGTGCGAATTTCCTGGAGTGATCGTGTCCCTCGTCTGCACAATCTCCCATTCCACATTCGCGTCCGTCATCGAGCGCTGAAACAACTTGTCTCCTCGCCACTCGAAGCGCCGCAGCCCATCGGGTGTCCGCAGAGCGTCCAGCCGCCGCCCTCTTGGCTCTCCCGCACGCGGCGCATCCGGCGCCGCGGGTCCCGACGTAACCAGCGTCGCCTTCTGTCGGATCGTGCCGTGGCAATCCACGCAATCGATCTCCACCGCGGCGCGCGGTTCTCCGTAAATTTTCCCGTTGCCGTGGTTGTCCTGCGCGAAATGGCAATCCGCGCATTGCATTCCCTTTTCAAGATGAACGTCGGCGAGGTGCACAGCCTTCTGAAACTTCTGCGGATCGTCGAACGCAATCGGCTGCCCGTCTTTGTCCAGCCAGTTCCCTTTACGGTCGTGGTTGTAAACCCCGCGGAACACCCATCCGTGCCCGTGAAAATCCGCAAACTGCGTGGTCTTCAGCTTGGCGTTGAATTCCGGGCTGCCGGTTTGCTCCAGAAATTTGTCCTCGCCCCACAACCCTCGCGGCGCGGCGGCCTCCGGATTCTTCAGCGCGATCTGATACCGCTCTTCCTCGCTGGGATTCCGCTGCCCCGGCGGGTACATCTTGTCCCCGTCGATTTCGTTGTCCCACCACGTCAGCCCAAAATACGTCGTCACCATGTTTGTGCCAGGGTGGATATGGCAGATCATGCATTGGCTCGACGGAATCGCGCGCGTGAACGTGTGTTTGATCGGATGCCCCGGCTCGTCCTTCCGAATCGTGGGATCCACCGAAGCGCTGAAGCCACTGTGTCCGTATTTCGCATACGGGCCCGAATGCGCCGTATCGCGGTCGTTCGCGTAGATTACGTGACACGCAGAGCAACCGCTCGAGCGGTAGTCGCCCGCGTGGTCGTTTGTCCCAGGCAGCGAAAGAATCGGATCCAGCAGCCGCGTCTTCTGCAATCCAAGAAAAACCGGATCCGTCCGCAACTCCGTCCCAAATCCGCGGTCGCTCAACTTGTCATCCGGCTTCCCCGGACTTTCTTCCCCGCTGGGGTTTCCGATCTCTGCCTTCTTCTCGCCCCCGCGTTCGAATACACGCAACACGTTACCCGGCTGCGAGATTTCCCAGCGATAGAGAGGAGTCAGTTCCGCCAACACGCCCTTCGCTCGCGTCTCTTCCGGCGTCGGCGGCGGAATCGTCTTCATCTCCTGCGGCTTCCCGTTTCGGTCGTAGCTCTCGCCAAATCTTGTGTTCTTGAACGGGATTCCACCGTTGTTATAAAGCGCCGCGCCCCAGAGGAATCCAGAGTGCGTCATCATATTCGTCGAAACCGCGCGTACCTCGTTCGGGTGGCATCCCGCCGTCCCGCAAGTTTCCGGCGCCACGCGCAGATCGCCGGGATTGATGAACTTCACAAACTCCGGCGATTCTTTCAACCATTGGGTGTAAGCGCCTTCGGGCAACGTCGTGCGATTCCTGAAAAACGAATCGCGCGGCTGCACGTGGGCTTTTTCTTTTGCCCCCTGATATTCCGGCGAAGTCGGCGCAACTCCCGCGGCAACGACAACCGAATTATTCCCCCCGTGGCAATCCGTGCAGCCAAGATGCACCCCCTTCGATGGATGCATCGTCGGCTCGTCCGTCGTTGTGTGGCACGACATGCAACCCGTCGACTTCGCTGTCGCTTCTTCCTGCGACTGACCGCGGAACGGTCCCTGCGCATCCTGCGTGAAGGCCGCCGCCTGTGGCCGGATCGAGCTGAACAACAGCAGGGAAAGGGAAGCCGCCACAAAAAAAACAATCAGCAGGCGCGACTTTCCGCGTTCACTCGAAAGAGCGCGAATCACGCCGAGTTCAGAAAAAACTGGCATCCTCAGTATCCTCAAAAGGTCAACTTCGCCGATCCAAACACCGAAAACAACGTCCGGCCCGTGTAAATATCGCGAAACCCCTGCCCTGGCTGCAAAATCGAAGCCCCGCCCGTCAGAATAATGTTCTCTGTCAACGGCGGACGGTACGTCACTCCGGCACCCAGGTCCTCCCCGATGTTGTGCCGAATGGGCGATTGAAACAGCACAAACTCCAGCGGTTCGGTCCGCATGAAACGCAGATAGTTGAAATTCACAAAACCCTTCAGCTTTGGCGTGATATCAATGTCCGTCCCGGCATTCACCAGAAATATTCCCGGATTCACGAAGTTCGCCTGCCCCTCGTTTTTATTCGAGCGCATGTTGGGCAACAGGCTGCCGTCCGTCGTAAGCGAAACCCCGGACCCCAACAGCCGGATTCCTTCCCGGTTCCAGAAGCTGAACAATCCGCCCGCAAAGCTTGGCAAGTCCACGATCGCATCGAATCCGTTGGCCCGCCCGCTGCGCGGATCACTGTCTCCCGACGCATAAAAACTCGAAATCCGGTATCGAATCCAATCGCGATCCAGCGAAAGCTCCACCGCCGCCATCTGCGCGTTCACCGTCACCGGCCGCCCGGCAATTGGATTGAAGCTGTCTTTCCCCGCCGCTTCGTAAAACGCGTGCGTGATGTTGATGCGCTTGATGTGCCCACTGCCCAGCCAACCGAAGTATCCCACCTGAATGCTGTGCGGAATCGCGCCCACGCCCTGATTGATCACATTTCCTACCGGCGCCGGCCGCACCAGGAATCCGTTGTCGTCGTAATGCAAGCCGCCGTCGTCCTTGTTGTAGGCTCCCAGAAATTCCGCCGTATATCCTGGAAAGAAAAAGTCCTGTATATAAACGTTCGCCAGCATCACCTGCTGGTCGCGCCGGTTGAAGGTATTCAGCCCGCTATTGGTATTCTTCTCCAGAAAATTAAAATACGCGGCGTTGTACTCGATGCGGTCGCTCTTCAAGTCACCGAAGACGCGCATCCCCGGCTGCTCGTCCACGAACAAAAACCCGCGGAAATCCGCGTTGAATTCCTGGATGCCGGCGCGCACGGAAACAAAATCATAGTTGGGGCTCAGATCGTGCAGCTTGTACTCCACAAACGCTTCCTGGAATCCCACGTGAGAATCAAGCCGCGTCGTGCCCGCGCGCACGTCCGGGCCCACGATTCCAAGCTCTTTCACATCCAGGTAATTCAAGCTCACTTCCGGGGTCACCCGGATGCGCCAATCCACCGGCTTGAACGATGCGTCGCCGTGAAAAAGGTCGAACGTAAACCGGAATGTCTGGTCCAGGAAAAATTGCTCGCCGCGCCCGAAGAACTCGCTGCTGCCGGGCTGCGCCGCGCTCACATCGCTCGGCACGGGTACTTTCCGACCGTCGATGAAAGTCGTCTCCGATCCCGTGAAATTGAAAAACACCTGCTGCCCCAGAAAGGACGGCCAGATCGGCTCATCTCCCTTGAACCGATTGCGATTAAAAGGGTCATACCAGCGCGGCTTCGTATAAATGTATTCGCCCGTCGGCCGGTATCGCCGGTAATCCGGCTGCTCCAGCGCCCAGCGGTTCGGCACCACGTTGAAAACATCGGAAATCGGCGGCAGAACATCCGGTGAAAGTTCCAGGATGTAGTTCGGATCCGAATCCAGCCTGTGGCGGAATTCGCGATACGTCCCCGTCGCCGCCGCGGCTTCCGCGGGAAGCGGCGGTCCAAGTTCCGGCTGCCGCGGCAATCGCGAGCGCGCTTCCGCAACGCCAGTTGGCACAAGGTGAATCTCCAACGTCACCACTTCATTGGCGTTCAACGAGAGCGCCGCGATCGTCAACGCCTCGTAGCCGTCCGCCTCCGCCCGAAATTCGTAGCCGCCCGGCTGCAGCAGCAGCAATCGGAAAACCCCTTCACCCGCGGTCAGCGTGGCATCCACCTGCCCCGTTTGCAGATTTCGAATCTGAATCCTCGCTCCACCGATCGGCCGCGCCGCAGAATCCGAAACCTGTTCCCGCACCGTCCCATCCAATGCCGCCGTGGTCAGCGCCTGCTGCCGCGGGATTCGCCGTGGTGGCCCCGCTTCGTGCGTTTCCTGCTGCGACGATACTGGCGGTGGAGTGCCTGGCTGCTGCGCAAGGGCATTGCCGCCCGCCGAAAGTCCAGCCAAAAGGCACGCCACAACTTGCAGCAATCTAGCCAACCCAATGTTGGGCGATGATTCGGCAGTCATTTTTTTTGCAGGACCAAGCCACCCGATGAAGAACAGTCACCGCTAACTAATCAAAAATGCGCTCTTCCGGCAACCTTTTTCCGAAAGCGCAGTGAATATCCAGCAATACCAGCCATTCCCATTTGGGAGTCACCACTTCGAAGCAACGGAGGTACAATCCCCATGATTTCTTTTTTGCGGCGTGTACCATGAACACCGACACTCTCCCAATGGAACACATTATTCAGACGCCGGTGGAATCGCGTCGCTCCCACGACCAGCGTCGCAATGTTTTGGCGCTCGCCATGTTCCCCGCTCTGATACTCGCCGCTTCCCTGGCCTTTGTTCTTCTCGGCTGCGGTGGTTCGCCCGCGCCCGTGAAGTCAGCTCCGCCTCCGGTCGCGGTTGCTCCCTTAAGCGCCACCGACGTGGCCAATCTCATCCAGGCCGCCGCAACTTCCGTCAACGTCGACACCATGGCCATCGCAGTCGTCGATCGCGGCGGCACGGTCCTCGCCGTGTACGACAAAGCAGGCGTCACTCCGGGCGCCACTGCCATTGGAAACTTCGGCCAGTCCGTGGACGTGAACGATCTCGCGGTTGCTCTCGCCCGCACCGGCGCCTACTTCAGCAACGATCAGGCTCCGCTATCTTCCCGCACGGTCCGCTTCATAAGCAGCATTCACTTTCCTCCCGGTGTCACCAACGCGCCCACAGCCGATCTCTACGGCATCGAAAACACCAATCGCGGCTGCACCCTCGCAACCAATTTTCTTCCCGGCATGGCCATCAATCCCTCCACTTCGCTAACCGGCGGACCCGGGCCCGGCATCATCACGGGAAAATCGCAACTCGACGACAGCGATCCCAACGCCGTAAATCCCGGCGGCGTGCCCATTTTTCACAATGGAATTGTAGTCGGCGGCATCGGGGTCGCCGGTGTTTCCCTCGACGCAGCCGAGTTCGCCGCATTCTCCGCGTCCGAGTCCAACGGTTTCGGCATACCCAATCCCCTGCCCGATCCCGGCGCCGTCTTCATCGGCGGTATCGCTTTGCCCTTCGTGAACCAAACCACGCTCCCCGCCGGCCTCACCGCCGGAACATTCAACGGCGGCTATCTTGCCGGCTTCAATCCGATTGCCAGCACCGGGCAACCGCCCGAAGGCGACCTGATCGCTCCAACCAACGGTCCGCTTGGAGGCCTCACCGTCACGGACGTCCAAACTATCCTCAACAATGCGGAAGCCACCGCGAACACCACACGCGCCGCGATTCGTCTGCCCCTCGGTTCGAGTGCGAGGATGGTCATCGCCGTCGCAGACCTCGACGGCACGCTAATCGGCCTGCGCCGCATGGTCGATGCCACGGTTTTCAGCATTGACGTCGCCGCTTCCAAAGCCCGCAACATGGTCTACTTCAATGGACCCAATCGCACCGCAGCCGACCTCCCCGGCGTTCCTATGGGCACCGCGCTCACCAGCCGCACCATCAGCTTCGGTTCGCAGCCGCTGTTTCCGCCGGGCATCGACGGCTCCGCCCCTGGCCCTTTTTATAATTTGTATTTGCAGGACGTACAGAATCCCTGCACGCAAGGCAATCAGACTGGCCCGCCCAACAGCAACAAGAGCGGCGTGGTCTTTTTTCCGGGCTCGGTGGGAATTTTTAAGAACGGCACGCTCGTCGGCGGCCTCGGAATCAGCGGCGACGGCGTGGATCAGGACGACTTCGTCACTTCAGGAGGCTCAACCGGCTTCGAGGCACCTACCGCCATCCGCGCCGACCAAATCTTCATCAACGGCGTCCGCCTCCCCTACTTCAAATTCCCCCGCAACCCAACCTTATAATCCACTGGCCATTTCACTCCACCGGTGTCGGCCCCTCCGACTTTTGAGTGCGGGAGCGCAGCTCCCGCTTTCACGGTATAACCAGCTTCTCCCAACCAAAGTTCCGTAGAGTGTTTGACCGCTGAAAAGCGGCAGCTTCGCTGCCACACTCAAAAAAAGCCGCAGTCGCCCTTTTTGATTCTATCGCCCACCCGAAGGATCCGCCGTCGTCGCCACATTCTCATCCAAAAACCATTTGTGTGCCGCATCTCCGGGCGCATAGCAATTTCCGTCGCTCGCATAGCCGCGGCAATGGCGCGCTACTTTCTTCTCTCGCGGCGACCTCACAAACTGCCAGACACTCGCATACGCAACGCCACTCGCCGAAGGCCCAGCTGGATCTTGCGGAACGCTGCACCCGGGCGATGGCGGGCACGCATCGTTATAGACCCAGTACACTACGTCAGTGGCTCCAATATGCCCCCGTATGTCGTCCGCGGAAATAATCGTCGCCCCTTTTCCCTCGTCCACAACAATCCCCGAGCAATAAATCCCCGGACGGAATTTCTCCTCCGCCAAAGACTCCGCCCACGACTTCAGATACGCATGGTAGCTTTCGGAAAACCTTCCGCCCTCTTCCACATCCAGAAAAATCACCGAACCCTCGGGGAAACCTTCCCGGCGCGCTGTAGCAGCAGCCTCACGCGCGTCGGCAAGCCCCGCTTTGATGGAACTTTTATTATCGGAGAGCTGTCGGGAAGTCCGTCCTTGATACAACAGCAAAAAGCCAAATCCCTGCGATTTCATCACCTCGCGTTTGCCGATCCACGAATTGCTTTTCTCGCCGGGCGGCGCACTCAGCCAGTAACTTGCAAAAGAGTAGGATTTGCGAAGGACAGGCAGCGCCGCGTCGCCGGGATATTCGTTGCGGTCAAATCCCAGAAAGCTGTGAGCGTCGGAGGGACGGGATTCACGCAAATCAATCCGCGCAAAGCATAACGCGATACCCGAGATCGTTAAGAGTAGTACAAAGAGAGGAATCGCACTCGCGCGCATAACTCGAATCTACATCAGCCCGTCGCGATTCCGCAGAAAAATCAGGAGTCCATATAAGGGGCTTCGCCGTTCCCAAACGACCAGTTCTCCCACGCCACTTCCACCAGGTTAATCACCACGTCCGAGGGCTTCACGCCGGGAGATTCCGCAAGCAACTCCGTCACCCGCTTATAAAACTTCCGCTTCTGCTGCGGCTTGCGGCCCGTGCTCAGCGCCACCTGCACAAACACCACGTTATCCGACCGTCGAATCCCCAAATATTGCGGATCGTAGTTGAGCCCCGCGGCCGCGTGCTCGGTGATCACTTGAAACCGGTCATCCGCCGGAACTCCCAACGCCTCCACCATCGCGCGGTGCACGCCGTCCCCCAGCGCTTTCAGGTATTCCTCCGGCTTCCCCGCGCGCAAATCAATACGTACCAGTGGCATAGCTTTTCTCCTGACGATTCGATGCCCACGGATTGCGATGCGGCACGGCCCCTATCCCTCGCGCAACTTGTGCCCCGAAAGATTCCCCAGCCCGTCATACGCCGCGTATTTATACATCTCGGAAAGCGTCGGATAGTTGAACACCAATTCGATGAACTCATCAATCGTCAAGCCTTTGTCCAGCACCATCATGCCCACATGAATCAACTCGGTTGCCGATTCCCCGATAATGCTCACGCCGAGCAGTTTTCTGTCCGCCTTCCCGAAAATCAGCTTCAGCATCCCCGCCGTATCGCCAGTGATGTGTCCTCGCGCATTGTTCTCATACCGCGCCCGCCCCACGCAGTAATCGAGCTTCTTCTCCTTGCAACTCTCCTCCGTCTCGCCCGCCGCGGAAATCTCCGGAATCGTGTATACCCCCATCGGCAGCAGCGAAGCCACCCGCTGCTTGTACTTCAATCCAAACGCGTGACACACTGCCACGCGGCCTTGCTCCATCGAAGTCGATGCCAGCGCCGGAAATCCAATCACGTCCCCTGCCGCGTAAATATGCTGAACATCTGTCCGGTAATCCGCATCCACCGCGATATATCCTTTATCATTCAGCGCGAGCCCCGCCTTCTCCAGCGCGAGTCCGTCCACTGCCGCCCGCCGTCCCGCTGCGAACAATGCCGCATCCGTTTCCAGCACTTTTCCGCTTTTCATCGTCAACCGCGAGCCTGTCGCTGTATTTTCCGCTTTCACCGGCCGCTCGTTGAACCACAGATGCATCCCCAGCGAAGCAAAACGGTCTCGCAACCGTTCGGAAATCTCTGTGTCCAGAAATGGCAACAATTTGTCCCGGCCGTCCACCAGCGTCACGTCCACTCCCAGTGCCATAAATATCGATGCGTACTCGCAACCAATCACTCCTCCGCCAATCACCGCCAGGCTCTTTGGGATGCGGTCCATCTGCAAAAATGTGTCCGAATCAAAGGTATGAACGTCATCAAACGCAATTTCCGCCGGCCGGTGGGGTTTCGACCCGGTCGAAATCAGGATCACTTCTGCGCGCAGCCGCCGCGTCCCTTTTGAGCTGCAAACCACCACCGTGTGCGCGTCTTCAAAAGCCGCCTGTCCCTGCACCAGTTCGATCCTGTGCAGTTGCAGGTTTTTCAGGATTCGCCCGCGTTCCAATTCCACCACCGCGCGCTCGTGGTGCATGAAATCCTGCACCGTCAGGTTTTCCTTAAGCGAATAGTCGATCCCGTACAATCCGCGCTGCCTCAATCCCGAAAAATAAAGCGCCGATTCCCGCAACGTCTTGCTGGGCACCGTGCCGGTATTGATGCAGCTTCCGCCCACGACGGGCGCGCGTTCGACCACCGCAACGCGCTTCCCAAAGTACGCGGCCTGCGCCCCAGCCTTCTCGCCCGCCGGCCCGCACCCCAGCACCACCAGATCAAACGAATCAGCAGCAGTCACAGCATCCTCCGGAAACGCGCACCGATTGTAAAAGAATCCAAACCCGGTGACTATAACGCGTAGCGTCCACCTTCAGGTGCACGCTCTTGCCCTCACACCCGCCGCGTTCCAAGGTCCCGTTCTTGGTTCCCGGATACCTTTTCGAGGTGGGTCTTTGCCCGTCCCGAATGATTCTACCGGACGGGCGCCTCTGTTCCGCTGTGACCTCCTCACTTGCGAATCCTCTGCGTCTCTGATGTGATACCCGCATGAATCTACCTCCCATCGTGCGATGGGCCACCGGTATCCGTTGGCAATGGAAGGTTTTCATCCCGATTATCGCGGTGCTGCTCTTGAGCACCCTCGCGATCGCCGCCGTTTTGCGCACACTCGCGATTCACGAAGCCCAGATTATCCTGCTCGCCTCCGTCTGCTTCGCCCTTCTCCTCTGTTTCGTCCTGCTTTCCGTCCTGCTCGTTCTGGTCGAGCGCCCCTTGGAAGAACTCATGGACACCATCGCCCGTGTTCGGAGCGGCGATTTGTCCGCCCGCGTTGCATTCGCCAAACGCCGCGACGATATCGGCCAGCTCGGCCGTCAGTTCAATGAAATGGTCGAGCAACTCGAGCGCAATCGCGGCGAAATCGAAAACCTGCATCGCCGTGAAATGGGACGCGCCGAGCATCTGGCCACCCTCGGCGAACTCGCCGCCGGTCTGGCCCACGAAATTCGCAACCCTCTCGCGGGCATCGCCGGCGTCGTCGATGTCATGGGCAAGGAACTCCCCGCCGAGAGTTCCAGCCGAACCGTTTTAGTGGACGTCCAGAACGAAATCCTGCACATCCAGAACATCCTTAACGATCTGCTCTCCTATGCCCGCCCGCGGCCTCCCACCTTTCACCCGGCGGATCTGAACGTCACGATCGAACAGGCCGTCATGCTGGCCCGCCAACAGGTTCGCACGCGTCCCGTCAAAGTTCTTTTTTCGCCGAACCCTTCCCTTCCGCCAGTTGCACACGACCCCGCGCTTATCCAGCAGGTCGTCTTGAATCTTGTGCTCAATGGGATTCAGGCCATCCTCGGCGAAGGCGTCGTCGAAGTCGCAATCAACATGGAAGACACGCACGCGCTGATCAGCGTCAAGGACAACGGCAAAGGCATTTCTCCAGACGCTCTTCCAAAAATCTTCCGCCCATTTTTCACTACCCGCAAAGACGGCACCGGCCTCGGCCTTTCCCTCGCTAGCGGCATCGTGCAATCCCACGGAGGCAAAATCGAAGCCAGCAGCATCCCCGGCCAGGGCACCCAGTTCCGCATCCACCTGCCCATCGAACGCCCTAAAACCGATCTTCCTGTCGGTGCAGGCCGTTCGGCAGGATGATAAAGTAAGCCCATGGCACAAAAGAGGATTCTAATTGTCGATGACGACAAGCTCGTCCGCTGGACGCTCACCCAAAAGTGCACGGAGTTCGGCTATTTCTCACTCGAAGCCTCCTCCGGCGAAGAAGCCCTGCGCATGCTCCAAACCGATCCCGTTGACGCCATTCTCCTGGACGTCCACCTGCCCGACCTGAGCGGCATTGAGGTGCTCGACAAGCTCAAGCAAGCCGGCGAAACCCGCAGCGTCATCATGATGACCGCCGATCCGCAACTCGACGACGTAAAGGCCGCACTCCGCCTCGGCGCCTACGACTTCGTCAGCAAGCCCATCAATTTCGACGAGCTCAGCGTCACCCTGCAAAACGCTCTGGACGCCGGCGAACTTCGCACCGAAGTCGAAACCCTCCGCGATCAAGTGCGTCGCCGAGCCGGCTATCACGACGTCGTCGGTGTTTCCCGAAAAATCATCGAGTTGATGAAGTTCGTCTACAAAGTCGCCGCCAGCGAAGCCAGCACCATCCTCGTTCAGGGCGAAAGCGGCACCGGCAAGGATCTCGTCTCGAAGGCCATCCATTACCGGAGCAAACGCGCGGAGCGCCCTTTCGTCGCGATCAACTGCTCCGCCATTCCGGAAACCCTCATGGAGGCGGAACTCTTCGGCCACGAAAAAGGCGCGTTCACCGACGCCAAGGCCATGAAGAAAGGCCTGTTCGAAGTTGCCGACGGCGGCACGCTTTTCCTCGATGAAATCGGCGAACTCTCTCCCTTGCTTCAAGCCAAACTCCTCCGCGTCCTCGAAGATCAAGTCATTCGACGGGTCGGCGGCGTGCGCGACATTCAGGTCGAAGTGCGTGTCATCGCCGCCTCCAACCGCGATCTCGAGCGCGAAGTCCGCGAAGGCCGCTTCCGCCAGGACTTGTATTATCGCCTGGCCATCATCTCCATCTTTCTCCCGACTCTCCGCGAGCGCAAAGAGGACGTCCTTCCCCTCGTCGATTTTTTCCTCGCCCACTACAACCGGAAATTCCGCAAATCCGTCCAGGGCATTTCCGAGGACACTCGCCGCCTGCTTTTGAATTACGATTGGCCCGGCAACGTTCGCGAACTGAGGAACGCCCTCGAACGCGCGATGATCCTGGAAGAAGGAAGCCTTTTGAAGCCGGATGATTTGCCCTTCACTGTCGCCAGCGGCCGCAGCGGCCCGGTGCTGAACGGCAAATCCCCGAGCGCCCCAGCAGAGTCGCAGGCCGCACCAGGAAGGCGTCACCTGCCGCCACTTTCCATTCCCGAGGGTGGCACTTCTCTCGAAGACGTCGAACACGCTCTCGTCGAACTCGCATTGCAGCAATCCCACGGCAATCAAATCAAAGCCGCAAAACTTCTCGACATCAGTCGCGACGCCCTTCGCTACAAAATGAAAAAATTCGGTCTCGGCCACTCGGAAGAGGAAGAACCCGCCGCCCCAACGAATCCCTGACAGGGTGCACTTTCCCCTGGGTGAGAAAACACGCGCCAGTGTGAAATCCCGCACGCACTCCCAATATTGCACGTCGCCCCACTCTGTCATTTGAATTACCACCATTGTTATCAATTACTTGTAGCGCTGAGGAAAATGCCCCGAAAAGGAACGCCAGGTGCATTTCCCATCAGTGCTCAGCACTCAGACAATGGAGCGATTGTCGAAATGCTGCGCAGTGGGCGTTCCTTTTTCGGCGTTCGGGCTCGCGGTGAAGGCTCGAAAGGATACGCCGAGAAAGGGGCGCCCACAAAAAATCCCGAGTCCCAAATGTCTGGTCGTGCAAGGAGGGACTTATGCCGCAGATACTCCATCCACAGGAAAAAACCCAGAAGGACATCGCCAGGCGTGTTTCCATAAGCAAAATCATGGTCACTACCGATTTTTCCCCGGTTTCCGATCGGGCCCTCGACTACGCCATCGCTCTGGCGAGTCGTTATGACGCCCAAATTTATATAGCTCACGTCATCACCCCCGATCCCTTCCAGTTTGCCGAACCACAACTAGCTCAGGCCACATATGAAAAAGTCCGACAGGCCGCGGAAGAAGGAATCACGGAGATTCTAATTTCCGGCAAGCTTCGCGGAGTTGCCCACGAAGTATTGTTGGAGGAAGGCGATGTTTGGCCGAGCCTCGACAAGCTGATTGTCCAGCATGAGATCGACCTGGTAGTCGTTGGCACTCATGGCCGCGGCAAATTCCAGAAACTGCTGATCGGCTCGGTTGCCGAGGAAATCTTCCGCAAGGCCGATTGCGCCGTCCTGACCGTTGGCCCCGAAGTAAAGACCGGCGAGCCAAAGGAAGCGGAGTTGAACCGCATTCTGTTCGCCACCGACTTTGGCCCCGGGGCGAAAAAGGCAGCTGCTTATGCCCTCTCGCTCGCCCAGGAACACGACGCCACTCTCACCTTCCTTCACGTCATCGAGAGTGCCGCGGCGTACACCGAAGAGAGCGTCGCGCGCCAGCGGGAAATTAACGTCGTCCGCATGAAGCAAATGATGCCGGAGGGCAGCGAAAACTGGTGCAAACCGGAATTCCGCGCCACCTTCGGAGCGGCTGTTGAGGAAATCCTGATTGCGGCCCGTGAATCCAAGGCCGACTTGATCGTCATGGGCGCCAAGGCCAGGCAGAGCCTCGCCGGCCACGCCCCGCTAACCATTGCCTACAACGTCGTGACCAAGGCCACTTGCCCGGTCCTGACTGTTCGCGGTTAGCTCTTTTGGTTCTGTAACCACGGAGCGGAATCCCCTAACCGGGATCCGCATCCGTCTCCCAAGGCGACGCCCTCACCTCCCCAATTGACCGGCGCCGCCTCCCTATATTGAGTGCGAAAGCAAAGCTTTCGCTTTTAGGATTGAAACTCTGCGAATAACTCAGCTGCGGACTCGCTCAGGTAGCACAGCCATTCCTGGCTGTGCTCTTGGGTTTTCCGCTCCGCGTCTTCAGTTTGAACTCTTTCTTTCTCTCAGTAGCTCACCCTCCTAAGAAAATTTCCGCCCCGACACTTCCACATTGCTTCCCCCACCATTTTCTTCATAAAGTATCCCTCATGACTTCCGTAACCTCCGCTCTCGGCCCGCCCCGCGTCGTAAACATCGCAGATCTCCGCCGCCTCGCCCAGCGCCGCCTGCCGCGCTCCATCTTCGACTATCTCGAGGGCGGCGCCGATGACGAATCCACTCTGCGGGAAAATCCCCGCGCGTTCAGCGACATCCTCTTCCGCCCGCGCAATGCCGTTGCCTTTGCGGAATGCGATCTCCGAGCAACCGTCGTTGGCCACAATCTGGCCTTCCCGGCGATTCTGGCTCCGGTCGGCTATAGCCGCATGATGCATCCGGAAGGCGAGCTCGCTGCCGCCCGGGCCGCGGGCGATGCCGGAACCGTCTATGCGCTTTCCACCATTTCCGGCCACAAGCTGGAAAACGTGAAGGCCGCCACCAAAGGTTCTGCCTGGTACCAGCTCTACCTGCTTGGCGGCCGCGCTGCCGCCGAAGCCGGCATCGACCGCGCTCGCCGAGCCGGCTACTCCGCGCTGGTCTTCACGATTGATACGCCCGTGGCCGGCATGCGCGAACGCGACCCGCGCAACGGCATGAAGCAAATGCTCGGCAGCTCACCTTTTGCAAAGCTTCCGTTCTTACCCAATATTCTGGCGCATCCGCGCTGGCTGGCCGCGTTTCTCGCCGATGGCGGAATGCCCAAGCTCGAAAACATCGTCATCCCCGGCCAGGGGCCAATGCAGTTGATTGACGTCTCCGCAGCCCTCGCGGAGGCCGCGGTCTGCTGGGACGATTTAAAATGGATCCGCAATGTGTGGAGCGGCCCCATCATCGTGAAGGGCATTCTCACTGGAGACGACGCGCACCGCGCTGTGGACGAAGGCGCCGCCGCCGTCATCGTCTCCAACCACGGCGGCCGCCAACTTGATTCCGTCTACCCCACCATCCGCGCGCTTCCCGAAGTGGTCGCCGCAGTGAATGGCCGCACCGAAGTTTTGATGGACGGCGGTATCCGCCGCGGCGGCGACATCGTCAAAGCCATCTGCCTCGGCGCTCGCGCCGTCCTCATCGGCCGCGCCTACGCCTACGGCATGGCCGCCGCCGGCTATCCCGGCGCTCTCCGCGCTCTCGAAATCCTCCGCGCCGACGTCGATCGCACTCTCCGCCTTCTCGGCTGCCCCTCCATCTCCGCCCTCGATGCCTCTTACATCGACGTACCTGCCCATTGGCGTAGGTAATTTGCAATCCAGCATTACTTCTTGTCAGGTTGCTACCCCAGTGACTCTTCGAACTCCTCTCCAAATATTTGCCTGGTTTCAACTCGGAACAATGGCAACATGGGCGGCGCACCAGAACGAAAGGAAGTTACGGATATGAACATTTAAGACCCCGGGGGACCCAATGAGAGTCGCGCGAACGGCAAGGACGCTGTGGCAAGTTGCTCTGTTGGCAGGAATGGTTGCAACGCCAGTGGTCGCGCAAGACATGATTTCGCTGGTAGGCTCGGGCTCGAATCTGGCAGGCTCATTGTACTCGGAATGGACCGCGGAGTTTGGAAAGCAGCACCCCGGCGTCCAGGTGCGCTATCTGGGTCTTGGAACGTCGCAGAGCCTCCAGGAGATCCGGCAAGGAACCGGCGATTTCGGGGGCGGAGAAATCCCGCTGAGTGAAGCGCAGAAGCATGGCGCCAAATACACGCTGATTCAATTTCCCACCGTGCTAGTGGCGATTACTCCCATCTACAAGTTGCCCGGAAAGCCAGATCTCCGCTTCTCCGGCGAGGTCCTGGCGGAAATCTACCTGGGCGACATCAAAAACTGGAACGACCCAAGAATTGCGAAGCTGAACCCTGGCCTGACGTTGCCGGACCTGGAGATCACCGTCGTGCACCTCAGCGGCGTGAAGGGCTCCAACTACATCCTGACCGATTTTCTAAGCCGCACCAGCCCGGAGTGGAAATCGAAGATCGGCAGGAACGCATCACCCGCGTGGCCGGTTGGCGTGGAGATCAATCGCAGCGAAGGCATGGTGACGAAGGTAAGCGCCACGCCCGGTGCGATTGGTTATGTGGAATTGACCTACGCCAAGCGGAAAGACATCGGCTACGGCAGCGTGCAGAATGCCGCGGGGCAATTCGTCAAAGCCAGCGGCCCGGGCATCCTGGCAGCCTGCGCGGCCGGCGAGAAATCCCTGCCGGAAGATTTGGGTGGATCGTTAGTGAACACTCCCGGGAAAGAGTCGTATCCACTGGTGAGCTTCACCTGGATCTACGTTCCCGCAAGCGGACTAGCGTCCGCGCGAAGCCGCTCCTTGAAGGACTTCTGGAACTGGGCGCTCAGCGACGGCCAGGAGATCGCCAACCGCCTGGGTTATTCGGAATTGCCGCCTGGCATCGCGGCCAAAGCCAGGCAAGCCATAAACTCAATTCAATAGAGCGGCTCATTTGTTCGCCGAAGCCTGATGGGCCCCCCCGTTCGCTGCCACCGCGGGAGTCCTGCTCCCCGGCAACTGGGTGTCATCCGGCAAACCGCCGAGCGCCTTGTAAATGGTCACCACCGAAACGAACACGTCGCCTTCCACCTGCGCCAGGTTGTCCTCGGCTTGCAATTGCACGCGCTCCGCATCCAGCAGTTGCAGGAAATCGATCACGCCTTCGCGGTAACGATCGCGCGCGATATCCGCCGCGCGTTTGCTTTCCCTCGCCTGGTCGTTCAACTGGATCAGCTTTTCCTGGTTCGCGTGATAGCTGATCAGCGCGTTCTCCGTCTCTTCCAGCGCCCGCAACACCGTCTGCTCATACTCCGCGTAATTCTCCTGCGTCACCGCCGAAGACTGCCTCACCCGCGCCTTGAATCGCCAGTAATCCAGCGCGGGCCATGTGATCGAAGGCCCAAAACTCCACGCCTCCGAGTCCGATTGGAAAAAGGTGCTTCCGCGGCCCGCAATGAATCCCAAAAATCCC
>DATHMM010000058.1:0-16575 GCA_035487095.1 Candidatus Sulfotelmatobacter sp.
TTTCTGCAATGACGGGGGACGAGTCTCGCTTGTCCGCGCTCCCAGAAGGCGCGAACAAGAGAACTGCAAATACGAGCTTGTGAATCATGGTCTGTCGGACAAATCTAGATGGAATTCGCTGCTTAGGCACAGGTAATGCGCGGTGAAGTACACTAGTGGTTATGCCCAACACACGATTAGCTTCTGATCAGTCGGGTGGTCTCAATTTAGGGATTTCTACTCGCTTTCGGATGGCTCCCAAAGCTCGATCGGATTGCCATCTGGATCTTTCAGCCACGCAAAGGTCCCCATGCCGGGATATGCCTCGGTCTTTTCGATTACCACGCCTTTACTCTTAAGATGGCTGAGAACTTCTCCCATGTTCTTCACTGTGTAATTAATCTTACCCGTTCGCGGCTTATCCTTGATGTCTTGATCAGTGGGCATGATCGCCCACGCTATCGTTCGCTTAATCTCCGGGTTTGCAAGATCCCTATATTCGAACGATGCATAGATTGAACTGCACTCAGCATCTTCGCCCTGAGGAACTATCCCGAGGCAATCGCGATACCAAGCTGCCAATCTCTTTGTATCGTTGGAAAACAGAAAAGCGCCGCCAATTCCGTCGACCATAAGTTCCTCCGTTACGCAGTGACTCGTTGCATTTGGCGCGGACTCTACTGGCATTGTGGCATAGAAATACCACAATTGGCCGTATGTGGTCAGCATCCAAAAGCCTGACTGCCATTCGTCGCCAAGCGTCTCGGAGGAGGCCCGCCGGGTGCCCCGGCTGCACCCGCCGTTAATGCGGAGTGTTCACTTTCACACAGACTTGCAGAAATCGATTTGGTAGGGTTGCTCATGGACCAAAAAACGCAAGTAGATGTCCCCCAAGAACAATTCGTTGAAGTAAGACTTAAGAAAGCGTTCGACGAGGTTTCCTATTCCTTCGAGAAAATACTCGGGGAGGTTCGCGGAGACTCGAACCTTGTGCTTGCCAAGCAGGCTGTGAATCAACTGCAAATCTCGCTCAACCAGTTTGAGAATCTCTTGAAGGAGGGCGGAGTCACCATCGGCTCCTGCGACTCGATTAAATATCTCTATCAGGAAATCGAACACCCGCTAAGCGAACTGAGAAGATATTTCATGAAAGAGCCGTCAGAAATCCTGACGGACAAGGCCGGAATAGTCTACGTTAACGCGTTGAAAGCCTCTTTTCGCAGGTTGATGGATATCGCGGAGGAAATGGATCAAGGGCACTCGTCCATTCTTAAGTCTGCATTGTGAGTAACTTCGGATAAGCCGTCAATCAGGCCGGGTGCCCCATCCTTGCGCATTTGGTTTATGCAAGGGTGGGTCTTGGGTTCTCTTCCTCACTCCTTCTCGCTCGTCGTTTTCAGTTTTCGAATTTCCCTTTTCTCTCCAATCCGGCCACAGTTGCCCAGGTTTCTCTTTTGTCCCTTGGGACCGTAGCGGCCCCGAGACGCTATACAGGCGGCTGAGATTTATTCCACGAAAGTTGTCAAATTATTCTCATGGGAGGGTGCCTTTAACTGACGAACTTCTAACTTCCAGCGGACAACTCCATTTTTAGTTTCTATTAACGTGCCAATGGAATTTCACTGGAGGCAATGCAATGCATTACAAACGCTTTTTATGGTCATTCGCCGCGACACTATTCGCGACGTTCGTTTCGTTGGGAAGTGCGTCGGCGCAGACCAATTCTTTCAAGCAAACGAATCTCACTTCCGACACAGCCGGCCTGGCCGCCAATACGGATCCGGAGCTGGTTAACCCCTGGGGAATTGCTTTTTTCCCGGGCCAAACATTCTGGATTGCCGACAACAACTCCGGCTTCTCCACACTGTACAACCCTCAGGGGGTGAAT
The DNA here is from genome assembly GCA_035487095.1 of Candidatus Sulfotelmatobacter sp. Classification (GTDB taxonomy): domain Bacteria; phylum Acidobacteriota; class Terriglobia; order Acidiferrales; family UBA7541; genus Acidiferrum. The sequence goes on from DATHMM010000058.1 coordinate 1,868, forward strand.
GCGGGCAGCTTTCAGATACCCGCGCCGGTTGGAGATGCGAACCCCGCTACCCCGACGGGTATTGTCGCCAACGTTGCCGCTACCGGATTCAACGTGAACGGCAAGCCAGCCCTGTTCATCTTCGACTCCGAGGACGGAACCATCTCCGCCTGGAACGGCAGCGACCCCGTCACCACGGTGGTGGATAACTCGAAAGCGGGTGCGGTTTACAAAGGACTAGCCCTCGTCAATCTCGGGCAAACGGGCACCTTCCTGGTGGCGGCAAATTTCAACTCGGGCACTGTGGATGTTTTCGACAGCACTTTCAACCCAACCCAGCTCACCGGGACTCTTGTTGATCCGCAACTTCCGGCCGGCTACGCGCCATTCGGCATCCACGTGCTCAATCAGCAGATCTTCGTCACCTACGCGCTGCAGGATACGGCCAAACACGATCCCGTTCACATGGCTGGCGCAGGATTTGTGGACATATTCACTCTGAGTGGAGGATTTAGCCAGCGGCTGGTGTCACAGGGCAATCTGAACGCACCGTGGGGGCTCGTCATTCCTCCGGCAGGTTTCGGACCGTTTGGTGGCAAGCTGCTGGTCGGTGAATTCGGCAACGGCGTCATCGATGTATACGACCCGGCCTCGGGAAGCTTGATCGATCAAATGAAGGACGCCACTGGCGCCGTCATTACCAATGCCTCCATGTGGGACATGGTGTTTGGAGGCGGAGGATCCTCCGGCGATCCGAACACCCTGTACTTCACCGCGGGTCTGGCAAACGAACAGCACGGAGTGTTCGCTACACTGACGCCGAACGCGGCCGCGCCGCCGGCGGGAGCCGATTTCAGCATTGCCGCTTCGCCGACGACGGCGACGGTGGCTATCGGACAAGCCGCGACGATTCAAGTGACCGTAACCGGATTAAACGGCTTCAACTCCGCAGTGCAATTTACCTGCTCCGGGGAACCCGCCAATTCGCAATGCACATTCTCGCCGAGCTCGGTTACACCCGCGAGCGGCGGGACGGCCACAACCACTCTCACACTTGCCACAAGAATGCCGGGGGGGATCTACGGGCAAGGATTTTACATGCCCGGCAATCCTCTAAACAGGATGGGAGGAGCCGCGGCACTCGCTGTTATGTGTCTGGGAGTGTGCGCGATTCTGATTTATTCGCGGGGTGCCCATTTCTCCGCGAGGAAATCAACCCGGTTCGCATTGCTCAGCGCGGCGAGTCTGCTTCTCCTCGGCAGTTTGCTGATTGGTGTGAGCGGTTGCGGCGGCGGCTCCAACTCGGCCACCAACAACGGCACACAGGCCGGTACGAGTACGCTGGTTGTGACGGCCACTTCCGGACAAATCAGCCATTCCGCAAATATAGCGCTCACAGTCCACTAATCCCGGTCGGCTCAGCCCCAAGCGGGTAGGCGGCGATGGCGCCGCTTACCCGCTATTTTTCAAGCACCAACGATTCTATTGTGAAATAAGCGAGACAACACAAGCAGAGGCCGCGTGCCCCATCCTTGCAGCCATTAGTTTATGCAAGCGTGAATCTTGGGTTTTCTTCCTCAGCCATTCCCTCCCGCCATATTCAATCTTCAAATTTCCTTTTTCTCTCCATCCGGCCCGCGTTCTAGAACTGTCCTGACGAAGCCGAATGTGGCCGCCTCGAAGCGGATCCGTCGAAACTTCGCCGCATACCCCGCTCTTGGCGTCTTCTGTCCTCAGCTGGCGCGTGGCCCGGGCCATCCTGCATCTTGCCCCGCGAGCGTAAAGAGATTCCGTGTCCACATCGGGGCCGTTATTTGCCAACTCTCCAACATTCGGGGTTGTTAAGTCTTTGCGTTTCAGGCTGAGAGATTGGGAACAAATCGTGCGAAAGACAGCCGGAGTTCCTGCGCGGTTGCATCTCTCAACCCGACTACGGCGAGGGGGGAGCACATCTTCTCGGGGCGCCTGGCCGCCGTAATCGAGCATGACAATCGGAGCCGCTGGAGGGACTTCGCCGAGTTGCGTTCACGCAATCGGTGGCTGGAGATCATGTTCAACGAAAAAACAGGAGGAGTACTATGCACAGGCGAATAGTAGGACTTTTTTCGATGGTGGCGTTGGCGTTCGCTATCCAGGCGATTGCGGCGGGGACGGCCTCGGCGCACTCCCTGACAGTGACGGCGAGTGCGAGTTGCTCGAACGGCGGTGCGGTCATCAGTTACACGGCGATTTCGTGGAACCCGGGCGGCACGGGGGGATCCAATACGGAGATTGACATCCTTTTCAACGGCGTGAAAGTGGACGCCCAGCCGTTCAGCTTGGGCACAACACCCCCAGACCAGTTTTCCGGCCAGATGCCGGCGCCTTCCGACACCAATACGGTAATCGTGGAAGGCGTTGCGAGCGGGGCCTGGGACGACGGGTTTCAGAATGGTCAGACCAGCAGCGCGACAGTTGCCGTTCCCAGCAACTGTTCTCCGGGGACCGGACGCTTCACCGGCGGCGGAAAGCAGGTGGTTGTGGGTGTAGCGACAGTGACGAAAGGCTTCGAAGTCGACTGCGACCTGACCACGCCCTCGAATAACATGGAGATCAATTGGTCGGACGCGTCCGGCGGGACTCATCATTTCCACATGGAAAATTTTGTGTCCGCGGTGTGCACGCTGAACGGGAATCCGGCACCGCCGAAGGCTCCGGTGAACACGATTGTCGGGGTTGGTACCGGCCGATACGACGGGATAGAAGGTTACACGGTCCAGTTCACGCTGATCGACAACGGAGAACCGGGAACGAATGACCAGGCGGGCTTCATGATCTACGAGACCGCCAATCCCACCAACGTGGTCCTGTCTTTTCCGGTGATGACGATTACCACCGGGAATATTCAGGCGCACGTTGACCAACGGTAGAAGGAGGTATGCAGCGTGGCGGGCCGACAGGAATGCCGGCCCGCCCATTCTCGATGGGCTCGTCACGCATAAGAGAGGAGAAGGCGGCGTTCCCGAAAGCGTGACGAGGACTAGTGAGAGGCGGGCTTGAGGACGGCGGTGTTGCGCTCGTCGGTGGCGATGATGCGGTAAAGGGCTTTCAGGTCGTTGAGCTTGCTGGTAGGGACGCTAAGTTCCTTGATTTCGTACGTACGCGTGTAGCGCAAGACGTTCCCCTGCAGCTCGGTTTTGCTGTGATAACTGGCAAAGCTGTAGTCGGCGTCGGACGGCGGCGGAAGATCGTCCACCACATAGCCGGCGGGCAGTGTGATTTCGTAGACGTCCAGATCTTTTTGCGGGCCGTCGAATTCGACGGGATATTTGCGTGGCTCCTTGCGCTCCAAGATGTCGCTAGACTTCAAGCCGATGACGCGGGGGCGAACGATGAGGAGATTACCAGCGGGCTTGGCGTAGCGATCGGCAGTGAAGGAATAGTTGTAGACAAAGGGCTGATCCTGGGCGTGCAGATTGCCGATGGAGGCCTTGGTGATCTGAAAGCTGGCGAGCGAGTGAGAGAGCGAAGTTTCAATAGGCTTAATGCGGTCCTTATCCTGAGTGGTGGTGCTGAGAACATAGCGCTGGTAGGCGCCCATATCGCCGAGACGCAATTCCTGAACTTCCCCGCTGAGCGTGCCGTTCGGACTGAGCACCAGCTTGCCTGAGCGGCGAACGCCGCTGGTATCCGGCGAAAGCTGCGGCAACTGAAGAAGTTCCCCGCCGTCGGGGGTCACAAGAAGGCCGTAACTCGACTGCAGAGAGCCGCCGAGCCGGCCAAGAGGAATCATTTCATTGGTGGGATCGAAGATCAGGATACGGCCTATTTTTTGCTGAGTGAGAATGGCCGCGAGCGAGGGATCCTTGAGATCATCGGGGAGACGAATCGCGAGAATCTCGTGATTGAACCAGCCGAGGCCGGCGGGAGATTGTGCGCCAACGCCGCCGCGGGTGATGTTGACGTCGAGGTAATAAGAGTCGACGCCGATCTCCTTGAGCATGGCGCTGAGAAGCGTGGCCTTGTCTTTGCAGTCGCCGTAACGGTGGAAAAAGATATCCCGCGCGGGATGGGGCTGCAAACCGCCGATGCCGAGTTCGATGGCCACATAGCGGATATCGTGCTGAACAAAGGTAGCGAGAGCCTGCATTTTCGCGAGCGTGGTGGGCGCACCGGTGGTGAGTTCAACGACCTTCTGCTTTATTTCGGGAGAAGGATCACGGCGGCCCTGGGCGAGGTCCGATTCCCACTTGGCCATTTCCGACCAACTGACGAAACCTTTTTTTTGAGAGTCGCCGGGGGGGATTAGAGAGAGGAGCATCTGCCCGGCAATACCTTTCCAGGGAGGCATGTCGTCTTCGGTGCGAATGGGTTTGACGTCGGAAACAACCCACTGCGACTGCGTGGGCAAGGACGACGTGGGCTTGGCTTCGGGAAAGTTGATCCAAGTGACTTTGTATTCCCAGCCCGCCGGAAGATTCAGGGTGAAGCGGGCTTCGCGCGTGGGGAGCGAAGACTGAAACAGCCACTCTTCCTGAAGTATGTAGAGGCGCTCTTCCTGCTCGATTTCATAGCCGACAATGTTCCCGGGATCGGAGGCGGGAATCGGGAGGATTTTGGCGCGGATATCGCTTACGAGTTCGCCATTGGCGACACCTGGCAAGGAAGATTCGATGGCGTCTTTCTCCTTGACTTCGTAGTCCTTGCCCTGAGCGGGGATGCACCAGCCGTGCATGTTCAGAATTTTGGTTTCGGCATCAACGTAAGCGACGGCGGTACCCTGGTCTTTGCCACCAACGCGCAGGATTTTGTATGCGCGACGAGTGAGATGCTTAATCTTGCCGTTGCCCTGCACGCTAACGATGTCCTCGGAGTAGAGGAGGACAGCGTCGGTTTTGTCGTCGTGGTCGGGAAGCGGAAGACTGGTGAGGGCGTGCATCCAGGCCGGAGCGTCGCCGGCGCGGGAGACGGGAGCCAGAAAGGAAGCGAGGAAAAGCCCGAGAACCGCGACTTGGGAAGCGCGGACGCAAGCATTGAGCATGGGAAGGCTATGCGCCCGGCTGAACAACGATTTGCTCTTCATCACCACTTTTCACTCCCTGATAGAAATTGCGCAACGTGCCGTAATACTTGACGTCGAGCCCGAGGAGATCGACTTTGAGATGGCGGCTGATATGCTCGGTGCCTTTCTGGTCTTCCACCTTCAGGGTGTAAACGATGGCTTTGCTGTTCTGATTTTGCTCGGGAGGTAGAGCCTTGACGAGCCAGTTCAGAGGCATGTTGATTGTGATGTCGTCCTGCACCTCGGAAGGGTATTCGAAATAGATGGGATGAACACGGCCGGTATGCTCAAAGATGTGTTTTTCGGGAGCGCCGAAGAGGCCGACGGGAATCAGAGCCTGGCGGCCAGCGGGAGCGGCCCAGCCCTCGGTTTTGAAATCGAAGACAGCGACGAGGGAGTCGGAAGAGGCTTTCCAATCGGGCTGGCTGGTGAGCTCGACGTCGGACGCAACGGGGACACACTCTTTGACACCGTCCTCGAGAAATTTCTTTTTGTCGGCGTCGTCTACATTGCGCTCTTCGAGGCGGCGGCGAAGGGCTTCGAGACCGGTGTAGGTGACGGTGAGTTTTCCCTGGAGGCCGCCACGGTCGTCCATGCGAAGGTCAGCTACGCGGCTGATACGCGAAGCGGAACTTTCGGGAAGCGGCGTCTGGACCCAGGTGCCACCGTCTTTATCAAGCTTGAGGCCCTTAACGGAGGTTTCGGCCCAAGGTAGCAGGCCAAAGGGTGTGAACTCGGTGCCGGGGTCGAGAAAATAATCCTTGCCCTCAGCTTTGACGAGGACAACGTCGTCGTTCAACTGGCCGGGATTCATCATACCGGGTTCGAAGAAATAAGCGTCGCGACGTGAAACGAGGACGGAATAGGCTTCGATTCCTGCAGCACGACAGAGAGCGATGAAAAGATAGTTGATGTAGGAACCGTTGGCGTAGCCTGCCTTCCAGACGTCCTCGACGTTGGTCAGTTGCTTCTGCTTCTCGCGTTGCTTTTCCTTTTCGGACTTTTCCTCTTCGAAGGAAAGATTGCGGACCCGCTGGACGCGGGCGTAGATTTTGCGCAGCTTGACGTCGGCGGAGTCCGAAGGCGAGACGATGGTAGCGACGGCCTGCTCCATGGGTTTCTTTTTGTTCAGGAAAGAGTCCGCGCGTTCAAACTTCTTTTTGCCTTCCTTTTTCCAGAACTTTTCGGGTTCTTTTTCGTCGTTGTCCTGGTTATAAACGAAATTGACGCGGGCCTTCAGCTCATCCTGCGGTGGCATGTAATCTTCGACCTGAAAGGCGGGAATGTCGTTGACATCGAGGTGGATGCTGGAATGTTCGCTGGCGGGCTGGGGAGAGCCGGGTGGCAGGTTGCGCCAGCTCCAGCGGAGAGCAAATTGGGAGTAGGGCTTGAGGGTAAATCTAGCGCGCTTGGTGTAAAGGTCGCTGCTGATGATCCAGCGTGAATCGTAAATCAGCTCGTTGGACCAGAAGTCGCTGTATTTGTACTCGATGATGCTGCCAACCTGGACGTCGGGAAGAGTGAATGTTTTTGCGAGGTATTTCACGCCACGGGCTTTCACGATGGTTTTCTCGTAGACTTTGCCGTCAAAATTGGCGATGGAGCCGTCCGGGCGGATGGTGCGCGCCTTGATGTTGTTGACCTGATCGACTCCCTTGAGAAAGGGGATTTCGACGTCGGCTTGCTTGCGGCCCTCCTCCGTGAAGACTTTGATGCGGTAATACTGGGATTCGTGGCCGGTCTGGTCGTCGCGGTCGACCTGGCGATAGAGGTAGATAGCGGGCGCACCAGGGGCCTTGGGCTCGCTAGTCATTTTGAGGTCGGCGGGGTCGATGGGTTGCCATTCGTCGCCAGAAGTGGCGGGCAAGAAGGGCCGGGAAAGCAGAGCGGCGGAAACAAGGATCAGCAGAAAAGCTAGGCGGCGCGGATTCACGCTAGGCTCCTGACGGAAGAAGATAATCGGCGGCAGGAACGTGACGCGCGGCCCCGGGCTTAATGAAAAACTAGCCATGGAAATTGGGCGAGCGACCAGATCCACACCGACCGACAAGATCACCGAATGCAGGTGACAATACCGACCAGTGCGGAGGATGTCAAGAGAACCCGAGAGCGGGTGGATACCTGGCGGGTGAGAGGATCGGTAGGGAACGCCATTCAGGAGAATGGCGTTCCCGGGCAGGAAGCGCTTTGCGGCGGGGCCGGGGTGCGGCATAATCCGGGCACGCGGATTCAAACAAGCGTTCGGGAAGATCGGGAGGAAACGGTGAGCGACCGTCCATGGAGTTCCACGGCACCCGTGGGAGAGTTTCGGCCCTACGTGCCGGCAGAGCAGAGGCTGGCAGAGTTTTCGTTGCGGGCGGTTGTGCTGGGGGGATTGTTCGGGCTGCTGTTTGGCGCGGTGACGGTGTACGTGGGATTGCGGGCGGGGCTGACGGTGTCTGCGTCGATACCCATTTCGGTGCTGTCGATCAGCATCTTGCGGGCATTCGGGCGCTCGACGATTCTGGAAAACAACATCGTGCAGACCACTGGGTCGGCGGGGGAATCGCTGGCGGCAGGGGTCATGTTTACGATCCCGGCGCTGATTTTCCTGGGGTTCAGCTCTGACTTCACGTTTTGGCGGATTTTTCCGATCGCGCTTCTGGGCGGTTGGCTGGGCGTTCTCTTCATGGTTCCGATTCGCCGGCAGTTGATTGTGAAGGAGCACGGCAACCTGGCATTTCCCGAGGGCACGGCGTGCGCGGACGTGCTGGTTGCGGGAGAGCGAGGAGGATCCTTTGCCGGGCGCGTTTTCTGGGGACTGGGTCTTGGCGGAATCTACACATTTCTGATGAACACGGTGCAGGCGTGGACGGGGCAACCTGAGGCGCGGCCAAGCTGGTATCCCGGCGCATCGTTTCGCATGGCCATCACGTCGGAATATCTCGGCGTGGGCTACATCATTGGACCGCGGGTGGCGGGAATATTGTTCGCGGGGGGAATTGTGTCGTGGCTGGTGATGATGCCGGCGATCAAGTTTTATGGGCAACTGGCGGGGAACACGCCTATCTATCCCTCGACGGTTCCCATTCCGCTGATGTCGCCGGACCAGATCTGGAGCAGTTACATACGGCCGATGGGAGCGGGGGCGGTTGCGGCTTCGGGGCTGATAACGCTGCTGCGGACGATGCCGACGATCATCTCTGCACTTCGTGCGGGATTGAAGGACGTTCGCACGGAAGGCAGCAGCCATTCCGACTCATCCAGCCGCATCGATTATGAGGTGCCGATGCGGTGGGTGGTCGGCGGGTCGATCGTGATCGTGGCGATGATCTGGGCGGTGCTGACGTTCTTCCCCATCCAGGGTGCGCAAACGCAGTGGTATCAAAATTTGTTTGCGGCAGTGTTCGTGGTGGTATTTGGATTTTTGTTTGTGACCGTGGCGGGGCGAATCAGCGGGTTGCTGGGCAATTCGTCGAACCCGATCAGCGGCATGAGCATCGCAACACTGATGGCGACATGCGCGATTTTCTTTGTGGCCGGATGGACCAGTCCCCGATACGCTGTGCTCGCGCTGATGATTGGAGGCGCGGTTTGCATCGCGGCGGCGATTGCGGGCGCCACATCGCAGGACTTGAAGACCGGTTATTTGGTGGGCGCAACTCCTTTCTGGCAGCAGATGGGGCTGCTAGTTGGTGTGACGGTGTCGACGGTGGCAATCGGCGCTACGCTGAATCTGATGAACCAGGGGCTGACGAAATATATTCCCACGCAAATTGAGGTGAACATTCAGTCTTTGCCCAGCGGAGTGAAGATCGAGCGGGATACTTTTGTTTACCAGAACAAGAGCTACGTGCTGGTGAACTCGCTCGGCTCGCATGAAATTCCCGACGGGGAATATCTGTACGACGCTGGCAGCAAGCAGATTGAGTATCAGTGGGCGCAGGGGATCGGGAGCGACAAGGCTCCGGCTCCACAAGCACGGCTGATGGCCACGGTGATCAATGGAATATTGAATCAGCGGCTGCCGTGGCGGCTGGTGCTGATGGGCGTGGCGCTGGTGATTGCGGTGGAGATCCTCGGAGTGCGCTCGCTGGCTTTCGCGACAGGGTCGTATCTTTCGATTGCTACAACCGGGGCGATGTTTGCCGGAGGGCTGATCCGGTGGCTGGTGGAAGTTACAACGAAGAAAAAAGACGAAAGCGAAGCCAGCCCGGGCGCGCTCTTCTCTTCCGGATTGATCGCGGCGGGAGGCGTTTTCGGCCTGCTGGCAATCGTCTTGCGCGTAATTGCAGACGCGGCAAAACCAGACAGTTTTCTGGCCCGGCTGCCGGATTGGCTGGCCTTTGGGCCGAGGAACTGGCCTTTGCTGGCGGTGAACGATAAATTGCCGATGCCGACGCAGGCACAATCGCTGTTGGGGGTGCTTATGTTCGGGCTGCTGGCGGCTTCGCTATTTTATTTCGCGAGGAAGAAGCTGGATTGAGCCAGTGAATCAGGGGGAAAGGAAGATTTAACGCCCCGACCGGGTCGGGGCAGGCGCCGAGCACCGAGGAAGAGCACAGAGTTTGCAGAGAAGGACGGCAGATGCCGCCGTGTCACGTGCGCTTTGTCTTCCTTTTGACTGGGTGGCCGGGGGGGTCGTACACTGCAATTATGAGCTCGACCTTCGCGCCTCGGGTAGGATTTGACTGGCGAGGGTTTATCACGCCTGCGGTAAAACTCCTTGTAATGATTTGCGCCGGGGTGTTCCTGGTGCAGACGCTGGTGGCGGTTCTTTTTCCGTCCTATGTAACGGCTTGGCTGAATCACTGGTTTGGACTGGTTCCCCTGGGGCCGATTCCCGGGCTGCGGCTATGGCAGCCGTTCACCTACATTTTTCTTCACGGCGGGCTGTGGCACCTGCTGATCAATATGCTGATGCTGTGGATGTTCGGGCGCGAACTGGAACTGGTGTGGGGGAAGAACCGCTTCCTGAACTATTTTTTCATCTGCGGAGTGGGAGCCGGAATCATCACCATCCTGGTGAAAGTGACACCAATGTTGTGGGGTGTACGGCCACTGGACGTGCCGACGATTGGAGCGTCGGGAGCGATTTTCGGAATTTTGATCGCCAATGCAATTTTGTTCCCCGACCGGAGGATTTGGCTGTTTCCCCTGCCGCTGACGATTCCGATGCGGCCGTTTGTGGCAGTGATGGCGGCGATTGAGTTCTTCGGCACATTGGGAGCGAGCGGCGACAGCGTGAGTCATCTTTGCCACCTGGGCGGGATGCTGATCGGGTGGGTCTATTTGCGGCGAGGGTCGTTTTTGTACCGCGTGCGGAACGAAATGGCGGACTGGAAGTACCAGCGGAACCGGAAGAGATTTCAGGTGTACATGAAGAAGACGAAGGACGAGCCACCTTCGCGGCCGGACAGCTGGGTGAATTAAGAACTGTCTAGTTCGGATACTTTCCCGGAAGCACTTTACGTTGAGGTCCTAGGGGCATACTTATCGGATGCCCGAAGGATGACAACGCTTACTATTGTGGTTTCCCCCTAGAAGAAGACCTCGCGGACCTCGGCCTTTGGGCGTTGCCTAGATGTGGCCGATCTGAAGTTCGGCCACTACATTTAAGACAGACCCCCGATCACGTGAAATTTCATGAAGTTGGTGGTGCCGCGGATGCCCATGGGTGTGCCCGCGACGATGCCGATGACGTCGCCTTTTCTTACCAGACGCTCCTCGAGGAGGCGCTTTTCGGCGAGGTCGGCGAGTCCGTCGATCTTTTTCATGTCGGAAATGTGCCTGGAAGTGACTCCCCAGAGCAGCGACATGCGGCGGCGCGTTGCCGCTTCGGGAGAAAACGCGACGATGGGGACCAGCGGGCGATAGCGGGAGACGAGGCGCGCGGTGAAACCGCTGTGCGTAAAGACGGCGATCAGCTTCATGTGCAATTCGCGGGAGGCGTGGCAAACGAGTTCCGCAACGGTTTCGGCAACCTTGAGCTGCTCCTGCGAGGTGGTGGGCCGCGGATACTCCTGGATGCTGGCTTCGGCTTCGCGGATGATGCGGTCCATCATGGAGACGGTTTCGATCGGATATTTGCCGGAAGCGCTCTCGGCGGAAAGCATGACGGCATCGGAGCCGTCGAATATGGCGTTGGCCACGTCGGAGGCTTCGGCGCGCGTGGGGCGGGGATTCTGGGTCATGGATTCGAGCATCTGCGTGGCGGTGATGACGGGGCGGCGGAACTCGCGGGCGCGGGCGATGATATTTTTCTGAACGACGGGAACGGTTTCGGGATTCATTTCCACGCCGAGGTCGCCGCGGGCGACCATGACGCCATCTGAAACGCGAAGAATGCCTTCGAGATTTTCGATGGCTTCGGGCTTTTCGAGCTTGGCGATCACGGGCGTATCTTTTTTCGCGCGGCGAATCAGGGCTTTCGCGAGCAGCACGTCCTCCGGGCGGCGGACAAAGCTGGCGGCGATGAAGTCCACGTTATGGGACAAGGCAAAGCGCAAATCCTCGCGGTCCTTTGGAGTTAAGGCGGGAACGCGAAGTTTCACTCCCGGCAGATTGATGCCTTTGTGCTCGCCGAGCAATCCACCATTGACGACGCGACAGATGACTTCCTGGCCGCGAACTTTTTCGACGCGGAGTTCGATGAGGCCGTCGGAGAGGAGGATGCGGTCGCCAGTTTTCACTTCGCGAGGGAGCGGCCGAAAGGTGGTATTGACGCGCGTGGAATCGCCCAGGATTTTTGCGGTGGTAATGATGAACTGCTGGCCGGAACGCAGGGTGACGGTGCCGCCACCAGCAAGGGCGCCGGTGCGGATTTTCGGACCCTGCAGGTCGGCGAGAATGCCGATCGTCTTGCCCATTTCGGCGGCAGCGGCATGCAGCATGGCGATGGTCTGCGCGTGGGTTTCATGGGTGCCGTGGGAGAAATTGAGGCGGGCCACGTCCATGCCAGCCTCGAGCAGACGGCGGATCATGCGCGGCGAATTGGTGGCCGGACCGAGCGTGCAAACAATCTTGGAGTGTCGCGAGTTCGTCGTCATGGCAGATTTGATTGTAGAACACCCGGGGAGTTACCTGGTGACGGAAAACTCCGCGACGATGCGGACCACCAGGTCCACGCCTTTGGGGAACGACGCCAGCGGCAAGCGCTCGTCGTCGCCGTGGACGCGGGCATCGTCAGCCTCGCTGACCGGGAACGGGCGAAGGCCGTAAGCTTGCACGTTGTGGAGGCGGAGCTGTGCGGAATCCGTGGCGCCGGTGGACATGAACGGAATCACGGGCGCGCCTCCGAATTCCTGGGCGCTTACCCTGGTGATGAGATTGAAGAAATCGTTTTCAAGAGAGGAGTTGGGGGCAGCGAGGCCGCCTTCGGGGGCGATCTCAAAGCGGACCGCGGGATCGTTGACGAGTTTCTTCAAGTCGTTGACGAGGACGTCGATGGTGTCGCCAGGGAGTAGGCGAATATTCAGAACGGCGTGGGCCTCGGAAGGGATCACATTGCCGCGGAAGCCGGCTTGCATGATGGTGGGCGCAATGGTGTCGCGCATCATGGAATTCCACATAGGAGAAGCGTCGGCGAGATAGCGCAGGGCGTGTTCGCCGCGGTCGGGAGTGTCGATCACCTTCATCCACTTGCTGGTTTCCTCGTCTTCGAGAGGAGCCAAGGCTTCGAAATAGCGGCGGACGACGGAAGTGAGATGAACCGGGGTGTTGTAGTTGCCAATTTTGTCGATGGCGGCGGCAAGGTGAACGACGGGATTGTCTTTCGTTGGGGTGGACGCGTGGCCGCCTTTGCCAGTGACGGTGAGACCGACGTTGACGGAAACTTTTTCGCTGGCCTGCAGTGCGACATACTGCACCTTGCCGTCTTTCAGAACGACTTTGCCGCCTTCGTTCAGGGCGAAGCCGGAGGCGATCTTGTCCCAATACTTGGCAATCAGCATCCGCACGCTGGCGTCGCCGAACTGCTCCTCGTCTGCGGTGCCGAGAAAAATGACGTCGCGATTGATGTGAACGTTGCCGCGCTTGAGGGCAATGAACGCGGCGAGATTGGCGGCGAGCATGCTTTTATCGTCTAGAGAGCCGCGGCCCCAGAGGTAGCCATCCTTAATGACGCCGCCGAAGGGGTCGACGGACCATTTGCTGCGATCCACGCCGACAACGTCCATGTGGGCGACGAGGAGAAGCGCTCTGGAAGGATCGGCGACGGCGCTGCTGCGGAGGCGGGCGACGACGGCACTGCGGCCTGGCGCGAGGTCAAGAAGTTCGGCGTTGATGCCTTCCTTCGCAAGGACGCCGGCGATATATTTGGCGGCGGCTTGTTCGTTGCCCGGAGGATTGGTGGTATTGATTTTGACGAGTTCGACCAACCAGTCCTGAGCTTCGCGAGCAAGGGAGGAAGTGTCTCCCACGAGCGAGGGGGATTGGGGAATGCCCAGGGCGGGAGGCCGCTGCGAGATTTGCGCGCTCAGATTGCCGGCAGCAAACAAGGACAGGATGAACAGGATGAGAAACGAAAGACAAATGTGCTTGCGCGGCACGTAAATACCCCCCTCAGTGATGAATGCGTTTTGCCACAAATAAATTCCATACTAACATGCAGTGTCTCAGGGACCGGAATTGGCGGCGAGCGGCGTTACATATTTCACACGGGATGCGTCCAACGAGCAGACGACGAAAATAGGGAAATCGGCATCTAAGCGAGTGCCGGGGAACATAGGGAGCAACGTATGAGAGCGTGCTATTTGATGGAAGTGGTGCGGTTGGGGATTGCGGCCGCAGTGTTAACCGGAGGAGCCGGGATAGTGTGGGCACAGGCCCCCCCAGGACCGGAGCCAACCTCGCCCGCGCAGGAAAATCCGGCGACCTCGCAGAAACCGGCGCCTAAGCAGCAAAAGCCGCAGGAAGGCGGAGTGACCATCTCCGTGGAAGTGCCCGTGGTAACGCTGGACGTGGTGGCGGCCACGCAGAATGGCGACATCATTCCCGGACTGAAGAAAGAAAATTTCCGGGTGCTGGAGGACGGGCAGCCGCAGACCATCACGAACTTCGGGCCAACGGATGCGCCAATCACGATGGTGGTGCTGATGGAATTCAGCGCGCGATTTTACGGGTGGTTCGGTTACCAGGCGAAGTATTGGGCGGGGGCGCTGTTTCCGAACTTGAACCAGAAAGACTGGGTGGCGCTGGTTACCTTCGACATGAAGCCGAAGACGGAAGTGGACTTCACGCAGAACAAGGGCGATGTGGAGGCCGCCATTTATCATTTGTATTTTCCGGGATTCAGCGAATCGAACCTGTTCGACGCGATTCTGGACACAAACGAAAGATTGAAGGATGTGAAGGGGAAAAAATCGATTCTGGTATTGGCGTCCGGGGTGGACACTTTTTCGAAACACACGCTCGATCAAACGATGAAACTGCTTCGCGGAACGGACACAACCATTTTTGCGGTGGGACTGGACAAGCCGCTGAGCAATTACCTGGAATTGCACCGGTCTTTGGGCACGATGAACCGGATGGATTTTTTGCAGGCGGAAAACCAGTTGAAGACGTTTTCGCAAATGACAGGGGGCTACGCGTGGTTCCCGCAATTTGACGGGGAGCTTCCGGGGATCATGCGGGAAGTGGCGGCGTTTTTGAGGCACCAGTACAGCATTTCGTATACGCCTTCGAACCTGAACCAGGATGGAAAATTCCG
>DATHMM010000059.1:0-6298 GCA_035487095.1 Candidatus Sulfotelmatobacter sp.
CGACTCTCCTCTGATTGGTTGTGGTTGTTATGCAGACTCGGAGACCGGTGGCGTCTCCTCCACCGGCTACGGCGAAGCCATCATGCGCGTGGTCATGGCCAAAACCGCCGCCGATTTTCTGCGGCCCGCCGGCTCCACGCCCCCACGTGCCGCGCAGGCCGCCGTGCAACTCCTCGCCAACCGGGGCAAAGGCACCGGGGGCCTCATCCTGCTCGATAAAAATGGCAATCCCGGTTTCGCCTTCAACACCCCTCGGATGGCCTTTGGCTACGTCAACGCCGAATCATCCTTCTTTACTTCCGTGTGAGTCCGGCGCCTTTGCGCCCGACCTCGCCATCCTTCTCGCCGTTTCCGACAGGTAATACGGCGACGACACGGTATAAATTTGTTTGTTTCCCCTGGTTAGGAGGACCCATTCCAGCAGCCGCGCCCTCTGGTTGTGAAGAAAATATTCATACCACCGGTCCTCCACAAATTCCGGGATCACCACTGCGATCTTCCCGCCGGGAAATCTTTCCGCCAGCTTCAGCACATACTCCACAATCGGCAGCACAATAAATCGGTAAGGCGATGGCAGCACTACCAATTCCGGCGGCTCGATTCCGGCCTGCCGGTAAGGCTTCACAACATAGCGATCCCAATCTTCCTGCAGCAACGCCGCATGCTCGCCCGGTTCCACGTGAACCGCGATCAACTTTGGCGACAATCGCGCCGCAAACTCCAGCCCTTGCTTTGTGACGGCGCTCCACCGGTCGATCGGAAGGACCACAATGGGAGGGAGTTCGCGTGACGGAGGTTCCGCCGGTGTTACCGATCGCGTTGCCACGAATATCCCATGATAGTGCTCTCGCACTTTGTAAAACGCCACGATCGTCAGCGGGATAAACAGCAGCGTCAGCCACGCTCCATCCACAAATTTCGCCACCAGCACCACCACCACCGTCACGCCGGTCACGAACGCCCCCAGCCCGTTCACCAGCGCATATTTCTCCCAGTGAGGCCCGCGCGATTTCCACCAATGCCGCACCATCCCGGCCTGCGAAAGTGTGAACGCCAGAAACGCGCCGACCGCGTACAGCGGAATCAACCGGTCCGTCACGCCCCCGAACAGGAACAGCAGCACCCCCGCCAGCACCGCCAGCACCAGGATTCCCTGCGTGTACACCAGCCTTCTTCCGCGTTGCGCGAATCCGTGCGGCAGATAATTGTTTTGCGAAATCGCCCGGCATAGCCTCGGGAAATCCGCGAACGCGGTATTCGCCGAGAGCGAAAGTACCAGCAAGATCGAGCCGATCGACACGTAATAGAAAACTCCCTTGCCGAACACCGCCGCAATCAGCATCGAAAGAATACTCTGGTATCCCGGCTGCCCCGGATCCGTCGCCGCAATCCCATACACTTTCACCAGGTACGAAATTCCCGCCAGCATCACCGCCAGAATTCCGATAATGATCGTCAGTGTCCGTTGCGCGTTCTTCACCCGCGGCTCGCGGAACGCTCTCACTCCGTTGCTCACCGCCTCCACGCCCGTCAGCGCCGTGCAACCGCTCGCAAACACCCGCAGCAGCAGCCAGTACGTCACCCCCTGTACTGCCGCCGACGGTGGCGGCAACGGATTCGCGGCCACCGGATGCCCCCCGCTCAACAGTGTGCGCACAATCCCGCCAACGATCGTGATCGCCAGGCAGCCGACAAAAAGATAAGTGGGGAAGAGGAACGCGAACCCTGCGTCCTTCACTCCGCGCATATTCACAATCGTGATCACCACCAGGATGCCCAGGCACAAAACCATCGTGTGCGGCAGCAGTCTTGGCACCGCCGAAATCAGCGCGCCCACTCCTGCCGAAATTCCCACCGCCGCCGTCAAAATATAATCCGCCAGCAGCGCCGCCGCTGCCAGCAATCCCCAGAACGACCCGAGGTTATAGCGCGCCACAGTGTATGATCCGCCGCCCGTCGGGTACGCCTCGATCGTTTGCCGGTACGAAAAATACACAATCACCAGCAACGTTATGATCGCCGCGCTGATCGGCACGATGTACCTCACGCCAAGCAGCCCAAGCGGAATCAACAGGCTCAGCGCTGCCTCCGGCCCGTACGCCGCCGAACTGAGAGCGTCCAACCCGAAGATCGGAATCCCCTCGGCTGGGCCGATCTGCTCAGCGCGCTCTTCCGTGGATTTCAGTGGTTTCCCAAAAATCAGGTTAACAATGTCCATAAAGGGTTGAGTGATTCTCCGCGTATTCGATATCGACCCGCAATTGTGGAACCTTCATTTGTCCCGAGTCGCCACCCATTGTCAATCCACTTTCCCGGGCTACTCCCCCACGGATTCCGCTCGCATCCGCCCTGTTGACCCGCCGTTCAACTCTCTCTACCATTCTTTTATGTTCTCTTTTATGTTCTCTTTTATGTTCGCAAAGCCCTTTTTTCGGAACACGCAACTCCCGCGCAGAGCGCTGCTCGCCTTCGCACTCCTCTTCGCCTTTCCCCTGGTGCTTGTCGCCCAGACCGCGGACGATGTCATCAATGCCTACATCAAAGCCCGCGGCGGCCTCGCTAAAATCAAGGCCATCCAGACCGAACGCGTCTCCGGCACCATCACCTTCGGGCCCGGCCTTGAAGGTCCCTTCTTCGTCGACCGCAAACGTCCTCTGAAAATGCACATGGAACTCACCATCAACGGCCAGACCCTCATCCGCGTCTACGACGGCAAGTCTTCCGGATGGGTTTACAATCCTTTCGCTCCCAACGCCGCCGTCGTTCCTATGTCTCCGGCCGATCTTGCCGGTATCGCCGACGAAGCCGATTTCGAAGGCCCCTTCGTCGACTATAAAGCCAAGGGCAATCAGATCGAATACGCCGGCAAGGAACAAATCGACGGTGCGATCGTCCAGAAGTTGAAACTCACCGGCAAGCATGGCGATGTCAGCTACTTTTATTTCGACGCTTCCACCGGCTTAATCATGAAATGGCAGGGCACTCGAAAGGTTGGCGACAAGGATTTACCCTGGGAAACCTATTTCCGCGATTTTCGCGATGTCGACGGTTTGAAATACCCCTTCCTCGTCGAATCCGCGGCTGTCGATTCCGACCAGATCCAGAAAATTGCCGCCACCAAAATTGAAACCAACATTCCCATCGAGGAAGCGCAGTTCGGTAAGCCCAAGGCGCCCCCGCCAACCGCCGATCCGCCTAAGCCCAACTGAGTTCCGGCCTAATCGAAAGACTATGCCCGCGCCCGGATCATCGCCTGAAGCCAACTCCCGGCTCGGTCTCTGCGCTGATTGTGGCCACGCCCGGATGATTGAATCCGCCAAGGGGTCACAATTCCTGCTCTGCCAGCTCTCTCAGTCCGATCCATCTTTTCCGAAATACCCGCGGCTCCCCATTCTCGCCTGCTCCGGCTATTCGCCGAAACCGGCGGGCTGATCGGCAATCATCGCCGCCGGTAGTTGTTCCCTCTTCATATACATATCTAGTATACTAAGCCCAGGTATCCTCTCATGCCTCTGTGTCCTAACTTCCGCTGGGTCATCTTTACCTCATTACTTCTTTGCTTCATTACTTCCTCTTCCGCGGACACTCTCAAAATCACCAGCTCTCCTCCTGGCGCAACCGTCGAACTCGATGGCGTCGCCGTCGGCTCCACTCCCTTCGAAAAAGAATTCCCGGGCGGCTATTTTCATCGCACGCGCACGGCGATTGGCCAGCGTCTCGAACATCCCATGGTCGCTCGCCTCTCCCTGCCGGGCTACGCCACCCGTGAAATCGCCCTCACCGAAGGTCCCATGAACTGGATCGATCTCCACGGCCACAGCCACGGCGAATACTGGCTCATCAAATCCGATCACTTCCACGCCGATCTCGAACTCATCTCCGCCGCCTTCACCGGCAGTGTCGCCGCCGTCTCCGCCGCTCAACCCGCTGCCTTTCAGTACGAACTCTCCCTCGAGGAAATCGTCAAGCGCACCAAGCCCGCCGTCGTCTGCCTAAAAAGCATCAATTCCATGGGTTCAGGCTTTTTCGTCACCGACACCGGCGTGATCGCCACCAACGCCCACGTCGCCCGCGGCGATTCCACTCTTCTCGCCGTCCTTCCCTCCAATGTTCAACTGCAAGCCCGGGTTGTCTATATTGATGCCGACCTCGACATCGCTCTTGTTAAAGCCGATCCCCCGTCCACCGGCTACACCTTTCCCTATCTCGTTTTGGCCGACGTTACCACTGTCCAGCAGGGGGAATCCGTCCTCGCCGTCGGGAATCCCGGCGATGCCATGCTCTTCAGCGCCACCAAGGGAATCGTCAGCGCCGTCGGAAAATTTCCCTCCTTCGGCCCCGGCACGTGGATTCAAACCGACGCTCCCATTAACCCCGGCAATTCCGGCGGCCCGCTCCTGAATTCCCGCGGCCAGGTAGTTGGCCTCAACACCCTGAAAATCACCAGGAAAAATGTCACCGGCATCGGCTTCGCCCTCAGCTCCACCGATCTCTTAACCGTCCTCCATCGCTTTTACCCGGACGTCACCGCCACAACCCTCCGTGCCTCCGCGGAAACCCCTGCCGATTCCACGGATGGCGCCACAACGACGCAACTCTCCCAATCCTCAACTCCGGCCATTCTTCCGCCCGCCCAACCCGCCCCGCCCGACGGTTTCGGCCAACTCACCATCTCCTCCGAACCAGACGCCGCCGAAATCTTCATCGACGGCAAATTCCACGGCAACGCCCCCGCCACACTCAAACTTTCCGCTGGCCCGCACGCCATCCTCCTCAAATGCCCCGGCCGCCCCGACTTCACCCGCACCCTCGAACTCCCCAAATCCAGCAAACTAAACCTCAAAGCCGTCTTCGACCCGTCGCCATCCCCCTGAATGATGTCCACGACCTTGGAAACCCGGTAGTGGGTCAGTTTCCGGTTTGCGCGTTAATCAGGCCCTTAGCAGGATAAATTTCCATCTCACTATCCATCATGCCTAACACGCGAGGGTGTATGAATTGGGCAACTAGAAGAAACGGAATGCGGCGATGTGCCGTCGTATCGTTAGAACGCTTTGTGGCTCGGGGAAGTTGAGGCTCACGGAGGAATCAATGTACACGTTCATATCCTTGGCGCTCTTGATTGCAATGCCCGTGTTTGGACAGGACCAGACGACGACAGATTTGAGAACGGCGGCGGGGTGCGGTCCGACTAAGACGCAATTTACTGTGAAGACAGACCGCACGCTGCATGCAGTGAGGCAGCCAGAGCCGGGGAAGGCGCTGGTCTACGTGATTGAGCAAGGAAAGCCGGAAAGGGGCGAAGCGAAAGTCACGGTGCGGGTGGCATTGAATGGGAATTGGGTGGGAGCGGATTACGGGGAGTCGTACTTATCGTTTGCTGTTGCACCCGGAGAGCATCAGGTCTGCGTCGATTGGCAATCCAGCGTAAAGTCGAGGAAAAAGTTGAGTGGGGCGGCAGAACTTACGGCGGAAGCGGGAAAGACGTATTACTTTCGGGCGGAAGTCGTGTTGACACAGGCAACGGAGAGCCACGACGAGCGGCTCTCGATAAAGGCGGTCGATGCGCCGGAAGGGATGTTGCTGGTATCGAAGGCGGCGCAGAGCGCTTGGAAGATGAAGAACTGAAAGAAGCAGGTTCCTCTCAGTACTTGACTTTACCGGTTAGCGCTGCCGGTTCAGACGGTCGATGCAACACCATCTGGTATAAAGCTGTTTTTAAAGGTGGTGTTATGAAACAAGGGAGACGGTTTGGGTTTTCGGCGGAGCAGAAACTCGATGTGTGGCGTCGTTGGAAGGCAGGGCAGACCCTGCATGAGATCGGGCGCGCTTTTGGCAAAGAACATTCCTCCATTCGTTGTCTGGTGTCGCGCCACGGTGGGATTGCTCCGGCCGTCCGGCGGCGTGCGCTCGTCGCGCTCACGCTGCGTGAGCGCGAGGAAATCTCTCGCGGGTTGGCTTCCGGTTCGTCGATTCGTGAGATCGCCAAATGTTTAGAGCGAGCCGTATCGACCGTGAGCCGGGAGGTCGCACGTCATGGTGGCTGTCCCGCGTATCGAGCCAGTCAAGCGGACGGCGAAGCCTGGCAGTCGGCCTTGCGGCCCAAGCGCTGCCTGCTTTCCATCAACCTGAAGTTGCGGGACATCGTTGCGAGTAAACTGATTCTGGACTGGTCGCCGAAGCAGATTTCCGGCTGGCTGAAAACCCAGTATCCCGATGATGAGAGCATGCGTGTGTCCCACGAAACCATTTACCGAAGCCTGTTCATTCAAGCCCGTGGAGCGCTGAAAAAGGAGCT
>DATHMM010000060.1:0-19134 GCA_035487095.1 Candidatus Sulfotelmatobacter sp.
GATAACCGTCGCGCACCAGCACCGGCAGCCATCCCGTGTGGTCCAGGTGCGCGTGCGTCAGCACCAGGTAATCGATCGTCTTCGGATCCACCGGCAGCGGATTCCAGTTCCGCTGCTTCAGGTCGTCCGTCCCCTGAAACAACCCGCAATCAATCAGCAGCTTCTTGCTTGTCCCGGAAGCGCCCGCCACCTCCACCAGATATTTCGACCCCGTAACGCATCCAGCCGCACCCAAAAATGTAAGTTTCGCCATGGCCCCTGCATTTTACCCGAATCCCATGCACCCGCAATGATGCGTGCCCGCAATACCTGTAGCTCACCCCTTCAGGGGTGAGGCCTTTCACCGCCCCTCCACCCAACCAATTTGCGAAGCACAAGACCCCGGCCATACCATTTCCGAACAAAAGAAATCGACGCGCAAATTTCGGTCCTCCCAAAAACAAAAACGGGGCGAGCCTCCCAGCCCGCCCCTTTTCCGTACTTAAAACTAACAACTATTGACTAAAAACTGCCTCAGGCCGCGTCGAACCGATCGTTATTCATCACCTTCGTCCACGCCGCCACGAAGTCCTTCGCAAACTTCTCCTTCGAGTCCGCGCTGGCATACACTTCCGCGAACGCCCGCAGATGCGAGTGCGAACCAAAGATCAGGTCCACACGCGAACCCGTCCACTTCACCTCGTTCGTCTTCCGGTCGCGTCCTTCGTAGACCGCCCCGGACCCGTTCGATTCGCTGGATGGCTTCCATTCCGTCCCCATGTCCAGCAGGTTGACGAAGAAGTCGTTCGTCAGTGTTCCCGGCCGCTTGGTGAAGACGCCGTGCTTGGCGTTCCCGGTGTTCGCCCCCAGGACACGCAATCCGCCGACGAGAACCGTCATTTCTGGAGCCGTCAGCTTAAGCAATTGCGCTTTGTCCACCAACAGCTCTTCGGGCGACATGCGATGCTTCCCGTGCAGATAGTTGCGGAACCCATCCGCCTTCGGCTCGAGCGCCTCGAACGATTCCACGTCCGTATGCTCCTGCGAAGCGTCCATCCGCCCCGGCGTGAAAGGAACTTTCACGCTCACTCCGGCATCCTTCGCCGCCTTCTCGACCGCGGCACTCCCGCCAAGAACGATCAAGTCCGCCAGCGAAACCTTCTTTCCCCCAGATGCAGAAGCGTTGAACTCCTTCTGGACACCTTCGAGCGTCTTCAGCACCTTCGCCAACTCCGCCGGCTGGTTCACCGCCCAGTCCTTTTGCGGCGCAAGCCGAAGCCGCGCCCCGTTCGCTCCTCCGCGCTTATCGGATCCACGAAACGTCGAAGCCGACGCCCAAGCCGTCGAAACCAACTGCGAAACACTCAGCCCGGATGCCAGGATTTTCGCTTTCAGTGCGGCAATCTCCTGCTCCCCGATCAGCGCATGATTCACCGCCGGGATCGGGTCCTGCCACGGCAGCGTCTCCTTCGGAACCAGCGGCCCGAGATAACGCACGATCGGTCCCATGTCACGGTGCGTCAGCTTGAACCACGCCCGCGCAAACGCGTCAGCGAACTGATCCGGATGCTCGTAAAACCGCCGCGAAATCTTTTCGTAAGCAGGATCAACCCGCAAAGAGAGGTCCGTGGTCAGCATCGACGGCGCGTGACGCTTCGACTTGTCGTGCGCATCCGGAATCTTCCCGGCGCCAGCTCCATTCTTCGGTGTCCACTGATGCGCACCCGCCGGGCTCTTCGTCAGTTCCCACTCGTACCCGAAAAGGTTTGCGAAAAAATTGTTGCTCCACTTCGTCGGCGTCTCGGTCCAAATCACTTCCAGGCCGCTGCCGATCGCGTCGCCTCCCTTGCCGGAGCGGAACTTGCTCCTCCACCCGAGTCCTTGCTCCTCAATCCCTGCCGCTTCAGGCTCCGCGCCAACGTTCGTCGCCTCGCCCGCGCCGTGCGTTTTGCCGAAGGTGTGGCCGCCCGCAATCAGCGCCACCGTCTCTTCGTCGTTCATCGCCATTCGCCGAAACGTTTCGCGAATATCCCGCGCAGCCGCGATCGGATCCGGCTTGCCGTTCGGTCCTTCCGGATTCACATAGATCAAACCCATTTGCACCGCGCCCAGCGGATTCTGCAAATCACGGTCGCCGCTGTAACGCTCATCCCCCAGCCAAGTGCTTTCCGGGCCCCAGTTGACCTCTTCGGGCTCCCACTGATCCGCCCGCCCACCGCCAAATCCGAAAGTCTTGAAGCCCATCGACTCCAGCGCGACGTTGCCTGCAAGAATCATCAAGTCGGCCCACGAAATCTTCCGCCCGTACTTCTGCTTGATCGGCCACAGCAGCCGGCGCGCCTTATCGAGGTTCACATTGTCCGGCCAGCTGTTCAGAGGAGCAAATCGCTGCTGCCCCGCGCCCGCGCCGCCGCGCCCGTCGTGAATGCGGTACGTCCCCGCACTGTGCCACGCCATGCGAATAAACAACCCGCCATAGTGGCCAAAGTCCGCCGGCCACCAATCCTGCGAGTCCGTCATCAACGCATTCAGGTCCTTCACCACGGCATTCAGGTCAAGCGTCTTGAACTCCTTGGCGTAATCAAACTCCTCGCCCATCGGATTCGAAAGTTTCGAATGTTGGTGCAGTATCTGAACGTCCAGCTGGTTGGGCCACCAGTCACGGTTCGTATGCGCGGGAGTTGCTCCCGCAAACGGGCACTTCGATTCAGTCGCCATGTTGCTCTCCGATCTTCTTTCTCATTTTGGTGTTTTCTTGGATCAAGGATCATCCATCTCTGCAAATAAATACAAACTCACGGGCAGGCTCGCATCGCCAGGGGAACTGAACCGCCCACTCCTCATGCTATGCTCACGCCACCTATTGTTCCAATACCTACTTCAGATACAATAGATAGGCACAGCCTATGGCAGAAAGGAGTCGCAGTCGTAAGTTTTGAGTTCTAAGTTCTAAGTGTTGAGTCGAGACGAGCTACGTCGAGCGCCAAAGGTAATTGCCTCCAGATCGCTGTTATCTGTTCGCTGTTATCCATTCATCAAGAGGTAAGGCTCCGCATCGTGCAAGCTCTTACCAAGAACTAAAAACTCATAACTATAAACTCCTCCCCCATGGAACTCCATCAACTCCGCTACTTCTCCGCCGTCGCCGACACCGGCTCCTTCTCCCGCGCCGCCGAAAAATGCCACGTCTCCCAGCCCTCTCTTTCCCAGCAAATCCAAAAGCTCGAATCCGAACTCGGCGGCCGCCTCTTCGACCGCCTCGGCCGCTCCGTTCGCCTCACCGACCTCGGTGAAGCCTTTCTCCCGCGCGCCCGCTCCGTCCTCCACGAACTTTCCAGCGCCAAGGACGAGCTCTCCGAACGCCTGCAATCCGAATCCGGACCCGTAGTCATCGGCGCAATTCCCACTGTCGCTCCTTACTGGCTTGCGCAGCGCCTCGCAACCTTCTCCCGCAAATTTCCAAAAGTTCATCTCACCATCGCCGAAGAAATCACTCCGGTTCTCCTCGATCGCCTTCGCGCCGGCTCCGTCGATCTTGCCGTCCTCGCCCTCCCCATCCGCGGCCACGAATTCGACGCCCACCCGCTCTTCACCGAACGCCTCTACGCCGCCTTGCCGAAAACACACAAGCTCGCCCGCCGCCCCGCGTTGCAACTCGCCGATCTCCGCCGCGATCCATTCCTCTTTCTCCGCGACGGCCACTGCTTCCGCGATTCCGCCGTCGCCGCCTGCAACCGCGCCCGCCTCGACCCTCGCGTTGTCTTCGAAAGCGGCCATCTCTCCAGTCTTCTCGCCATGGTCGGTGCCGGCATGGGCGTCTCCCTCGTCCCCGAAATGGCCGTGGACAAATCCAAGCCCTGCCGTTTCGTCCGCATCGCCGACCCCCAAGCCCAACGCACCATCGCCGCCGCAGTCCTCCGCGGCCGCACCCTGAACCGCGGCTCTCGCGCCCTCCTCTCCCACCTCCGCTAAATCCCCGCGTAGCGGCCACCTTCAGGTGGCCCCGAATTGTGTAGGGCCCGCCTTCCGAGGCGGGCGCCTTTTGAGCCCAAAACAAAAACGCGGGTGCGGATTTTTCCGCTCTACCGTAGTGGCCGATCTTTAGGTCGGTCCGTCCCGACCGTCCCCTCAAATCTTGTGATAGAATTCCTTCTGTACCTCCGGTGGGGCCGTGGCGCAGCTGGGAGCGGGTCCCGGTGAAACCGGGAAGGTCGTTGTTTTAGATTTACATCGGTGGGGCCGTGGCGCAGCTGGGAGCGCGTCCCGGTGAAACCGGGAAGGTTGTTGTTTTAGATTTACATCGGTGGGGCCGTGGCGCAGCTGGGAGCGCGCCTCGATGGCATCGAGGAGGTCGTGGGTTCGAACCCCATCGGCTCCACCAAATTCATACCGGTGTTTTACCTATACATCCTCCAAAGCAAAGCCACCGGTCGCTTCTATATTGGGCAAACGCAAGACGTGTCTGAGCGCGTCGCCTACCACAACGCCAACTACTCAAAATCCCTGAAAAACCGCGGACCCTGGCAACTCGTCTACACCGAACAATACAAAACGCGCAGCGTGGGTTCGAACCCTATCGGCTCCACCAAAATTCACTGAGCATTTTCGCCCTAGCATTTGTAGCGGCCACCTTCCGAAGCGCAATCGGCTGCAGTCCCTCAATTCCCCTCACCACCGCCCTCCGCTCCACATGCACCGACTCCCCCTCCGAGGTGCCGGTCCATTTTTTTAGTCCAGTCACCCTTATAACGTGTTGAATTAAAAGACGTTGCTTGTCAATCTGCCCCCGTGACCCCCATCACTTTTTTCCACCGCTTTTCCACCTATCCTTTGGTAGACAATCCCGGGTCCTTTCGGTATCCTCACCCTTCCGCTAGACCCGGCCCAAAATCTAAGGAGTCATTCCGATGGCATCGCCCGCAGTTTCCAGTAAGTTCCGCGCCGTAGTCTGCCGCCACTGTGGCAAGCCCATTCGCGTCCCGGGCCTCATCACAAGGAAGGAACTCGAATTCCAGGGCCTCACCGATTCCGGCGATATTCACTACCATCTGATCTCCCGGGTCTTCAATGTGCGCTGCCGCTCCTGCGAGCGCGAATCGGTCTATTCCATCAACCAGATCGTTGACTATCC
This sequence comes from Candidatus Sulfotelmatobacter sp., assembly GCA_035487095.1. Taxonomy (GTDB): domain Bacteria; phylum Acidobacteriota; class Terriglobia; order Acidiferrales; family UBA7541; genus Acidiferrum. Next base: position 5,111 of record DATHMM010000060.1, read on the forward strand.
CTATTCCCTCGCTCCCTCCGGCACCGACCGCAATTCTGCCGCTCTCTAAGAGGCATCTCCAATAATCGGGTAACTCCTGCAGAACCCGCTCGCCGCGGCAAGCGGGCCGCCCTTACTTTTGAGTGCGGCCTGCCCTGAGCTTGCCGAAGGGAAGCGGAGCTTCCGCTTTTGCGGCTTATGACACACCACCCAATCCCCCAACCTACTCCAAGCCCATCCAATAATCGCCAATCCCCTCCGAACTCCTGCGATCAACCAAAAAATAGGGACGCTTCAACTAAAACGTCCCCGCCGCACCGCCGTGAAAATTTTCCATCCCTAAGTTCTACCCAAATCTCGTCCAGTCTCCGCACCTCCCCATGCAGCGCCATTCCTCTCAATTCGCCCTTCCCACAAATCCTCTCTCAAGGCAAAATAGCTCCGTCGCAAGCCCATGCCTAACGAACCCGATAAGTCCTCGCCTGGAGCGCGCCTCGCTCTCCGTCTCGTCGCTGCTTTCACCCTGCTGTTTTTTATCGCCTATGCGCTGGACTTGACCTGGTACCACGCCCGCCTCGCCGTTCCACGCCTTGGCGCGGCAGACTCCACCGTTCACCGCATCCGCCTTCTCGCCATTCCCGGCAAAGCCAACAAAACCGATTACGAGCTAGACGCTGTCACTCCCGAAGAAGACGTCCCCTGCACTCGCACGCTTTTCCCTCACGCCAACCACAATCCCTGCTGGTACGTCTCCCGCCACGCCAAAGATCCCATCGCCATGTAATCGGCTTCCATTCCACCCGCAATTCCGATATGAAGGTCGCTCAGGAGGTACGCTCATGTTCTCCGCGGGTCGTTCGATCTTCCTGCTTTTGGCCGCGCTTCTCTTCCTCCACTCCTCTCCGCAAACTCCCGCTCCTCCCGCCGATCCCAAATCCGAAATCCTCGCCTTCAACGAAAAATTCATCAACGCTCACCTCCGCATGGACAATCCCGCCATCATCGCCATGTGGGCTGAAGACGGCGTCAGTCTCCTCCCCAGCATGGCGCCCATGGTTGGCCGCGCCACGATCGGAAAATTCATCACGGACATCACCGCGCAGATGCCCGGCTACAAAATCGTCCGCGAAAAAATCGATTTCCACGACATCCAGGTTTCCGGCGACTGGGCCTCCGAGTGGGGACTCGAGACGCAAGGCCTCCAGCCGCCCAATCAGCCCGTGATGGAGGGCTATGGAAAAATTCTCTTCGTTCTCCACAAAGATGCCCGGGGCGAATGGAAAATCCAGCACGAAATGTGGAACGCCAATCCCAAGCCCTGATGTAAGGGGCACGATACATCGTGCCCGAGCGAGTCCGCGAGCCGTTCCTTTCTACTCTCCTCTGACGTTCTCGCTCTAATCCTTTTCCACTATTCCCACCCCACCGCAATCCCGATACATTCCCCAAAACTCGCGCCTTTTTCTCCATCACCAGGCGTCGCTCCACGGAGGACGGAAATGTCTGCCCAATCTTCTGCCCTGAACTTCAATCCATCCCTCGCCGCCACCGGCAACTGGCGCAGCCGCATTCTCGCCATCGTGCTGATGGTCGCCATCGCAGGAATCTTCTGGGTGGACTCCCGCTACCCCGCGCTCCTCAAGCGCTATCACGCCGGCACGCAGCTCAAAGCCACCGGCTCCCTCACCTTCGGCGCCGTCTACCAGGTCGATCGCTCCATGCCGCTGGCCGCCCGCGTCTGGCGCACCACAGTCAACTGGCTCGACGCCAATCGCATCGGCATGACCTTTTCCTTCCTCTTCGGGCCCGCCGCGCTGACCTTCCTCGCCACTCTTCCTCGCCGCAGATTTCGTTCGCGTTACCTCAACACACTCTTCGGCGCCGCCGCCGGTGTTCCCCTCGCCGTCTGTTCGAACTGCATCGCGCCCATCGCGCGTGGACTCTTCGCTTCCGGCATGAGCTCCGAATCCGTTCTCGCCACCATGTTCGCTTCGCCCGCCCTCAACGTCGTCGTCCTCGCGATGACTTTCGCGCTCTTTCCGATCTCCGTCGCCCTCATCAAACTCGCAACCGTTCTCTTCTTGATCTTCGTCTTCGCTCCCGCCGTCGCCTCTCGCGAAAAGCTCGAAGCCGCCGCCATACCATCTCCCATCGAAATTCCTTCTGCGGAGACCTGGCCGCAAGCCGCGTCCGGCGTCCTACGTTCTTTCGCTAAAAGTTTCTGGTACGTCGCAAGAGTCGCCCTGCCGCTGATGATTCTCGCAGCCATTCTCGGCGCGCTAGTGGTGGAACTTCTCCCGCCGCAGGCGCTCATCGCCCACGTCACCCTCGGCGGCATCATTCTTGTAGCCCTCGTTGCCGCGTTCCTGCCCGTTCCAATGGCCTTCGATGTAGCCATCGCCTACATCGCCATGACCAAAGGTGTCCCGCTGCCCTATGTCGTCACAATTCTCTGCACCCTCGGCATCATCAGCGTCTATTCGCTCTCCGTCGTGGGCAAATCCCTCTCCTGGCGCGTAGCCGCCGCGGCCTACGCCACCGTAGCCGCCCTCGGCTCATTCGCCGGCCTCCTGACCCGCATGTTTTCTTAACGATTTTTCCACGGACCCGATCGACGCCGTGTAGGGGCGGCTTTAGGCCGCCTTCTTCGATTTGCTAATTGTAGGGGCCGGGCTTGTTTACCCTGAGCGCAGCGCGGTTTTTGCGCCCCGCGTGCTTCACCGGGGCCGAAGGGCCCGGCCCTCTTGCTTTTTCCTACTCCCCTCCGCCCTTCACTTCCTTCAACCTCTTCTCCAAATATCTCCGCTCGCTCTCATTTGTCACCAACCCCAGCGCCTTCCGATACTCCTCCGCCGCATCCGCATTCCGCCCCAACCGCCGCTGCATATCCGCCCGCGCTGCGTGCAACAAATGATAATTCTCCAGATCGCTCGACTCCGCCAATTCCTTCATCAACTCCAACCCGCGTTCCGGCCCCTCCGCCATCGCAACCGCCACCGCTCGGTTCAGCGAAACCACCGGCGAAGGTTGCAGTCGAGCCAGTTCATCGTAAAGCCGCACAATCTCCCGCCAATCCGTCTCTTCCGCGCGCGGCGCACGGCAGTGCATCGCTGCAATCGCCGCCTGCAGCGCCAGCGGCCCCGGCGTTCCCCGCAGCGCTTCTTCCACCAGCGGAATGGCCTCCCGGATCTGCTCCCGCTTCCACTTCGAGCGATCCTGTTCCTCGAGCACCACAATCTCCCCCGCCGCATCCAGCCGCGCCTCGCGCCGCGCATCGTGCAGCAGCATCAACGCCACCAGCGCCGTCGCCTCTCGCGGAGTCTGCGGCGCCATCAAGCTCGCCACCAGTCGTCCCAGTCGAATCGCCTCCGCGCACAAATCCGAGCGCAGCAGGGAATTCCCCCGCGTCGCCGCATATCCTTCGTTGAACACCAGGTAAATCACAGTCAGCACCGCGTCCAGTCGCTCCGCCATCGCTTTCGTTTCCGGCACAATGTACGGAATCTTCGCGTCGCGGATCTTCCGCTTCGCCCGCACCAGCCGCTGCGCCATCGTCGTCGGGGACGTCAAAAACGCCCGCGCAATCTCTTCCGTCTCCAGTCCGCAGAGAGTACGCAGTGTCAGCGCCACCTGCGCCTCCGGCGCCAGCGCCGGGTGACAGCAGGTGAAAATCAACCGCAACCGATCATCGGGAATTTCGCCGGAGTCATAGTTCGGCTCGCGGCTCTCCGTTCCAATCTCCGAATTCCCATAAAGTGCCAGCTTTTCCGCGTACCGCCCCTGCCGCCGGATTCGGTCTATCGCCTTGTTCCGCGCCGTCTGGATGATCCACGCCCGCGGCGAGTCCGGCACGCCCTTCTCCTCCCACTGGTCCACCGCCGCGGTAAACGCCTCTTGTGCGCACTCTTCGGCTAGGTCAAAATCTCCAACCAGCCGGATTAAGGTCGCCACGATGCGGCCCCATTCGGCTCGGTATACGGTTTCAACGGCGGCAGTTGCTGCGGAACTCATGTTGGTCCCAAATATCTTAAGGTACCCTGTCGATTTCTGCCTCGCCCGTTCGACTTAAAAATAGGGAAGTAGGAGAAACCCATGAAATACATGTTAATGATGTACGCTGACGAAAACGGCGCCCCTAACCAGGAGGAAGTAGAGCATTGTTATGCCGAATCCACCGCCTTTGCCCAGAAGCTCCATGAAGACGGCAAGTTCCTCGGTGCGGCGCCCCTTCAGCCCACTTCCACCGCCACCAGCCTCCGCTATCAGGATGGCAAGCGCCTGGTCACCGACGGCCCTTTCGCCGAAACCCGCGAGCAGCTTGGTGGCTTCTTTCTGATTGATGCCAAAGACCTTGACGAAGCCATCGACATCGCTGCCCGCGTCCCCGCCGGCCGCTGGGGCACCGTCGAAATCCGCCCGCTTGTAGAAGTCGAGGGCCTCCCCAAAACTTAATTCTCCGGCTCGGTCGATTTTTCGCCCTCCCAATCGTCTTACTGGTAGAGGCCAGGATCGCCCAGCTGGACAGGCTCCCCGCCCTCATTGCGGGGTATCTTATATAGGAGATAGCACTGTGAGATTCATGATGATCGTCAAAGCCAGCAAAGACAGCGAAGCGGGCAAGCTGCCCTCCGATGAAATGATCGCCGCGATGGGCAAATACAACGAAGAGTTGATGAAAGCAGGAGTCCTCGTCGAACTCGGCGGGCTGCAGTCCTCCGCCAAGGGCGCTCGGGTCCGCTTTTCCTCCAGCAATACCACCGTCATCGACGGCCCCTTCGCCGAAACCAGGGAACTCATCGCAGGCTACTGGGTCATCAACGTCAAGTCCCGCGAGGAAGCCATCGCTTGGGCCAGGCGCGTGCCTCCTCCGCACGGTCCCGATCAGGAATGCGAGCTCGAAATCCGCCAATTCTTCGAACTCGAAGATTTTGTTCCCAGCGAAGCGGTCGACCATCACAAGGAACTCGGCAAGAAACTAGCGGCAGGCAAAAAGTAGCCGCCATCCAAATCGCTCTTGTGGCACAGCCATTCCTGGCTGTGCTCATAGGCGGCAAGAAGTTCATCTCTATTGAAAGGATTGTCCGATGCAAAAAATCGTAACTTTCTTGTGGTTCGACAACCAGGCCGAAGAAGCCGCCAACCACTACATCTCCATCTTCAATAATTCCAAGCTCGGCAAGATTTCCCGTTACGGCGATGCCGGTCCCGGCCCCAAGGGTTCCGCCATGGGCGTCAGCTTTCAGCTCGAAGGCCAGGAATTCTTCGCCCTCAACGGCGGCCCGCATTTCAAATTTACGCCCGCGATCTCGCTATTCGTGAATTGCGAAACACAAGAGGAAGTCGACGCCCTCTGGGAAAAACTTTCCGCCGGCGGCCGCACCGATCGCTGCGGCTGGCTCCAGGACAAATATGGCCTCTCCTGGCAAATCATTCCCAAAGTTCTCGGCGAACTCCTCGGCCACAAAGATCCGCAAATCGCCCAACGCTCCATGCAGGCCATGCTGCAAATGACCAAGATCGACATCAAGAAACTCCAGCAGGCCGCAGCCGAACCAAAATCCTCAGCCACTTCCGGTGGTTAAAAAGCCGTAAGCCATAGGCCTGTGTCCAAAAACTTAAAACTTAAAACTTAAAACTTAAAACTTAAAACAAACAGTTAAGACCCGAATCCAAAAAAGGAGCAAAACATGCAATTCAATTCCTATCTCTTATTCGACGGCAACTGCGAGGAAGCATTCACCGCCTACGCCAAAATCCTCGGCGGCAAAATCGAAGCCATGATGACTCACGCAGGCACCCCCGCTGCCGCTCAAACCCCGCCTGAATGGCAGAAGAAAATTCTCCACGCGCGCCTTTCCGTCGGCAATGCCGTCCTCATGGCTTCCGACGCGCCTCCAGGCCGCTACTCCAGACCGCAAGGCTTCAGCGTCAACATCGACCTCACCGACGTCAACGAAGCCGAACGCATCTACGCCGCACTTTCCGAAAACGGCGCCATCTCCATGCCCCTTGCCGAAACCTTCTGGGCTCAGCGCTTCGCCATGTTCACCGACCGCTTCGGCACTCCCTGGATGATCAACGTCGAGCGCGCTGGCGCCCAAGCCGCTTAAATTTTCCCGGTTTTTTGGGTAGGATAGTTTCCCCGGATCCTCGAACAAGTTCGTATTGGCGAATCGCCTACAAAGGAGCGGAAGCGCATGAGTAAGGTTCGAGTGTTGGTTGGCACGCGCAAGGGTGCATTTATTTTGTCCGCCGACGGCAAGCGCGAAAAGTGGGAAGTCAGCGGCCCGCATTTCGCCGGCTGGGAGATCTATCACCTCAAGGGTTCGCCGGTCGATCCCAATCGCATCTACTGCTCGCAATCCAGCGGCTGGTTCGGGCAAGTAATTCAGCGTTCTGATGACGGCGGCAAAACCTGGTTCCAGCCGGGCACGCCTCCGGGCGAAACCAAAACGCCAGATGGAATGCCGAAAGGCGAGAGCAACAAATTCAAATACGACGTCTCCAAAGAAACCGGCGCGCCGCTAACCACCCATCAGTTCTACGACGGCACCCAGCACCCCTGGGAATTCAAGCGCGTTTGGCACCTCGAGCCGTCGCACACGGATCCAAATCTCGTCTACGCCGGCGTCGAAGACGCCGCGCTTTTCAAGTCCACCGACGGCGGAAAAAACTGGCACGAACTTTCCGGCCTCCGCGGCCACGGCACCGGCCCCAAGTGGCAACCCGGCGCCGGCGGCATGTGCCTTCACACCATCATCCTCGACAAGAAAAACCCCAATCGCATCTATATCGCTATTTCCGCCGCCGGGGCGTTCCGCTCCGACGACTCGGGCAAAACTTGGAAGCCGATCAACCAGGGTCTTGTCTCGCAGTTTATTCCCGATCCCAACGCCGAAGTCGGCCACTGCGTCCACCACGTCGCCATGCATCCCTCGAAGCCAGACACGTTGTTCATGCAGAAGCACTGGGATGTCATGCGCAGCGACAACGCCGGCGACCGCTGGCACGAAGTCAGCGGCAATCTCCCCACCGATTTCGGCTTCGTCATCGACGTCCACGCCCACGAACCGGAAACGATTTACGTTGCGCCCATCAAGAGCGACGGCGAACATTTCGTTCCCGAGGGCAAGCTCCGCATCTACCGCAGCAAGTCCGGTGGCAACGAGTGGGAAGCGCTCACCAAGGGTCTGCCGCAGAGCGATTGCTACGTCAACATCCTCCGCGATGCGATGGCCGTGGACTCGCTCGATTCCTGTGGCATCTACTTTGGCACCAGCGGCGGCCAGGTGTATGCTTCCTCTAATGCGGGCGATTCCTGGGCGCCAATCGTGCGCGATCTGCCCGGAGTTCTTTCGGTTGAGGTGCAAACGCTCTCATGATCGACGCATCACCTCGCGCGTTATCTTATGTAGCGGCCGCCGACCGTGGCGGGCGCCTTTTCCCTTCGATGGAGGTCCACACGGTGTCATGATTCGCGTCGTACTTCCGGCGCATCTCCGCACGTTGGCTCACGTGAGCGGCGAGGTCACTCTCGAACTCGCCGCTCCTCCCACGTTGCGCTCCGTGCTCGACGAACTCGAAGCGCGCTATCCCATGCTCTGCGGCACCATCCGCGATCACGACACTCTCAAGCGCCGCGCCTTCCTCCGCTTCTTTGCCTGCGCCGAGGATCTCTCCCACGAACCGCCGGACACCCTCCTCCCGCCCGAAGTCGCCTCCGGCAAAGAACCCTTCCTAATCATCGGCGCCATCGCCGGCGGCTGAGTTCACCGCCGCACTTTTCTTGGTAGCGCCGGCTTCCAGCCGGCCTGTGTCACCCCTTGCATTCGCACTCTGCGACTTCTCACCGACCTCTGCGCTAATCTTTTATTCTCTTCGCTTCCTGCTATCCGTTCGCCGCTACCTGTTATCCCTCTTTTCTTCTCCTCGTCCGCCGCAACTCCACGACCAAATACACCACCACCACAACATTCACCCCCAACACCACCACCCTCGGCCACGTTGTTTTCAAATAAATCTCATAAATCTCCAACGGCATCAACGACGCAGTCGTCACAATCGTCAGATACTCCGCCCAGCGCTTCGCCATTGCCAGGCCGGTTCCTTCGCAAAGAAACAGCGCCGAATAAAAAAACGTTCCCACGCTCAACTGCCGCAGCCGGTGCTCGTCCACATTGGAAAGTTTTTGCAACAGCCAGATCAGGTAGTGGTTGTGCGGGTCGGCGCGCAAAAGATCCATCCAGTGCGCCACGTCTTTCGCAAGGTCTCCGTTCAGGAAGTGCAGTGCGCCCAATCCCAGCGCCAGCAGCCCAATCCCGTTCACGAACTTCAAGGCCGCGATGGCCATCAGTCCGCCGTGCCTCTTGTGCCCGTTTTTTTTCGTCGTCATCTCTGATTGACTCTAGCATGCTATCTGGCTTCGGCACCTGCGCTCTCCTCCCCGGTGTGCTCGCGGGAAACAGGCTGCAAAACACCGCACTCTTGTTTATGGTGGGTTTAACTTGGGGCGGCTACCTTTGCGCCCGTCGGGAGACGTGATATGAAAAATTCTTTCCGGATCAGGGCGTTGGCCGCGCTTTTCGTCTGCGGTGCTGCGGCTGTGCGTGCGCAGGACGCGAAAAGTTTGAAGCTCGTGCAAACCATTCCCATGCCCGATTTGAAGGGGCGGCTCGATCACATGGAAGTGGATGTGAAGGGGAAGCGCCTGTTCGTCGCGGGACTGGAGAACGGCTCCGTCGAGGTCGTCGATTTGCACGCGGCCCGCTGGACCAAAAGCCTTCCCGGGTTTCAGAAACCGCAGGGGATCGCCTATGTGGCGGCGCTGAACAAGCTCTTTATCGCCAGCGGCGACGATGGCATGGTGCGCGTCTTCAGTGGTGACACGCTACAACTGTTGGATGCCATCAAGCTGGACCTGGGCCCGAATCGCCTGGCGTATGATTCGGCCAGACAGATTCTGTATGTCGGCTATGGCGGCAAGGACGCCGGGAAAGACTACGGCGAAGTTGCCGCGATCGATGCGCGCACGGACAAAAAGATTTTCGACGTGCAGGTGGCGGCGCATCCTTCGGAGATGCTGCTGGATAGTTCTGGCGAAACGTTATTCGTCTTTATCTCTGCGGCGAGCAAGATCCAGGTGGTGGACATCGGCAAGCGCGAAGTCCGCGCCACCTGGCCGGTGAGCAGTCAGCGGCCGGGCGATGCCGCCCTGGATGAATCGGCCGGCCGCTTGCTCATCGGCACGCACACTCCCCCGGAGATGATTGCAATGGACGCCAAAACCGGAAAGGAAGTGGCCCATCTGCCGACCACCGACGGGATGGACGGTGTGTATTTCGACGCCCCGCGGAAGCGCATTTACATTTCGGGTGGGCGCGGCGAGGAAGTCGGCTCCGTTTACGTGTATCAGCAGAAAAGTGCCGACAGCTACGAGCTTGTGGGAAAGATTCCGACGCGCCCGGGAGCGGGAACTTCGTTCTGGTCGCCGGAACTGAATCGGTATTATGTCGCGGCTCCTGCCACCGGGCTGGAGCCCGCGGCGATACTGGAGTTTGAACCGGTGCCGTAGCTGTTCAATCTGATCGCGGCCGGGACGAAATCAAAATGAGCTTGTGGATTTCCAATCAGGAGGAACTATGAAAAAGCTGTTGGCAATCGGAGCACTGACCTTTGCGGGGCTGGGAATAGTTGCTCTCCGTGGCGGGCACACGGCGAAGGCGCAATCCACGGGGCGCGAGATTCTTCCGCTGCAGCTCGAAGAGGAAATTCCCGTTCCCGGTGTCGCGGGCAGGCTCGATCATTTCACCGCTGACGTTAAGCGCAAGCGCTTGTTCGTGTCCGCGTTGGGGAATAACACGGTCGAAGTGATCGACACCTTTGCAGGCCGCGTGATTCGCTCCATCAAGGGGCTTAGCCAGCCGCAGGGGCCGCTCTACGTTCCGGGCTTCGACAAGCTGTATGTGGCGAACGCGGAAAATGGAAAGATGAATGTTTACGATGGCGCGGCGTACACCTTGAAGAAAACGATTGATTTTGGCGTGGACCCCGACAACGTTCGTTACGATGCCGCATCCAAGAAAATCTTCGTCGGTTTCGGCGAGGAGGACGGCGGCATCGCCATGGTTGACCCCGCGACCGACGAGCGCATCGGCCAGGTTTACAAAACCGGAGGGCACCCGGAATCGTTCCAGGTGGAAGCCTCAGGCGGGCGCATTTTTGCAAACGTGCCGGACGCGGGGATGGTGGTGGAATCAATCGACCGCAAAACTGGCGCCGTCACCAAGTGGCCGCTGAAAGGCCTGAAAGGGAATTACGCCATGGCGCTGAACGAAGAGGACCATCGCCTCTTCACTGTCACCCGCAAAACTCCAATGCTCGTCGTCTTCGACACGCAAACCGGCAACGAAGTGGCGCGTCTGCGTGCCGCGGGCGAGTGCGACGACGTGTTCTTCGACGCTTCGCGCAAGCGTATCTACGTCATCGGCGGTGAAGGCATCATCACCGTCATCCAGCAGAAGGATCCCGACCACTATGAGTTGATCGCCAATGTCCCGAGCGCCATCGGTGTTCGCACCGGCTACTGGTACGCCAAGCGCGACCGCTTCTACGTCGGCGTCCCCGCCAAAGGCAACGAACCCGCCCAGGTCTGGACCTTCGAGGCCGAAGACTAGTAGTTATCTCATAAAAGTATATTTAGGAGCTCGGAGCTTTAGCTCCGACGTAAAAGGCAAAGAGAATCTGGGCTTTAGCCCTTGAAGAAAGCTTTGCAAAAACTCGCCCCCCCATCCATGAGATGGCTTCTTGTGCGTGGCGCGCTGCCAGTAGGTTTCCATTTCTTTAGAGCCCGCTTGCCGCGGCGAGCGGGCCCCTCCTTTTCTCTGCGTTCTCCCCGGCCCCCTCACAGGTTTCTGTGGTAATTCCTTTCTCGCGTTTTTCCCTCCAAAAGAAGCTTTCGATTGTCCTTGACTTGCACGCTGGCGAAGCACAAGCTCATTTCAGGTTTCGCAGTTTCAAAGCGAAACGCCCAGTCCCGATTCCCAGCGAAGTTTCTCTCAAGGTTTAGTCCCGCATCGAGCGCTATCAGGGTAGAACCCCAAAGGGTTCCTTTCTATTCCCTCGCGCGGGGCCCTGCCTCCTGTTCGACGTGCAGGTCTGTACACCCAAGACGCCAGTGGTTTCATACCAACTCCCTCTCGCCACTCGCGAGTTGGAAACTTACATTTGTTATAAGGAGAATCACCATGTCTGAACAAAATAAAAATGTTGTCCGCCGCCTCTTCGATGAACTTTGGAACAAGGGTAATCTGCAGGTCGCCGATGAACTCATCGCCCCGAATTACATGGACCATGACCCCTCGACACCCGATTTTGGCAAAGGTCCCGAGAGTGAGAAGAAGCGCGTCAACCTGTATCGTGGCGCATTCCACGATTTTCGGTTGAACATCGAAGATCTTTATGCCGAAGGCGAAACCGTCGTGGCCCGCTGGTCCTGCCGCGGCGTTCATAAGGGCGAGCTCAACGGCATCGCCCCCACGAACAAGCAGTTCGCCATCACCGGCGTAACCATCTGTCGCTTTGACCACGGCAAGATCGTCGAAGGCTTCGTCAATTGGGATGCCCTCGGCCTCATGCGCCAACTCGGTGTAGTCCCCGAGCCCGCCAAGTCCCTGGCCGCCGCAAAGTAGCTTTTCCGCCGTGGGCGGGTGGCCTACCCTATGCGCAGTTTGCATAGGGTGGGTCCACTTTTCTCGAAGGCCACCCGCGGATGCAGTGCTCCCTACATCGGCTTGGGATGTGCGGAAAGCGCCTCGCGATAAAGCTTGAGGTTGTTCTTGTCCACGATCAGAGTGCCGGTATCCACGAATGTCGGCACCGGCGGGGCCAGCGCGGTCCGCCAGTCCTTGAATTGGTGCACGGCATTGTGATGCAGGTCGTCCAGGAATTTCAGTCCGTAGTAACTCATCACGTATGGCTTTTGCGTCACGCTTGCCGCAATCGCGCCGCGGTCAATCCCGTCCAGCGTCTCCGGATCGCCATCGAACGCCACGATCGGCAGCTTGCCTTCCAGGCTGAAGCGGTGCAGCGCTCCCGCTGCGCCTGAACCCCCGGTTGCCTCCACGCAAATAATTCCGACTATTTTTTCTTTCTTCTGGATCAAATCAGAGGTCAGATCAAACGCTGTTCGTGTATCTCCCTGATCGTCCAGTATCTTTGCCAGATTCATCTTGGGAAAGTTCTTAAGAGCGTCGGCGATGCCTGCCACCCGGTCGTCCAGGTTGCGCTGACCGGAAATCGTGATCACCGCGATGCTCCCGCCGCTGTTCACGAGCTCCGCCATCTGCTTCAGGCTCTCCCGGCCCGCCTTCACGTTATCCGTGCCGATGTACAGCACGCGCTTTGAACCCGGCACATCCGCATCCACGCAGATCACCGGAATGCCCTCGGCGATCGCCTTGTCGATGTCCGCTTGGAAAATCTCCGGCTTCCCGGCGGAGAGGCAGATTCCGGCGGGCTGCTTTTCCACAATCTCCCGGAATTGCAAAAGCTCCGCGTTTGGCTGGTATCCCGTTGGACCCACAAGCTCCGCCCTTACTCCCAGCGATTTCGCCGCGTCCATAAACCCTGCGTTCGCCTCCTGCCAATACGGCAGCTCGATATTGGTGGCCACAAAAACATAGCGTTCGTTCTCTTCGTGATAGGGCTTCGCGCAAGCGGCGATCAGCATCGCCCCAATCAAAACGAAACCAATCACAATCGGGCTAATCACATTTGGAAAGGATACTGGCCAGGCCCCGGTTCGCTTCATCGCAATTCTCCTTTCGCGCTTGATCTGCCTTCGGAGCGTTTGCCCGCCGCTTTGGGAAACTTCGGGTCCGTAGATGGCTCGAGGAATTGGGAACGGATAGGAGGGGTAAATCCATCTCTGCCGTGCTTCTCTTCTCGCCCACCTCCGCCCCAGTATTTGTACTGCAAGCCGTCACGCAGACCATAGGCCTGCGCCTCGTCTCCCGTCAAGCCCTCATCGCCCGGTGTCGCCACCGCCATCTGACCCACCCGGCGTTTACACACTTTTAATCTTCCTCCCGGAATAAATCTCTCGCACGTGCGGTCCTAGCCTCATGTAAGGGTTTTTTCTTCTTTGCTCGCAAAAAGTGGCTTCAGGAGAAATCCCAATTCTGTGGGGAGGTGTGCGCATCATGAAGTACAAATTGCTTTCCATTGGTGTCTTACTGGCCGGAGTTCTGTTTATCGCCCTCGTGAGTATCGCGCAGCAGGGCCCAACCGAGGCCCCCGCCGGCTTTGACACCCCGACGCTCGCCCAAAATCACGGCGCGCAAAGCGTCAGCAACGGCATTGCAGAACCCCCCGGCGACACCTACGCCCTCGATCAAACCAATTTTGAACAGGCTCACGACGCAAGCACCGGTCTGGGCCCGGTATTCAACGCCAGAGCCTGCGTGGACTGCCATCAGAATCCCGTCAGCGGCGGAGCAAGCCAATTCACCGAAATCCGCGCAGGCCACCTCGATGCCAACGGCAATTTCGTCGCCGCCACCGTGCCCATCAACGACGGCGCAAGCACCATCGCTCTCCGCTCCATCATCAATGACCGTGCGCTGATTCCCCAGGCGCAGGAGCACATACCCGACACCGAAGACATTCGCGCCTTACGCGCAGCGCTCAACACTTTGGGCGACGGATTTGTGGAGGCCATCGACGACACAACGCTGCAGGCCATTGCTCAACACCAGCTCGATGTCAGCAAAGGCCGCATTCATGGCGAAGCCGTCCCGGTCCCTGTTCTCGAATCTCCAGGACAATCGCGCATCGGCCGCTTCGGTTGGAAGAATCAGCACAGCAGCCTGCTCTCCTTCATCGGCGATGCTTATCTGAATGAAATGGGAGTAACCAATCGCCTGCGTCCCCATGATGTGACCACCATCGGCAAAATCACCGCGGATCCCGAGGACGTCCCGGACAACCTTGGCCTCGCTGACATCGACCATTTCGCCCAGTTCATCCGCGGCACGAAAGTCCCGCCG
>DATHMM010000061.1:0-7404 GCA_035487095.1 Candidatus Sulfotelmatobacter sp.
GCGATTCGAGCTGGCCGCGAGTTTGCGGAAGTATTCGCGCGACTCGTCGTAGTTGGCGAGATAGAAGTCGTCGCCGGGCTTGTGGCCGAGCACCGATTCCGGCGTCGGCACGTTGGGAGCTGGATTTACGGTTGGAGCGACTTGCGCTTTGAGAGAGGGAATGAAACAGAACGAAAGCAATGCGCCGTTGAGCAGCGCCCATTTTGTTTTTGTCGACATGCCGGGAGCATATCGTTCGCAATTCGGAAAGTAAACATGCCGCCGTTTTCATCGGCCCGCAAGATTTCCGATCGCGCCTCGGCTAGTTTAGGAGCGCAGCTTTACCCTGAGGGCTTTGCTCGAAGGGACGCTGCGCCCCATGTCCGCAAGATTTCTACCGCATTGAGATTTAGCTTTTCTTGAACCGACGGCGCTCAGATGATTTTGTCTTTCGAGTAGCAAATCGATTCGAGGTTGCATTCGGTGCAGCGGGGTTTTCGCGCTACGCATACGCGGCGGCCGTGCCAGATGAGCTGGTGAGAAAACTTGATCCATCTATGTTCTGGGATCACCTTCATCAAGTCCTGCTCGATCTTTTTGGGATCGTCGTTGCGCGTCAGGTCGAGCCGCTGCGAGAGCCGGATCACGTGCGTATCCACCACCACGCCGCTGGCGATTCCATAAGCTGTACCGAGCACGACGTTGGCCGTCTTTCGCGCCACGCCGGGCAGCGTCAGGATCTCTTCCATTGTGCGCGGGACCTCACCGCCGAATCTCTCGATCAACCCCTTGCTGGCGCCCATGATGGACTTCGTCTTATTGCGGAAAAATCCGGTCGGCCGGATCTCCTTCTCGAGTTCTGCGGGAGACGCATAGGCGAAATCCTCCGGCTTCGTATATTTCTTGAAAAGCTCGCTTGTCACCTGGTTGACGCGCACATCGGTGCACTGCGCCGAAAGAATCGTAGCGATCAGCAACTGAAACGCATTCGAATAATTCAATTCGCAAGTAGCGTCCGGGTAAGCAGCATCCAGCCCCGCCAGAATCGCAGCCACCCGCTTCGGGTCAGTGCCCGCTGCAACTCCTGCCGGTTTCCTGGTCGCTGGCTTTTTGCCCGAGGCTTTCTTCACGGCTTTCTTCTTGCCGCTCTTCATTTGTTTCTTCGCTGCCATCTCCCCCTCTTCTCCGCGAACTCTGTGGAACCTCTGTGCCCTCTGTGTTGAAATCTTATCTCTTCACTCCAAAACTTCCAGCAACCGCCGGAACGCCTTTCCCCGATGGCTATGCTCGCTCTTCTCCTCCGCCCGCAATTCCGCAAAACTCTTCTCCAGCGGCGGAAAGAAAAACACCGGGTCGTAACCAAAACCCTCCGCCCCGCGCGGCGCCTCCAGAATCTCCCCGTCCACCTTTTCCGAAACAACCGCAATAGCCCGGCCAGCCCGAACCGCCGCGATCACGCAAACAAAGTACGCGCTTCGGTTCGCGCCCTCCAGCCTCTTCATCTCAAAAAGCAGCTTGGCAATTTTCTGCTCGCTGCTGGCGCTCGGGCCAGCATAGCGAGCCGAGAGCACGCCCGGCGCTCCACCCAATGCCGGCACAACTAGCCCCGAATCATCGGCGAACACAATCCCATCGTACCCGCGCGAATAGTAAAACGCCTTGCCCGTGGCGTTTTCCGCAAACGTCGGCGCCGCTTCCTCAAACTCCGGCAACTTCGCGTAATCCAGCAGCAATTCCAATTGCCAATTCCCCCTGCCAGCCTCGGCCAGCACCCGAAACTCTTTCAGCTTTCCTGCGTTTCCCGAAGCCAGATAAAGCGTGCGCACTTCCCTGGTAGCTGTCATTTTCACTTGTTGTCTTGGATTCTCTGCGTTCCGAAAAAAAGTTTGCAACGATTACCGCTTGCGTCCCAGGAAATTCGTGGGCAGCACCGTGCGCTGCTCTTCGCCCAGCAAGCGAATGCCGGCCGCCGCGAGCGCCAACAGGTCCTGCATCTCCGCGCCGGCAAAAGGGCGGCCCTCCGCGGTCGCCTGAATCTCCACGAAGTCCCCGCTCCCGGTCATCACCACGTTCATGTCCACTTCCGCGCGCGAATCCTCTTCGTAGCACAGATCCAGCAGCGAAACATCGTCCACAATTCCAACGCTCGTCGCCGCCACCGAATCGATCAGCGGTGAAGTCTTCAGCATCCCCGCGGCAACCAGCCGCTCCATGGCCAGCGCCATCGCCACAAACGCTCCAGTAATGGAAGCTGTGCGCGTCCCACCATCGGCTTCGATCACGTCGCAATCGATCCACACGGTTCGCTCGCCCAGCGCTTCCTGGTCCGTCACCGCCCGCAGCGATCGCCCGATCAGCCGCTGAATCTCCACCGTCCTCCCGCTCTGTTTCCCCCGCGCCGCTTCGCGTGGCGTGCGTTCTTCCGTCGCGCGCGGCAGCATCCCGTACTCGCTCGTCACCCAGCCCTTGCCGCTGCCTTTCAAAAATCCAGGCACCCCATCCGCGACGGTCGCCGTGCTGATCACCCGCGTCTTTCCCAATTCGATCAACACGCTTCCTTCCGCCTGGGAAATAAAATCCGGCGTGATTTTCAAGCTGCGTAACTGGTCGGCGTGCCGCCCGTCGCTCCGCATTGCAAGCCTCTTTTCCATCTCGCACAAACTTTCGAACGTCTTATTTCCGCTTCGTCGCCTTGCGCATCGTGTCTACGGCCTTGCGAATCGGTGCCGGCAACAACGAACCCGGCGGCGACGGATTATCCAGTTGCGTACCCGCCGCGTCTCTGGCATTCACGCGGAACAATTGCGTCAGGTCCACGTGACCCGCCAGCGTATCCGCTTCCTGCCCGTGAATCAAAATTTTTAGCCGCAGCACCTGCGGCACATTGGCTTCGAGCGTGCGCGTTATAGACTCCACCGCCAGTTGCTCGCTTTGAATCCCCGATGGAATCGAAGTCCGGATTTCGTCCGAAAAATCCGCGATACCCGTGCCGTCGGGCAAAATGTAGAACGCCAGCAGCGCCGCATCCGGCGGCAACGTCCGCGATTCGGCATCCACCGGTCCGGCCAGCAGCGTGTTCAGCACCTGCTTGGCGCGCAAAACCGGATCGCGCGACAGCGGCAATTCCACCGTTACGGGAACCAACTCACCCTCCTGGCCGCGTGAACCCCAGAACATGTTCACCTTCACCATCGGATCCCCGGTGCTCACGGGGGCCACGGGCAGCAATTCGCGCCGCGCCTGCTCGGCGGTTTTTTCCGTCAGATCTTTCGCCTTATTCACCTGGCGCCGCAGTGCTGGCAAGTAGATCGCCGCTGCAATCACCGCTGCCAGCAGCGCGCCTCCCAGCCACACCGTCCACTTCGGGTTCATGGCTGCGCGCCTCCGCCGGAAAACGGATTGTTCGGCACCACGTATGTAGGCCGAAAATCCACCAGGCCGCGGGCGATGGCATCCGCCACGCCCGGTACCATGCGGTCGAGCTCCGCGCGCTCCTTCACGGACACGCTGGAAATTTCCACCGCAATTGCCGGCGCGGCCGTTGTACGCAGTTGCCGCACCGGCGCCGTCTGCAGTGTGTCTGGCGAACCTTTAAAACGTTTCGACAATTCCTGCTGTACCAAATCGCCCAATTTGCGGCTCAGGCTCAGAAAGGGAGTTTGCGCGCGGTCCCACGGAATCAGCCCGGGGATGTTGCTGGGCGCCGGCGCGTCCGGTTCGACGTAGACGCGCGCAGTGCCGGTCAATCCCGTCGAGGCGATGTGCATCGTGATGAAGACCGCGCCGCGTTGCGCGTTGGCGCGCGCCGAACGGTCATCGAAGGACGGATCGTCGTTTCCTTCGCGCGTCAGGATCACCTGGAAGCCTTGCGCTTCCAGTGCCTTTTTTGTGGCAAACGCGAATTGCAGCACTTCATCGCTTTCGGTGATGCCTTCCGTTCCGCGCGCCCCCGGGTCGGTGCCACCATGCGCAGGATCCAGCACGACTACGTTCAAGCCCGTCCGCGGCGCCTGAGCGGCCAAGTTGCCCGAGGCTTGTTGCGAGCCGGAAGGCCCGGAGGAAGGGGAAGGGGCGGAGTTCGCAGTCGCCTGGACCGTTTTTGCTCCACCTCTTTGCGCCGGCACTGCCCACGCGATCGTGACGCCACACAATGCGGCGCCAAGCATGCCGCTAGCCAATAATTGCCATGGGGTTGAACAGAATCTCACGACCAGCAGGATACCAAATCTCAACGCCATCGTTGTTTAGAAGAAATGCTTGCGACACGGAAGAGGACTCCTTTTGAGTGCGGAGGCGAAGCCTCCGCTTTTACGCAGTCGGCCTTGCTACCAAACAAATGTTCGTCACGTGGTTGAGTCCTCAAAAGCGGGCCGACCCGGTCGGCCCGCACTCCAAAAAAAGGCCCGGCCTCTGAGCCGGGCTTCGGACAACGTGAATTAGGTCATCTCCCTTACTCAGTCCGCCGCCGCTCCCTGCGGAGCCGCCTCCGACGCGAACCGCGCCTGGATCTTCCGCGTGGCGTAGTACATCGCAAACCCCGCCACCACAATAATCATTCCGAAAAGCAACCCATTCATGCCCAGTATGGTTTCGCGATCGCTCTCCACCAGCGACAGCAGCAGCAATCCCAGCGGAAAGATCCCGCAGGTAACCGCCCCCGCCGTGCCTCCCGGCACGCGAAACTCTCGCTTCAACTGCGGCTCGCGAACCCGCAGCACCACCAGCGTCACGAACTCCAGCATCAGCGACGCGCCGTACAACATAATGTCCAGCGTCACCAGCCGCTTGAAGCCCAGCCCCAGGCAAAGCGCCCAGCAGCTTGCCAGCACCACCACCGCGACCCATGGCGTCCCGTTCTTGCCGGTCACCTTGCCGAACGCCTTCGGCAGCATGCCGTCTCGCGCCATCGCCAGCGGCAGCCGCGAGTAACTCATCACCAGCGCGTTGAACATGCCAAACGCGCTCATCATTCCCCCGATCGTCACCATGAAGCGCAGCCACTCGAAGCCCATCACCTTGCCGCCCAGCTGGCCGGCAATCGCCGCCCATGAGCCGTCTTCGGCGAATGCCGAGGCCGGCATTCCGGTGAGGTAGACGGCCACAAACGGCAGAACGTACGTGATCGAAACCAGGATCACCGCCGCGATCATCGCCTTTGGATAAGTCCGCTGCGGCCGTTCGACTTCCTGCGCGATGGTCGAGGCGTTATCCCATCCCATGTAATTCCACATCGCCACAAGGATTGCCCCGAGCAGGCCCACACCCGCGCCAGTCGCGGCCGCATGTGGTTCGCCCCCGAACGCGCCCAACTTCACCGGCGTCAGCACCACGATCAGCCCGAACGGCAGCGACAACAGGAAGAAGAGCCACAACGACGTGATGCCCACCACCCGGATGCCCGCCAGATTCAGTGCGGCGCAGGCCACCACCACGAACAAGCCCGCGAGGATCCCGTGATTCCCCTCGCCAAACCACGGCGACATCTGCTTCAGGTAGAACACGAACAATGTGGGATAAATCGCCATATCAAAGATACTGGCGGCCAGCGAAAGCCAAGCTTCCTGGAAGCCCCAGAAATTGCCCAGGCCGCGGCGCACCCACGCGTAGTAACCGCCCTCGTGCGGCAGCGCGCTGGAAAGCTCGCCGATCATGAAAGCCGTCGGCAGGCACCACAGGACCGGAAGAAACAGCAGCACCAGAATCCCGCGGCCGTAACCCGCGCCGGAGATAATTGCCTCGGTGCCGTACGTTCCGCCGGACACCATGAAAAACGTGGCGGCAACAAGCGGCCAGAGCGTCAACTTTGCGGCTCTCTTTTTCGCGATGGGAAGTGCTTGGGAAGGAATTTGGGCGGGCAGCGATAAAGTGCTCAATTTTTTTCTCTCGTCCTCCTAAAGTGACTCTCGCTTTCCAATTTCTTGAAGCAAGCTCACCTTTCGAAGAATACATTCTCTGTTCTGCCATGCAAGAAAAAAATGCGCCTCGGCGAAAATTTTTTCGAGCGCGCCACCTGTCCTCGGGTACTAGCCGTTTCGTTCCACTCATTGCGGCGGCTCATGGCCAAGCGTTCCACTTCCTCAATCCTGCCGCCGCCTCCCACAGGCTGTGGTAAACTCCGCGAGTCTTTTTTTAATCCCAATCTCCACCGGAGTTCATTCGCATGAGGACTTTTCTGGCAGCGTTATCCGGACTGTATCTTCTGGCTGGTTCCATTACCCTCGCGCAGCAACCGGCCGCGCCCCGCGCGATCACCGTCGATGACCTCTTCGACGTGAAAGAAGCGCACGAAGCGCAGATCAGCCCCGACGGGCAAGTGATCGCGTTCACCGTCAACTCAGCCTCGCTCAAAGAAGACAAGCCGGAATCCCGTATCTGGATGGTGCCCGCTGCTGGCGGAGATGCCATCCCGCTCACAGCCGAAGGCGTGTCGTCCTCTCACCCGCGTTGGTCGCTAGATGGAAAGTATCTGGCGTTTCTTTCCAGCCGCAAGGATGCGGAAGGCAACGACGAGAAAACCCAGGTCTACCTGCTCAATCGCCAGGGTGGCGAGGCGCAGCGCGTGACCGAGGTGATGCAGGACGTCGAAGAGTTCGAATGGGCGCCCGACGGCAAGCAACTGGTTTTGATTCTTCGCGATCCAACGCCGGAAGATCTCGAAGCCGCAGCCAGAAAATCCAAAGGTGCTGATGATAACGCTGCGAAAAAGTCCAAGGCGCAGCCCCCCTGGGTCATTGACCGCCTGCAGTTCAAGAACGACAATGTCGGCTATATTGACCGCCGCCGCACCCATCTTTATGTGTTCAATCTCGCGGCAAAGAGCCAGCGCCAGGTGACTTCGGGCGATTACGACGATTCGCAGCCGGCCTGGTCGCCGGACGGCAAGTCTCTCGCCTTCGCCAGCAACCGCACCAAACCCGATCCTGACACCACCTACAACTCCGACATCTGGGTGGTTGCTGCCGACAATACCGATCAGGGCGCCCACCCGGTGCAGGTCACCAAATTTCCGGGCCAGAAAGAGCGTCCTTCCTGGTCACCCGACGGCAAGTGGCTCACTTACACCGCCACGGTTGACCTGAAGCTTTTCTACTACGCCACGAAACACGTCGCCGTCTCCCCAGCGGCCGGCGGGGAAGCAAAGATACTCACCAAGTCTTTGGACCGCATGGCCAATGAGCCGCGCTTCGCCCCGGATGGCAAGTCCGTCTATTTCCTCGCCGACGATGACGGCACTCAGACCGTCGCTCTGGTCAACCTCGCCGACGGAAGAATCTCCCGAGCCATCGGCGGGCGGCTCAACGTCGACGGCTATTCGTTCTCCAAGGATGGCACCCTCGCGGCGACCATCTCGACCACCGACCGCCCTTACGAAGTGTTTACCATCCCCGGCGGAAAGCTCACCCGGCTGACGCACTTGAACGACGA
>DATHMM010000062.1:0-26493 GCA_035487095.1 Candidatus Sulfotelmatobacter sp.
CCTGCCGATTCGGTTCTACGCTATAACCTCAGCACCTATGCTTTCCTGGACTCAACTCCCCTGAACGGGCTGTCGAGCCCGGGCTGGGATTTGATTCGATACGGCACTAACGGCATCGCGCTCGCAACTTCTTCCGGCCTGACGTTTGCGGCCGTTTCCACGGCAACTGCTTCTGGCCCAGACCTTGCCCATCTCACCGTGAATCATCTCCTCAACGACGCGGGACGCAGCCGAATCTACGCCACGATTCCGGGTAGTGTCCCTGGCATTGGGAATTCCATCGCGATCATCAATCCAGCAAATGCAACTATTGCCAGCACGATCCCCGTGGGCAGTGAACCGGATGTGATGGCTCTCTCCGCCGATGGAGCTTACCTGTATGTGGGACTTGATGGTGCGGCATCGATTGCCCGTGTGAACCTGGCAACCAGCGCCGTGGATCAGACTTTCTCTCTGGGAGCGGATCCGATATATGGCGGCAAGGTGGCCGCCAGCATTGCGGTGTCTCCGACCAATTCAACTATGATCGCGGTAGCCCGCGCGTTCCCCACCATTGCGCCCGATCAAGCCGGCGTAGCGATTTTTAGCAATGGAATGATGCTGCCTAACACGACGGCAAACAACGTGGGCAGCGGCACCGTGGCGTTTTGCAGCTCGGCATCTACCTTGTACGGTTACGATAACCAAACGACCGGTTTTGGGTTTTACACCATGTCCGTCGATAGCAATGGAGTTCAGCAGACCGGGGTCACACCCAATCTCATTGTCGGCGTGGCAGGCATAATCTGCGACAGCAACATAATCTACGCCAGCTCCGGCTATGCCGTGGATCCCGTCAACAATAAGCAGTTGGGAGTTTTTTCGAGCCTGATGAATCCCTCAAGCATGGCCGTCGACGACGCGAACCAAAAGGTATTCTTCTTAGACAATGATTCGACTACCAAAGACGTCTCTATCGTTGGGTTCGCTCAGACAAACTACAGCCGTACGGGCACATTATCTGTAACCGCAGCAGGCAGCCCGGGCCGGGATATGGTTCGCTGGGGCACGAACGGATTTGCTGTCGCCACGCGAAACCAGGTCCTGCTCGTGACCGGCACACTACCCTGACCCGAACAAAGAGACCACAGCCATCTGCTGATTGAAGGCGTTGCTGGAGAGTCGGGCGATTGGATTGGCAAACTGCTTTTGGATGTATGACGGGAAAACAGCAACTAATCCATCACGAAAGGCTCTCTGATTGATGATCACCTTCCATTTGGCTGATTAGTTGTGCCAGACAAGTTGATCGGACTGACCCGGTATGAGGACGCGGCGACAGGCGTACAAAATTGGCGTTGTTTTGATCACATGGGAAAAACACAAACGGCGTCCCGCCATCGGGACGCCGTTCGCTTGAGCCCTTACCTGTTACTCGAACCTTTCCTTACCGCGCCAGCGGGCGCTGGAACACGGGCATACCTGGCCTCCGCAGCGGATAGCCCTGCGGCTGACCATGGGCTTGCGCGGGGATCAGCCCATTCGAATGGCTGGCATGACCGATGTGCCCGTGCTGCCCGTTGCCATTCGCCGGCGCGGGCTGCGGGAGCCGAGCCGGGTTACCGATAGGGCGGAGAGTGATCGGCGCGGCGTTCACGTGATCGCTGATCGCCTGCAACCTCTTCAAGATCGACTGCCATTGTTCCCAGTCCAGTTGCCGCAAGAACGGGCGCAGCCCCTGGATGAAGGGATCTTCGAGGAGCGCCTCGCCGTCCGACTCCGGGATGAAGAACCGGTTCAGGCCGACGTTGAGCGCTTCGGAAATCTTCTCCAGCGTGCCGAGGCTCGGGGTCATCTGCCCGCTCTCAATGCGCGAGAGGTAGGAGCGGCTGACCTTCGATTTCGACTGCAGCTGGCTCTGGGTCATGGCGCGCGACTCCCGGAGCTGGCGAATCCGCTGGCCGATGTTCTCGACCGTTTCCTGATTCGCGAACTTCGGGGAGATCGCTTCGGGAGCCACTTCTTCCTGCGGGGCCTCCTGCGGAATCAGGTATTCCATCCGCTGAGGCAGGGCCCGCACACAGCGACGGCAGTTGCCGGTACGCGTGCGGTATTGCACCAGGCCGCAGGTCTTGCAGCGAATGACTTCGCGGTCCATCTCCAATGAGTTCATCGTTGCCTCTTTATCCAAATGTGCGGACACCGGCACTCCTCGTTTGACTTTTGATTATTCCGGCGTGCGGATAGGAAGGAACGTCGGAGCGTTCTCGGGGGAAGGCAGTTACTGGCGCGATGGGAGTGTCACTCGAGTGACGGATTCTTGTCAATAGTATTTTTCAGAAAAATTTGTGGGAAACGCCCGGAATCGCCCCTGTTTCCGCCCTGTTTTCGCCTGTCCATCCGGCCGGGAGGCTGGCGTTTCAACAGCCCCTTGTGCTGCTTGCAGCATTGCATCGCTACAGGTTGTGCTTTCGTTCTCTTTTTCAAGTGGTTTTCAATTCCGCACATTCCTTTCACATCGGAACACTTTTAAGGGCGAAGTTGAAGTTTCCACTTTTGCGGCGCCAGTGCAGCCGCTCAAATTCCTCAAACTGCACGGTTCCCGAGAATCTACGCTACAATTTGCTTTTCCTCAGGAGACCACATGCCCACGCGCGAAGACGCCTGGAAGATCGTATGCGAATTCACCCAATCGGAAAGCCTTCGCAAGCACATGCTGGCGGTTGAAGCTTGCGTGCGTGCATACGCCCGCAAGCAGGGTGCCGACGAAGAGACGTGGGGACTCGCTGCGCTGCTCCACGATTTCGATTATGAGCGGTGGCCCAACGCCGATCATGCCGCCGACCGCGAGCATCCCGCCGAGGGCGCGAAAATTTTGCGCGAGCGGGGCTACTCCGAGGAGATCATTCGAGCCATTCTTTCCCACGCCGATTATTGCAACGTCCCGCGCCAGTCGCCGCTGGAGCGCACCCTGTTTGCCTGCGACGAGCTGGCCGGCTTCCTGGTGGCCTGCACGCTGGTGCGTCCCTCGAAAAGTATCCTCGATCTCGAAGCGAGTTCGGTAAAAAAACGCATGAAGGACAAGGCGTTTGCCCGAGGCGTGAGCCGCGAGGATGTGATCAAAGGCGCCGAAGAACTAGGCGTCCCGCTCGACGAGCACATTACCTTCTGCATCGCTGCGCTGCGGGAGAACGCAGACGCGCTCGGCATCCGCGGCTCCCTCTGAAATTGGTCGGTGGGTTTGGTCCGTAAAAGCGGTGGCACAGCCACCGCACTCCAAAGCGTGAGGTGCGGACGACGGCCCCTACACAGGCGAGAGAGGCCACTTGAAAGTGGCCGCTACGATTATTCCTCCCAATCGTCTGCTCCCTCTACACTGTGTTACTTTCTCGACGACAACCCGCGCCTTCAACTCGCCTGGCGCATGAATTCTCAATTACTCTCATCACGGCACCAAGGAGACCATGCATGGAACCTCTGGCGACGCTATTCACGATTTTTGGCGTAATTTTTCTGCTGCTTGTTCTCGGCGCGGTCCTCGGCTCCGTCTTCACCGTGCAAACCGCCGAAGTGGCCATCGTGCAGCGCCTCGGCAAATTCGCGCGCGTCGCGGGGCCGGGACTCAACTGGAAAACACCGTTCATCGAAAACGTGGTGCGCCGGATGAGCATGAAGGTCCTGCAGTTCGACGTACAGGTGGAAACCAAGACGCAGGACAACGTGTTTGTGCAGATCCCGGTTTCCATCCAGTACAAAGTGCTTCCCGAGGGCGTGGAGTCCGCGTTCTACAAGCTTTCCGATCCCGTCAAGCAGATCGAATCGATGGTCTACAACGTCGTGCTCGGCCACGTCCCCAAAATGAAGCTCGACGATACGTTTCTCAACCAGGCCGACATTGCAAAGGATCTTCGCGACTCGCTCGACAGCTCCATGCACGAATATGGATACAACATCGTCAAGGTGCTGATCTCGGACATCGTTCCCGACCCCAAGGTGAAAGCCGCGATGAACGACATCAACGCCGCGCAGCGCGAACGCGAAGCCACTGTCTCCCGCGCCGAAACCAACAAGCTCTTGGCCGTCAAACAGGCCGAAGCGGAAGCCGAGTCCAAGCGCCTGCAAGGAGAAGGCATCGCCAATCAACGCAGAGCGATCATCGCCGGATTGAAGGATTCGATCGAGGATTTTGCGAAAGCGGTGGCGGGCGCCACGCCTCACGACGTGATGCAACTCGTGCTGATAACCCAGTATTTCGATACGTTGAAGGAAATCGCGGCCAACGATCGGACCAACACCGTGCTTGTGCCGCACTCGCCCAGCACCATCGCCGACCTATTCAGCCAGTTCCGCGACACGATGGTCACCACCAACGCGCTCTCTTCGCCACCCGACGCCCCTGTCGCCAGCCGCCTGAAATAACCATAGCGGCCCTGACCTGGTTGGGGCCTCGATCACCTTCGAGCCGCGGCCTTTATAAAATTCGCGGTCAAATCCGGGGCGGTGATCGGGAGCATGTGACCGCCATTCACAAGCTCCACGCTCACCAGCGAACTTTCCGCTTTCATCGCTTCGCCGTGCAGCTGATGGCTCAGCACCTGGTCGCTTGTTCCATACAAAATGCGCACCGGCACCTGCAGCGAAGAATATCGCGCGACCATGGCCCCCAGATCCACGTTTACCGCGCGCATATCGCTTGAGGTGTTGAAAAAACTCCGCGGGCGCAAGCCAAGAATCCCACCGGCACGAATGGGAAAATCCGCCGGCGCGGGTTCCGGGCTGAAGATGGCATCGAGAATCGCCTGCCCGCGGCGAATGCCGATCGGTGTCGCCACAGTCCAAGCGACCAGCCAGCGCAAAAAATCGGATTTGATGTCCAGCGCCCGGAAGGGAGCGGGCACGTCTTTCGGAACGTGCGTCAGCGGTGCGATGAGCGCCAGGCCGTTCACTACTTCCGGATGATCGAGCGCGACTCCCAAAGCGATCGCGCCTCCGAGCGAGTGGCCAACCAGCAGCGGCCGGTCCAGTTTCAATTTGCGGATGAACTCGGCCACGATCGCCGCCTGCTCCGAGAGCCGCCCCGTCGCGCCGGGCGCGCGCCTTGAATAACCGGAGCCCGGCCGGTCCATCAGGATCACGCGAAACTCGCCCGTCAATCGCTCCAGCAGCGCGTAGGTGAAATTGCCCATCTGTCCGCCCAGCCCGTGCAGAATCACGATGGGCGGACCCGAACCTTTATCCAGGTAGTGGATTCGCGCCCCAGAAACTTCGATAAATTGTCCGCGGGGCGGCAAAGCTTTTTCGACGCGACGCGCGGTGACAGCCGTGAAAATCACAAGTCCGCACAAGCTCAACACCACAAGAGCGACAAAAACAAGGAGCATCGTCATGATCGCTGCCTCTCGTAAGGCCGCAAAAGTGAGCCGCGATTATGAAGCTGGGTTTCACAGAGATCGAAGAAAAAAGCAGATTCATCGCGCAGAGAACGCGCGATGGAGAAGAGTTCCTCACGCCGTTCAAAAGACGAACGGCGTTCGGAATGACACGTTTTAAGCAGGTTCGCTGTGCGCTTCACTCTGCGTTCCCCAGTTTATCCGCGCGCAGAAATTCCATCGTGCCGTCGTCCACGCTCGCGAAACGAAACTCCAGCATATCCAGCGCATAATTCTGATGCAGACGCCACGGTCGCTTCGAACCCTGCTTCGGCAGCACATCCATCGCCCGCTGGATATAGCCGGAACTGAAATCGATGGCCGGCTGCTCCGCAATGGATAGATCGCGTTTGCGCGGAGTGCAGCGCGCGTATCCGCCGGCGTCCATGTGCTTCAGCAGGCGGCAGACATACTCGGCGGTCAAATCGGACTTCAGCGTCCACGAAGCGTTCGTGTAGCCGAACGACGAGGCGAGGTTCGGCACGTCGCTGTACATCATTCCCTTGTAACTCATCGCGTGCGAGAGCTGCACCCGCTCCCCGTCCACCCAGACTTCCATCCCGCCCATCAACTGCACTTTCAAGCCGGTCGCGGTAACGATAATGTCCGCTTCAATCTCTTCGCCCGAACGCAGGCGCAATCCGTTTTCGGTGAATGCTTCGATCTCGTCGGTCACGACGGAAGCTTTTCCGCTCTTGATCGCGCGAAACAGGTCCTCATCGGGAACGAAGCACAGCCGCTGGTCCCACGGGTTGTAGCGCGGGGTGAAGTGCTTCGCCACATCGAATTCGGGCCCAAGCGACTTCTGCGCCAAATCCAGCAGCCATTTCTTAATCTTTTCCGGATTCTTGCGCGACTGGTTAAAGAGGTACATCGCCACCAGCACGTTTTTCCAGCGCACAATCGCGTACGCCAGCCGCGCCGGCACTTTTCCCCGCAGCCAATTGGCAACGGCGTCCTGCGATGGCAGCGCGAGAATGTACGATGGGGACCTCTGCAGCATCACGACGTGCGCGGCCGCTTCTGCCATCGCCGGCACCAGCGTCACCGACGTTGCGCCGCTTCCGATTACGATGACGCGCTTATTTTTGTAGTCGAGATTCTCGGGCCACTGCTGCGGGTGGACGACCTGCCCGCGGAATTTCTCCATTCCCGGCCAGCCCGGCATGTAGCCGCCGGCGTAATCGTAGTAGCCGCTACACATGTAAAGGAAGCCGCAGGTGAATTGCGCCGCCGACCCGTCGGCTTTCGTGGCCTCCACAGTCCATTGCGCATCCGCGGACGACCAGCGCGCCACTTTCGCCTGATGGCCGTAGCGAATTTTCTGATCGATTCCGTATTCCTGCGCCGTCTCGCGGATGTAGCGCAAAATGGACGGCCCATCCGCAATCGCTTTCGCCTCACGCCACGGACGAAACCGATAGCCCAGCGTGTACATGTCGGAGTCCGAGCGCACTCCGGGATAGCGAAACAGGTCCCAGGTTCCCCCGCCGGCGTTCCGGCCTTCCAGAATCAAATAGCTTTTTTTCGGGCATTCCACTTGCAGGTGATACGCCGCGCCGATTCCGGAAAGCCCCGCGCCCACGATCAGAACATCGAAGTGCTCGACCCGCTTGTCCTCGCCCGCGCCAAGAGGTGCGCTCTCAACCACCGCTGCTCGATCCGCCATCCGCGCCGCCTCCCGCCACACCACTTTTCCGATTAAACTCCGGACCGGCCTCCCCAAAGTCTATCCAGCAGGCGAGCACAATACCACTCTTCACTCTTCTCTGCGAAATCTCAGCGTTCGGCGTTTACCCCGACCTGGTCAGAGTTCTCTGAGTTAGGTTTTCTCTATTCTTCGCAAGGCCACCACTAAGGCTTTTCTCCCAACTGCTTCAACTTCCCTTCCGCGCTCTCCTGAAGTCCTTTGCGGAACGCCACGGTGCCGCTGGTATCCGTCGCGAGCTTTTGCAGCGCTTTCTTTGCATTCTCCCGCGCCAAATCCTTTTGCCCATCAGCGAGATACGCGTCGGAGAGGCTGTCGTAGACATTCGCGGAATCGGGAAACGCGGCAACGTTCAACTTGAGAATTTCAATCGCACCTTTGTTGTCCCCATCCTGCAAATGTTCGTATCCGATCATATTCACCAGGCCCTCGTCGAAAAGTATCGCGTGGGGGTCCTTCTGCCGGGCGGATGCGAGTTGCTGTGCCGCTTTATCCGCCCCGCCCGGCGAGTCGATGAGTTTCAGGATCGCGGAGGGATCGCCGTGTCGCGCGGAATTCACCGGCGCGCTTCCCGGCGTTTTTACCAGCGTCTGCACATACCACTGCACAATCATTACCGGCAAATCCTGATGCGCCGCAAAAATATTTACGCCATGCCCGCCATCCGGATATTCCACAATCTTGCTTCCCGGATTTGTCGAAAGACTGTACAGCCATTCCATAAGTTCCACTGCTCCGGCATCGTCCTTCGCCGCAGAAAGCAGCACCGGCATTTTTTCCGAGGCGGTCAAAAATGCGCGCCCCTCGCGATCCGCGTTCCCCGAAAGCAGGACCAGCGATTTCACCTCAGAGTGCCGCATCGCCAGATGGATGGCCTGATTCACGCCGCAGCTTGCGCCGCCCGCGCCGGCGAAGTGCGGATCCACGCCGGGTTGCGACACCAGGTAGCTGTACGCCACGTCCACATCCCCGGGCCATTTTTCATTCAAAACTTTTGCGGCCTCGGCCTGCGGCAAATCCTTCGGCGCCGTGCCTTCGCTTTCCCCATAGCCGCGGAAATCCAGAGTTAGGACGGAAATTCCGGCAGCCGCCAGTTTCGTCGCCAGTCCATCCCAACCCTTGCGCTGCTGATTGCATTGATGAAGCAGCAAAACGCCGGGACCAGGCTTCGCCGCCGGGAAGAACGTGGCCTTCAATTTCGTCCCGTCGGCAGCCGTCAGATCCACCAAGCGCGGAGTTGGCGCAGGCTGCGCCGCGCACACCGCAGCAAGCATTAGAAGCCCAAGCAGCCCCGCAACGCAAAATCGCTCGCGCCTAAGATTCAACCTATTCATCGGAATGCCTCCCCTCCGCAAAGCATCATACGTCCGTCACCCGATTGGACGCGCCGACCTGAGTTTGGTCAATCCCAGGTGGTCGCCCCTGTAGCGGCCAATCATCAGATTGGCCATCCCTACGGCCAAGTCCGGCTACTCCGGATACGGTTCATAGCGAAGCAGCACGCTCCCCGAAGCTAGGGGCCGGGATTCCAACAGCTTCATTCTCTTGCGGCTCAGCTTGCGGCCAAAGAGCTGCTTTCCGCTCCCTAGCACTGTCGGCACTACACACAACCGGTACTCGTCGTACAACCCCAACTCCAAAAGCGTCGCGCTCAAATCGCCGCTGCCAAACACGAAAATATTCTTCTCGCCCTTGCGCTTCAGCTCTTCCACTTCTTTCTTAACGTCGCCTTTCAGCAGCTTCGTGTTCTGCCAATCCACCCGCTCCAGCGTCCGGGAAAACACCGCCTTCGGCAGGCTGTTCATGTACCCGGCCACCTCGCCTTGCGCCGTCTTCCAGTACGCCGCCATTCCTTCATACGTCACCCGCCCGAACAAAAGCATGTCCGCCACGCGCAACTGCTCGATCGACATCCGCTCCAGTTCTTCGCCCCACGCATACTGGTGCCAATCCAGCGCCCAGTTCTCCGCCCCGTCAAAATATCCATCGAGCGTCATCAGATTCCACATGATCAGTTTGCTCATCGCGCAGTTCCCCGCTCTCCCAGAGTTTGCCCCACATCTCAGTACTGCTCACGTTCATTCACCCCGAAATTCTATGGCGACTCTCCCTCTATCACTAGCCCCCGGTGGCCCACGTTAACGTTTAGCATACGTTCGCCACGGATTGCATTACCCAGAGCATCGCACCGCCAGGTCTAATATTTGTGATTAATTCAACCGAGAGGACTCCCATGAAACGGCCATTCAAACTGGCTTTGCTGTTGCTCTGCCTGACTGTCGCTCCCTTAGCCATTGCGCAGACAGAAAAGCCATTAACAAACGCAGACGTCTTGACCATGACGAAACAGGGCTTCGCGCCCAGCCTGATTGTGAAAGCCATTCAAACGAGCAGCACATCGTTTGACGTTTCGGCAGAGGCGCTAGTGGAATTGAAAAACGACGGCGTGGATCAATCGGTGATGGAAGCGATGCTCGCCGCGCACGGAGCCAAGCCATCCGCAGCAGTGGAACCTGCACACGGAGCGGCGGCCCTAACCGCGGCTCCAGCCAACGATTCCCCCATACCAGCCTGCACTCCTTCCGGCGGCTGCCTGCTGCGAGACAGCACGGAGGTCCCGCTGAAGTTCGCGACCGACGTAAACTCCAAGAGCGCGCACGAGGGTGATCCGGTTGAGTTTGTTCTGGATGAGGATCTAAAAGTGGGCGAAAGCGTGGTGGTCGCGAAAGGTTCGCACGCGGTTGCGACCGTTTCCTCGGCAAAGAAGGCCGGAATGATGGGAAAACCCGGGGAACTGAACGTCCAGTTGCAGTATTTGGTGGCCGGGAACAACCACATTCATCTTCGTGGAACGAAAGGCAAAGAAGGCGACAGCAAAACCGGCGCGACGGTGGCGTTGACCGTTCTCTTCGGCCCCATCGGCCTTATTAAGCACGGAAAAGACGTGGACATCCCCGTCGGCACGCCCCTGAAAGCTTACGTGGATCAGGACATCTGGCTGCCCCCCGTGAGGTAAAGCGAATTCTCACAACTTTCTGTTTTATCAAAGGTCCCGAAAGTTAGCCCATCCGTCGGTCTCAACACAACGGATGGGCTTCCACTATCAGCGGCGGCTTCCGGCGATTTACGCCGTCTTGGCGTGTTTTTGCTGGGACTGGGCCATTTGGGCGCGGACGGCTTTCATACGCTCGCGTGTCTCGGCGACTCGCTTGCGGCCGTCGGGGACGGCGTCGATCAGCTTCTCGAAGCTGGTGGCGAATTGCGGGCCGTACGCGGCGCGGATCTCGCCGAGGAGCGGCTCGATCTTGGAGAAGACGCCGATGTGCTCGCCGTTGCTGTCGGCGAAAAGTTCCACGCTGATGGCGCCGTTTTTGACGAGCGAGGCGGCCATTTCCCAATAGCTGACGACCATGCGCAGATAGCCGCTATTTTCGCTGAACATCGCGGCGTTGAAATCGGCGAACGATTGGGGATTGAAGTCGCGAAAATACCAGTCGCGCGCTTTGCGCATGGTCTCTTCGCGGCGCAGATCGTACAGCTTGAGGATGAGTCCTGCTTCTTCTTGTTTTGACATGATGGAAAGCTCCTTTTTATTTTTTACTTTCCCGGGGCGCCGGCTGCAAGCAGCCTGGCCCTAGCGGGTAAAACGAGAAAACGGATTGTCAAATCCAAAAGAGCTGGCATGAAAGCCAGCGCTACATGGAAGAACGAAGAGATGAGCTGGCTTCGGCGCGGCGGACGACGCGCTCGTGGATGTATTTCCACCCGTTCTGCACGTTGCGGTCGGATTCGACGAGCAGGCCAAACGCGGAATGATGGAATTTGATCAGCGTCCCGCCCGGCACTTCGCTCAATCGGTATTGAAGATTGTTGGCCACCGGATGAGACATGAAGAGCGGGCCGCAGATTTCGAGCAGGGTCGGTTTCTTAATGGCCTGCACGGTGCCCCAGTAATGGCCGTTGCCCTGGCCGAGGTCGCGGAACCAGCGGCCGCCGGGCCATGCCTCGATGGTCATGGGCATGGGCTTGCCTTCGCCCACTTCGTTGTAGGGGCCGAGCTGCTCGAGCAGCGCCGCGAAGGTTGTTTCGAGCGACGCGCTTACATGAATTTCCTGCGTGATGTTCAGCGTCAAATTGTCCAACATGCTTGGTGCGGGTGAGCTCATGTTTTTCTCCTCTGATGGGATTGGATTGGAAATCCTATTTGGGCTTTTCGGCTGCTTCCGCGCGCTCTTTCACACGGGCAAGCTGATGCCGCCAGAAGCGTTCAAATGTGCCGGTCCATTCATGGAGCGGCTTGATGGCGTCGGCGTTGGTGCGGTAAAACATCTGGCGGCCCTCCCGCCGCACATCCACCAGACCGACTTCCAGAAGCACGCGGAGGTGTTTGGAGACGGAAGGCTGCGGCAGATTGAGATTCATAACGATGTCGTTTACAGGGCGCTCCTGCGATACGAGAAACGAGAGAATGTCGCGGCGGCGGGGCTCGGCCACGGCATTGAAGGCGTCGGAGGTGGTGGAGGCGCGAGGCATGGTTGGATTATATTCCCATACAGGAATATGTCAAGAACTATTTTGGGCTTCCCGATTCGCAAGGCCGGACTCCCGACTGGATCGAGACAGGCACCACGGGCGACCTACATGCGGCAGAATTGTGCGGGGACTGATAAAATAGATGGATATGTTGAACCAGATTGCGGGATTTGATGCCGCCGCGCTGCGGCATCCGCGGAAGAGAACGTATGCCGTGAAGGTTGGGAACATCACGGTGGGCGGAGGCGCGCCGATTGTGGTGCAGTCCATGACCAACACGGACACAGCGGACGTGGAGACCACGCTGAAGCAGACGCTGGAGCTGGCCGAAGCGGGCAGCGAAATTGTGCGCTGGACGGTGAACGTGCCGGAAGCGGCGGCGGCCGTGCCGGTGATCAAGAAGCGGCTGCTGGACGCGGGCTGCAACGTGCCGATTATCGGCGACTTTCATTACAACGGGCACGTGCTGCTGACGAAGTATCCGGAGTGCGCGGCGGCGCTGGATAAGTACCGCATCAATCCGGGCAATGTGGGCGCGGGGCAGCGGCGGGACGAACAGTTTTCGACGATCTGCAAGGTGGCGGTGGACCACGGCAAACCGGTGCGCATCGGCGTGAACGGCGGCTCGCTGAATCAAGAACTGGTGATGCGCAAGATGCAGGAAAACACCGACCAGAGCCTGGGAAAAGAAAGCGAAGAGATTATTAACGATTGCATGGTGCTTTCGGCACTGCAATCGACGGAATTGGCGCTTGAGAGCGGACTGAGGAACGACCAGATTATTATTTCGTGCAAGACTTCGCGGCCACGGGATTTGATTACCGTTTATCGCGATTTGTCGGGGAAGACACAGCAGCCGCTGCACCTGGGATTGACCGAAGCGGGGATGGGGATGAAGGGGCTGGTGTGGTCGTCGGCGTCGCTGGGCGTGCTGCTGGCGGAGGGGATTGGGGATACGATCCGGATTTCGCTGACGCCAAAGCCGGGCGGCGACCGGCGCGAGGAAGTGTACGCGTGCTGCGAGTTGCTGCAGGCGCTGGGGCTGCGGTCGTTTTCGCCTAGCGTGACGGCGTGCCCGGGCTGTGGACGAACGACGAGCACAACGTTTCAGGAATTGGCCGAGCGGACGCAGGATTATATTCGCGAGATGATGCCGACGTGGAAGACTCAGTTCGACGGTGTGGAAACGATGACGCTGGCGGTGATGGGCTGCATCGTGAACGGGCCGGGGGAATCGAAAGCCGCGAATATTGGCATCAGCTTGCCGGGGACGGGCGAAGCGCCCCGCTGCCCGGTGTACATTGACGGGCAAAAGGCGATGACGCTCGAAGGCAATTACGATGAACTGGCGGCGGCGTTCAAAAAGCTGCTCGACGATTACGTCAGCACGAAGTATCCGCGGAAAACCGCGGAGGCAGTTAGCCGGTGAATTTCCACGGATTGCGGCTCGGCCGATAACCCAAAGAGTTTCCTCAGGGGCTAAAGCCCATTCATTGGCTCTGCTCTTGTCGGAGCTAAAGCTCCGACCCCCCTAAAGAAATGCTAGAATTCACAATTCGTGGTCGCAGCCAGCAAAAGGGATATCAAATGAAAATTTCAAGGGAAGATGTGTTGCGAGTGGCGGAGCTGGCGTACCTCGATTTGAGCGAGGCGGAGCTGGAGACGTACCGCGCGCAGGTTGACGAGATTCTGGAATACATCGGGAAGCTGAACGAACTGGATACGGCGAACGTGGAGCCGATGGCGCAGGTGTTGGCGGATGATCAGACGGCGGACGCGACTTTGCGCGAGGATGTGGTGGTGCCCTGCGCGGTGGCGGGGGACATATTGAAGCAGGCGCCGGATCCGGAGGCGCCGTATTTCCGGGTCCCTAAGGTCATTGAGAGGTAAAGGAACGGACGTGCTTCGCGGGTAGATTTGCGCTTGGCTGAATGCTCTTTTAACACAGAGTTCACAGAGTTCGGAACACAGAGGGCACAGAGAGTTCGGAGAGCGGATGGCGACGAGCTGGACGATTGAAAGCGTTAAGGCGGCGATTGCGGGGAAGAAGGTTTCGGCGCGGGAGCTGGCGGCGGAGCACTTCAAGAAGATAGCTGTGCGGAATGGGGAGTTGAACGCGTACCTGACGCTGAGTGAGGAGCGGGCTTACGCACAGGCGGACAGGATTGACGCGGCCGTGGCGGCGGGCAGGCCGCTGCCGGCGCTGGCCGGTGTGCCGATTGCCGTGAAGGATGTAATCAGCACGCGAGGTGTACGGACAACTTGCGGCTCGAAGATTCTGAACAACTACGTTCCACCCTATGATGCGACGGCTGTTAGCCGACTGGAAGAGGCCGGCGCGGTGATTCTGGGAAAGACCAATTGCGACGAATTTGCGATGGGCAGTTCGAATGAAAATTCGGCGTATGGGGCGGTGCAGAATCCGGCGGCGCCGGGCACGGTGCCGGGCGGGTCGAGCGGCGGATCGGCGGCGGCGGTGGCGGCGGATTTGGCGGTAGCTTCGCTGGGGACGGATACGGGAGGGTCGATCCGGCAGCCGGGAGCGTTTTGCGGCATACCGGCGATGATGGGGAGCTACGGACGAGTTTCGCGGTATGGATTGATTGCGTTCGCGTCGTCGCTTGATCGGATTGGTCCGTTTGCTCGAAACGTTGCCGATGTTGCGGCGGTACTGAAGGTAACGGCAGGACGTGATCCGAACGATTCGACGTCGACGACGGCGCCCGTGGAAGACTATTCCGCGGAAATGAAAAAGCCCGTGAAGGGGATGAAGATCGGCATCCCGAGGGAATACTTCGGGGCTGGGATGGACTCGGGGGTTCGGGGAAAAATCACGGCGGGGATTGAATTGTTGCGCAAACTGGGCTGCCAGGTGATGGACATCCAGATGCCGCATACGGACTATGCGATCGCGACGTACTACATTATCGCGACGGCGGAGGCGAGCTCCAACCTGGCGCGGTATGACGGCGTGAGGTACGGCCTGCGGGAAGAGGCTGATACGCTGGTGGCCACTTACCGGAAAACGCGAGGGGCGGGATTCGGGCCGGAAGTGAAGCGGCGGATTGTGCTGGGGACGTATGTGCTTTCGGCGGGCTACTACGACGCCTATTACCTGAAGGGGCAGAAAGTGCGGGCGCTGATTGCGCAGGATTTCCGGAATGCGTTTCAGAAGGTGGATGCGATCGTGACGCCAACTTCCCCGGTGCCGCCGTTTAATCTGGGGGAGCGAACGAACGATCCCTTGCAGATGTATCTTGCTGATATTTATACGGTTACGGGGTCTCTGGCGGGCCTGCCGGGGATTTCGGTGCCATGCGGAAAGATCTGCGGGAAGCTGCCTGTGGGGCTGCAGATATTCGGGCCGGCGTTCGGCGAGGCGCGCGTTTTGCAGTTGGCGCATGCCTTCGAAGAGGCAGGCGGCGCCACGGTCTAGACTTTAGAGTCGTTCGAATGACATCACTTCAGCCGATCCGCGAGAAATTGACGCGCGCGCAGACTGCTTTTTTTCGAGCAGCCGATGCGATTCCCCCCACAAACTGGGACAAGTGTCCCGGGCTGAATGAATGGTCAGCCGCGGAACTAGTGGCTCACTTGGTGGTGGTGGAACGGGGAATCGTCACTCGTGCCGATCAGTTGACACAAAAAACACCAATTCCAGTTCCCTTCCGGAAGCGCATGCACTTACCAATGTGGCTGGTGGAGGCGAGGGTGATCCGCCGAAAATCGCCGGTGCCGCTGGATGCCAGCCTGGTGGGGGAAAAAGAGACAATGCTGGGCGGATTAAGGCGGGTGCGCGAGCGCACACTGGCGTTTATTTCTGAAACAGAACGGAGAGATTTGAGCGTTTATTGCTGGCAACATCCGCTTCTCGGGATGTTAAACACGTATGAATGGATGGAAATGATTGCAGCACATCAGATTAGACATACAAAACAAGTCAGGGAAATCGACGCGAAACTTTCCCGAAAGCTGTAGGAAGTTCTCAAGTTCGGTATGTTTTTGCATATAGCCGCCTTACAAACTTTACAAGTACCCGTACCCCAAAAATACCGAATATGCGGGAAATGGCGCATTTCCACAGGCAAACAAAAAAGTACTAGTGAAGAAGTTTTGCCGTCATGAAACGGAACGACTATTGCTCTAGTGATCTGCATCTTCTAACCTACGTTGAGCATCACAAGTGGTGAGAGACGGCGGAAGAAGAAGCAAACGAGAGGCAACCCGTGGTTACCGTCAAATCGAGTCAGAAGATATTCACCGACACGGAAGTAGCCAGCCTGACTGGCATTTGCGTGGAGCACGTGCACAATTTCGCGAAGAGCCGGCATCTTGGGATGATCGCCCGGGCTGCGGAAGCGGCTGGCGCGCAGGCCGACCAGTGGCTGTTCACCCTGTCGGACCTAATGGTTCTGGTAACCCTGTTCCCGCGCTGCTCGCACTAGCAGCGCGCCGACTACCCCGCGGGGGATATCCGCCCGATTCCCCAGCCGTTCACGTGTTGACGTATTGTCCCCGTTAAGCTGCCTTGCGGTTTACATCAAGCCCGAGCTATCCTGCTTACAGACAGTGCATTCGACGTGTTGCAGACGCGCAACCCGGAGTCTTCATGGCTCGTCGTCCCACCAGCAGTACTCTCCTTCCCAGCTTTGTCGTGGGCCTGTGCCTTTTGCTACTCCATTCCTTCGCCCTAAGAGATTTGGGCTTTGGCCAAGAACCGAAAACTGTGGCCCCTGAAAAAAAGGGGGAAGTCTATCCGCGGGGATTGAAGCTGATGCTGACCGACGGCACCTACCAATTGGTGCGGGAATACGAGCGTAACGGGGAACACGTAAGGTATTACAGCCTGGAACGGGGGGCCTGGGAGGAGTTGCCAGCTTCCATGGTGGACTGGAACGCGACGGCCAAGATGGAAGAGGAAGAGAAAAAGCGGTCCACGGAATTGGTAGAAAAAGTCCATAAACAGGAAGAAGCCCGACGGATGGACAACGTGGCGGACATAGACGCGAGTCTCCGAGTAGGTGACGGGGCGTTTCTGCCGTCGGGCGAGGGGATGTTTCTAGTGGAGGGGAAAACGATCCGAATCCTGGACCAGGCGGGATCCGAAATAAAAATGGACAAGAAGCGGCTGATCGCGCAGGTAATGTCCCCCGTACCACTTGTGCCGGGGAAACAGAGCGTGGTGCTGCAAGGATCGCGCGCCGTGGTGCGCGTGAAAACCAACAACCCGGAATTTTATTTGCGGGAAGCGCCACCGGATCCCAATTCAACCAGCACGATCAAGAAGAGCCGCAGGGCGGGCGAGTCCGGGCCGGACGTGGAACTGGTGCGAACCAAAGTGGGGCGGAACAACCGGCAACTGGAATCGATCAACACGCTCTTTGGCCAGGCGGTCAGCGAAAATATGAACGAGATCTCGATGCAGAGGTGGGAAGTGGCGCCTAACGTTTACCGATTTACGCTGAGCCAAGCCTTGCCCCCGGGAGAGTATGTGCTGGCGGAGGCGCTGGAAGACGGGCTGAACCTTTACGTGTGGGATTTTGGCGTGGACGCGCCCGTTGGGAAGACCGGCAAATAGGCGGGAAAGTTCGCTTGCCGCAAGTGTTTCTGGGAATCGGCTTGAAACTCCCTCTAACCGTTCGTACCTCTCATTAAGAAAGCTGGGCCACCTGAAGGTGGCCGCTACGCGTGGCAGGGATTTATTGGATTTTTATTGCCCGGTGGATTGGACCGGCGAGGGGCTGAAAATTTCGGTCAATATATGCAGGACGTCCGAAACGCGAAACGGCTTCTGAAGGCGCCGGACTCCCGGGGGAAGATTGGTGTTATCTTCGGACATCAATTCCCCGGACATGAAAATAATCTCAGGCTGATTGGCTACGGAGGCGATTTTCAAGCGTTGCGCAACGCCGTAACCGTCGGCGTTAGGGCCGGAGCCGGAAAGCTTCAAGTCGCAGAGAATCACGTCATAGCGGGTGTTGAGAATCAGGCTTAAAGCTTGCTCTGCGGTAGCCGCACAATCGACTTTTAAGCCGTACGCGGCAAGACCCTCGGTGAGGAGCATGCGGATGCTCTCTTCATCGTCGAGGACCAGGACGGTGTGTTTCGAGAAGGCGTCGAGGGTGGGCATGGCGCGTTCGCCGGAACCCGAATCGATCTTGGAAGGGGCACGCCGGCCGGCTTCCGGCTCAGCGACCGGCAGTGTAACCGTGAAGGCGGCACCGCCGGCAGGTAGTGAAGATGCTTCGATATTTCCGCCGTGTTCGCGAACAATCGACATGCAGATGCTGAGGCCGAGACCGGTGCCGCCGCCCGGGCGCTTGGTGGTGAAAAACGGGTCGAAGAGTTTCGGCAGCACTTCGGGGGCAATCCCGACGCCATCGTCCTGCACCGTGGCGGTGACACGATTCCCAGAGCGGCCCAGGCGAATCTGGATGCGGCCGCTGGGTCGCGCTTCGCGGATGGCTTGCTCGGCATTGCTGATCAGGTTCAAGAAAATCTGGATGAGCTGATTGGCATCGCCGACAATGGGCGGCAAACCGGGAACGGCCTGAAATTCGACCTCCACATTGTTACGGCGGAGGGAATGATCCTGGAGCTGCAAGGTGCGGTCGATGACTACGTTGAGATCCAGCGTCTTTTTCTGGGGAGAGGCGGGACGTGAAAATTCGAGGAGATTCTGGACGATGCGCGCGGCGCGGCGAGCCTGGCGATGGGTCATTTCGAGCTGGCGTTTGGTATTGTCGTCCACACCCTGGCGCTCGCGGAGTAGTTCGCTGGCACCGAGGATTGCGGTAAGGGGATTGTTCAATTCGTGAGCTACACCGGCGAGCATCTGGCCCATGGCGGCGAGTTTTTCGGCCTGGATGAGCTGGCTTTCGAGGCGCTTTACTTCGGTGACGTCGCGACCGGAAACGACAGCGCCTTCGATTTTGCCCTGCTCGTCGAAAAGCGGACTGAAATTACACTTCAGGCTGCGCCATTCGCCCTGCTTGTGGCGGACGCGAACTTCAATGGAAGCGAAGTTCAGTTTTCCTGCGACCAAATCATCGAAAAGGGCCATCATCGCCGGGCGGTCGTCGACGTGGGTGCGCTCGCCAAAGGTGAGGCCAACGACTTCGGCCGGCTCGTAACCGAGGACTTCCTTGAACTTGGGGCTGACGAAGTTGTAGCGTCGTTCGGTATCCACGACGAAGATCAGGTCAGGGAAACTGTCCACCAGTCGGCGGGCGAATTCCTGCTGCTGGTGAAGCTGTTTCTCAATGGCCCGGCGCTCGGTGATGTCAACGAGGGCTCCCTGGAAACGGATGACGTGGCCGGTGGTGTCGCGCACAGCCGAAGCCGTGTTGAGGCAATAGACAGGCTGGCCGTCTTTGCGGCGCAGGGTGAGTTCGTGGCCGCGGGGGCTGGCTTCGCGACTGATTTCGTGGACGATCGAACTGCGCTGAGACTCGTCGGCGAAGACTTCGGAGACCCGCTTGGACATCAGTTCTTCCTTGGAAGAATAGCCGAGCATTCTGACGAGAGCGGGATTGACTTCGAGGATCTTGTCTTCGGGTGTGACGATGTAGATGCCTTCCTGAAGTGTTTCAAAGAGCTCGGTGAAGCGAGCCTCGCTGCGCTTCATGGCGGTGATGTCGCGCGCGAGGACGGTGACGCCATGGACCTCGTCGTCGCGAAGCATGGCGTGGGCGACGCAGTCGAAAAAATAGACGGCGTTGCGCTTCTTGAGGCGGACATGAATGACGCCGGACCAGATGCGGCGTTCGAGAAATCTGGTCTTTCCGGTTTGGAGGACTTCGATCGGGTTCCCGTCCACATCCTCAAAAAATTCATGGAGGCGGCAGCCGATGATTTCCTGGAAGGGCTTGCCAACCAGGTCGGCAAAGCTGCGATTGACGGCGCGAATCTCGCCTTCAAGATCCATCGCCAGGAGGATGTCGTCGAAGGAATCGATGAGGTCGCGAAAGCCCTGCTGCGACTTGGAAATCATGGAAAAGAGCTGCTGGAGCTGGTTGTCGCTGGGGAGGACGGCGTCCTTTTTGTCGAGGCCGCGGACCAGACCTTTTAGTTCCGCGATTTTCTTGGTTTTGTCCCAGACATAGAAGCCGAGCAGGGCGACGAGGGCGACCAGACCGAAGGGGAGCGCCTCAAGGTAAAGTTTTGACGACTTGATCCAGTCCCAGGACATCCAGGCGAAGGCCACACTAACGAGAAAGAGGATAAAAAAAGTGAGGCGCCAGAGTTCCTGCTGGCGTTTTTCGAAGAGTTCCAGGCGTTCGTCCGCAGAGGTGCGCGGCTCTCTTGAGGAGGAGAGATTTTGTGGCGCGCCGGAATTCGTATCAGGCTGCATGGGTTCCAATCAGCCGGGAATAGCTGCAATCGACCTCAAACAGCGATTTCCCATGATAAGTAGGAATCAAGAAACTCAGCAAGTGCGTTGGGTAGCAAGGGTTCCTGCGGCATACCTGTACAGAGGGTCAGATAAGAGAAAAAAGGTGTAACAACGGACAGGTTTTGGCATGTTTCAGTTCTGTAAACCGAGGGAGGGGATTACAGAAGTATTACAGAAGATTTTTGGCGCGCATGCTACGTTGGGAATCGGAGTTGAAAGAACCGGAACGAGGGACTGCGAGAGCCATGAGCATCTTCAAGCGCGATAAAACATTTACCCAGCCAATCATCTGGGTGACTACACTGTTTATGATTGTTTTTCACGTTGGCGCGATTGCGGCGTTCTTTTTCTTTACGTGGAAGGGCCTGGCCCTGGCGGTGTTGTTCTGGTGGGTGGCGGGAAGCCTGGGCATTGGCATGGGCTATCACCGATTGCTGACGCATCGCGGGTATAAGACTCCGAAATGGGTGGAGTACTTCTTGACGACTTGCGGCACGCTGGCGCTGGAAGGCGGACCGATCGCCTGGGTGGCAACTCACCGCGTTCACCACCAGAATACGGATAAGGAAGGCGATCCGCATTCGCCGCAGGACGGCGGGCTGTGGGCGCACATGGGCTGGATCCTAACGGGCAAGGCGATGCACAACAAAGCGGATGAGCTGCTGCCCTACGTTCCAGACCTGCGCAAGGATAAATTCCACGTATGGATCAGCAAGTGGCACTGGATTCCGATGGGATTCGTGGCGGTGGCGATGTTTGTGCTTGGGGGATGGTCGTGCCTGCTGTGGGGATTTTTCTTCCGGACGGTTTTTGGACTGCACTCCACGTGGCTGGTGAATTCCGCGACGCACATGTGGGGATCGCAGCGATTCCTAACCGGCGATACGTCGACGAACAGCTTTTGGGTAGCGATGCTTACGTTTGGTGAAGGCTGGCACAATAACCATCACGCGGCCCCTCAAGTGGCACGGCATGGCTTGGCCTGGTATGAGGTTGATATCAACTGGTATGGAATTCTGGCGTTGAAGAAACTTGGACTGGCTTGGGACGTCAAGCTTCCGCAGTTCAAGGAACCCCGGAAGTCACAGCCAGTGGTTCCGGCTCTTCCCGTTATGCCGCCCGATGTGGATGAGGCGAGCGTTCCCGTGTCGCCGACCTACGGGGATTGATCCCGGGCTAATCCGGGTTGTCGCGTCTGGAATCCTGAAATTGAATGGCCATAGCGTGCAAAAAGCGCCCGCCTCGGAAGGCGGCCTCTACAAAGGCAAGTCGGGGTGCGAGCCCCTCCCCTACAAAACTGGGAAAGTGACACCCGTTCCTTCGTAAGTGCAACGGGGCCACCCTTCCTTCATCAGGGCAAGCACTGAAGGTGGCCGCTACGCGGGCGTTTCGCTAGTATGATTTAGGCGGAAGGTCCCATGCGCATATCCAGCCGCACAAAATCGATGGCGTTTTTCATCACGCTGGGCGTTTGCCTGGTGGCGTTGACGGTGGTGGTTAACGTCGGCTGGATTGTGATCAACTGGCGCCGAGTTGCGCCGCTGATTTTCGGCGTTATTTTCTTTGGCTTAATCATCGCCGGGCTCTCGGTGAATACCGTTTTTCTGGTGCGGGAAATCCGGCGGAATGAACAGCAGGACAGCTTCCTGAACGCCGTTACGCACGAGTTGAAGACACCGATCGCATCTATTCGCATGTACCTGGAAACTCTGGAGAGCAGGCAATTGGACGAGCCACAGAGGCGCGAATTTTACCGCATCATGCTGGAGGATACGGACCGACTGCTGGGCACGGTAGAGCAAGTGCTGAA
This sequence comes from Candidatus Sulfotelmatobacter sp., assembly GCA_035487095.1. Taxonomy (GTDB): domain Bacteria; phylum Acidobacteriota; class Terriglobia; order Acidiferrales; family UBA7541; genus Acidiferrum. The sequence continues at coordinate 21,855 of DATHMM010000062.1, forward strand.
AGCCGGCGAGGCTCGGCAGCGGAGCAGCCGGAAGAATTGGCAGGAGCTGGATTTTTCCGAACTGGTGAAGAGTGCGCTGGAGCTGACACGGCTGCGACATCACCTGGCGCCAGAGAATTTGCGGTTCGGGGTTGCGCCGCCGGAAGGACTGCTGGTCCAGGGAAGCCCGGAAGAGTTGCGGACGGTAGTGTTCAATTTGTTCGATAATGCGGTGAAGTATTCCGGGGGCAAGAGGCAAATCGTGGTGGACGTGCGGACGCCGGACATGGACACAGTTTTATTATCCGTGCGCGATTTGGGGATTGGGATTCAGCGCGGCGAATTGAAGCGTATCTTTAATCGTTTTTACCGCGCGACGAATTCGCTGGCAGGCCAGGTGAAAGGGACGGGCCTGGGGCTCTTCATTGTGCGTTCGATTGCGCGGCGCCATGGCGGCGACGTTTACGCCGAAAGCGAAGGCGAGGGACGGGGCAGCACTTTTACGGTGCGCTTGCCACGAGTTTATCGAGTATGAGCAGGATCCTGATCGTGGAGGACGAAGCGCACCTGGCGCAGGGGCTCCGCTTTAACCTGGAAGCGGAAGGCCATGCGGTGCAGATTGCCGTGCGGGGGGAAGAGGCGTTGACCCGCTTGTTGCGGGACAACGAGAGCTACGATGCACTGGTGCTGGACGTGATGCTGCCGGGAAAAGACGGGTTTTCGGTGGCGCGAGAATTGCGCGAAGCGAAGAATTTTGTTCCGCTGCTGATGCTGACGGCGCGAGGGCGCGCGGAGGATGTGCTGAAGGGCTTCGAGTCGGGCGCGGACGATTACCTGCCGAAGCCGTTCAATCTGGCAATCCTGCTGGCGCGGATTGAAAGTTTGCTGCGACGCAAGGAGTGGACGCAGAAACCGGCGGAGCCTGCCGCCAATTCCCCGGCACCGGAAGCCAGTTCGCCTGAGACCTACAGTTTCGAAGACAAGATGGTTGATTTTCAGAATCTTCGCCTTCACATGGGCGACAAGGTCGTGCCGCTGACGCTGATGGAGATGGAGCTTTTCCGCTACCTAATCCGGAATGCCGGGCACCCCGTATCGCGCAAGGCGATTCTGGAAGATGTGTGGAACTTGCACGAGGACACGGATACGCGGGCGATCGACAATTTCATCGTTCGTTTGCGGCGCTACATCGAGCCGGAACCCGGCAAACCGGTTCATTTGCTGACGATTCGCGGCGTTGGGTATCAGTTCGAGCCGAATCCGAAAACCTAGACAGACCCGATGCCCATGTGTTCCAGGACCTCCCGCTGGGAGTGCGCCGCTCTTTCGGGCTTTGGCAAGTCCATTTCCCTAAAGTGTATTAAATTGCGGGCACAAAAGAAGCGTACCGATTTGCAAAGGGACGCTGGTGATTTGATGTTGTGCGGGAACACGTGACCTTCCTGCGTCCCGGCAAGCTGGAGCTTGAGCTGGAAAGGCGGCATAAAGCCGCCCCTACACGATGCCTCGTAATAGTGTTTGGCATGCGCGTTGCCGCGCCCGTTAATTAGTAAACGTAGGTGCCGTGAAAACATAGAGCAAGGGATCGCCGGAATCGGGGATTGCAAAAATCAGGTTGCCGTTGGTGACGAATGGAAATGCGCCATTGTTGAGGCTGCCCGATCCGTCGGGATTGACTGCGATGGTTCCGGAACTGGCGGGATTGGAAACGGACCCGGTGGTTGTTTGAGTGGAGGTGTATTGACCGGCGCCGTTAAAGGAAAATGCGCCGAGAGCTGCACCGTTGAATCCGTCAGGATCCGCTTCCGTGCCCGCTGCGTAGTTGCCGGTGATGTTGGAGACAAGAAAGGCGGGCGCGGTTGCGGATTGAGTGACCAGCACTCCAGAACTTGCATAGATGTCTGAACCAACGAGGAATCCGGTGATTTGGTCGTCCGCGGCGCCCGCCGCGGAGAGATAGACAACCGGGGGCGCGGTTAAGAGAGCGGTAAGGGAGACGCGGCCGGAGGCGGCTTCCACGGTGTAGGCGGCGTTGGAGTGAACGGTAGTTGAGAAAGTCCCCGCGTCGTTCGCGTATATGGTCGCGGAGGGGATCGCACCGGCGCTGGTGGCGTTCAGGGTGCCAAGCTGCGCGAAATTTCCGATTCGGCTTCCGGCTGCGTTAAGGCCCTGCGATGCGAGCAGGTAGTAGCCATTCAGGGAGCCTGGCGAATACGTGGCGTTCGAAGCGAGAGCGCGGCCGGACAACAAGGGAGCGGCCCCAGCGGCAGACGACAAGTCGGTGGAAAGTAAAATCAAATCCGACGCGTTGAGGACGTAGAAGGCAAAGTCAAACGTGAGATTCCCGGAGGGTGTCGGGATCGTATAGGTTCCAGTGCCGCGGCCCGTGCTTGCGTCGATGGAGGAGCTCAGAGTTCCGTTTCCCCCGGTGAGTTCCCCTGACGGCGCGCCCGCCAAATCCAGATCGGAAAATCCCGCGGAAAGCACGCCGGACGAATTGGTGAAGGAACCTGCAATGGCAGTGCGAAAAAGGCCGGTGAGTCCGGCGGTCCAGCCTTCCACACCAAACGCGTAGTTCGGCTGGAGCGAAGAGAGGGAAAAAGCGGCTTGAGTCTGCACACGAAGGAAACCGGAAGCGTTGGTGCCACCGCCGACGTTGTCGGACTCGATGATCCTGCCCGTGTGGTAAAGAGTTCCGTCAAATCCGCCGAGGCTGAATGAAAAGAGCACGCCGCTGGGCGGCGCGGCGGCGGACCTGGCCGGTGTCGTATCCGCGGGTCGAACCGCGGAACCGGAGGGAACAGGGGGGGCAGAGCCCTCGCGCTTGGCATTGCTTGGGCCGGCGACCGGGCCGGAAAAGACCAGAGCCAGGCAGCCCAGCGAGGAGGAACCAAAGGAGTAGGCACTCGCCGCCAGGTTCACCTGCAATTGCTGGGGGCCATTGGTGAACCCGTTGTAGTCCGCGCTGGCGGCGACGATGTGTCCTGAACCATCCGGTGTGAAGCTTCCGGCGATGTCAACGGGTTTGCCGTTGCCGTCGATGCCCTGGAGCAGAAAGCCGTACGGCGTTGAGGCGGCCAAAGCAGACTCGTTGCCCATCGGTACGCAAGCCAGGGAAGAGCCGATGGTGATGGTAAGAAGCGCGGAAGTGGCTGTCGCTTGGGCGGAGTCCGTGACGGTGAAGCTGTAAGGACCGTACGTGCCGCCGGTTGTCGGAGTTCCGGCAATGACTCCTGCACTGGTAATGCTGGCGATCCCAGGCGGCATCGCACCACCCGAGGTTTGAGTCCAGGTGTAGGGCGGAGTGCCGTTAGCAGCCGCGAGTGCGACGGAATATGCGGAGTTGACGTTACCCGAGGGCAACGAAGTTGTGGAGACAGAAAGGCCGGCGTTTCCGATCGTAATCGTCAGGTTTCCTGTGGTAGCGATGGCCCCTACGGAATCGGTAACCTGAAAAACATACGGACCAAAGTTTCCGGCAACCTGCGGCGCTCCATTGAAAATGCCGTTGCTCCCCAGCGATATACCCCTGGGCATGGCACCGCCTGAAAGCTCAGACCAGGTATAGCCGGGGGTGCCTCCGCTTGCAGAGAGCGAAGCGGTGTAAGGTGCGCCGACGCCGCCATTCGGGAGGGATGTGGTGGTGACGGCCAGCCGAGTCGTACTGCTGCTACTGCAACCCGAGCTGAGAAGGCAAGCGAACAGAAAAAGCGGAAAAAAGGCGCAACGGTAACCACGGCGCATGGAGTCTCCCCTGAGGTCTCAATTGGCCCGTGCCGTTGTTCCGAAACCTGGATGTTTCGCGCTGAAGAGGAATCGAACACACGAAATGCCGTGCAATTCCCGCGTCCTGCGCTGACACAGAAAACAGCTGATGGCCCGATACGTATTCCCGAAAAACGGAAAAAAGTTCCTGGGAGATTCAGATGCAAAAAAAGCGTCCCGGTTTGCACCGGGACGCTGGTGATTTTGGGTTGTGAAGGAGCACAGGCCCTTCCCGCGTCAGGGATGCCTGTGCTACAGAGGCGGCCTAAAGCCGCCCCTACAAGGTTAGTCCTGGCCTTCGGTGGCGGCGGCTGCGTCAGCGTCGTCGTCTTTGCCACTGAGGAAGTCGAGGCTGGCTGCGTCCTCGGCCCCGGCAAAGTCGGCAGCTTCGGGGAGTTCTTCCACGGGCTGCTGAACAGGAACTTCGGTCAGCAACTGGAGGCTGCGGTAGTGTTCGAGACCAGTGCCGGCGGGAATGAGCCGGCCCATGATGACGTTTTCCTTCAGGCCGCGCAGGTAATCGACCTTGCCGGCGACCGCCGCTTCGGTGAGGACGCGGGTGGTCTCCTGGAAGCTCGCCGCAGAGATGAACGAGTCTGTCGAGAGCGACGCCTTGGTGATACCAAGGAGCAGCGGACGGCCGGTTGCGGGACGCCCACCTTCGGCAATGACGCGATCGTTTTCTTCGCGGAAGCGGAACTTGTCAATCTGCTCCTCCAGAAGGAACGTGGTGTCGCCGACGTCTTCGACCTTAACCCAGCGCATCATCTGGCGGGAGATGGTCTCAATGTGCTTGTCGTTGATGTTGACGCCCTGCAGGCGGTAAACCTCTTGAATCGCGTTGACGAGGTAGGCCTGGGTGTACTTTTCGCCCAGAACCGCGAGCAGGTCGTGG
>DATHMM010000063.1:0-154549 GCA_035487095.1 Candidatus Sulfotelmatobacter sp.
AGAGGTCGCTGAGCCGGAGTCAGAGTGCGGAGGGGGAAAAGGCATGAGGGGATTAAGGTTTTAAGCGGATGCGGCGACGATGCGTTCGCGGATGTCGGCGGGCAGGGGCCGTGCTTTGCGGGTGTTGATGTCAATGCAAACGCCGGTCAAAAACGTGCGCGCGGCCAGTTCCTGGGTCTCCTGATTTGTCATTTCGTGGCAAAAGATCAGGACTTTTCCGCGAACCTCCTGAAAGGTCGAGCGGATGGAGATGGTGTCGCCGGCGAGCAGTTCGCGTTTGTACTCGATGCGCTGCTCGACCGCGACCAGGCCGATCCCTTCCTGGCGCAGGCGCGAGGAAGGCAGCCCCACGGACGCAAAAAGCTGCCAGGTGGCCTCATCAAATTTGCCCACGTACCACATCACGTTCATGTGGCCCATGTGATCGCAGTGCCACGGATAGATGGTTCCCAGGTGCGTAAGAATGGGTTCCGCCATTGTTTTTTCACCCGCCGAAACAGCCCGCGAAATAATCGACGATTCCTATTGGGGCATTCTATATCGAGGAGGGGTGAAACAAGAATCTGTCGCGCCTACGGGGCTGAGTATGGGCGAGGCGCGGAAACTGGGGGTTACTGAGGGCGAGCTTCGATTTGCTTGCCGAGTTCCAGGATGGCGGCTCGATTTAGATTATTTTGCTCGAGGAGATCGGCGAGTTCAGAGTCCAGAAAGATGTGCCTGTCGACGACGAAGAACGCGCGCTCGCCTTGTGTGCGGAATGGACCATGAAAAGCAATCCCCTGAATCGTAAGCGAATCTATGACCGCGTCAACAGAGTTAAGCGCGGAATCAGTTCTGGACTTCGCCATGACAGGTCCCCCAAGTGGATACCAAATCTGCCTACTCTCCCAACTGGGCAGTAAAGCAAGATCATTGGCCCGCTTGCAGGGAGTCGGAATTTCCGACAGCGCGCCCATTGCGCCAGCGCATAGGTTCTCATGATTGATTAAACCTTCCATCGGGGAAAGACCTTAATCGGCATTCAGGTATTTACCTGAGATGCTCGGCGGGTGGCGCAAATTGGCTCCGTGAGGAATTTGTCGCACCTATGGCGCTTCGGAATTGTTTGGGGATTCTTCCCAGTGCTTACCCTTCGGCGATGCTCAGGGCAGGCGCACTAGGCTAACTTCTGGCGCGCCTCCGGCGCTCAGGAGGAGTGAAGCGGCGTAGAATGTCGAGATGTGGAGGCCAAGATGGAACTTTACATTTTCGGCAAATTCCTGGTGCTGGAGGGGAAGGAGAATGCGTTCGAGGAGGCGCTGGGGGACGTGGTGACGGCGACGCGGGCGGAGGCTGGGTGCACGGAGGTGCATGGGTACAGGGGGGTGCGGAATGCGCGGGTGTACTACCTGCATTCGCGGTGGAGGGATGTGGAGGTGTTTGAGTTGCACGCGAAGCTGCCGCATACGGAGAGATTTTTGGAGGTGGTGGAGAAGTTGTTGGAGGAGCCGCGGGATGTGAAGCGGTGCGTGAGGATCGTATGAGGAGAGTCTACAGTCTACAGTTTACAGTCTTCAGTTTGGGGAGAAGAGTTCGGAGGGGAAACGGCGAAGAGGGGAATTTCACCGCAGAGGACACGGAGAACACAGAGATCAGAATTGGGCAGAGGGAGAATCCGGTTTGGGGATATTTTTTTGCGGCGATGAATGTCGGAGCTGAAGCTCCGAACCCCTAAGAAAGAAAAAACCGCACCCTGGAAAAGCGCAAGGGTGCGGCACCCAAACAAAGAGGGGACCTACCCTATGCAAAAGGCGCATAGGGTAGGCCACCCGGAAGAATTGTTACTTGGCTGCGGGAGTGGAGGACGGCTGGCTGGCGGCGTTCTGGCCAACTTCGATCGAGAAGCGCTTGCCGCTGGGATAGATCGCGGTGAGGTTGCGGGCGCCGTCGGTGCCGGGAGCGGAGCCGTAGGCGTCTTCGTTATTTTTCGTGGTCTGCTCGGCGAGATGAGCCGGGAAGGTGGCAACGGCCTGCTTGCCCTGGAGAACGGTGACCTGCACGTCGGAACCGGAGCCTTCCCAGGTTACGGTGTAGTGGCCGGGGTTGAGTTCCTTGCCTTCGATGTTGACCTTTTCAAACAATTGGAGCGAGCCCTTGTTGGAATCGCCGGCGACGGCGGCCGAAGCGAGCAACAGCGCCGAGCCGAAAAATGCGAGCGAGAGTTTCGAGAGTTTCATGATAGTCCTTATAGTCCTTTCAAATTTGCCGGGAACGCGCCGGCCAAGCTGCTACGGGCGCGGTCCACGGAAGAGTCTTCATTTCCTTGGCTACTAGTTGGACGCTGACAAACAGGCAGCGTTACGCGGTGAGCTATTGAAAAAACTGCAAAGAACGAATCGCTTGCAGCGAATAATTAAATGTTTCCATTTGGAGAAATTCTGCATCAGCAACAAAGCGGAAAATGGAAGATGGAAATTAGAAAATGGAAAAGCGAAATTCGTAAAGCGAAAAGCGAGAGTCGAAACGAAATTCCAGAAAGGTTGCGGGGGGATTATTTCTGGATGCCAGTGAGGCGGACTACCAGCACCAGGGCATCGTCGGTGGCGGTGTGGAACTTCTGGAGGATTCTGGCGGCGGCCCGCTGGGGATTTTCCCGCGGGGAGAGAGTTTCGATGAAATGGCCTTTTACGCCGTCGGTGGAGAAGAAGAGGGTGTCGCCATCGAAGACGGGAAGCACGGCGGCCTGAAGCGCGGGCAGCTGCGAGCCGACCACGCCCGCGCGCAGGAGAAGCATTTCCGGAAAATTCGTGCCGCGGGGAACGACGCGCGCCAGTGCGCCGACAACATTGCCGACGCCGAGCCAGGTCATCATGCCGTGCGCGAGATCGATGGAAGCGACGCTGAGAACGACGCCGCGCGTGGAGCGCAGAGCGAGGTGGCATTCTTCGACGAGCGAAATAATGGGCTGATCGGCGCCGTTGGTGAGAATGGAAGCGGCGGTTCGAGCAGCTTCGGCGGCTTCTTCGCCGTGGCCGATGCCGTCGATGGCGGCGACGAGGAGGCCGCCGGGGCGTTCGCAGAGGACGTGGCAGTCGCCGGAAGTGCCTTCACCGGGGAGGGCGAAATTGGCGACGCCGAATTCGACGGAGGGAGCGTTCATGATTTCCATTTTGTCACCGTCACAATCGTTCCGCGACCTGGTTCAGAGTCGATGGCGAACTCGTCCATCAAGCGGCGCGCGCCGGGCAAACCGATGCCCAGGCTGCCGGAAGTGGAGAAACCGTCGCGCAAGGCCAGCGGGAGATCGGGAATCCCGGGGCCACGATCGGACGCGATGATCAGGATACCCGTTCGATCGGAATTGCGCACGACTTCCATGGAAATTTCGCCGGTGCCTGCGTAAGAGATGATGTTGCGGGCGAGTTCGGATATGGCGGTGGCGATCAACGTGGCGTTGCCGACGGAGAAGCCGAGATCGGTGGCCATGGTGCGGCCCTTCTGGCGAGCCACGACGATGTCGCGTTCGGATTTGATGGCCACCTTGCAAGCGGACTCCATCAGCGCGGCTCACCTGCGGGTCGGCGCCGCATGGAGGCGGCGGAGGTTTTGAGTTTGCGCTGATGGAACAGCAATGAGAACTCCCGCAGGTGGCCGGAGCGGACGAAAAGCGTCGGCGGCCGGGATGGCTTCGGCGGCCCGAGGGAAATGTTACGGCCGATGCCGGGAACACCTGAAATGTGTAAAGAAATAACAGGAGAACCCCGCGGCCTCAATCGAGAGCGAGCCTGATTCAGATGTCAGGTGAATACCGGAGGCGAGGGCGAGCGAAGGACGGGAATTGGAGAATAGAAATTAGAAAATGAGTGGGAATTACGGGCGAAGTTGGAGAGGACACGAGGCGGGGAGGACTAAAAGTTGGCCGGGGCGGAGGAGGCCGGGGTCGCGCAGTTGAGGATTGGCCTGGGCGATGCACGGCCAGGCGGCGCCGCTGCCCAACCTGGAGGCGGCGAGCTTCCAAAGGGAATCGCCGCTGCGGATGGTGATGCTTGAGGGCTGCACGCGAGGACGGAGATCGGGAGCGGGGACAACCAGCACGGTGCCGGGTTGGATGCGGTTCGGATCGGAGACGCCGGGATTCGAGGCGAGGAGTTCGCTCCAGCGGGAGCCGTTGCCGAGATGGCGGCGAGCGAGTCTCCAGAGAGAATCACCGGGCTGAACCTGGATTTGTTTTGTGCCGCTGATCTTATTCTCGACGGGAGCCACCGGAACGGCACGAGGCGCAAGAGATGGAGTTGCGGTAAGTGGTTTGCCGGGGAGCAGCGATTTTGGAGCGTCGGCGGGCGACGAGGCGCGGGAAGCGGGAGTGTGAGGTGCCGCGTCCGAGAGTGAGATTGCAGGCCTCGGAGGAGCGGACAAATTTGGCGAGAGAAGAGGGCGTTCGCTGCGCGGCGGCGACGAAAAACTTTGACGGGAAAATGGGTCGCGGCGCGACGGAGCAATTCGCGGCAGAGGCTTTACCGTTAAGCGCGGATGCGAATTTGGCGCGACGATCGGCGCGACGGGTTTCGCCGGAGCGGCGTAGGAAGGTTGCGAAAAATCCATGGGGAAGCGCGTTTGTGGCGGACGCTTCGCGGCTTCGGCGGCTTGAGAATTTTCTAGCTTCTGGCGCCGATAACGACGGGCGGCTTCTCCCAAACTTTCAGGAGCAGATTTTTTTTCGGCGTTGACGGATGGCTCGGCCGGTCTACCGGGCGCGGCGGCGGGATTATTCTTGCGGGCTTCGACGCGGGAGCGATCTTGCTCGGTGAGAATCTGCGATTGCTTCAGATCTTCGTTGGTATAGACGTGAGATTCTTTTTTCTGCTGCGCAGCCTTGCGCGCTTTTTCCTGGCGCGCGGCTTCGGCGAGTTGTTGCGAATTCTGCTGCGCTTCTTGCGCGCGGGAGGGCAAAGTCAGAAAAGAAGTGGACGCGCACAAATACAACAAGGCGCAGAGGCCAAGTGGCCGAGTGGGGGCCCATCGAAGTGGGTGCGCAGAGCGCATCGATTTTAAGAAACCGCCCTGGGGGACTCCAGAGCCGAGGCAACCTAAATTTCTGGGGTGATTGTACCCCTTATGGCCGGTGGTAGGGCAATAGAATTGTGCGAAACAGGCATCCCCCGGAAGTACTGGAGCGAGCGGCCAGTTGCGGGGCAGGCGGCGGGGTGCTGGGAGTTGAAGGAGCAGTGCCGGTGGGCTAGGCTTTTGGATGCCGTTTGAAGGGAAGCGAAAGAAGCAGAGTTGTGCTGAACATCAGGAAAATTGTTTTGCCGATTGATGTTCCCGATGCCTCACTGAGTGTGATCCATCAGGCGGTGACATTGGCGCGGCATTTCCATTCGGAAATCGTGATGCTCCACGTGACGAAACCAGTGAAGCAGGCGCGCGGTGGTTTTCCGGAGCAACGCCGTGTGACGGGAGAAAATCTTCTCAAGGAAATCGTGCTGGAGGCGGAGAAGCGGATGGACCATTCCGTGGGGCCGGCGTTAGAAAGCCTCGGGGTCCGAGGCGTGGTTGGCGAAGGCGAAATCGCCGGGTCCATTCTGCAGGTGGCGGAGAAGGAAGAAGCGGACCTGATCATGATGGCGTCGCAAGGAGAAACGTTTTATCAGTTCCTGCTGAGTTCGGTGACGATGAAAGTGGGCAAGGGCAGCGAGTGCCCCATTTGGACGGGCGCGAGCGCGAAAGATTTGGCGAGCAGAGAGTTTGCGATTCGGAATGTATTGTGCGCGGTTGATTTGGGACCTCGCAGTTCGAAGGTCGTATCCTGGGGGAAACAACTGGCCGAGGCGTTTGGGGCGAGGCTGACACTTGCGCACGTTACGGCGGGAGTGGAATTCTGGGGGCCGGGCGGAAGCTACGTCAATCAAGAGTGGAGAGAAGCGCTTGTGAATGACGCGAGGCGGCGCTTGGCCGAACAGCAGCAAAGGATGGGGACGACGGCAGAAGTGTTCATCGGAAGTGGAGATGTGCCCAAGGTTCTGGCTGAGGCAGCGAAGCACGCGAAGGCGGAGGTGCTGGTTACGGGGTGCCAACCGTACGGCGGGCACTTGCGGACGCACGGCTTCACGATTATTTCCGCGATGCCGATCCCGGTTCTAAATGTGTAAAGATTGAGCTGTGTTTAAACATGGAGGGACAGCGTGGGAAACGAATATTTGCTGAAGACAGAACCTTCGGAGTATGCGTTCGCGGATCTGGTGAAGGACCGGGAGACAGAATGGGATGGAGTGGCGAACCCGACGGCAGTGATGCACATGCGGGCGATGAAGGCGGGAGACCGGCTGGTGATTTATGAAACGGGAAATGTGAAGAGCGCCGTAGGAACGGCGACGGTGGTGTCGGCGGACGCGAAAGATCCGAAGAATCCGGTGGTGAAGATCAAGGCGGGTGCGGCGCTGGGAAGAATGGTTTCGCTGGAGGAGATTAAGAAGGAAAAGATTTTTAAGGAGTCGCCGTTGATCAAGATTGGGAGATTGTCGGTGGTGCCGCTGACGAAGGAGCAGTATGCGTTTTTGGTGGGGAAGTAGGACAAGGCAAGATTTAACACAGAGAACACGGAGATAAGAAAGGCGAGAGCACAGAGAGTTGGGTGGCGGGAATTAAACCGTAAAAGCGGGAGCGTTGCTCCCGCACTCAAAAGTGTGGCCCCTCCGTCTGGAGTTGACGGTGGGGCCTTTGTGTTTGGGGGCTCAGGCGCCGGCGGATTTGGCGGCTTCGACTTCGAGGAGTTTGCCGGAGCGGACGTCGTAGAGGTAGCCGTGGACGGGAATGGAGTTGGGAACGAGCGGGTGATTGCGGATGCGGGCGACGTCGTCGAGGACCGCTTGTTTCTGGTTTTTGATGGCGAGCCATTCGATGTATTCGCCGGCGCGGGAGCCGGGGCCTTTGCCGACGTCGCGGAAGCCGCTGGAGGTGAGCTCTGCGGTTTCGAGGCTGGAATGCAAGAGATCGCGCATGACTTCGTTGGTGAAAAATTCCATGCCGCAATCGGTGTGGTGGATGACGAAAAATTCCTGCGTGCCGAGCAGTTTGTAGCTGATGACGAGGGAGCGGATGGCGTCGTCGCTGGCGCGGCCGCCGGCATTGCGGATCACGTGGGCGTCACCTTCGGAGAGGCCCGCGAATTTAGCGGGGTCAAGGCGGGCGTCCATACAAGTGAGAATGGCGAAGCGGCGGGCGGGGGGAAGGGCGAGCTTGCCCTTTTCGCCGAAATTGGCGGAGTAGTTGGCATTGGCATGAAGAACTTCGGAAAGGATTTTGCTCACTGTGTGCTCCTTGGATTTAATGTTTTGAACTGATGGATGTTTCGCCGCTCGATCGTTTGTTCGCTGCTGCTCCCTGAAAACAAAAAAGCCCACGAAGGGAATCGTGGGCGATGGAAGATCGAGTTTCGGAATCAGAGAAAACTAAGCACTCGAAGCCTCCCGCCCACGGCGCGGACAACACGTACAGGCGCAAGCGTGTGGATGAGAGGAGAGAAGCGAGCGAACGTGGGAGCTGCGAGACATCGAAATCAGGCTACGCGGCGGGGAGAGAGGTGTCAATCGCCAGCGGCGGGTTGGAGCAGGTCCCACTTGTTGCCGTAGAGGTCTTCGAAGACGGCGACGGTGCCATAGGATTCCTGGCGGGGGGACTCGAGGAAACGGACGCCGCGGGACTGGTAGGCCTTGTAATCGCGCCAGAAGTCGTCGGTGTGGAGGAAGAGGAAGACGCGGCCGCCCGTTTGGTTGCCGATAGCGAAGGTTTGCTCAGGCGAGTCGGCTTCGGCGAGGAGGAGCGCGGCGCCTCTGGAATCGGGAGGAGCGACGAGGAGCCAGCGTTTGTTGCCGGGGAGGGGAGTGTCCTGGAGGAGGTGGAAGCCGAGTTTTTTGGTGTAGAACTCCAGAGCTTCGTCGTAATTGCGGACGACGAGGGATAGGTGGGCGATGGTTTGGGGCATGACTGTGGATTATGGCATTTCCGTGGGCCGGGCAGGGTTGAAGAGAAGAGTTCACACCCCGACCCGGTCGGGGTAGACGCCGTGCACTGAGGAAGAGCGCCCTTCGACTCCGCTCAGGGCAGGCAGAGAACACAGAGAATTGGCTGGCACGCTTCCAGCCGCAAAAGCGGCAGCTGCGCTGCCGCACTCAAAAGGGGTTCGCTTGTTTGGGCTTGGGGAGCGGCTTTATAATGGAGTGTTAGGAATTGAGGAGGAAAGTTTTATGGCGACAGCGGAAGCGAAATTGCACGTGCCGGAATTTACGAACGAGCCGTTTATTGATTTTTCGAATGCGGAGAACCGCAAGCGGATGGAAGCGGCATTGGCGAAGGTGAAGGCCGAGTTTGGGCATGAGTACCCGATGTGGATTGCCGGGCAGAAGGTGGTGACGACGGGGAAGAAGAAGTCGACGAACCCGTCGCGGCCTTCGGAAGTGATTGGGGTTTTCCAGGATGCGTCGAAGGAGCAGGCGGCGCAGGCGGTGGAGGCGGCGAGCAAGTATTTTGACGTCTGGAAGAAAGTGCCGGCGGAGACGCGCGCGAAGTATCTCTTCAAGGCTGCGCAGATTGTGCGCGAGCGGAAGTTTGAGCTGGGCGCGCTGGTTTGTTACGAAGTTGGGAAAAGCTGGATTGAGGCGGACGCGGATATCGCGGAGACCATCGATTTTTGCGAGTATTACGGGCGCGAGATGCTGCGCTTGTCTGAGCCGCAGAAGCTGACGCCGATGCGCGGCGAGCGGAACTATATGGTGTACATCCCGCTGGGCGTGGGTGCGGTGATTCCTCCCTGGAATTTTCCGATGGCGATTATGGCGGGGCTGGTGGTGTCTTCGCTGGTGACGGGGAATACGGTGGTGCTGAAGCCGGCGGCGGATTCGCCGACGATTGCGGCGAAGTTTGTGGACATTTTGCATGAAGCGGGCGTGCCGAAGGAAGCGGTGCAGTTCCTGACCGGCTCTGGCGCAGTGATCGGCGACGTGATCGTGCAGCACCCCAAGACACGCTACATCGGGTTCACAGGCTCGAAGGAAATTGGATTGCGGATCGCGGAGCTGGCGAACAAGGTGCAACCGGGGCAGATCTGGATCAAGCGGACGGTGCTGGAGATGGGCGGCAAGGACGGCATGATTGTGGACGAAGAGGCCGACATTGACGCAGCGGTGGAAGGGACGGCGCAGGCCGCGTTTGGGTACCAGGGGCAGAAGTGCTCGGCGTGCTCGCGGGTGATCGTGAGCGAAAAGATTTACGACACGTTCCTGACGAAACTTGTGGAGCGGACGAAGAAGATTAAGGTGGGACCGAGCGACGACCCGAACAACTACATGGGGCCGGTGGTGAGCGAAACGGCGATGAAGGGAATTCTGAACTACATCGAGGTCGGGAAGAAGGAAGGGCGTTTGATGACCGGCGGCGGGCGCGCGGCGGGCGACGGCTACTTTGTGGAGCCGACGATTATCGCTGACGTTGACCCGAAGGCTCGGCTGGCGCAGGAGGAAGTGTTCGGTCCGGTGCTGGCGGTGATCAAGGCGAAGAATTTCGATCACGCGATGGAGATTGCGAACAACACCGAGTTTGGGTTGACGGGCGCGGTGTATTCGAAGAACCCAGCGAAGATCAAGCGCGCGGAAGAGGAGTTCCACGTGGGGAACCTGTACCTGAACCGGAAGTGCACGGGAGCGATGGTGGGCGCGCATCCGTTCGGCGGGTTCAATATGAGCGGGACGGATTCGAAGACCGGCGGGAAGGATTATTTGCTGCTGTTTTTGCAGGCGAAGGCTGTGGCGGAGAAAGTGAGTTAAATTTGAGAAGTAACGAAGTAAAGAAAGATTTAACGCAGAGGGCGCTGAGGTAAGAGCGCTGAGGTCACAGAGAAGAGCGCTGAGGGCGGATGAGAATCCGCCCTCTATTATTTTCTGCCCGGAGAAGAAAAAGCGCCCGCCTCAGAAGGCGGCCGCTACAAAGACTGGTCGTTGGCGTATCGAAGGGCCTGGAGGATGTCTTCGCGTTCCAGGTAGGGATAATCCTGAAGAAGATCTTCGATGCTGCGGCCCGCGCCGATTTGTCCCACCACATTACCTACGGTCACACGCATACCACGGATGCAGGCTTTGCCACCCATGACGCCGGGCACTTGAGTAATGCGGTCAAATTGGTTCATTTTTGGCTGCCCTGCTGGAAACTGATTTTAGCACGCGGAAGACGGGATAGCTGCAGGCGAGGGCGACGAGGGTGAGGAGGCTGTTGGTGCGATCTTCGCGGACAGCTTCGAAGAGGAAGCCCACGGAGCCGAGGAGTGCGAGGGCGGTCGTCCAGGGATAGCCCCAGGCGCGGTAGGGGCGCTCGGCGTTAGGATCGCGGGCGCGGAGGATGAACAGAGAGATGAAGGAGAGCATGTAGTTGGTGACGAAGAAGAAAGCCAGCATGGCGATAACGCGTTCGAATTTGCCGATGGCAAAAATGACGCCGATCAGGGCGCTGAGCAGCAGGGCGATGGTGGGCGTGCCGCCTTTGTTGACGCGCGCGACCTGAGGGAAGAAGAGGCGGTCGCGGCTCATGGCGTAAATCACGCGCGTGCCCATCAGGTGAAGGGCGTTGATGGAGCTGAAGAGGGCGACGACCATGATGGAACGAAAGATAAAATCGCCGTATCGTCCGAAGACGCGCTCGGCAGCGAGGCCCAGCGAGAAATCGTTGCCGGCAATCTGATCCATGGGAAGAACGTAGAGGACCGCGGCGTTGATGAGCAGGTAGATGACGAAAAGCGAGCCGAGGCTGGCGAAGATGGCGCGGGGAATAAGGTAGCCAGGATTTTTCATTTCGTCGCCGAAGTAGATGGCGCCGTCCCAGCCGTCGTAGGTGAAGATGGTGGCCTGCATGCCGAGGAGAATGGCGGTGATGAGAGCGGCGCCGACGGGGATAGCCACGCTGGGGGCAGTGACGATTTGCTGGTGCGCGCTGTGGCCCATGGTAAAGCAGGCGACGACCATGACGAAGAAGACCAGGCCTTTGAGGATGGTGGTGAAGTTTTGCACTTTGCTGCCCATGGTGACGCTTTTCCATTGCAGCAGCGCAAAAACTACGATGACGGAGACACCGACGATTTTGATGCGGAGCGCCCCGTCGAGAACCGGGAAGAGATGCGCCAGATATTCGCCGAGCACGATGCCGACGGCGCCGGTGGTGCCGCAGGTGGAGATCCAATCGCTCCAGCCGACGATGAAGCCCGCATATTCGCCGAGGGCGCGGCGAGAGAAATTATACTGGCCGCCGCTGGTGGGGATCAGGGTGCCGAGTTCGGCAAGTTGGAAGGCGCTGAGGAGGGCGTAGAGAGCCCCGCCGATCCAGACGGCGATGAACAGCCAGGCGTTGGGAAGGATTGCGGCGATGCTGCCGGGGGTGCGAACGATGCCGACAGAAATGGAATTGCCGACGGCGACGGCAATGCCGAAACCGACACCGAGTACTTGAAGGAGTTTGCCTTTGTCTTTGCGATTGGGAAGGGGAGGCGGCGGTGAGTCGAGGGAGGTAGGCGCGGAGGTTGTGGACAAAGTGGGGTCTCGATCCTTGATTGCGCGATGCGCCATCATACGTTTGCGGGTGGGAAAAGAGAAGAGGGAGCGATTTGGTAAGTGGGGAGTTGTGAATGGGGAGGATGCTGAGTTGCCTGGGGCGGGGTGTGGCGTCTGGTGAGTTGGGTGGTGTTGCTGCGGGCGTAAGAGGGGGCCGACCTGTAAAACCATTTTGGGCGGGGAAAAGGCGGCCCCGACCGGGTCGGGGCCGCTACAAAGTCAAGAGCAGTGCAAGAAGGCGGCATAAAGCCGCCCCTACACGGACGAGAGAAACATTTCGGCCGGTTGGGATTGATTATGGGGTCAGTTCGAGTTCGGATTCCTGGGCGGAGGAGGACTTGCGGGTGTCGCGGCCTTCGAGGAAATCGGCGAGCTCGAGGCGCAGGTTGCCGGGGTTGGTGGCGTAGGTGAAGGCGGTATCGACGTCGACGACGCCGTCGCGGACCAGCTTGTCGATCTCGGCGTCAAAGTGCTGCATGCCCTCGGTGGAACCGTCGCGCATGGCGTCGAGAAGCGTCTTGCCATCGGATTCCCCTTTTTCCACGTATTCGCGCGTGCGGAGAGTGGACTTGAGAATTTCGATCACGGCGATGCGGCCGTTCCCATCCTGGCGCGGCAAGAGGCGTTGGGAAAGGATAAACCGGAAAGCTTTCGCCAGGCGATTGCGAATGCCCTGCTGATCTTCCATGGGGAAGGCCCCGATGATGCGTTCGACGGTTTTGGCGGCGTCGATGGTGTGGAGAGTAGAGAGAACGAGGTGGCCGGTTTCGGAGGCTTCGAGGGCGATTTCGATGGTTTCGCGGTCGCGCATTTCGCCGACGAGGATGACTTTTGGGGCCTGGCGGAGCGCGCCGCGGAGGGCGGCGGAGAAGGTGGGCGTATCGCTGTGGAGTTCGCGCTGGTGGATGGTGGCTTTTTTGTGGCGATGCAGGAACTCGATGGGGTCCTCGATGGTGAGGATGTGAATGGCTTTTTCCTCATTCATTTTGTCGATGATGGCGGCGAGGGTGGAGGATTTTCCGGAGCCGGTGGGGCCGGTGACAAGAACGATGCCGTTGCGGATGCCGCAGATTTCCTTGAGCTGGGGGGGCAATTTCAGGTCGTCGAAGCTGGGAATGCGGTCGGGGATAACGCGCATGACGATGGCGCAGGTGCCGCGCTGGCGGAAGATGTTGACGCGAAAACGCCCGACGTTCTCGAGGCCGTAGGAAAGGTCGCTGGAGCCGCCTTCGTGAAATTTCTGGGCTGCGTGCTGATTCTTGCCGAGCAGAACCTGAGCGATCTGGTCGGTGTCGCTGGGAACGAGGCACTCGAGGCCCTTGAACTTTAGTTCGACGAGTTGCCCGCTGACTTCGACTTGCGGGGCGCGGCCGGGGGAAAAGATGAGGTCGCTGACGTGCTCGCGGGCTTTCAGCATGGCGCCGATGAGTTGCGGAACGTTGAAGCTGCGCTGGATGAGTGCGGTGGCCGGTGGATTTGTGGACATGGCTCCCCTGAAAAACAAATGGTTACGGAGCAGGGTGGGGCGAAGCGCTTGCACGAGGCTGGGCCGTTGGCTGCTCTTTGATTGCCTCATAATTTTACGAGGTGGGGGCGTTGGGGAGGGGATTGTCGGGGTACAGGTAGGCCCATTTGGTTACTGGCAAATTGCGAACAGGGGGAAAGAGGCGGAAACGGATAACGCAGAGACGCTGAGAACGCAGAGGATACGCAGAGAAAACGTGCCTCTGGCCGGGCTGACAGAGCCTTTAAAAGGCGACCCCAGGAGCACAGCCAGGAATGGCTGTGCCACAGGGGCTGGCCGGAGGTTATTGAGGTTTAGAGGCGGAGTCGAGGAAGGCGGCGACGTTCGATTTGAGTTTGGAGAGGTCTTCGTCGCGCAAATACATCATGTGGCCTGCCTCGTAGGTTTTGTGGTGAATGTTTTTCTGGATGTTGGGGGGAAGGCCGAGGTGTTCGGTGGCGTATTGGGCCTCGGCAAAAGGCGTGGCGAGGTCGTAAAAGCCGTCTTCCATTTCCACTTGCAGCTTGGTGTTCGTGATCATGACGTTGGCTAGGTCGAGCATCACGTTGGGAGAGCCGGGAAAGAAGGCGCCTTCACCGGCCGAGTGCTTCCAATCCCAGTGGTTGTCTCCAAAATTGGCGAAGACGTGGTATTCGCGGTCGGGATTGTATTTCAGCTCTTCGCGCACGTATTGATTGAAGGCCGCAACAAACGCGCCGCTGATCGCGGCTTCCTGGGGATCGTAGTCGGCGGAATCGCTGATGAGATTGTAGGTGGGGCCGGAGAAGCGCGCGTCGAGACGTCCGGTGGTGAGGCCGCGGCTGCGCTGAAGCTCCTGCATGAATTGAAAAAGTTTGACGCGGAGATTCGATTTGAGGACGTAGTCTTCGCTTAGGCCGGTATAGCGGGCCACTTTTTTGGCGACGGCGGATTTTTCGGCGTCGGTGATGGTGCTGCCTTTCAGGAGGGCGTCGGCGTACTCGCCGTTTGCGAACTTGCGAACTTCTTCGAGAAAGGCGGGGAGATTGTCCGGCCGGTCGGTGAGGACTTTGTGATACCAGGCGGTGGCGGCGTAGCTGGGGAGATAGAGGATGTAGGAGAGGTCATTGCCCGGGTAGAAGGAGATGGTGCCGAGATCCCAGACGGAGGAGATCATCACGAGACCATTGAGGTAGAGGTTGTAACGGGTCAGGAGGACGTTGGAGAGGACGGCGTTGCGGAAGGTGCCGTAGCTTTCGCCGATCAGAAATTTGGGAGAGTTCCAGCGGTTGTTGCGGCTGATATAGGACTGCACGAAATTGGCCAGGGAGCGCGCGTCCTGGTCAACGCCCCAGAAATCCTTGTCCTGGGCTTTGCCGACGGCGTGGCTGAAACCGGTGCCGATAGGGTCGATGAAGACGAGATCGGTTTTGTCGAGCAGGCAATTGGGATTGTCATCGAGTTTGTAGGGAGCTGGCGGGGTAACGCCGGCGTTGACGGTGGCGACGCGCTTGGGGCCAAAGGAGCCCATGTGCAGCCAGAGAGAGGCGGAGCCGGGGCCGCCGTTATAGACGAACGAGATGGAGCGTTGCGAAAGATCCTTGACGTCGGAGCGGACGTACGAGGTGAAGAAGAGCAGGGCTTCTGGTTCGTCCTTGTCGTTTTTCAAGAGCATGCTGCCGACCGTGGCTTTGTAAGGGATGGATTGCCCGCCGATTTTGATGGAGTGGTCGGTGACGGAGGACTCTTCTTTGGGAGGGGCTGCGGCGGGCTCGGCGGGTTTTTCGGCCGGCTTGGACTCTTTTTCCTGCGCGAAAGAATTTGCGGGCGCGAAAGCAAAAAGGGAAGCGGCGGCGCACAGCAGGGTCAGGCGAGTGGCTGGGTTCATTCTTGAATTTCTCCTTGAATCAGGGAACGCGGCTTAGTTTGTTTCGACGCATTCTAGCTCATTTTGGGTAGCCGCGGGACTTCGTTCGCGGGGAATTCGATGGTGAGCTGATCGCTGCCGGGGGCAATGGTGCAGCGGAGGGAAGCGCAGTCGTTGGCGATCCAATCGGCGCCGGCGGCGAGGAGTTCGGCGTCGGTGCTGGTGGTGCGGATGGCGAGGACGCGAGCGCCGGCGGATTTGCCGGAGCGCGTGCCGGAAGCGGCGTCTTCGATGACGACGCAATCGGTGGGCGGGAGTTGCAGGGCCGCGGCGCCTTTTAGATAGGGCTCGGGATGCGGTTTGCCGTTCTGGATGTCGCTGGAGCTGACGAGATGATGGACGAGATCCCAGACGCCGGCGGCGCGGAGGCGGACTTCGGCGAGATTGCGGGCGGCGGAGGTGACGACGACGCGCTGGGCGGAGGGCACGGCGGCGAGGAGTTCGCGGGCACCGGGAAGGGCGACGACATCGGCGAAGTCTTCGAGCTCACCTCGGAGCATCCAGCGGTCTTCTTCGTCGTGGACTTCAGGGCTGGCGTCGGGAAGAAGTTCTTTGATGGATGCGCGGCTGGTACGGCCGTGGGCGAAGGCCGTGACGGCGACGGGATCCATGTTATGGCGTACGGCCCAGCGGGCCCAGACGCGGGCGACGGCGGGAGTGGAATCGACGAGGACGCCGTCCATGTCGATGAGCAGGCCGCGGCAGAGGATGCGGGGCATAGGGGAAAAATTGTAGCGTAGCCCGACGGCCCCGCGCTGTTCTCTTTGCGAACAGTATTTGTAGCGGCCGCCTTCTGAGGCGGGCCCTACTCTTTCCAGAGGCGGAAGCCGCCGACGAAGGCGTTTTCGTTCTTGCCGAGGCGGGCGCCGGCGGGCAGGGTATCCAGCTTTTTACTGTTGCCGCCGCCGAGGACGACGTAATCGGCATCCAGCGCCGCTTTGAGCAGTTCCACGACTTTCGCGACGTGGCGGCGCCATTTTTTCTTGCCGAGGCGTTCGAGGCCGCGCAGGCCGAGATAGTCTTCGTAGGTTTTTCCTTTTTTGTAGGCCAGGTGCGCGAGCTCCATCGGCTGGAGAAAGCCGTCGACGATCATCGCGGAGCCGAGGCCGGTGCCGAGACCGAGGAAGAGCATGTGGCCGCCTTCG
Source organism: Candidatus Sulfotelmatobacter sp. (assembly GCA_035487095.1). Lineage (GTDB taxonomy): Bacteria > Acidobacteriota > Terriglobia > Acidiferrales > UBA7541 > Acidiferrum. The sequence continues at coordinate 16,123 of DATHMM010000063.1, forward strand.
TAGCTGCCGAGGGCTTGCATGGAGGCGTCGTTGATAATTTTCACCGGGAGACCGAAAGCTTTGGCGAAATTGAAGGCCATCCAGCCGCCGCCGAGATTGTGGGGTTCGCGGAGCGGGCGGCCGTTGATGATGGGGCCGGGATAGCCGATGGAGAGGCGGTCGTACTCCCAATCCTTGGTGGCTTCCTTGACTTGTTTCACCATGTTGCCGGGGGTCATCGTGGGGCCGGAAGGGAAGCGGCGCGGCTCTTTCTGGCCGGTGGCGAGCATTTTGACGTTGGTGCCGCCGACGTCAATCACCAGGATTTTTGCAGATTTGGCCGATGTTTTCGGCTTCATGGAAGCTCCTTGAAATTGCACCGCCGCCGGCAGCGCGAGCGGCGGGAGGACGCGCGGGTAAGAATGTGGCGTGTCCGCTGGGGAATGTCAATGGGGGCAGGGTTCCGGAGGATGGCATAAAATTTCTGCCCAACGCGAGCGTGTTGTTGTAGAGCATTTCTCCCAATCAGAAAGTCAGTCGGAAGTCTCCGGAGTGACTGTCCGTCGCTCGCAAGCGCTTTGGGAGCTCGTCCCATTACCCACATGTCAGGTAACCGCATTAATTAGGACCTAACAAACCAGCCGAGAGAAACCATTTGTGACCTTGAAATCGTATATTATCTCCACAAATGCTAACTTTCCGCGCCCATTCTGCGCCGGTCCTTGCGTGTGTCGTTTGCGCTTTTACTTTTGCGCCCTTCTGTGCTGCAAACCAAAATCCAACTACCCAGACAAAGAAGTCGGCGGTTGCAGCGCCTTCGACGCGATCCATGCAGTGGACAGGCGATTTGGACGGGATGCTCAAACGGCGCACCATTCGGGTCGTCGTCTCGTATTCCAAAACGCAATATTACGTGTTGAAGGGCGTGCAATACGGCATCTCCTACGAGGGCGGTAGAGCGTTCGAGAAATATATCAACCAGAAATATCTGCCCAAGACGAAAAATCTCAAGCTGCAAATGGTCTTTCGGCCCGTTCAACGAGACGAGTTGTTCTCGCACCTGACGGATGGAACTGCCGACATCGCCATCGCTGGCTTGACGATTACGCCCGAGCGCCAGAAGGTCGTCGATTTTTCTGACCCGATGGCATCGGGTATTAGCGAAATCGTCGTGACTGGCCCGGATGCGCCCGTCCTTGCCTCGCTAAATGATCTGTCGGGGAAGGATGTCTTCCTTCGAAAGTCCTCGAGCTACTGGACACACGTCGAGCGGCTGAACGAGCGGTTCAAGACTGAAAACAAGCCTCTCGTTAAACTCCGGGCAGTACCTGAGGACCTGGAAGACGAAGATCTTTTGGAGATGGTGAATGCCGGCCTGATTTCTACGATCATCGTCGATGACAATGTCGCACTGTTATGGAGCAAGCTACTCACCAAGCTCCAGGTTCATGAAGAAATTGCTGTGAACACTGGCGGTGAATTTGGTTGGGCCGTGAGGAAAAATACTCCGAAGCTGCTGGCTGCCATAAATGATTTTGCCAAGACGCATCGGCAGGGCACGGCATTTGGCAATACTGTCATCAGAAGGTATACGGTCTCAGTGGAAAGGTTAAAGCAGGCCACCTCGTCGCTTGCTATGCAAAGATTTCAGCAGACTGCGGATATTTTCCTCAAGTATGGCGATAAATACGGCATGGATTACTTGCTGATGATGGCACAGGGGTACCAGGAGTCAGGCCTGGATCAGGATGCTAAGAGCCACGTAGGCGCTATCGGCATTATGCAGGTAATGCCCGCAACCGGCGCTGAGATGAAGGTGGGAGACATCCGTCAGCTGGATCCCAATATCAATGCCGGAGTTAAATATATTCGATTCATGGTGGATGAATACTTTGCCGATGAACCCATGGATGATCTCAATAAGATCCTGTTTGCCTTCGCTGCTTACAACGCTGGCCCCGGCCGAGTGAGGCAGCTTCGCAAACAGGCCGCTGCACAGGGCTTGAATCCCAACGTTTGGACCGAAAATGTGGAGATGGTTGCGGCTGCACGAATCGGCCCGGAAACGGTCACATACGTCTCAAACATCTACAAGTATTACATCGCGTACAAACTCCTCGCCGAACAGGAAACGGGACGACAAAAGGCCCGTGAATCCCTCAAGCAAAAGCCCAACTGAGGCTTAACTACCCCCAGTGAGGTTGCTCTCAGCGAATTGGCCTAACCCCATCCTTCATGTAATTGATCGAGTCCTGGGAATTTGGCTAACCCATAAGCGGCTCGTAGTATCAGCTCCGTGCCGAACCATCCCGATCATTGTTGTAGCTTACTGGTCCCTTGTCTGACGGCGGGAGGCCTTTTTCTGTGTCCGAAAAATTCGACCGAGTCTCAGGTGCCAAAAGCCGGATCTCGCCCCGAGATTCAGTTATAGGCGTCTTTTTGCATCTTAGGACTCTTCAAAACCTAGGGCCGATTTTGAGCGTACTTGGGGTACAGTTCCGACGTATCAATTCTTGAAAACGTCAAATCGCGCAACTTTTATTGGGAATTTGTGGGGTGGGAGACGGGGATTGAACCCGCGACATTCGGTGCCACAGACCGACGCTCTACCAGCTGAGCTACTCCCACCACTTCGTTTAGTTTAACACGGGATTTCTTGGGGGAGAATGGGCGGCCTTGCGGTGTGCGGTGGCTGGGTTGAGGGTAATCAGTAATCGGTTATCAGTAATCAGTCGAGGGGAAGAAGCGGGGCCACCTGAAGGTGGCCGCTACGCGGAACTGGTTTGCTTGATTAGGTCTTAGCTAGGTGGAAACTTCGGGACACGAGGCGGACTGGCCCGTTGGCGCTCGTTGTTAGACTGGGATGACGAGCCAGCCTAAAGGCTGGCCACTACAGTGGGAAGTGTGTCTCTGCGCATGAATCCGCAGCCGGCAGACCGGTTACATTTTGACTTGCAGCTCGCCTACGCGCGACCGGTGATCGCGACGCTGGCGATTTTGGGGCTGCTGGAGCTGCGCCCGGCGCGGGAAGTTCAAGCGCCGCTGGCATTTCTGATTGCGTATGTGATGGCGGCGATCCTGATCCTGCTGCTGGAGCGGGCGCTGCGGCGGTATCACTGGCGATTGCCGCTGGCGTGCGACATTCTGGCGGCTGGAATTTTTCTGTACCTTTCGCCGGAACAAATCCCCACATGGTTCCTGATGTTTTTTGTGGCGTTCGCGGCGGGCTACCGCTGGAATCTCCAATATTCGGTTTCGCTATGCTTCGGATTGCTACTGCTGGGCTTCGCGCTGCAGATGCACTGGAAGCTGCCCGCGCCGGGTTCGCGGGATCTGGCGTATTCGGTTTCGCTGTTTACGGCGGCGTTTCTGGGGACGGTGGGGCTGGCGTTTTTGGGGGATCGCAACCGGCTGTTCGCGGGGCAGCAGGATTTTCTGTCGCGAATCTCGAACACGATGCACGTGGACCTGGGGCTGGCGGAATCGCTGCGGCTGCTGCTGGAGGAGCTTTGCGCGGAGTTCCAGACCGAGGGAGCGCTGCTGGCGTATCGCGATACGGACCTGGAGCGCTTGTTTGTTTGGCGGATGCGGTCGGGAGACGGCGAGCGGCTGGTGCCGGAAAACCTGCCGTTGACACGAGCGGACGGATTTCTGGTGGACGATATGGAAGCGTCGCTGTGCTGGAATTCACTGGAGGGACGCGGCGACGGGTTCGGTTGGGACCGGCGGAACAAGCAAGTGCTGAAAATCCTGCCGCGCATTCCTGGGCCGACGCAGCAGGAGTTTGGCATCAAGAATTTTATTTCGGTGGCGTTCGACCAGGAAGGGCACGCGGCAGGGCGCATCTTCCTGATCAACCGCAGGCAGGGGCAGGAGCCATTCGCGCCGGAGCACCTGGAGTGGTTCGAGCGGATCGCAATGCATATCAGCGCGGCGCTGGAAAATGTGTTCATGCTGCGGCACCTGCGGGCCCGGGCGATCGAGGCGGAGCGCTCGCGGATATCGCGCGATTTGCACGACGGGATTCTGCAGACGCTGCTGAGCATCGAGATTCAGATCGACGTGCTTCGGCGCAAGGTTTCGACGCATGTGGAGCAGGTGGAACCGGGGCTGGCTGGGCTGCAGCAGACGGTAAGGAACGAAAGCGCGGAGCTGCGGCACCTGGTGACGGACCTGCGTCCGCTGCGCGTGCAGTCCGCGGATATGGTGGATCTGATGCGGGGATTCGCAGAGCGCTTCCGGAACGAGTCCACGCTGGCGCTGGATCTGCTGGTGGATTCGGCGGAATTGCACGCTCCAGACCGGGTTTGCCGGGAGATTTTCCAGATTTACCGTGAAGCACTTAACAACATAAAAAAGCATGCGAAGGCTTCCCATGTCGTGGTAAAACTGTCGCAGGATGACAGCCGACTCACCCTGGTGGTGGATGACAATGGCGAGGGATTCAGCTTCGCCGGACGCTTTACAGGGGATGAACTGGACCGCCTGCGGCTGGGTCCGATTTCCATCAAGGAAAGAACGCGCACGGTCGGGGGAGTGCTGACCGTAGAATCAAACCCTGGGCATGGTGCGCGCTTAACGATCGAGGTACCGCTCGGCTGATATGGCGAAGACCAAACAGCAAATTCGAATACTGATGGCGGACGACCACGCGATCTTTCGCGACGGGCTCCGCAAATTGATTGACGGTGATGAAGATATCACCATCGTGGGCGAAGCCCAGAACGGCGCGGAATGCATCAAGTTGCTGGCGAAGCTGAAGCCAGACATCCTGCTGCTGGATTTGCGCATGCCGGACAAAGACGGGCTGGCGGTGCTGGAAGAGGTGAATTTCGACCAGACGCCGACGCGCGTGATCGTGTTGACGGCAGCGGAGGACGACCGCGACGTGGTCCGGGCGATGCGGCTGGGGGCGCGTGGCGTGGTGCTGAAGCAGTCCGCGACGGACCTGCTAGTGAAGAGCATTCACCGCGTGCATGCGGGCGAGATATGGCTGGACAACCGGATGACCGCGGAAGTGATGAAGGCGTTTGCGAAGTCTTCGGATTCCGGGCCGCGGCGGGAAAAGCCGCTGCTTTCCGACCGCGAAAAAGAGATCGTGCAACTGGTGGCGCAGGGCTTTCGGAACAAGGAGATTGGCGAGAAGCTGTTTATCTCCGAGCAGACGGTGAAGAACCACTTGCACAATATTTTTGACAAGTTGGGCGTGTCCGACCGGTTGGAATTGGCGCTTTACGCGATTCATCACCGGTTGATCGATCAGACGTAGGGGAAGTTCAGAAGTTCAAGAGTTCAAAAGTTCAGAGAGCGCCGCCCGACGGGCGGCGCTCTTTGTTTTGGAGTTAGAAGGGAATACCATACCCAATGCTGGTAGCCGACTAACCAGGAGTTGACCGTCCGTCCATTGCTTTTGGACTGACTCAAAGTTAACTTACGTCCATAAAATGAGAGCGTCTGCAACCAGGTGTATGGCTGCTTCTAAACGGTCCTCGCGGGTCGCGGCGGCTATGTTTGAGCACGTCGTTCAGATATGGGATGTCGAAACTGGAGTGATCGTAAACGAGTTTGAAACTGTCTTTTCCTTCGGTGGCCCCCGATTAACCCTAGACCCTTTAGGTGAGAGATGCATTGCTGCTGCGTGGAAAGCAGGTAAGCGCGGAGGCGTCGCGTGCTACGAAACGAATACTGGGAAACTCATCTGGCACCGGCAAGACCTTCGGCAAACACAACGTGTGCGGTTCTCACCGGGAGGCGAGGCCGCATGGTGTGTTCCCCAGTCAGGTCCCACTAAACTCTTAGATGCGGTCAATGGCAAGACTCTCGATGCGCTCACTGGGCTTAGAGACATATTCGATAGCGAATACTCTGCGGACTTGCTTTTGGTAAAGCGCAAGCGCGACTACATTTTGAGAAAAGAAAAAACACTGCAAATTCCACGTCTGACATTTGCAGTCTTAGATGTCGCATTTGGTCCTCACTCACTAGCCGTCAGCGAATCGGGTGGCCCGGTCCGCTGCATCGATTCTTCAACCGGGAGCGAATTATGGCGACAATCGCCCGGCAAGCAGATTCATTTTCTGCGATTGTGGTATCGACGGATTGACGGAAACTTCTACGGCGAGCTTTGGGAATTCCGGACCGGTAGTTTCAGGTCCATTGTGCGGTTCGACGCCAGCAGTGGCGAATCAACCGTGATTTGCCAACTATATTCTGGGGAAGCAGTCTACTCCCCGAAAGTCGACTGCATAATCACTTCCAATGGAGAGGTGTTGGATTTGGCCGATGGCAGAATCCACCACCGGTTGCAATTCCCGCAAACTGACTATCCCGACAGAAACGAAATTGAGGAACTTCCAACGGTCTGAAAAGAGATTTGGACGCTCAACTCATGATTATCGCGGTAACTGGGAGATGACGGCAGTTGGCGTTTTTGCGGCAGGTCGCTGGGTGGTGTTCCGAAGGGGAACATGCGTTTCGCAGACACTGATAGGGCCAACTGGCGCCACGCCTTACGAAAGCCCATGTGACGCTCCTGGGGTAGGTCCTAGTACATCGGTACTTTCAAAAAGCGGCATTATTTTGTGCCTTGAGTCCTATTGTTGATTGGGCACAGGCCGGATAGACTTTGGCCTTCGATGAGGGAGGCTTGCCTTGACAGGGTCTGAACGCCGCACAACTCAACGTTTTTCCATGCGGCTGCCGCTTACCGTGAGATGGACCACGGGCGCAGCCGTTGGAGAAACTACAACGGAATCCCGCGATGTAAGCTCCCGCGGAGTCTATTTCTTCTTGTCCAAGGACGTCAAAGAGGGGTCTCCGGTGGAGATCCTATTGACACTGCCGAACGAGATCACCCTGGCCGGACCGGTGCGCGTGCGCTGCCTGGGGCGCGTGCAAAGGACCGAGGCCCGCGATGAAGGCAGCGTCGGCGTCGTGGCTGCCATCGAGCGCTACGAATTCCTGCGCAACAACGAAGAAAACTAAAAGGCTCGCGTCGCGAACTTGAATTTCTGTACAAGTTCCTAGCTCGCTCACTGCGGAGGCGGGCGGGAATAGCCGGGGTGCCTCGGCCCCTCAGCGGAGCCCCCGGCTGAATTTTTGTGTGCACATGGATCGTTGGAAGATTGGTTTCAGGCTGAGACGTAATTTGAATTGCGAGTGGCAGAAGGTAATCAGTAATCAGTTTTCAGTAATCAGTAAGATATAAGCAGGAAGCAAGAGAAGTTGGCTGCGGCGATAGTTCCCACCTCGAATATTTCCAAACAAGGGATGGCAATTAAATTCGGAGCGCCGGTTTCTTCCACCGGCTAATCTGCCATTTGGCGCGGTGGGGAATTGCTATTGGGGAACGCCTGTCCTTTCGGACAGGGGATATCCACAGGGGGACAGGGGCATGATGGGGGATACCCGTACACGAGTGGAGCTCGCGCCTCCCTGACAGCGGAGACCAGGCGAGAAGAAAGAAAGCGTATGAAGGAACGATTGGCCAAGCTTAATATAACTTTACCCGAAGCCCCCAAACCCACAGGAACCGAGCGGTTGGCGACAGCCGAGGAGCTTGCCGTGATCGGCGGAGCGCCGCCGGACCAATTGGAAGAAGCGCAGATTCTTGCGTTGCTGGAAGTGCAGATGAAAGAGGATTTGCAGAAGGCGGCGGCGGAGAGCGCGGAGCAGGCCAGACAAGCGGCGCTGCAGGAATTAGCGGCCGCACTGAAGCCGGAAGCGGCGGAAGCACCAGAGAAATCCCCGAGCGGTGACAAACCCAAGGCGGCTTCCGAGCCGGCCGCGGCAGTGAAGATGCCTGCAAATGCGGCGGGAATTCTGAGCGAGCCGGAGCGCGTGGCTGCGGCATTTTTTGGCGCGGGAGAAGATGAAGTTCTTTTGCCGGCGCCGGTGCAAGCGCAGGCGCCGATGGAAACGCCATCGCTGTTACAGGCGAAAGCAGAGGCGCAGGAGCCGTTGCAGGCTGAATTTGTGGCGGAGCTTACGGCGGGGAGCGGTACGGAGATCATCGCACTGCCGCACGAGGAAGCACGCGACCTGAAAACGGAACTTCTGGAAGTGGCCCAGGCGCTGGACCAGCACAAGCTTTGGGTGGAATCGAACGGCAAGGAAGGGATACGCGGGGATTTTGCCGGGGCGAATCTTTCGGACGCCGATTTGACCGCGGTGAACCTGCAGAGTGCGGACCTGACGAAGGTGAATCTGCGCGGCGCGGATTTGTCCATGGCAAATTTGCGGGGCGCGAACCTGGTGGAGGCGGACCTTCGCGAGACGAACCTGCTGGGCGCGGAATTTTCGGGGGCCAACCTGATGGGCGCGAATTTGTACGGCGCGCAGGGACTATGGGCTGGGCGGCTGGGCGGAACGAACCTGTTCGACGCGACTTTACCGGAGGCGGTGGGCGCTTACGACGGCGGCAAGACGATTGGCCAATTCACGCAGGCTGCGCGGCGTTTTTATTTGCTGCTGATCGCGATTTGCATCGGGGCATGCGCGATGGTGGCGCTGACGACCGACGTGCGCTTGCTGCTGGACGAATCGGCCACCGTTTCGGCCCGCATTCCGAACATCCTGCCGTTGCAGGGATTTTATATGGGAGCGCCGCTGCTGCTGACCGTGCTGTACCTGCGGCTGCAATTCCTGCTGCTGCGATTGTGGGGCAGCATGGGAGCGCTGCCCGCGGTCTTCCCCGACGGGCAGACCCCGGAGAAAGATGGTTCGTGGTATTTGATGGGGCCGATCCGGCAGCACTTGCGCTGGACGCGCGATCCGCGATCGCCGCTGGCGATGGTGGAAAGCAGGCTGGCGAAAATGCTGGCGTATTGGGCGGTGCCGGCGACGGTGTTCGCGTTCTGGCTGCGCTACCTGGTGATGCAGGATTACCGTGGGACTTTGCTGCAGGTGTTTCTGCTGACGCTGGTGGCCGCGGCGGGATTCGCGATGCCGCGCATTGTGGCGCGGGTGTTGCGTCCGGGCGATTGGACGGATGAGAGCACGCCGCAATTTGTGCGCGACGTGGCCGGGGCGTTTCGCATTCCGGTTGCGCTTGGGCTGGTCGTGTTCCTGATGTCCCTCGGCGTCATTCGGGGTTTGCCGCCCGAATTGAGCGCGCATCCCGAAGTGGGGCACAGCGACCCGCGACGTTGGGCGGCGACGGCCTTTCAGGCGCTAGGCTACCGGCCCTATGCGGATGTAACGGAAGAGAGCATTTCGACGAGCGCCCTGAAGCCGGTGACCGATGGCGAGACGGGAACGGGCAGCGGGCCGCGGCTGAACGAAATCAATTTGCGCTATTCGCGCGGATATCGTTCGCAGTTTGCGGGTGCTCGGATGTGGCGGGCCAACCTGGAAGGATCGAGCTTGTCGGAAGCCGATTTCCGCGCGGCAAATTTGCGGGAAGCGGTGTTGCGCGGGGCGAACCTGGACCGCTTGCAGGCGGCGAAGGCGAACCTGGTGTCGGCGGACGCTCAGGGAGCACAACTGGCGGGAGCGGATTTCCGGAACGCGGATTTGTCGTACGCCAACCTGGATGGAGCGATGCTGACGACGGCGAATTTCGGGCACGCCACGCTGTATGCCGTGAAGTTGCGGCAAGCGGATTTGCTGCGAGCGGAATTGTCGCACGCCGATTTGCGGGACGTGAAGCTCGACGATGCGGTGCTTTCGATGGCTTCGATGGAGCAAACGGATTTTTCCGCGGCGAAAATGACGGGAGTGAACCTGACCGGGGCCCAGGCGAAGGGAACGATTTTCCTGGAAGCCGACATGAGCCGTGCGGATCTGCGCGGCGCGGCGTTTCCCGGAGCGATCCTGCGCGACGCGAAGCTCGATGGCGCGCGGGTGGAAGGCGCGGATTTCCGCGGTGCGCTGGGGTTGCAAGCGTGGCAGGTCTGCGCGACAACGGGATGGCAGGGCGCGCAGTTTGACGCGGACGTGAAAGCCGCGGTGCTGCAAAGCTGCGGCGGGCCGCAGAGCAATACGCATCCGTAAGGCGATCGAGAACCAGCGAAGGTCCTCCGCGAATAGGCGAGCGGTGTGCGCAACTCGGAAGTCGATCAAATTCCGAGTACCCGACTACCCTCATTCGACTATTTAATTTCAAAAATCAGTTATATATCAGCAGGGAAATTTAATATCTAGCATTATCAACGTCCGATATTGTATGTTATCGAAAAGTTTTGGCGCAAACCTGGGTGGAGGGGTGCGCGAAATGACGACGGGGAAACAAAGAATTAACCGGATTATTTTTCCTCTTGGCACGTTCCTAATTGCGACCAATCTGCTTGCAATCCCGCCTCGCCCCGTTCCGGCAGATAACTACACCGACCGTGACCGTAAGTATGTAGTTGAGATGCTTCATACCATCCAGAATGATTTGGATACCAAGTACTTCGACCCAACTTTTCACGGTGTCGACATGAAAGGGCGGTTTCTGGATGCGGAAGCCAGGATTCTAAACTCGAAGTCTTACCGGGAAGCCATCGAGAGTTTGGAATGGGTATTGGAAGGCCTGGACGATTCGCATACTTTTCTGATTCCACCTCTTCAGTCCTTTCAAGTTGATTACGGATTTGAATTTCAGTTTTACGGAAATAACTGCTACATCACACGAGTGAAAAAAGGGAGTGACGCCGAGAAGAAAGGCCTGAAAACCGGCGATCAATTATTGGGTATTGATGGCCGCAAGCTGGCTCGAAGCGACCTCAGCCGCCTCACGCGGTCTCTTTATTTAGTCTCACCTCGCGCCGTGACGCATCTTGCCGTCCTCTCCCCAGGCGAGAAGAGTCTCCGCACACTTGGAGTGGAAACCAAGGTCCATCCCTTCCCCCAACTATTGGACGCTGACAGCACACGGGATTCGGGCTTTGATATTAATTGGCGATTGCGCAATCTGGAATCCTCGATGGAAGCCAGAAAGCCCACTCGCGCAGAGATTGCTGACGTGTTGGTTTGGCGTCAGCCCAGTTTTCTTCCCTCGTACGATCCCTCCGCCTCCGTAGACAACAGCGCGGAACCACTTGGCGAAAAACCGGCTTCTTTGCTGGGGAGAGCGAATAACAAGCGCGGCCTTGTCCTGGACCTGCGAGGCAACTTAGGGGGATCCGTGAAGGCCGAAAAGTGGCTCCTCGCCGGAATTTTTGATCACGATGTGCACGTTTACGATATCGTCAGCCGGGGGCAAGCGAAGACAGAAATTTTGAAATCCCAAGGCAAGCATGCTTTTGCCGGATTTCTGATCGTCTTGGTCGACAGTGCCAGCAGTTCCGCTGCGGAAGTATTCGCGCGGGTCGTACAACTCGAAAAGCGCGGCTTAATTATGGGCGATCACACGTCGGGCCAAGTGAGAGAATCGCTCCTGCTTCGCCATAATGTGTTTCAAGCCGGGAGCACACCACAATATGTCGTGTCTATGAGTGTCGCCGACTTGATCCTCGCGGACGGCAGAAGCCTGGAGGGTAGCGGAGTGATTCCGGACATTCTGATGCTGCCCACCCAGCAGGACCTGGCCGCTGGAAGAGACCCAGTTCTCGCCGAAGCCTTGAAGCTCCTCGGGCGTCCAATGGATCCCGAGCAGGCCGGAAAGCTGGTCCGCCCCAAATAAGAAGAGGTAACCAGCCCCCTGCGTCCCGGTAACCGCGCTGATCGCAAATTACATTACTAGCCTGTAGGTTACTTCCTTGACATGCAATCGAAGGCGGGAGGATGATGGCCGCATCCTTTCAAGCCCTCTTCTATGCCCTAGCGCATGCCAGGGGGAGCCATGCCAATACAAGCCAAACCAACCGAAGAGGCGATCAGCCAGCTTTTGCACGGGGACAAGGAACTTCAGCCCCCGAAACACGCGAAGCATGAAACGCGTTTGAAGGATTTCGACGCGGAATGCAAACGGGCTGCGGACGATCCGGAAAAATTCTGGGCGGAAATCGCCAAGGAGCTGCACTGGCACGAGCCGTGGACGAAGGTGTTCGACTGGAAATATCCGACCTTTGAGTGGTTCATCGGCGGGCGCTGCAACATCACCTATAACTGCCTGGACCGCCAGGTGAAGGCCGGGCGGCGGAACAAGGTTGCGTACATCTTCACGAATGAAGACGGCAGCGAGCGGCAGATCACCTACGGGCAGTTGCTGGACCTGGTTGGAAAAATCGGGAATGGATTGAAGTCGCTGGGCGTGAAAAAGGGCGACCGCGTGGTGATTTACATGCCGCTGTGCATCGAGGGCGTGGCGTCGATGCTAGCGTGCGCGCGGATCGGCGCAGTGCATTCGGTGGTGTACGCGGGATTTAGCGTGCAGGCGCTGCGCAGCCGGATCGAGGACGCGCAGGCGAAAGTGGTGGTGACGGCGGACATCGGATTCCGGCGCGGCAAGCGGGTGAGCTTGCGCTCGATTGTGGAAGAGGCGATTTCGGGATTGGAAATTGTGCAGCGCGTGGTGGTGTACCGGCGGATTCAGCCGGTGATTGAGCTGAGTGCGTCGCACTCGATTGATTTTTACGAATTGATTGCGAAGCAGTCGCCGGACTGCCCCGCGGAGGTGATGCATTCCGAGGACCCGCTGTTTATTTTGTATACCAGCGGAACGACGGGGAAGCCGAAGGGCGTGGTGCATGTCCACGGCGGGTACATGGTGGGGACGTATTACCACATGACGCGCTTTTGGGATATTCGCGACGACGACGTGTTTTTCTGCACATCGGATATCGGCTGGGTGGTGGGGCATTCCTACATCACTTATGCGCCGCTGATAGCGGGAGCCACCACGTTGTTTCGCGAAGGGGCGATTGATTGGCCGCACCCGGCGATCATGTGGGAGACGGTGGTGAGATACCGGGCGACGGTGATTTTCACGGCCCCGACGGCGGTGCGCATGTTCATGCGGCATGGCGACGCGCTGCCGCAGAAATACGATTTGAAAAGCATTCGGATATTTTCGGTTGCGGGTGAGCCGCTGAACCCCGAGGCGCTGGAGTGGGCTTACCGCGTGATTTGCGGAAACGGCGAGTGGGGCTTTGTCATGGACAACTGGTGGCAGACAGAGACCGGCGGGCCGTGCCTCGGTACGATGCCACATTTCGCGGCGCGTCCGACGAAAGCGGGGAAGGCGCTGCCGGGCGTGAGTGCCGCCGTGGTGGATTCGCACGGGAACCAGATGCCGCCCAATAAAGGTGGATTGCTGGTGCTGAAGCGGCCGTTCCCGCATATGTTCCGGACGTGTTACCGCGACCCGGAGAGATATGCACAGGATTGGGGCAAGGTGCCGAACGTCTACACCACGGGAGACGTGGCGCTGTATGACGAGGATGGGTATTTCACGGTGGTGGGCCGCGCCGACGACGTGCTGAACGTCGCGGGGCACCGCATCGGCACGGCTGACGTGGAAGGCGCGCTGGTGAGCCATCCGGCGGTGGCGGAGGCCGCGGTAATCGGGCGGCCGGACGAGATTAAGGGAGAAAACATCAAGGCGTTTGTGATGCTCCGCGTGGGGCACACGGCCTCGGCTGAGCTGGAAGTGAAATTGAAGGACCACGTGCGCCATGTGCTCGGCGGAATCGCGGTGCCGGCGGAGATCGCGTTTCCAGAGAAGCTGCCGAAGACGCGGAGCGGAAAGATCATGCGAAGGCTGCTGAAGGCGCAGGAGCTTGGCAAAGACGTGGGTGATATTTCCACGCTGGAAGAATGAAGACAGCAGGGATTGACAAGTGCGGGGGCAGCACGTAAACTCGTGCTGCACATTTTTATGTGCTTGTGACGCAGGGAAGTAGTCATGGAAGGCAAGTCAAACATAACATTGAAGTTAGATAGGGACCTGCTGCGCGCTGTAAAGGTCGTGGCCGCGAAGAAAGGCACTTCCATCAGCGCCTATGTTGCTGAAAAGCTCTCCGAGGCGATGAAGCAGGAGGACAGCTATGAGGAGTCCAAGCGACGCGCTATCGCTCTCATGAAGGAAAGCCGGAGTCTCGGGTGGAAGAAGCCGAAATCGAGAGACGAGCTGTATGAGCGGTAAGGCGTTTGTAGACACGAACATCCTTTTGTACGCACATGATTTAGCTGACTCTGCCAAAAACCAGGTTTCCGTTGACTTGCTAACGCAGCTTTGGGATGACCACACCGGGGTCATAAGCACCCAGGTGCTCCAAGAATTTGCAGTCAATTTGCAAAGACGAATCTCGCTTTCCTTAACGTTCCAGGAAGTTCGAGCAAGGATCGCGCTGTATCTTGATTGGGAAGTTGTAGTAAATGGGAAAGGTGCAGTGCTGCGAGGGTTGGATGCCAAAGAGAGGTACCAGATCTCTTTTTGGGATGCGATGATCGTGCAGGCGGCGGAGAGCGCCGGGTGTGAAGTGCTGTACTCGGAGGATTTGTCCCACGGGCAGGAATATGGCGGCGTGCTGGTGGTCAACCCTTTTCTGGGTTGAATTCCTGAAGGCAATCAGGTTAGGGCCGGAGGTAATTCCGCAAGGTTTGTGCAGACGGCTGTGGGCGCGATACTCAATTCGTCAGGCACGGCCGAATTGCGATTAAGCCAGTAGGTGCGAAAGCCGAACGAAGTGGCGCCGGCGATGTCCCAATAGTTTGAGGAGACGAAGCCGATTGCTTCCTTTGCAATGCCGAGGCTGGTTGCGGCGTGCCGGTAAACTTCTGGCCGCGGTTTATAAATCTGCAGGGAATCAACGCTGAAAATATTCTTGAAGAAGTGAGCCATGCCGTTTGTGGTGACGAGCGGCGTGAGCATTTCCGGCGTGCCATTGGACAAGATGGAGAGCGGAAGGTGGGAAAGTTTTTCGAGGGCTGGCTTCACCTCGGGAAACGCGGGCAGCGTGAGGTAGACCTGCATCAGTTGCGCTCGCTGGTCGGCGTCGCAGGAAACTTTCAGGGTGCGGCAAGCGAAGACCAGCGCGTCTTCCGTGATTTTCCAGAAATTTTCGTAGCGGCCCATCAGGGTGCGCAGCCAGGAATATTCGAGTTGCTTGGCCCGCCAGAGCTTGCTGAGGGCCTCGCCAGTTCCCGGAAATAACTCTTCCGCGCGGGTTTTCACGGCAAACGGATCGAAGAGCGTTCCATAGGCGTCGAAAACGAGCGCGCGGAGCGGGGGACTCATGCGGTCTGATTCGGCGCGTCTTTAAGATTGAGCTGCAAGCGAACCTCAGCGGCTAAAGCCGTGTTCTTTTTGCCGATTTATGGCACGACCGAAGTCGTGCCCTCCCGGGAATATTTTCTAGCGATCTTCGCCGAAGAGTTTGATGTCTTCGGGGCCTTCGGCGAGGGGGCCGCGCTCGCGGCCCTGGACGATCTGGCGAACTTGTTCGACGATGTCGGGGTTGGCGAGCGTAGTGATGTCGCCCGTGTCCATGCGGTTGGAAATGGCGGCAAGAACGCGGCGCATGATTTTGCCGGAGCGGGTTTTGGGCATGTCGGGAACGATGTGGATGCGCTTGGGGCGCGCGATTTTGCCGATCATGGTTTCGATGGTGGCGATGAGCTTTTCCGAGACAGCCCGGTTAGAGTGAACGCCCGGCTTAAGGGAGACGTAGATTTCCGGCACGCGGCCCTTTACGTCATCGACGACGGGAACGACGGCGGCTTCAGCGATTTCTGGCAACGTGAGGCACGCGGATTCGAGTTCCTTGGTGCCGAGGCGGTGGCCGGCGACGTTGATGACGTCGTCAACGCGGCCGAGGATGCGATAGTAGCCGTCGGGAGCGAGCACGGCGCCATCGGCGGCGTAGTACGGCCAATCGCGCCAATCCTTGCTGTTCGGTTTCGAGTTGTATTTCTTGTAGTACTGATTCACGAACCGCTGCGGATCGCCCCAGATGGTTTGCATGATGCCCGGCCAGGGATTGCGGATGCAGATGTTTCCGGCGGCGTGGGCAGCAGAGAGAACTTCATTGCCGTTTTCGTCCCAGATCACGGGATAAATTCCAAGGCATGCAGGGCCCGCGCTGCCGGGCTTCATCGGGTCGAGAGCCGGCTTCGTGGTGCACAGGAATCCGCCGGTTTCCGTTTGCCACCAGGTATCCACGATGACGGCTTCGCCTTTGCCGACGACTTCGTAGTACCAGCGCCAGACTTCCGGTTCGATCGGTTCGCCGACCGTGGTCATGTGCTTGAAACGGTAGTTGTGCTTTTTGGGTTCGTCGGCGCCGGCTTTGCGCAACATGCGGATAGCGGTCGGCGAAGTGTGGAAGATGTTGACGTCGAGCCGCTCGGCGATGCGCCACGGGCGGCCGGCGTCGGGGAACTGCGGCACGCCTTCATAGAGGACGCTGGTGGCGGCGAGAGTGAGAGGGCCGTAGACGATGTACGAGTGGCCGGTGATCCATCCGATGTCGGCCATGCACCAGTAGACGTCCTCGGGATGAATGTCCTGGTAATACTTGGAAGTGCCCGCGACATAGGCAAGGTATCCGCCGGTGCGGTGCTGGCAGCCTTTGGGCTTGCCGGTGGTGCCGCTGGTGTACATCAGGAAGAGGGGATCTTCGGCGTCCATGGAAACCGGCTCGACGACGGCGTTGCGGTAATTTTTCAGCACGTCGTTGACGAAGAAATCGCGCTCCAGGATCATCGGCGCATCGGAAGAATACTTGTGAGGGTAGCGGCGCCAGACGAGGACTTTGTCGATGTGCTGGCCTTCTTTTTCCGCGGTTTTCACGGCGATATCGGCGCTGGCTTTGTGGTCCACCCAGCGGCCGTTGCGGTGGTAACCGTCGGCGTAAATCAGGACGCGGCTGCCGGAGTCCGCGGCGCGCATGCCGCAAGCTTCGCCGGAGAAGCCGCCGAAGACGACGGAGTGAATCACGCCGAGGCGCGCGCAGGCCAGCATGGTGATAGGCAGCTCCGGAATCATGGGCATGTGGATAGTGACGCGATCGCCTTTTTGCACGCCGGCGAAATCGCGGAGCAGGGCGGCCATTTCATTGACGCGGCGATAGAGTTCCTGAAAAGTGATAACGGTGTGATTTTCGTCTTCCGGCTCAGGAACGAAAATGAAGGCGGCTTTGTTTTTATGCTTGGTGAGGTGACGGTCGACGCAGTTATAACTGGCGTTGAGCTTGCCGCCGACGAACCACTTCCAGAACGGCGGGTGGCTGGTGTCGAGCGTGGTGTGCCAATACTGATCCCAGTGGAGGAGTTCGGCGTATTCGCGGTAACACTCGGGGAAATTCTTCTCGCTGAAGCGCTCGACCATGTGCGGATCGCTAAGGTTGGCCTGGGCGATAAAGCGGGCCGACGGCCGAATGCTATTTTCATCTTTCCAGTGGACGGCGATTTGCGCTTCGGTCAGCCCCTGTTTTTTTGGCTGGGGCTTTTTTGCGTTGGACTTTTTAGCGAGGGCTTTTGTCGGCACGGCAGCAACTCCCTTGGAAAGTAAGGACTGCACACCACGAACGAATTGGACTACACGCGCGAGCGGCACGTAGTGGAAGAGCGGCAGGGCCACATTACCCGATGGCACAAATTCCGCCCGAGAGAAAGATGATGCTACTTTGGCGGTTCGCTCGTCAATGTTCCGCCGCAGCCAGCGCGGCACTTGAGGTGTGCGCCGCGGCTGAACTCAAGCTTTCTTGGTGGCTTCGTCGTATTCGGACCAAATTAGAGTGCCATGCGTTTCCTTCAGGAAGATGGAGCCGAAGACGAGTGTGATGCCCGCCACGATCATCGGATAGTAGAGGCCCGCGTAGATATTGCCGGTTCGCGCGCAGAGGGATAAGCCAATGAGTGGTAATAATCCGCCGAATACGCCGTTGCCTATGTGGTATGGCAAAGAAAGCGACGTATATCGTATTTTCGCGGGAAAGGCCTCGACGAGATAAGCGGCGATGGGGCCGTAAATCATGCACACAAAGATCACCTGGATAAAGACCAGCAAGACCAGCTTGGGAACATCCGGATTTGCCGCCTCCTTGGCCGCCACTTGTTGGCCTGTTGCCGAATCGCTGGTGAGAGCCGTGAGGCTGATCGCGCCGGTCACTTTGTTCCTGGCGGATTTCAAACCGTTGATGTTGGTGCCGGCGGCGACTTGCATGGATTTATAGATGGGGATGTAGGTGACGATGGCCAAGAGGCACGCGGCCATCATGAGCCATTTGCGCCCGATGCGGTCCGAAAGCGCGCCGAAAACCGTGAAGAAGGGCATCGCGCAGAGGAGCGCGATGGCGACGACGATATTGGAAGTTTTCGGGTTCACCTTGAGCACGGTTTGCAGGTAGAACAAGGCGTAAAACTGGCCGGTGTACCAAACCACGCCTTGCCCCGCGGTGGCGCCGAAGAGAGAAATCAAAACGCGCTTTAGGTTTTCCCACTTTGTGAAGGCTTCGGTAAGAGGCTTGGCGGAAGTCATGCCGGAAGTCTTGAGCTGCGAGAAGATCGGGGATTCCTTCATCTTCAAGCGAATGTAGAGCGAGATGGTGACCAGGACGATGGACAGGAGGAAGGGAATGCGCCAGCCCCAATCCGCGAACTGTTCCTTGGTCATGGCGTTTTGCGTGCCGAGGACGACGAGCAGGGAAACGAAGAGTCCCAGCGTGGCGGTGATTTGAATGAAACTGGTGTAGAAGCCGCGCTTCTTGTCGGGGGCATGTTCCGCAACGTAGACGGCCGCTCCGCCATATTCACCGCCGAGAGCGAGGCCTTGCAGTACGCGGATCGCAAGTAAAGTGATTGGAGAAAACCAGCCAGCAGTTTGATACGTGGGGAGCAGGCCGATGAGGGCCGTGGCGCCGCCCATGATGCTGAGCGTGACGATGAAGGCGTACTTTCGGCCGACCATGTCGCCGATGCGTCCGAAGAAGAGCGCGCCAAACGGACGCACCAGGAAGCCCACGGCAAACGTGGCAAGATACGCGATGTAGGCGAAGGTTTCGTTGCCGGGCGGATAGAATTTAGGCGAAAGGATGGCGGCGAGGCTGCCGAAGATATAGAAGTCGTACCACTCAATCATGGTGCCGACGGAAGATGCCATGATGACACGCCAAATGCCGTAGTCCGCCGGTGCCCCTTCGAGAGCGATTGTGCCGCTGGCCATGTTGTCTCCCCCTAAATGTGCATCCTTAAATCAACCTGGCATTCCTGCTGATGCAGAATAGCTGCGGACAAAATCCGCCCGCGACAGCTCCTTCAGAGGACCCAGCCGCAGGCCGCAATTCTCGGAAATTTGAATGAAAACCGGGCCCGCACCCTGCTACAGGACAGGAATCTCCCCGTTCATATATGGAGCCGGGAGCAAAGTCAAGGGAGGGTTTTATGGGATAGTCGGCCGGGTTTGATTGCCGCGTCTACCGGGCAGTGGAGGATTTCCTGGCGCAGCTTCGCAAGCCGCCGCTAGTTGTGCGACCCATGCTGAGAGCGAGCCTGCGACAAATGCTGCGGCGGGCGGAATTCAATGGTGACGTCCTGTTGAACCGGGACGGGCCTTTTGTTCAAGAGCGTGGGCCTGTAACGCCACTGACGAATGGCGCTGATTGTTGCCGGAAGCATAGACGTGGAGCCGCTCAGAAGCTTTACGTCCAGCACCTGGCCGGATGCTCCGATAGTGGTGCGGACTTTGACGGCCTCCGCCGATGCATATCGATCGCCGGGCCAGGAATAACGGGGCCATACGAAGGAGACGAGTTCACCTGCTTGCAAGCGAGCAGATCGATGAGCCGTTGAAGGTCCTTTTTGAGGAGGAACCAGGACAGAAAGTTCCGAGGCCATGGCGAGCGAAGAGGTGGCGGCAATTGGTTTTTCCGGGAAGTTCACTCGGAACGGTTTGCTGCCATAGGCGGGGGGCGTGACCAGGATCGCGGAGGGCGTTAACCGGCGCATCGCTGCGCCGGTTGAAGGCGCTACCCCGCGCGGGGCGGGATTTGCCGGCACGGGACTTACCGGGCCGAGCGCGTCGGAAGAACGGGTGAAATTGGGGCTTGCCGGTGGAGGCGCGTTTCGCGCGATTACCCCAGCCGAACTATCGCGTGAAGGAGTTGGGCCGGGATCAATCGAGGGTTTCGATCCGATCATCGGAGACGAGTTTGAAATGGAAGAGGGCGCTTTCGCGAAATATTCAGAGGGCCGTGAGTTTTCCCTCGGCTTTTCTTCCGGCGACGCGGCCGCGACAAGCTTGTTGGCACTTGCGGAGCTACCGGAATCAAGGACGGTATTTGTTGCCGGCAAAGTGGAAGTGTTCCGCAAGGCCGCTTCGGTTTGGCGGCCGGACTGTGCCGGCGACGGGGCATCCTCAGTCCGGATGGATGTCTTGGCGCCCTGCAGCCACTGGCCGAGCGGACCGCGGCCTACCGTGAGCCCGATGGGCAAACTGATCATCGCGAACAAAAACACCAGCGCGAATGCGGCGACATGAACTCCGGAAATCTCGAGAACATAAGGACGTGCTGGCGAGTCCTGGATCCCAGCCGCTGGGGAAGCGGCTCTGCGCATTCGAACTTGCGGTTCAAGAGCGGCGGCCGGGGCCTCGGGTTGTACTTCTTCGTGAATATCTTCCACAAACGATGGCGGGTTTACATCCGGAGTTTCACGCGTAAAGATCTCCAGCGCTTGAGGCGCGGTGACCTCAATCCATTCGGCCGATGCGGGTTCGTCCCGCTCTGGAAAGACACTCTCGATTGGCTCTTCCGGGAGACTTTCGAGGGTTGAGGGGATGGGAGCCGCCGCCGGCACATCGGGTTCGGCGACGTGCGCGGCTGTTTCCATCTTTGCCGGCGCGTCCGCTTGCTGCGCCAGCTTATTCCGCTGCGCAATTTCCATGAGCGTTGCCAGCCTGCCGCCCGCCTTCGACAGCGCGTCAAAGACGTAGGAGACATTCTTCGCGCTGAATTGAAGCTGCCGGGCGGTAAGCGTCAGCCGTAGGATTTCGTCGATTTCCTGTTGCTGGCTTTCGGAGAGATAGCCGCGCAGGGCGGAATAAAGGGCGCCGTTCTCGAAATTTTCTTTCCACTCAAGAATCGCCTGCAAGCGGCGGCTGACGTCCTTATCCAATTCGTGTTCTTGCAGGCGCGCCGGGGAGCTCGCGGCGAACACTTCCGCTTGACCATTGGGCAGCGCCCTGATGATTTCCCGCAACCCGCCACGCAGTTCCTGTGCTTTGTTGGACGGCAGAGAAGTCTTGCGGCAGACCCACTCTCCGCGCAGCTTGTCGAAATCAATCGAGACGCGACACGCGTCTGTTTCATATTTGAACACCGGCAACGGCTTGAGCGGAGGCCACCCGCCGGCCAGGAGCATTTTCATCTCCGCCTGCTGCACTGGAGACACACGTCCAGCAGAGGCTGGCCTGGATCGTTCGTGTTCATGCAAGTTCATGATTGGGCTGGGCCCGAAACCCTGGACGCTCCACGCGATATTGCGGAAGCGCGACCAGCAAACTTCCGGAAGGGGGCGTCGCGACGAGTGTCGGAGGAATCCACTGCGATCCACCTGACTCGCCGGCCGTCGTAACTTTCCCGAGAGTTGCCCCCCTCAACCCAGGCCGGCGGGATTAGTTGCAAGCCTCGGCCAGAAAAGACCCGCTTCCGGCGATTTTCTGAGCAAGGTACAGGAGCAACGTGCGGCCCCATTTTAGAATTCTGGCAACAAAAGGCGCAAAAACACACAGTTAGCGTTCGTCTGGTAAGTCCCGGTACCCCGATTTACCCGGGAATCTTCGTACTAGTAGCCACATCTACGGTACCAGCATTAATCCGGACTTGTGCTCATGCCTGACGTAGCGCCTCCGAGCGCCTCCTTATCTGACTTCTGCTGCACAACAACTCTTAAACACTTACCAGGGTGCTAAACTGCCCACTCCGGGGGTGCCACATGCAACCAGGTCGTCTCGTGGCGTGCTTGCATTCGTTGAATCTGACAAGCTTACTTTGCACGAGCTTCATGTCTTTGGGGCTGAACGCTTGTTCCGCCCGGATGGGCCCCAAGAGCGTCCCCGCAGATCGCTTCGACTATGCGGATGCACTCACTCGTTCGTGGAAGGAGGAGACCCTCCTGAACATGGTGAAACTTCGCTATGTCGATCCGCCCTTGTTTCTGAGTGTCCAGCAAGTTGTCCAACAATATACAGTGGAGGGTTCTGGTTCGATCAATGCTCCAGGTTGGACGGGCGGCGCCAACATTGCGACTGCGGGTTCTGCGACTGGCAGGTGGGCCGAGAGCCCTACGATCACATACAGTCCAATGAGTGGCGAGCAATTTACAAGGAGCCTGATAAGGCCGGTTCGTCCCGAAGAATTGCTGTCGCTTGTCCAGTCGGGCTGGCCTGTTGACGCGGTTTTTTCGATCGGAGTGAGGTCCATCAATGGACTGCACGCCGGTTCCCGAACCGCGGCACTCAAACAGCATGGCGACCCTGACTTCTATCTGGTCCTGTCCCTGTTAAAGGAGCTTCAGGCATCGGACGAATTTGGGATTCGCGTCCCATCAACCAAGGAAGGCGGAGCTACGGTTATGGCTTTGCGTGCTAAGGGCGCAAGCGAAGCTGACCAGGAGCGCGCCAAAAAGATCCGGGAATTATTGCACCTTAGCCTGGATGCAGCGGAGTTCAAGCTTGTCGAGGCAGCCACGCAACAAGACGATAAAGAAATCGCTATGCTCACGCGTTCCATGCTTCAGATCCTCGCGGAGGCTGCGGCCGGCGTCGAAATTCCAGCGGCGGACATTGAACAAGGGCGCGTATATAAAATGGATCTATCAGAGGTTGGCCCGAAGTTCTTTGTGCGCGTGCATTCCTCAACAGCAAGACCGGAACCCATCGACACGTTTGCTGCTGTGCGTTATCGCAACTATTGGTTCTGGGTGGACGACCGCGACTTACCATCCAAGCGCGGACTCAATTTTCTCATGGTTCTCTTAACGCTCGCCGAATCTGGACCCACTGCGCCTCCCCCCGCCCTCACTATTTCAAAGCCCTAAAATGGAATGCGGCCTGTGCAGGATAAGAAGTCAGGGCCAAAGCCTTAGCTTGTTTATTGCTTGAAGACCAGTGGAGGGCCACTGACCCGCTTGCCTTTGAGATCCACATCCACTTCCACGCGGTCAGCGATCTTGATAAACGGAATGCCACTGTTCATCCCGTATTCCTTGCGGTCGAAGGCCATTGTCCCCTTAATCTCGCCAGTGCCGGTCCCCTTGCCAGACAAAGTGAAGTGCAGCGTTTCGGGCCGCGAAACTCCTCGAATCGTAAATATTCCCTGGATCTCCATTGTGTCGGGTCCCATCTGCACGAACTTTGTGGACTTAAATGTAATGTAGGGGTCCTGGGCAACGTCGAAAAAGTTTTTGCTCTTTAGCTTCCCATCCTTCATGCCGCTGCCCGTATTTACGCTGTCGGCTTGGATCTTGACCTCCAAAACACCCGCTTCTGCGTCAGTCGATGAAAACGTTAAGGTGGCGTCCCACTTGTCAAAAACGCCTTCGATTGGCACGGACGCTTTTACCGCGAACTTAATCGAACTGCCTTCTTGTGTGATCTTGACGACGGGAACTCCTCGAGGATCTTGAGCACAGGTTGGTGCCACGAAGAGAATCAGTATGGTTACTGCGCGCGATAATTTGTTCATGGCTTGGCCTCCAGTCGTTACAGAGAATCGTGCTGGCGGTCACATTCGGATTCGGCAGAAGCTGCGTTCCCAGCCGCTAATTCTTGGCCTGTTTCTTGGGCGCCTGGGATTGCTTTAATTGTGTTCTTGCGGCTTCTCGTTCCGTCATCAGCTTCCAGCCCAAGTAATATTTGTAGATATTGCTGACGTATCCGACCGTTTCTGCCCCGACCTTTTTGGCAACTGCGTACTCGACATTTTTGAACCAGATGTTTGGATTCAGTCCCATATCCGCCGCCAGTTGGCGGCATTGTTTGATGCGTCCCGGCCCGGCATTGTATGCGGCGAGTGTCATCAGCGTTTTATTGAGCGGGTCCATCGGGTCATTCTTGAAGTAATCATCGCGGATGAATTTGAGTAGTTTTACTCCGGCATGAATGTTGGGATCGACCTTCGTGACGTCCGGGATATTTACCGGCGAACTCGCCGCGGTCGTGGGCATGACCTGCATCACGCCGATTGCTCCTACCCCGCTTTTGGCTTCCTGATTTAGTCCAGATTCCTGATAGGCCTCAGCGGCTATAAGCATCCACGGAAATTTGTACTCACTTGCATATTTCTGGAACAAGCCCTTCATCTGATTGAACCGCTTTACACTCTCCGCGTTCTCGTTGTTCTTAATAAAGCGGCCGCTCTTCAGATAGGTGTTTGCAAGCTGTGCGAAATAAGCCGTCCCCTCGCGATGTGTACTGGCAAACTCCTCTAGCATGGCCTTGAGCTTGGGAGAGTCCTTACGGACTGCCCAGCCCGATTCCATCTTGTCGGTGACTGGAAAGTCCTCATAAATGTTCATGTCAGTAAAGACCTTCTTCCAAAGCTGCGCCGTAAAGGACGGAGTCACCGCGTATTGCACCAGTCCGGCCCGGGCCATTTCGACAAGGTCGTCGCGTTCAAGATTTCCGTCTGCAGCGATCAGGTCAATCTTTGGTTTCTTAGCCGCTGAGAGTTTTTGATTGAGTTCCGTGAGATTCTCCCAGGAGATCGAGTTTTTGAAGAGGTAGACTTGCTTGCCGGAGAGGTCCTCCAGGTTAGCCAGCGGCGGGGCGTCTGGACCCGCCACCACAACATCGTGCACGCTACTAGCCAGAGGAACGAAGTCGAAAATCTTCTTGCGCGCTTCTGTGATGTATACGGCAGCGGCTACCAGGTCTCCGTTCCCGTTCTGCAAATCGGCGGCGGCCTTTCCGAAGGTCGTCGGGATCAACACAACGTTGATTTTTTCTTTTCCCGTGGTGTCTTTTGGATGCAGCTTGCGATTGAGGAACTTCTCAAAATCCACTAGCGCATCGTAGGTCATTCCACGTGGACGTCCATTATCAAAAAAAAAGCTGGCCCGATTGAAGGTGACCAATGCGCGTACGACACGCCGCTGATCCATTTCGTCTAGATCGCCTTTGTGCGGCGAAGGGCGAACTACCAGCTCCTGTAGGTCCGCGCTCTGATCTTGTGTACCGCCCTGCGATGAAGTCTGTGGGAATGCCGGCAGGGCAAAGGCGAGAAGGAGGCTAATCACGGGAGCCAATTTCTTGCTCATAAGAACGTCTCCCAGCCGTAAATACTACTACATGCGGTTAGGAGCTGGTAAGGGGTCTAACCAGATATGCTCGTTCTGGAACTCACATCTACGGTAACCGCATTTAGTGGGACTTGGCGTTAATCAAAACCGATTCGTGATTTGGTTTGAAATGGAAACGGTTGCGAGAAGATCGCGTGCGGAAGCAAATGATGTATATTGGTTCGCAGCCGAAAGGCAGAACGAAAATTCCAGTCTCAACGCATCGAGGAGGAATCATGGCCAAAGCTTTCGTCCTTGTTTTCGTAATTCTCGCCATGGCGCTGTTGTGTTATGCGCCGCCGGCGTCAGCCCAGATCGCCGTCAGCATTGGAGAGGCGCCCGTGTGCCCGTATGGGTACTTTTCGTACGCTCCGTACGGCTGCGCGCCTTACGGCTACTACGGGCCCGATTGGTTTGTTGGCGGCGTGTTTATTGGAGCCGGCCCCTGGTTCCACGGCCCGGAGCACTTTGCCGGCCATGTTGATAACCGATTCGACCCTCATCACGGCTACAGAGGGCCGATGCCAGCGCGCGGAGATGAGCCCAACAACCACTTCCGCGGCAACGAGGCGAGAGATGGGAGAGGCCACGTTGTCAAAGAGGATCATGAAGCCGGCAAGGAACGCGAACTACCCGGACATCAGCAGGGCGGCCACGGGCCTGAGCACCACTAGAACGCGATCCGCCAGAACGCGTTCTGACTGCCACGCAGGCCACCAATGAACTGGAGAATCGTCTCGGCTTTCGTTTCGAGAATCGCCTCCATCACTAGATTCCCGCGCGAATCCCGAACGGCTAACCAGATCGTTGCCTGATGGACATCCATCCCAACATACTTGGCGTCATTCATGAGGGTGCTCCTTGTTGTAGGTTGAGATGCGAACAATCAACCTACTCCAAACGGGCGCCCTTTTATAATGCCTTTATCAGGCTCTAAGTTTGAGTAGTTGGTAAAAGGCTCTGTGAGTTTTGAAAGAGCCTTGGTGACTTTGTCCGTGAATGGCCGCGATCCGGATGAAAATTGTTTCACATTGTCGCGATCAGTGGAACGAGCGTACAATGTGCTCCCGCGCTTGGAACGTAATGGCAGATTCCGGATTAGTGGGTTCAACTTGACCACACGACAATCTGCCTGGAACGCGAGAAGCGCACCTCCGATTCGCTCCTTGGGTTCGCGTCCATTTATCCTTGAGAGGAGAATATATGTCCGTAAAGCAAGCAGTCTCAGAAGCCTTGCACGGTCTACGCCTCTGTCTGGTCGCGGTGACCGTGTTTCAATTCAGCCTGGGAGGGCCGCTCGCTGGCACCCTTCAGGCGAATGAGAAAGAGCACACTCGCACTCCCATCAAACACGTGATCGTCCTAATCGGTGAGAACCGTAGCTTCGATCACCTCTTCGCTACGTACGTGCCAAAGAGCCACGATTCCGTCTCGAACCTCTTATCTAAGGGGATCATCAACGCAGATGGCACGCCCGGCCCGCATTTCAGCAAAGCCCAGCAATTCCAGGCCATTGCGCCTTTCAAGACAGACTATTACATTAGCCTCGATGAGTCTGAGAAGGCGCCGTACACCACTCTACCGTCACCGACACTGAATTTTTCGCCCAGCCCCGACGCCTCGATCATCGGTTTTGCCACGGAGCCGCCTCCTTTTCCCACGGCCACTCCGACCGCTGTGTTAGCGGCGATCGAGCCGTCTTTGGAAACCGCCGATCTCGGCCTGCTGACCACTGGTGCTTCTGGCGAAAACAATACTTTTGTACTTACGCCCGTTCCGGACTTCGATACCCGAGTGGCGAATTTCAACAATTTGTCGAATGGACCATTCCCACTGCAGGGGCCGAATCTCCCCTACGATTCCTACACGGGTGATACGACACACCGGCTCTTCGAGATGTGGCAACAATCGGATTGCAATATCAAGAACGCCACGCGGCACAACCCTTCGGGCTGCCTGAACGATCTCTATCCGTTTGTCATCACGAACTATACGAATCAGATCGATCCGTTTGACACGCCTCCGGCGATCGACGACAACGGCGGCGGCAATTCCATGGGCTTTTACAACATGCAGGAAGGGGACGTCCCGGTTCTGAAGAAGCTGGCCGATGAATACTCGATGAGCGACAACTTTCACCAGTCGGTAATGGGCGGGACCGGAGCCAATCACGTGATGCTTGGCACCGGCGACGCCATCTTCTGGTCCGATGGCAATGGCAATCCCACGATGCCGCCCTCGCACCTCGCGAACCCCGATCCGCTACCGGGCACGAATGACGTCTACACCGTTGACCTGTTCTTCGACGGCAACTTCAGCGAGTGCGCTGATCCTACGCAGCCCGGCATCAAGCCGATTCGCGATTACTTGGAATCCCTGCCATACCATCCTGGGCCCAATTGCGAAACGGGACGCTTCTACATGGTCAACAATGACAACCCGGGCTTTCTGCCCGACGGCACTGTCGACACGGCGGGGATCGCCAAGGGCGGTTCCGTTCCTCCGACCAATGTGCGTACCATCGGCGATGAGCTCAGTGATGAGAAAATTTCGTGGGCTTATTACGGAGGGGCTTACAACGCGGCGGTTGCTCTTCAGCAGAATCCCGGGAACCCGGATCCGGCCGTGCAAATTGGCAGAGCCTACTGCAACATCTGCAACTTCGAATCCTATTCAACGTCCATCATGGGCAATACAGCTCAACGAACCGAGCACATCAAGGACGCCACCGATTTTTTTGCCGCCGTGGACAACGGCACTTTGCCTGCGGTCTCCTTCGTGAAGCCGGATGGCCTGCTGGACGGCCACCCAGCGTCTTCAAAAGAAGACCTGTTTGAGGGCATGGTTAAGAAAATCATGGACCACCTCACCGCCAATCAGGAGCTCTTTGCTTCCACCGTTTTGTTTATCACCATGGACGAGGGCGGCGGTTTGTATGACTCAGGCTACATTCAACCGCTGGACTTCTTCGGCGATGGGCCGCGCATCCCGCTAATCGCTGTGTCGCCATTTACGCGGGGTGGCCACATCAGTCATACGTATACCGACCACGTGTCGATCCTCAAGTTCATCGAAAGGAACTGGAACTTGAAGCCACTCACGCATCGCAGCCGCGATAACTTCCCGAACCCCATCGCGGACGATGAAAATCCCTATGTACCTCTCAATAGTCCGGCCATCGGCGATCTCTTCGACCTGTTCGATTTCGGGAACCACCACGGTGAGCAGGGCGGCGACGACCACGGCGGCGACCGCTAAGAATCTCTTCACGATCACCAACAAAGAGAGCGGCCTCACGGGCCGCTCTTTTTTCATTTCTTTTACACTTTTGTCGTAAATTTTGAAAGCAGGCCAAAACCGAGTGCACGAGAATGCTGAAGTTGTGGGCAAATACCCTGTCAGTGCCTGGTAAGTCGTGCCAGCCAAGCAGACAAGTTCTGTACCATTACTTAAATTGTATCTAGGGCACCCGTTTATCGCATCTGTTGTAGTAAGTGCCTCCGACAACCTGCGCGAGGCACCCACCGGGGTGGCTGGAAGGAAGGTGATTCCTATGTACGTTGCTCGTTTCGGTTCTTTGCTTCTCGCATCTCTGCTTCTTGCCGCCGTAGCTTCTGCGCAAATTGACGCGCCTTCCAAGGCGCTGATTCCGACCACCCAAGTTACCAACGACATGATTCATCTGGATGTCGTAGTGACTCCCAGATCGGGTCCGCCGCTTGCCGGACTTCAGCAACAGGATTTCACCGTTTTGGATAACAAAAAGGAACAGCCCATTAGTTCTTTCAAAGCCGTTCGTGGGCGCGATGCGGACGTTCACATCATTCTGGTAATCGATGATGTGAATACCGGCGTCGATCACATCGCGTATGAACGGTCCGAACTCGACAAATTCTTGAAAATGGACGAGGGCCACCTTGCCCACCCCATGGCACTAGCGTTCCTGACGGATAAGGGCCTTCAGGTGCAGGATTCCTTCTCGACCAATGGGAATGCGCTGCGTGCTTCGCTCGACCAAACCTCCGTCGGATTGCATTCTATTCTCCGGTCTGGTGGCATCTATAGTGCGGAAGAGCGCTTCGAAGTTTCGCTCAAGGCTCTGTACGAACTGGCCAATCGAGAAGCAGCTCTGCCCGGCCGCAAGTTCCTGATCTGGCTCTCCCCGGGATGGCCAGTGCTCTCGGGCCCGGGCGTCCAGGAACAGCTCGATAACAAGCAACGCGAGCAAATCTTCCATGACATCATCAGCGTTTCTAACCTTTTGCGCAGTGCCCACGTTACGCTTTACAGCATCGATCCGCTGGGCGCTGCGGACTTCGGTACTCGCGCCTTCTGGTGGAAGGAATATGTGGGCGGTGTGGATAAGCCCAACGACGCGAACTTGGGCAACCTCGCGTTGCAAGTCCTCGCGGTCCAAAGTGGCGGGGTGGCCCTGACTGTGAGCAACGATATCGCTGCGGAAGTGCAAAAATGCGTTAACGATGCCGAGGCTTACTATGAACTTTCGTTTGCGCCGCCCTTGGACCAGAAACCAAACGAATTAAATAAAGTGCAGGTGCGGGTGAACAAGCCCAGCGTGGATGTGCGCGCCGGCCAGGTCTATTATTGGCAACCCTGAAGGCTTACATGACTGTCTCAGTCCTCTTGGCGCTAACCTTTTGGAGCGAAGTTCACCTGCACTTCCAGCTGAACGGAAACCGGCTGGCCGTTTGGAGCAAGTTCAAGGCTGCTCAGGAGCAACGACCTGTTCAATTTCGGGTGGGAAGGTTTTACCGCTGCAATTAGAGAACACCCTTTCCGTAAAGGTGCTCGACCATAACTGCAGCCTAGTTCAACCTTGTGCGTCTCATCGTTTTGGCGGAATATGAGACATCCGCCCGGGAAGATTGGCACTCTCGCAGAGCACAACCAAAATGCATAAATTTTGGCGGTCAGCCGCGGAATTTCTAGTTGCCTGCCTGGCGCTGGCATTACTTACTATTATCTGCGGACGACTGCATTGTAATCTCACTACGTCCGGTTTCCTTTATGTGGTTGTCGTCGTACTGGTATCCCGCTTCGGGAACTTTGTTTCATCAATCGTGACCTCCATCATCGCGGCTCTGTGCTTGGCATACCTTGCTCCCCCCGGTTTCAGTTTTCGAATTGACGATCCACTTGATGTGGTGGCGGTCGCTACCTTCTTGATCGCTTCAGTGACTATCTCAGGCCTGGTATCCAAAGTGCGCAAGCAAGCGGAGCATAAACTGCGAGATAGCGAGGAGCGGTTACGGCTAGCAGTACAAGCCGGAAGGATGTACGCGTTCGAGTGGGACATGGCAAGCGATGTGATCGTGCGAACCGGACGGTGCGGAGATATTCTGGATTGGATGGACGATCCCACGCGTGATAGGGGTCGCCAATTTGTCGACCGAATTCACCCCGATGACCGCGAGACGTATTTATCTCCAAAGACTCGGCTTACCCCTGAGAGTCCTAACTATCGAATTGATTATCGGCTGTTACATCCGAACGGTAATGTAATTTGGCTGGAGGCAACCGGGTGCGTCTTCTTCGACGGTAAAGGCAGGAGACTGCGCATCATAGGCCTGGTGGTGGATGTAACCGAGCGCAAGCAGGCGGAAGCCGCGCTTCGCGAGACCGAAGCGCGGTTCAAGTTGGTGGCAGATACCGCTCCTGCGTTGATTTGGATGTCAGGAATAGACAAGTTATGCACCTTTTTCAATAAGGGTTGGCTGGACTTCACTGGGCGATCCATTGACTTGGAACTTGGGAACGGCTGGACGGAAGGCGTTCACCCTGAGGACTCGCAGGGCTGCTTTGACACCTATATTCGAGCTTTTGAAGCGCGTCAGAAGTTCACGATGGAGTATCGGCTCCGGCGCTACGACGGCGAATATCGCTGGGTTCTCGACATTGGGGTGCCGAGGTTCAATCAAGATGGCTCATTCGCTGGTTTCATTGGATCATGTATGGATATTACGGATCTCAAGCTTGCCGAAGAAGCCCTCTCAGGCGTCAACTGCAGGTTGATTGAAGCCCAAGAGCAGGAGCGCACCCGGATCGCGAGGGAGCTTCACGACGACATCGGTCAGCGTATCGCGTTGCAGACACTGAATCTTGAAAGCTTGAAAGACGCTGTCCCCGCGTCGGCAACCGAATCGCGTCGTCGCATCGGTGAAATCCAGGATCAAATCTCGGATCTTGGAACGGATATTCAAGGACTGTCGCACCGCCTGCATTCCTCGAGGTTGGATGATCTCGGCCTTGAAGTGGCGGCCGCCGGATTCTGCAAAGAGTTATCTGAACGGCAAGGAGTGGAGATTGATTTTCGTTGCAAAAACCTTCCGAAAAGGCTCTCTGAAGAGATTTCGCTTTGTCTCTTCCGCGTCATGCAAGAAGCCCTCCAGAATGCGATCAAGCATAGCGGTTCGCGGCACTTCGACGTGTCGTTCGGCGGTGGTCTGAATGAGGTCCAGTTGACGGTGCGTGATTCAGGGATTGGCTTTGATCCCGAGAAGGCCGTGGGTGGAGCCGGGCTTGGCCTAACGAGCATGAAGGAGCGGCTGAAGTTAGTCGATGGAAAACTCTCCGTAAATTCCCAACTCCTTGTGGGCTCGACGGTCGATGCCCGTGTGCCGCTCAATCCTAAAATCAGGTCAGTGGGTGCACGAGATTAGAATGGCTGACGAATACGGCCGGAGCGTCCAAATCACGTTGGAGCTACGACTTTGTACAACACGTTGCGCCCGCACTCGGCGCTGGGTTACAGGCCGCGTGCCCCCGCGGCTTGGCAATCAATCCGCCGAACACTCATCGGTAAAATTCAGGTAAATACCTGATGGCATCATTCTTGCCACCAACGTACAGTCGCTTCTAGCTAAGTCCAGAAATACATCTGGCTGGGACGCTCTTCCTCCGAGGGGCGTCCCTCCATGAATCCAGCCAACAAACCAGCAGAGCAAGCCCAGTCGGTGTAGTTACCCTCAGGGCAAGTTCCATTGCCGGCTTCAGCCCCAAATGTTTTCTAGAAGAGAGCGCTGTCGCTTGCAGAAGCGTTCGGCGAGAGGTGCGAGTGCACAGGATGAAGCTCCAATGGGAAGCGGGCAAAGGGCAGGGTTTTGCCGTTGCTTTGGGCCTGGTGTGCCTGATGGGCGTGGCGTCGGCAAAGGCGCAAAACGCCGATGCGCCCCAGGACAAGCCCTCCGCTACACGGTTATTGACGGTGGAGGAAGGGCGCTCCATCGCAAATGCCGCGCTGCAGCAAGAGCAACCAACGCGCGGGTCGCAGGATTGTTCGCACCTGATTCATGAGATTTACGGGAGCGCCGGATTTGAATACCCGTATGCCAGTTCGTTCGAGCTGTTTGCCGGGAACGGGGACTTTGCTCGCGTCCGGTACCCGCACGCCGGAGATTTGATTGTGTGGCCGGGGCACGTTGGCATTGTCGTCGATCCGGTGCAACACAGTTTTTCCAGCCTGGTGAGCACGGGATTCGATGTACAGGATTACGAAGGAGCGTATTGGAAGTCGCGGGGCCGGCCGCGCTATTACCGCTACAAGGTGCAAAATGGCGGTGCGTTGACCGCAGCGAAGGCTCCTGCATCGAGACAAGTCTCGAATCCGCACCGGCCGCCCAGCGATGGCACGCTGATCGAAGAGCGATCCGGGGAAGGAAATTCCGCCTTGAGCCAGCCTACAAAGGCGGCATCTGAAAGGTCGGTGTTGATCTATGGGCCGGCGGCGCCCGAGGAAGTGTCCGAAGCGAGCGCTCCATTTGAAATCCCTACGAGCATGATTGTCGCGGCGGGAGGCAAGTCGCCAACGCGCGAGGAAGTGTCCGAGGCCATTTCGGAATTGAGTGACGCGGCGGGGAATTTGCTGCGCAAGGATGATCCGTTCAAAGCGAGCTCGCCAGTGGTGATCGTGGAACAGTTCAGCGTGGTGCGGGTGGAAATCAAGCGCGACCATGGCTGGGCGCGCCTGCAGGTTGAGTCCAAGGTATCCCTCGACGGCGGAAAGATTCAACGGAAACCCCGGCGAGAGAATGTCCGCTGGGAGTTGCGGCGTGTGCCGGCGGGTTGGGAGGTCGTTACTCCGCAGGATCGGACGTATATACCCCATGACGTGGCGGTGAAGGATTTGGCGGCGCAGCTTTCGCAACTGACGCAGAGCGTGGGCGCCACCGCTGACCAGGCGATGGTTGTCCAGCAGGAATCGCACATCGCGAATCTACTTAACGCGCTGCTGGTCCAGTAATGCCTCAACATGTCCGGCGGCGTTTTCCCGGACTTGAGAATATCTGCCAGTAAATCCAATTCTGTTTTCGTTATTTGTATTGCGAAAGCGCCCAGCTGGCAAATGCGTGCCACGCGGTAGTCTCGCCGATTGGGGAACACGGGACGGGAACAGGGAACCTTTTCATTTGCTTTCCCTACCTCTGTTTCAATTTCCAGGCTAGCGGTAGAAGATCCTTAAAGATCTCCAAGTGTTCCCCAAGTTCCCGAGCGTGGCCGCGAGGGGGAAGTTCCGTATCGGAAAATGAGTTTTATTTCTTGATTGAAGCTACACTTGGCGCGACAAAGGAGGCTTCATGCCAAGAATCGTCTTCGCTCTCTGTGTGTTCCTGATGGCTGCGAGCGCGTTTCGCGTCTCCGCGCAAGTGTATCCATACAGAGACGGAACTCCCGGCGTCGCCGGATACCGCTCGGAAGTGATGGCCGAGGTCATGATCCAGGAAAGCGAATTCGTCCGCATCGCCGAAGCGATCCCCGCCGATAAATATACGTGGCGCCCTTCCCCGGACGTTCGCACCATCGCCGAAGTTTTCCTGCACGCCAGCGCCGCCAACTTCAACCTTTACAGACTTGTGGGCACTCCCACTCCGGCCGGGGTCGACACGAAAACTCTCGAGCAGTCCACCACCGACAAAGCAAAAGTCATCGCCACGCTCAAGGCTTCCTATGCCCACGCCAAAGCAGCCATCCGTGCCATGCCGGATGCCGACCTCGAAAAGGTTCTCGATTGGAACGGTGGGAAGATCACCGAACGCGGCGTGCTGCTCTACATCGTTCAGCACATCGCACAGCACCTCGGTCAGCAGATCGCTTACGCGCGCTCGATCGGCGTCGTCCCACCGTGGACAGTCGATCCGCCGCGGAAGGACTGACCACGGAGCATCTCAGTTCAGGCGAGGAAAGCGTCTCAAGCCAAAAGTGATTCTGATTTGCGAGCGGCGCAGGTGAATTTCCGGATCGCTTGTCGTTTCGGGGGAGATGACGAGGTAAGGGACATCCCGGCTTTCCGGGCGCGTTCAAATCGATGCGCAGAGTCAATACATCCAAATACAACCGGCATTTTCAAACACCACGCGCCGTTTTCTTTATGTGCGTAGACCGATCCTCCCTTTCCGCAAAGACCGCCACAAACATCCATGACGGCAAACAGGGCTTTGTCATGAGCGCGATTGAACGCGACTCGCGAAAAGCCTACCCACTTGAATTGCAGGCGTTCCTCGGGAATGAGTTCCCATTCGTCAGCGACCTTATAATTCCAGGGAATTATCAATTTCTTCTTTGGGTAATCGAAATCAAGCCTGTATTGAGCATCGCCCAATTCCCGCAGCGGGTTGATTAGAGACAGGGGAACGCCTGCTTTTTGCATCATTTTGTTTGTGCATCCACCGGATTCAGTAGGGAACTCGAAGGTGCGCGACCTTAGATAGAGATTGCTCGGCGCATGCCTTGAAAAGTAGTGATTCAGCCACGCGGAGTAAATGGCGTACTCATCCGCCGTGACACTATTGGGAATTTGGGTTTTGCATCCCGCGAGCGAAGCGATTAAGGCGATAAGTGCGATGCATTTTGTCATGGCTGTGGCCACAGTTGAATCGCTGCCAGCTTAGTATATTCGTGGATCTTTTAAGTTGCCTCTTCGCGGCTCAGCAATCCGGGGGGATAATCTGTTGTGGAAACCCTTGATTTGTCGTTAATCAAGGGCCGGCGGCTAATCACTGCCAAGTCTTTTCTTGAATAGCAGTTGCGCTCTCTCGGATAACGTCCTTGACTGACTGGACAACCAGTTCCGGTTGATCCTGCTGAATATAGTGGCCGCTCTTTTTCGCCTCAACAAGCCGCCCGTACTTCGATCGGCCAGCCAAGTCTTTCTGCAGAAGGTGAAACACGATTTCGGACTGTTCTGCCATCGGGTCGGAAGCGGCTGATGGCGGCGTCTCTCCATGCTCAATGACGACCAGTGGCCCGTTGAAATGCCACTCCAACCGGTCGTTTCCTGGTAGGAAACCCTGCGCACGCTGTTCGTTCTCTGGAAATCGGTCGCGAATGCGTTGGGCCCATTGGGGCGAAATCTGTGACACGCGGGCGAATTGCTCTTCGTGCGCGGAGTCGAGCAACACGAGCCCCGTTACTTCTGTGGGGTGCCGCGCTGCATACTTGCGAACATACATTCCGCCAATCGAGTGTCCGACCATCACGAACGGCGGAGGAATATGAGCGGCCTGAAGAAGCTGATGGAGGTCGCCGGCAATTTCATCGGCAGTATGAGCAACGGTGGGCCTGTCGCTTTTTCCGAGGCCCAAGCGGTCATAGCTGCACACGTGCGCGAATTGCCCGACTTGCTTCTGCACGGCACTCCAAACTTCTGAAGAGTCGCCGGTGCCGGCCTCCAGAATTACAGTTGGCCCGGGTGAATTTCCTGTGCAGTTCAGGAACATCTTCCTGGTGCTCACTTCAACAAGATGCCCCGTCAGATCATTTTGAGATGCCATCTGCGCGGTCGCACTCGTGCCCAGTACGAGTGCCGCTAAGGATAAGAATAGGTGCCGGTCCATATATTGGTTAGACACCGCTAAACCGGGAAAGTGGCGGGTAGTGGTCTGGCGGGAACTCCGGGCTACTTTTGATGAAGTTGCCGGTTAACCCTGGCGTCGTCCTTTTGTGCCGCCTTCAGCGACTTTTTTTGCTCCTTGGCTGCTCGCTTCAGGATTTTCCGCTGCTGCTTGGCGTTTTTCTTCGCCAATTTTTGTTGCTTCCTGGTCGCTTTAGCGGAATTGCCCTGATATTGCGCCGCGGTCATCTGAGCGCACAGCGGGATCGCGCACGAAGCGGTTAATCCCACGAGCAATACGGGAACAAGAAGGCGCTTCAGCATAAGATTGGGTTCGGCATCAAAACTCAAGTTTATACCAAGAGGTGGGGGTTGAGTGGTCGCGATTCTGGCCGCAGGACTTGATCGGTTGAGTCACAGCTAGATTTGATGCCGGGACCCGCCCGGCCGGTTGCGGGGTGAATCAGGGATTGAACCGGATTTCCTCAGCTCACAACGAAAGAGGTGTGCCCAGGGTTGGCTCGCCGTCGGGCAGGTCTCTCACTTTGGCGACGCACATCATGGCGACAGGAATATCCGGCATCTTTTCCGGATCGTAGCCGTTAATGGCCGTGATGCTTCCCAGTTGCATGACTTTGAAGAGCATGGGAGCGCCATATCGCCGGACAAGCGCGGCTTCATACCGCTCGACGTTGAAGCCTTCGCCGGAGCCCGGAATCGTTCCGGAATACGCGGTCACCTCTTTGCCTCGAATGGTTCCCCAGTAATATTCGTTGTTGGTGTAGTTCACGTTCGTTTTCTCCGTAGCCCCACGCACCTATGCGGGTGGCGGCATGAATTCATATTCAACTCTGTAGCAAGAATTTCCGTCTTTCGGCGGCAGCTCTGCCATGACGCGAGCGGTGCGGCGAATTTCCGAAAAGCAACCTTCAGGGGTATCCGCCGGCAAACGCAGCCGGAGAGAAAGGGAATCGCCAATCCGGAGCTTGCGGCGGCTGGTGATCACAAATCCATCCGGAAGAATGCTGAGGGCCTGCGTCACATATTCAAAGCGGTCGGAGCCGAATCCCAGGCAGGAAAAGGCGAGCGGAGTCGGTAGTTGACGAAGCAATGATTGCTCAGAGTTCATAAAATGTCTTGATTGAGCTGGAGCGGCGGCTCGCGATTATCGTAGAACATGCAGCGCAAGCTCGTCCGTGATGTGCGTCACAACGCGGAGGGGAAAAGCGGTTCCCAGCACCCACTTCGACGTTCAGCCCGTCTATTGGGACGTAAAGCCTGTTGAAGTAGGGACAAGCTGATTTCGCGCAAAGGGTCTGCGTGGCCCGGTGAATTTTGCAAAGCGGGCCAGGCTGACGCGGCTGGATGATTACGCTTCATCGCCCGCCGTCTTGCCGGACGCAGACTCGGCCGGATAGTTGAAGAAGAGCTGATTGCCGTCGGGATCATCGACTACCAGGAGCCGGTAACCCCACGAGCCATCCTTGACCGAAACGCCCTTGGCTTCGAGTTCCGCTCGCAGCGCGTCCAACGCGGCCGTCGCAGCCTGACGCGTCTGCTGCTCGGCGTTCACGGAAATGAACATCAGCCCCTTGCCAATCTTTTCGGGCCATGTGTCGGCCAGGATAAGCGCGCAGCCCTGCCGCTCGACCTGCGCAACGTACGCCCTGCCGTCCTCATCGTAGCGCCAGGGATTCGTGAAGCCGAGCCGGTCGACGTAAAAGCGGATCGAAGCATCAACATTCCTCACGTGCAGGACAGGGCGGGCGAACCAGTCTGTCATAGGCCATATCTCCTCGGATGAAGGCAGCTTCTTCCTGGGCCTTGAATTCTACGGCAATTTAAACGCAATCAGGGGCCGTGAGAGCGAGATTCTTTTTTAGTTTCACGACAAGTCCGCATAAATGCGAGTTACCTGGAAAGAGGGTCCAATTTCCCACTTGTAGGGCCGGCGTGGTAATCAGGGATTCGGATGCGCCGGGGTGTCGATTAAGGAGATCGCGTGCCTGTCCGCGCGTTCAGGTTCCAAACTGCGCAAGCGCAAACTTTTTCCCGGTCGTGCGGTTGACCGCATGAAACTACAGTAAAGGTCTATTCGGCCTCCCGGCCCGGACTGAATCATCTCTATTTGTCCTGGAGGAACCCATGTGGTCAAAGCAGCAAACGATGAACGAAACGCAAGCCCCGTCACCCGCTCAGGCAGCAGCATCGAACGCCCCCTTTGCTCCGCCTGCGCCTGCCGCCGCACGCTCGACAATTTCCGCGCCCCGCTCTTCCGCGCGGCTTGGCTCCAGCCTGCAGATTAAAGGAGAAATCACCGGCTCGGAAGACCTGCAGATCGACGGCATTGTGGACGGCCCCATTTTCCTCGATGGCCATGCGCTCACGGTCGGTTCCACGGCGCAACTCAATTCGGAAATTCACGCGGGCGAAGTGGTAGTCTACGGCAAAACTGTCGGCAACATCGATGCCCGTGGCCGCGTCGAAATCACAAAAGACGGCTCCATTGTCGGCGATATTTTCTGCGCCCGAATCAGCATCGAAGACGGCGCCCACTTCAAGGGCCGCATCGAGATCGATCCGGCGAAATATAAAGCGGCGACCATTTAACTCGTGACGCCGCGATTCGCGCCGAGTCGCGACCATTTACCGAAAACGTGCGATCCGTACAATCTTTGCCTGCTGGGCTTCAATGGCGAAGGGTGTATCTGCCTTCGCAGACTGGCCGGAAGGTCAGAGTAACGGATACGGTGAGTACCGTACCTGCCGAGCCTCGAAGCGCGCGATGCAGCGTGGCCTACTACAGTCAACCCAGCGCCCACCCCCAGGAAAGGCGACAGTATGAAATACAAAAGTCTCGTCCTTGGTGCGGCCGGAGCCGCAATTCTGTTTGGCGCCACCGCCGTGGCCGCGCGTTCCTACAATCCCATGAAGTGGATCAAGAAACCGACCGCCAGCCAGGAGCTTGCGGCGAGCAGCGCGGAGGAAAAGGCGCTGACGCTGCAGTTGCAAGCGCTGCTGCCGGCGCGCACCACGCTGAAGGACGCTTGCACTCTCTTCAAGACCCTGGACGATTGCGTTGCTTCGCTTCACGCCAGCGGCAACCTGCAGCTCAAATTCAACTGCCTGAAATGGAATATCACCGCGGTACGCCCGAGCGGTGATATCAAGTCCTGCCAGGCGCCCCCGAAAGCCCTCAGCCTGGAGAAGGCCATTCTCGCTCTGAAACCGGATGTGAATGCCAGGGGCGAGGCGCGCAACGCCGAGAAGAGCGCGCGCGAAGACATCAAGAACGCCCGCTCCTGACGGGGAAAAACATCTCCGCGGTCCGCTTCCTGCTAAGAATCGCGTGGGTGATACTCTGACCACCGATGTACGCTTGGGGAAAGGCGGTGTCAAGTCCGTGGATTGGGTAAAAATTCCGCTAGCCACGGCGTGAAACGATTCCTGCACCCAAAGAGTTGTGGGAGCGATGATTCAAATCCATTTGCCTGATAATGCCGGTGGTGAACTATAATCGGCGATTCCAGCGAATCTTGAACAGAGCTCGCCCCGGGAATATGATTTGGCCCCCATTCCAACTGGGCAGAAAGTGGCTCGACGATGAAAACGGAATTGCTGCGATTCAACGGCGCAGTCGTGCGGGATCCTCCCGTCGATGCGTGGATGAAAGAGCATGCAGGTGAATTGGGAGCCATTGCGCGGGAGTGGTTTGCGGTGATGCGAGAATGCGGGGACGAAGTCCGGGAGCTTCTGCATGACGGCTGTCCGGTGGCCTGTTTGGGAGATGCGCCGTTCGGCTACGTCAATGTATTCACCTCGTACGTACACGTGGGGTTCTTTCACGGCGCAGCCCTGCCGGATCCGGCCCGCTTGTTACAAGGCACCGGCAAGTTCATGCGTCATGCGAAGCTGAGGCCGGGAACGGCCACAAACGCAGCCGCGTTAAGCAGCCTCATCGAAGCGGCTTATGTGGATATAAAGGCGAGGGTCGAAAACGGCTAATTCACAGGAACGCTTTGAGAGGCCGACGCGGATGGATCAGGCGTCCCCCGTCTCCTGCCATTTAGAGTTTTTCATTATTGTAGACTGACCATCCTCGCTGCTTCACAAATCAACGACGACATCGCTAAGGGGCTGTGAGCAGCAAACCAGAACGTTGCCATCGGCCGGTTTGTCGAGTGGCTCCGGTCCATAGACGACCTCCCCGGAAACCAAACCACTCTCACAGTTGTGACAAACACCGGTTCGGCACGCCCAACGGACCGGGACATCACACGCCTCGGCCATTTCCAGGATGCTCGCGTACCGCGACGCGTCCCAGTGTGCGGAGATCCCACTACGCGCGAACGATACCGAAAGGCCAGTGTTTGCCTCGTCGCGAGGGGGATGCGGAGTTCGCATCTCCGCGCCGACCACGCCTGGAGTCCTGGACTCTTCGCCGTTGAAAATCTCGACATGAACGCGCTCTCGCGGCGCACCTAAGGCCGTCAGCGCCTCTTTCATGTCCGCCATGAATCCGGTTGGCCCACAAAGGTAGATATCAGCGTCTTGTGGCAGCCCGAGTTCTTCCAAAACCGATCGCGAGAAGCGACCCGTCGCGTTAAAATCCTCTCCCGTTTTGTCGATTGAGTCCGCTCTGGTGTAACAGACGTAGCTGCGGCCGTTCGTTAGCGCGCGCATGAGGCCGCGCACTTCGCCGGCAAACGGATGATGCTGCCCATCACGGACCGCGTGTAACCAGATGATCTGACGTGTAGAGCATGCCGCCGCGAGTGCGTGCAGCATCGCCAGAACGGGTGTCCCGCCGATCCCGGCACTGAGCAGTACGATGGGTCGCTCTCCCGGCTGCAGAACAAAACTTCCGCGCGGCGAGCTGACCTCGAGGCGGTCGCCCACACGGAGATGTTCGCGCAGGTACTTTCCAGCCACGCCATTCGGCTCGATTTTCACGCTAATTCGATAACGCTCGGTTGAGAGCGGACCCGAGAGCGAGTAGCTGCGAAAAAAAGCCGGGCCGCCGGCGGTGGGCTTAAAACGCACAACGACGTACTGGCCTGGCAGAGCCACGGCGAGTTGGTGATCGTCAGCGCTCTGCATCGAAAACGAGAGAACATCCGCGGACTCGCGATCAATTGAGGCCACGACGAGCGACTGAAATCCAGGCGAGGCGGGATGGGCGGCCGCGGCAGGCGTGAGCCCCGCGTTGCCCGTTTCCGCCCCGTTTTGCTGACTCTGGAGCAGCGCCTCAAACGAGGCACGCCATCCGTGCGAAAGCGCTTCGATGCGCAATGCTCGCTCCAGACGATCGCGCGCGTGATCGGGCAAATAGAGAAGCGCGTTGATCTCAGCGACGGTCATGCGCTCTCCCGCTTCTCCCACCTTCACGATTTCGTCGCCGGCGGCCACTTCACCTTCACGGAGAACGCGGAAATAGAAGCCCGGCCGGCCGCTGGATGTCAGCAACGACGCCATCCGGGGTTCGTTCATCCGAATGCCGACGCGATAGCATGTGACGCGAGGTTGAGTGACCTCGAAAAGTGCGGTTCCGATTTGATAACGGTCGCCGATGCATACGACATCGTCGGCCAACCCATCGACTGTGAAGTTCTCTCCAAACTGTCCGTTGACGAAATCAGTCCTATTCAACTGCTTCTGCCAATAGCGATAGGATTCAATCTGATAAACGAAGACGGCTCGATGTTCCCCTCCATGTCCGGCCAGGTCGCCTTGACCGTCCCCCTGGAGATTCAAGCGGCCCACGCGACATCGGCCAGACACCGGATTCTTCCAGACGCCGGTGTGGACAGTGCGGCCTTTCCACGCGATGTCGCGGGGTAAACCGACGTTCACCGATAGCAGCCGAGCCATACCGTTAGGATTCCTCCTGCACGAACCTTCCTGTCGTCGAAGGGACGCCGGATAGCCGTCGCAACCTTCATAGGATGCCTCTTGAAGATACCCGGCTACTAGAGAACAATTCGAGACAGATGTCCAACACTGGCGGTTTCGAAATGATGCCGCGATGAATATTTCCAGGTGAAGCGGGCCTGTCAGACAGGATCGGGGCATTCCAATGCAGAAGGCGTTTCATCTCGCTGACGAAGTCCGGCGGCTATCGCGGGCCAGCTTGCCAAGCGACGCGGCGGAGCTGGCCCGATATCTCATCGGGAAAACCATTGTGCGCAAGACCGGGCGAAGCAGGATCAGCGGCCGCATTGTCGAGACAGAGGCTTACCCACCGGGCGATCGAAGTGGGCATGCTTTTCGAGGACGAACGGCTAGTAACCAATGCCTATTTCTGGACAAGGGGTTTGCCTATGTCTACTTCATTTATGGGACATCCTACATGCTGAACGTGTCGGCGGAAGAACCGGGGATTGGCGCAGGAGTGTTGCTGCGCGCCATTGAGCCCCTTGAAGGAATTAACCTGATGAAACGGCTCCGCAAAACCGACAAGCTGAAAGATTTGGCGAGAGGGCCGGGACGGCTTGCCGCTGCATTGCAAATCGACAAGCGGCTGGACGGAGTTGACCTGTGTGCCGAAGGTCCGCTTTGGCTTGGGACTCCGGTTCGAGAGACTGCGCACGTTAGCACAGCTGTGCGCATCGGCATCACGCATGAGGTGGATCGGCTGCTGCGTTTCTTTGAGGCGGGCAGCCCGTTCGTCAGCGGCCCCTCAACGAGATAAGCAGACGGCGGGAAGACCTACCTCCAAAATGGATTTTAGTGGGATGAGATCCTGACCGTAGACATTGGTAACAGCCATCGAAGTCTTCTCTAACAACCAGCTGCTTCGCCGATCGATCACCGCAGTAACTTGCCGGCGAGCCAGTAATCGACACTGAACTTTCCCGGACCAGAGCAGATCAGCCAGACAAAGAAGAGCACGTACAAAACTTCCGGAAGGTACAGGAAATCGTCAAGCCAGCGAAGT
Organism: Candidatus Sulfotelmatobacter sp.; assembly: GCA_035487095.1. GTDB lineage: Bacteria > Acidobacteriota > Terriglobia > Acidiferrales > UBA7541 > Acidiferrum. The sequence goes on from DATHMM010000063.1 coordinate 59,028, forward strand.
GGCGAAAGTCCTTTAGGCAGGGTGGAAACCGCGCTGGTCAGGGTGGCGACAATCATATCGATCAATAAAGCCACAGAGGCCGGGCTCGCAAGAAACCCCACGGTCACCAGGGATCCGCCAACGAACTCGACACCCGACACGAAATAAGCCATCTGGTGGGGAAACGGGACTTTAGCCTGAACGAGCGTTTCGTAAACAGGTTTCATCCCGCCGGCGACAAACAATTTGTTTGCCCCGGAAATGGCGAAGAACAGCCCGATCGAAACGCGCACCAGCAGGATGGCATATTGTTCCAAATCGCTGTTACCCTGCAGCGCAAACTGGAGCAATCGTTTCCAATCCATCGTTTGTCCCTCTATCGGAGGAAATGCTGTAACGATACCCCTTATCCGCGCCTCGAGATTATGGCTCCATCCGTTCGACCCATTGAGCGCGCGATGCGGGAGCCACGAATGGATCCGCAAAATACTGTGTTTCCCGCGCAACCTTGTCGCCCTGGAACTCCATGACGCTCACGGTGTAGGACGGCTTGCCGTCATAGGTCAGGATGAATTCGGTGACCCAGAGCTCACCGCTGCCGATGATGCGTCGGATAGAAAACCGCTTTTTGTTCGGCTGACTAGCGCGTTGGTTCTGTATGTTGCTTCGGCCGCGGGTTCGCTCGCCTGACTGCGGGTATTCCAGCACTGCGTCCTCGTGGTAGATGTGATGTTCCGTTTCAAAATCATTGGCATCGGATGCCGCCCAATGCTGATCCAGTGCCGCTCGGATTTGTTCCTCTTGCTTGGACTGCTCGGGCTGCGGTTTCGCGCTCATATACGCTCTCCTTGCGGAACAAAGCCCGGAATACCGGTTTTCACCTCATTCGGCCTCTGTCTGCTCTGAAGGTTTCTTTGCTTTAGGGGATATCGGCGTGCGACTTTCCTTTCCGCGTCGCTCTCCTCGGTTCGCCGCAAAGCGTAGTTTAAAGCCAGGTAGCAGGGCCCGGGCGCTTTAAGGCCACCTAAGGTGGGCACCCATCCGCCATCCATTTTGCGAATAGTTCGATGCGAGATTGAGGCCAGGGACCTTCTCCTCTTGGCGGTGGCGGCGGCATTACCGCTCCACCGATTCCCCGAATGCGGTCGTAGATGGCGGGCGCGTGCGCTTTGACGTCATCATAGCTTGCCAGGTTAAACCCCTTGATCATGCCTTGAATGTCTCGCTCCGTAAAAAGCGGGCGAATGTCCGCTTGAAAACTCGTGAGTTTCGTCATTGACACCTCATCCTCCTTTTGGAATGAAACCTGGAACGCCAGTCGTTACCACTGGATTCAGCCTCTGTCTGGTCTGAATTCGATTGATTTCGTCAAACGCGTCTTCCGGAAGTGCAGAAATGTCGAAATTCTCTCTCGCTCGGGTCGCACTCCTGGGCGTGGTAAGCAAAGCTGTGCCGCGCTGCACGGCCCAAGCCAGCAGCACCTGCGCCGGCGTCTTCCCAATTCGCGCGGCGATGACCGAAATGACTGGATCTTCGAGCAGCCCCGGCTTCATCCCATGACCCAATGGTGCGAACGCCAAAAACACAACGCCCTTCTCCTTGCAGAATGCCAGTAGTTCCGTTTCCGGCAGATACGGATGTGATTCTACCTGTACAGCGGCTGGCTTGATTCTCGCCGATTCAAAGATGGGTTTCAGTTCGTTTAAAGTAATGTCCGAAAGTCCGATGGCGCGGCACTTGCCATGATCCACGAGACTTTCCAACGCTTTCCATGTCTCTAGCAAAGTCACGCCGTGGTCGTAAAGAACATTGCCGTTTTGATCCCGCGGATCCTGGTCGTCACCGGGTTGGAATGCAAATGGAGTGTGAATGAGATAGAGATCCAGATACTTGAGCCCGAGTCTGTTTAGACTCGCCTCGAAAGCCGGTTCGACGCGCTCGGGCCGGTGATTGGAGTTCCACAGCTTCGTGGTAACAAAAATGTCTTCGCGGGGAATCCCTCCAGCGGCAAGTCCCGCCCGCAATGTTTCGCCTACCTCGCGCTCGTTCCCATATCTTTCCGCGCAATCGAAGTGTCGAAATCCGGCTTCCAGTGCGTCTTTGGTCGCGGTTATCGTCACGGCGGCTTCAGGAATTAAGGTGCCAAAGCCGAGCGCGGGTATACGGCCGGCTCCGTGGCTGAGTGGAATTCTCGTCATCCGCAGATCAGAAGATTCCATGATGGTTAGACCTCTTGCCATTCAGTTGTTTTGAGATAGTTCTCCACCGGGTTTAGGGTGGCCGAGATTGGCGAATCGCACACCGGGCACTCGAAAAGAAAGGTATGCGCAATTCAACTTGACGCCAATTGCCACTAGTCGGGAGTGGAAGCGTTGAGGAAAGGAGCGTCAGGTGAAACGAACGCCCGATGCCGGAATGCTACCAGTCCTATTTGGGCGGAGACTGGATACTACTCCACACGCGCTGGCCCGGCAAGAAGTGTCGGGTCGCCTCCAAACTGGCCGGCGTTTAGCTCCTGATGAATCGTCTTGCCGGACAAATTACTCCCGGAGAATAGGGAGAACAGGGGGCCAGACGGGACGTTTCACCTACTTTCCCTACCTTCGTTTCAATTGCCGGGCTTACACCAGCAGGCCCGGGGAACGTCCCCTGTGTCCCCACGTTCCATTGCAGAACTCGTCGTCCGCCTGATTGAGATCCGCCTCCTCCCAATCGGCGGTCGAGGACAGCCAAAAAAGAAATCGAAGAGAAGCGGAAAGAACGTGAAGAACACTAGCCCAAGCCCGCGATGCCGTAGCGCGCGTAAAGGTCCGGCACCGGAAACCTTGAAACGAATAGCTCTGAGGGCCGCGCCGCTAATCAACTCGGCCTAGATATTTGTCCAGCCACGCGAGGACATTTTGAATAAGTTCGGCGCGGCGCTCGGTGACATCGTGCGGAGTGTCAAATTCCACGTGGCGTTTGTCGGCTGGTGGAGTGCCGAGCATTCTGAATAAAGGATCCTGAGCCGTGTCTACGGAGAAGACGTAATCAAAACGGCCATTCACCATCATCACCGGCTTCTTGAGGCGCGGGGCGAAATCGGCCTGATCGCCACCGGTGGGCGGCTTGTAAAGGAAGTAGCCGCCGTCGAGGAAAACTACCGCTTTTAGCCGATCTTGAGCAAGCGCTGCAAAAATTACTCCTTCGGCCGAGCCCATGCTGACGCCCAAATAAGCGAGTTTGTTCCGGTCGATGTCGCTCCGGGTTTCCAGATAATCGATCGAACGGGCGAGATCTTTATAACGCTCGGTCATATATTTCAAATCCTGGGAAGTTCCTGGGAGCACGCCCTTCACGCGCCGTTCGTAAGTACCCTGGTAGATCGGGTACAGCACGGCCCGGCCGCTCTGGACGATATAGTCGAAAAACTTTATGTCTCCCAGTGTCTGACTGTCCGCCAAGTCCAGAACTCTAGCGCTGGGAAAGAAAACCACAGTTTGAAGAGGCGGCGAGACTTTTTTCGGCAGGAAAAGATACGCCGCCATTCGTTCGTTGTTGTAGGCGGTATCGAAGGTAATTTTTTCCTCCCGCCAGTCCGCGGTATCTTGCACCACGCCTTCCACCTTGGCGTTCAAGGGCGTCTTGTCGTACGCGTAGAGTGTTTCGTAGGCGCGAAAAACGTCGTCGGTCGCGGTCTTAACCTTGGAGAAGTCGCGCTCGTAGGTCTTGATGGGAGTCGTCAAATTCCCAGGTACTGGCGTTATGTTCCGGACGCACCGGACACCATTTGTGGGCGAGCGATCCCAGGCGGAGAGCGCCTCCGGGTTGTAGTAAAGATAAGTCGGAGACTTCCAGGTTCCCCCGAGTATGAAATAAGTGCCTGCAGTGGTGGCGTTTTGGACCCACTCGCGCACGTTCCCGGCCATGTCGTAAGTGCCGAACGGTCCCAAGCCTTTAAACGTGCCAACCGGAGCCAGGCCGGATTCGGAGATGTTGCTTTCTTTGACGATGTAGCCGGCCACATCGGGCGGAGCTGCAACATACCACTGAACAAACGTGGGCAAGCTCTTGCCCGCGAACGTCGCGTAGGCAGCGGCCTCGTACCAGCTAACTCCAGACACTGGATAGTCCCCTTGTCCTTCCGGATAATGACCGCCGGCCCAGGTTGAAGGACCGGTGCGTCCGGTAGTGTCTCGGAACTGGGACTTGGCGTCTTGCCACGTCAGCTCGCGACCGTCGCGCAAAAACTGTTTTGGCCAGTACTCCGGTTTTTCGTATCCACCCTTGTCGATGAATTCCTGGTACTGGCGATTGGTTACCTCCAAGCGATCGATGTAGTAAGGCGGCACGTTGTAGGGGCCGACCCAGCCAACGAACGCGATCATATCTGCCCACGAGCCTCCACCGACCCAAGTCATTCCTTGGGGAGCCGCCACTGTGGCGTCCAGAGCGAACTGCATAATCTTCTCGGTCGTTGGAGCAGCGACAGATTCGCCAATACCCGCCTTCGAGACTTTCCAGCGGAAGTAGCCGGTTGGAATCTGCACGCTGGTGAGTGGCGTTGCGCCCAAGCGATACCAGGCACCATCCGGAGATAGATAATCCTGGATCTCAACCGTCGCGTTCGCGGGAGAGGACGTGACTGAGACGTGCATGGTGTTTTGTTCGGCAAGCCGGGCGAGCTGCGGGTCGTCGGGCAAGTATTGCTCTGCTTTCTTCAGCAACAGAAATGCCGCAAGGGATTTGTCTTCTGATTTCAGTTTGGCGATCGCCGGAATGGCTTCCTCGCGCGCCCAATGACGCCGCTCAGAGCGCTGATAGAGCCACATCGCCGAACCCGCGAGAAGCAGCAGCAACACGATGGCGGTGAGGAGAATTCTCGGCGAAAACCTTGAAGCACGGTCCGCGGGCGGGAGTGAGGGAGCGCTCAGTTGCAGCAAAACGTCGGAAAGATCGCGAGAGATTTCGGAGGCACTCTGGTAGCGCTTGGACAGATCCTTTTCGAGTGCGTGCGAGACGATCTGATCCGCGCCCTCGGGAGTCTCTGGGCGAATATCCCGTACCGACTTGAGATCCTCTGTGGTGACCGCACGGAGAATCGCGAGCGCACTCGCTCCCTGAAACGGAGGCTTACCGGCGAGCGCTTCGTAAAGCACCACGCCAAAACTCCAGAGATCGGTGCGACTGTCGACAAGTTTGCCCTCGGCCTGCTCGGGAGACATGTAGAGCGCAGTGCCAACCGGGCCACGGGTGTCGGCTAAGGACAGAGTAACTTCGGGAGTGCCAACCGGTTCCAGCAGCTTCGCTAATCCGAAATCCAGAACCTTGGCGTGGCCCTTGGGCGTGACCATGATGTTAGATGGCTTCAGGTCACGGTGCACGACTCCTTGCTCATGCGCTTCTTCAAGTGCTCCCGCTACCTGAACGCCAAGGGACAAGATTTCTTTGGCAGGAAGCTGTTGCGAGCGCATTTTTTTCGAGAGGGTCTCGCCGGGCACGCACTCCATCACGAGGTAGTCCATGCCGTCCTGCTCGCCCACATCGAAAACGGCGGCGATGTTTGGATGGCTGAGCCTTGCTAATGCGAGGGCTTCTTTGCGGAAACGGCATTTCGCGGGTTCGTCGGAAAGGAGGCCGGGCGGGAGAACCTTGATGGCGACATCGCGTTGCAATCGCTCGTCACGCGCGCGGTAGACTACACCCATTCCCCCCTGACCAAGAAGGGCAACGATGGTATACGGGCCTAACTGCGTACCTTGCGGTAAAGGCATAAACGCCGAGAGTATAACCCGAAACTGTTTTGGGTGAGTGGTCGGCGATAGCTTGGTCCACCTCCACGTTCGCTGATTCTTGAGGTCGAATTGTTTCGGATTGCTGAGCGGAAGTTTCTTTTTAAGCGGGTATCAATGGTTTTTTGCGACGGTTCCACCCTTCATCACGAACTTCGCATGTTCCAGTGCCCTTACATCCTTCAAAGGGTTTCCCGTCACGGCAATGATATCCGCCAATTTTCCGGCCTCGAGCGTTCCGATTTCCTTCTGCATTCCCAATAGCTCTGCGGCATTACTGGTCGCGGCCCGAATAATTTCCATCGGCGCCATCCCCGCTTCCGCATAGGCCTCGTACATCAATAAGCTCGCCTGCCCGCGCGTCATCCCGGGCATTGTCAGATACATGTCTGAACCCGAGGCAATTGGCACGCCCAATTTGTTAGCTCGTTTTAACCGGTCTTGCTCCCCGTCCACAAATGGCTTGAACGTTTTCACGAAATCGCTTTTCTCTTGCGCGCTGGGCACTCGCGTTCCGAACGACATTTCTTCGAAAGTTTGCAGAGTGCCATCGGTGGGAACAAGATAAATATGCTTTTCGGCCATCATTTTCAGGACATCATCCGGCACAGTATATGCGTGCTCGATTGAATCAACGCCCGCTTCCGCTGCAATTCTCGTCGCCTTGTTGCCGATGGCGTGCGCAGCAACCTTCACTCCTGAAAGATGTGCTTCTTCCACGATGGCTTTCATTTCTTCCAACGTCACGCTCGCGGGATACCCGTTCACAATTACCTTGATGCAGAGCGCCCCGTCATACAGCGCTTGACGAACGGCTTGCCTCGCGCTCTCCGCTCCGCGAATTGTGACGTATTCTTCTTCAATCAGCTTCTGGGCTTCCGGGGTCATTCTGCCAAATTGCCCGCCTTGTGGGGCAAGCGCCCGCGTCGAGGGCACGATCCGAGGCCCCGGGAGCCATTTACTCTCGACGGCATGGCGTAACGCCACATCTCCGTTCACGCCGGAATTTCCCAAGTCGCGCACTGTCGTGATGCCCGCTTCCAGATCCTCTCGTCCCAACTTCGCTCCCATCAAGGCCCGCTGCGCGGTACTCTGCGTTGCCACCACACGAAGCATCTCCGTATCTTGCGCAGCGAGATTGGTCCCATCCATTTCCACTAACAGGTGCGTGTGCACATCAATGAGCCCCGGCAACAATGTTGCATCACCCAAATCGATCACCGTTGCGTCTGAAGGAATGGCGATTCCTGACCCCACTGCGGTAATCCTGTCTCCCTCCACCAGCACCACGGCATTGCTCATTACAGCTTCGCTCTTTCCATCAATCAGCCGCGCCGCCCGGATCGCCACTCGCTGAGGTTTCGAACCATTCTCCTGCGCGTCTAAGCAGGTCGCGGCCGCTAGCAGACTGACGCTCACCAGCAAAACTGTTAGATAACGTTTCAGCATTTCTCACCTCATCGAATTTCCCCGGGCTAACATTCTGGTTCCTTCACGATGTTCCGTGACTGCGCACTCCTATAGGCCAATCTGTATCTATCACAATCGGTGGTCCAAGGTCCCCATCAACAACAGGGGAGATCCAAGGTAAGTACTGACGGGAAACACTCCATCAGCTCCGAACGTTAGCGCTGTTATTTGCCGACAACTGGAAAACTTGCCGCCGCCTTGAGAAGCCCCTAACGGTCAGGCCTGATTTTCTTTTGCGCCACTGGTGGTGACGTTGGGAAGAAATGCGGTGAGGATGCCGAGCGCGGGAAGAAACGAGCAGACATGGTAGACAAAGCTGATGCTGGTGTGGTCGGCAAGCTTGCCCAGCAGTGCGGCGCCGATACCGCCCAAGCCGAACGCCAGTCCGAAGAAGAGTCCAGAGACGGTGCCGATTTTAGTGGGGATGAGATCCTGAGCGTAGACGAGGATCGCGGAAAAGGCGGAGGCAAGGATGATGCCGATGATGACGCTCAGAATTTCGGTCCAAAAAAGGCTGGAATAGGGCAGAAGCATGGAGAAAGGAAGCACGCCGAGAATGGACCACCAGATGACGAATTTGCGGCCGAAGCGGTCTCCGATCGGCCCGCCGATGATGGTGCCCGCCGCGACAGCGCCAAGAAAAATGAAAAGGTGGATCTGGGCGCTCTGCACGGAGATATGGAAACGGTCCATGAGATAAAAGGTGTAATACGAGGTCAGACTTGCGAGATAAAAGAACTTCGAGAACATCAGGATGATCAGAACACCCATGGTGAGCGCGATTTTGCGCGAAGAAAACGCCGGACGGGGGGCGTGGACCGATCCTGTGACGTGCATGCCGATCGGAACGGCTTTAGAGGCGGCTTGACCAAGACGATAGCGGTGCGCCCAATGACCGATTTTGAAAAGCAAGATCATGGCGATGAGCGCCAGGATCGAAAACCAGGCGATGCTGGATTGGCCGTTGGACAGAACGAACGCGGCTAAGAGAGGGCCCAGCGCGGAACCGGCGTTGCCGCCGACCTGAAAGATGGATTGGGCGAAGCCGTGCTGTCCTCCAGAGGCCATGCGAGCGACGCGCGAAGACTCCGGGTGAAAAACGGCGGAGCCCGTACCGATCAGTCCCGCGGCGATCAGGACGATCGCGTAGGTGGGAGAGACGGAAAGAGTCAGCAAGCCAGTCAGCGTGATGCCCATGCCCGCGGCCAGGAAATACGGTTTGGGATGACGATCACTGTAGAGTCCGACGAGCGGCTGGAGCAGGGAAGAGGTAAACGTGGCCGTAAAAGCGATCAAGCCAACCTGGCCAAAGTCCAGGCGAAAAGTGTTTCGGAGCAAAGGATAAAGAGCGGGAAGAAGGGACTGCACGGTGTCGTTGAGGAGATGACAGACACTGACGGCGAGCAGCACTTTGAACGTCGAACGTTCGGCAGTACCGGTTAACGAGTCGGTGTGCAGCGCGGAGATGTTGGTCTCGGTTGACATGTTCCTGCCGTACGAAAAGGGCCGCCCTTTAAGCCACCACTCTAGGATAGAGGGGAAATGAAAAATCGCGAAATTTGCAATTGGATGGTCAGAGCCCCTGTTTTTGGATCGCAGAACTTGCAGGCGCGCTGGACCGCCTGGTTCTTCCTGCTTAACTCAAAAAAAAGCGGGACGCACTTTCGCGTCCCGCTTTGCCTCGCAGGAAAGTTCACGGCTTAGCGGTGGCCTCCTCCGCCTCCGCCGCCATGAAACCCTCCTCCACCGAAGTGCCCGCCGCCACCGAAGTGCTCGGCTCCGCCGTGCGCCATCATGCTGTGCGATGCGCTATGCCCGCCGTTAAAAAGACCGCTGTGCGCATAACCTCCGGCGCCATGGTAGAAGCCGTGCTCCATGTGCGCGGCGTAATGCTCGCCTTCCGCTCCGCCCCAGTGATGCCAGTCGGGTCCGAAGTGATGGTCGAAGTGCCCATAGAAGCCAAACGGAGCCCAGCCCACGAAGAAGGGAGAATAGAAACCCCAACCGAACGCGCTGTAGAAAACCCCATCTCCGGGGATGAAGGTGTAGCAGTCGAAGTAGGGATCCCAATCCCAACCGGCGCCGTACCAGCCGCCCAGCGCATAGTTTTGGGCCCGATCAACGTTGGCTTCCGCCGTATAGGAGGAGCGCAGGCTGCTCCAGCGGAAGAGATCGTCCTCAGCCTGATTTTCGTTGAATTTCTCCGCGCTCTGCGATCCGCCGAGCGTAAGTTCATGCTTGTCCTTCACCGTGATATCCCGATTCCCCTCGGGAACGACCGCCTCGCCTTCGAAAACACGGACGAGGCTCTTATCGGCGTCGAACTCATACAGGCCCGTCTTCACAATACGCACCGTGCCGGCGCGCTGCATGATGACGAGATTATTCTCCGGGTGAAGCTCCTCGACTTCGACCATGGCTTGGCCTTTTTCCAGCCGAAGTTCCGTATCGGTGAGGCTGGGCGAAAGCATGGTCAGGGAGCTGTTGTCGCCAAGCCGCAAGAAAGCGCCGGGCGTCAAAAGAATTTCAGCTTTACCGCTTTGCGTATCCAGCGATTGACCCGGCTGCATTTCGGCCAAGCCAATCGCCTTTGCGTCGAGTGCCTGGCCTGCGATGGAGGCCTGGCCTTCGACATAATTTATGGTTCCTGGGCGTGCGGGGTTTGCGCCAAACGCAGGCGCAGACAGAGACGCAGCCAGGACGAAGCTTGAAACAGCTATCAACCTTGACTGCAACATTTTTTTGTCCTCCAAACCTTTAGATGCGGACCTGCAAACGCCAGTTACCGCGCGGCGTTTTCGCGCCACGGAGAATTTTGCCGCGAGGTGAAATACAGACTGGTTGTCTTGCCGGATTCCGGCCCGCGAAACTAATTGGCAGCTTCCGGGTTAGATTGAGGAGGGGCTGTAAATCTGCGCGCGGTTATTGCCCGGCGATGAGTTGTTTCAGCTGGGTGAGATCGGGCGAAGCGACGTCGGAAACTGCGCAGAAAGAAAGTCCGTCCTTCTCCCATGCGAGCCAGTGGTAGCCCTGGGATTCGCCGGCGCCATTCCAGTAATTTGCCGGCTGCGACTTTTCCACGAACACATTGATGACGTGCTTTCGGCGCCCGTAGACGAGCGCGGCGACAGTGTGTCCACCGGCGGCATCGAGGCGTCCACCGAGTAAGGGGAATCCATCGCTTGCGAAGTCGCGCACGGGCGGCGCGAAATCGACGCGGCCGTCGAACCACGGCTTGACGGTGTGCTGGTCGGTGGATTCGACATCGGTGAGATGCCCGGGCTGCAGCGAGCGCAGATGCGCATCCACAAAAGAGGCGGCCATCAACTGCGCGGCGCTCGGAGTCGTAGCTAGCCGGACTTGCCGCCAGCCGAGGAAAACGGCAAATAGAAGGACGGCGGCAACAGCGAGCCATCGCAAGGGAAAAACCCGAGCCGCGGGAAACGAACGGACTGCGGGAACGGAAGCCCTAGGGAGGAGTTTGCTGCGCAGAGCCTCGGGAGCGCGTTCGTAGAGGGCCGCCTGCTTGATGGATTGGCGCAACGCTTCTTCCGCGGCGAGTGTGGCTTTGCAATCAGGGCACGATTCGAGATGCTTCTCAAAATTGGCGGCGCTGAGGGCGTCGAGTTCGCCGTCAAAATAGCCGTGCAATTGATTCTGGGTATGTTCACACGGCACGGCGGGCCTCCTTGGATCCTGGTTGAGAAAGGCAGTCGCGCAATTGGGCGCGCGCGCGGGCGAGCCCGGACATCACGGTGCCAATGGGGCGCGATGTAATCTCCGCAATTTCCTTGTACGAGCAGCCCTCGAGTTCGCGCAAGACGAGGATCTCGCGGAAGGACTCAGGAAGGGATTCGAGGGCGCGGGTGAGTTGTTCGCGGTTGCTGTCGGCCAGCGCCAGAGTTTCGGGATTTTCGCTTTCCTGCGGCATAGTGGTTTCGTCGAACTCCGTGAATTCCGCCGCCATGCGATTCTGGCGCAGCCAGGTGAAGCACGTATTGCGCACGATCTGCAGCAGCCAGGCACGCGCATTGCCGGAGCGGAAGGTGCCGAACGCGCGGAATGCACGAAATACCGCATCCTGCGTGACGTCTTCGGCGTCGGTCCGGTTGCGCAGCAACCAGCGCGCCAGGTTGAAAGCGGCGTCCAGATGCGGCAAGACGGTCGCCTCGAACCGGGCTCTGTCCTCTCCCTCTAACACGGTCACCTTTCTCTTGCCCTTGTCCTGGATAACCTGGCCGGGCTCGATTTTATTCCCGCCGGGGCAATAAAAGCCAAAAAAAGAAATTGAGCCGAAAACGGGGCAGGGCGGAATAAAAACCCGTGCGGCAGGGTCTACCCCAATGAACACGTTCACACACGGCGCGGGCTTGCCCCCCTTTCTCTGTAAGTCCGCGCCATTTTTCCGCCGATGGGCAAAACGTGATGGGGATCAAGCGCAAAGATAGAGATTCAAGAGGAGAGAAGCGATGACGGATAAAAAGAAGGACGAAATCCTATACGACCATAATCACGACGGTATCGACCGGCGCGGGTTTTTGAAGTGCATGGCGTGGGCTGGCACGGGAACGCTCTGCGTCATCAAGGGGGGAGTGCTGAACTCCTACGCTTTCAATCGGGTTGCCGAGTTGGATCCCGCGGACATGAAGGGCGAGCTGAGTTTCGCGCAGATCAGCGACAGCCACATGGGTTTCAACAAGCCGGCGAACACGGACGTGGTGGGCACGCTGAAGGCGGCAGTGGACAGGATCAACGCGCTGAAAATGCAGCCGGAATTTCTGCTGCACACGGGCGACATCAGCCATCTTTCAAAGCCGGAGGAGTTCGACACCGTCGACCAAATTCTGAAGAGCGCCAACCCGAAAGATGTTTTCTATGTGCCCGGCGAACACGACGTGCTGAACGACGACGGGAAGCAATTCCTGGAGCGCTACGGAAAGGGAAGCAAGGGATCGGGCTGGTATAGCTTCGAGAAAAAGGGAGTGCACTTCGTCGGGCTGGTGAACGTGATGAATCTGAAGGCCGGCGGCCTGGGCACACTTGGCCACGATCAATTGGAGTGGCTGGAAGACGACGTAAAACATTTGTCGAAGAGCACGCCGATCGTGGTGTTTGCGCACATTCCGCTGTGGTCCATCTATCCGGAATGGGGTTGGGGCACGGAAGACAGCGCACAAGCGCTGGGGTACCTGAAGAAGTTTGGATCGGTGACGGTGCTGAACGGCCACATCCACCAGACAATGCAGAAGGTGGAGGGCAACGTGACTTTCCACACAGCGACGTCCACGGCGTTTCCCCAGCCCGCGCCCGGGAAGGCTGATTCCCCGGGGCCAATGAAGGTGCCGGCGGAGGAATTGCGCGCGTTGCTGGGAATTACCGACGTGAACTTTGTGCGCGGGCAGCAAGCGTTGGCCATTGTGGATTCCAAACTGAGCTAGTTCCACGAATCTCATTCAAAGGAAAAAAGGCCGGAGCACCCGCTCCGGCCTTTTGATTTTCTACAGTTTGCTTGCTGGCTCAGCGGCCCCCGTGTCCGCCCGGGTGTCCACCGTTCTCGTGCTCCTTCGGAGGCTGCTGATGATTTTGCTGCTGCGGATGCGACGAGTTCTGGTGATTGGCGTTGCCGCCCGAATTGTTCGAATGGTTGGCGTTCTGATTGTTCTGAGGCGAACTCTGCTGGGAGTGCTGCGAAAAATTCTGCTGGCCGGTATTCGGCCGGTTGGAATTGTTCTGATTGGACGAGCCGTTCGAACGCGCGCTGGGCGGACGGTCATTTTGCATTGAGCCGTTGTGATTGTTGTTCGCAGAGGAATTCGGCCGGTTGCCGTTGGAACCCTCGGAACGCGCCGCTACCACGCCCTGGCCATGGAATTGTCCCGGCCTCGCCGTAGCTGCAACGGCGGGGCTCCCGTGATTCTGAGAGGCCAGCATGGTGCGATCGCTGCGAGCCATCTGTTCGTGCTGGGTCTGCATAGAGGTGGCCGCGATGTGATGATCATGCTCGGCCGCAAGTTCCGCCGAGGTAGCGTGCGCCGTAACACCTCCCGCTCCGCCGTTATAGCTGACGCGATTTACGGTGACGTTGTTGTTGAAGACCGTCTTGTTCACATAGGTGTTGTGAATCACAGTGGTGTTCACGTTGGTGACGGCCGTGTTGTAGTGGAAGGCCCCGCCGCGCCATTCGCCGCCGACGAATCCGACCCCACCGTAGCCGAAGCCATAATTAATCCCGCCATAGAAACCCACGTGCGGGCCCCAATAGCCGGCGTGCCACAGATACGCTCCTCCGGCAAAACCCCAATACCCAGGAGTCCAAAGGAAGCCGGGCGTCGGCGCGACCACCCAGGTGCCCGGAACCCAGTAGTAACCGTCCGGCCCGTAGCCCCAGTAGCCGGGCGTCCAGATATAGCCTGCGGCAGGGCAGACCGGTTGGGCGTAAACGGGGAGCGCAGGCGGCCCGATGTGCACGGAAATGCCGACGGCGACCTGTGCGGGCACTGCGGCCGGAACTGCAAGAGAGAAAATCGCGAGCACAACCAATCCCATTATCTTTTTGATGGACATGTTCGAATCCTCGCAAAATTGACTGCCGCCGACCGGGTGTGGCGGCTTCGAAAACGTGCAGTCTTGGTGCTGTTGAGAAGTTTAACACGCAGTCTTGGCAGAAGTTGCAGATCCGAGACTAACGATTGTTGAATCAATAACATGCAAGCAGTGAGGGGGAGGTCCGCTCCCCGCAAGGAAAGACGGGAGCCGTGGGGCACTTGGTCCTGACCGCCGACCGCGAGGCTTAGTCTCCCGTGACAAGGGACTTTCTGAACCAGTTGCTAACCTCTCCGTGAAATTCCAACCCCAGGGCAAACCGGCCGTCCAGGAGGCGCTCGCAATAGACGACGCGCGCGTTCGCTTCCAACTCCCCGTCCGCGGATTTGATCAATATCCGTTCATTCAGCTCCCGGGCGTGCCGGACGAGAACACGCAACCCCAGAGAGCAGATGTTCTCGGTCGTCGAGCGTTCACCCGCAGACGGTTCCTGGAGGCTGGAAATCCTTACGGGTATGGCCAGCCGAGTCCTTTTTTCAAGTCGTCCAGACCGCAACGGCATTTGGTGACTCACTTTCCAAACTGCCTTCGGAATTGCTGCACCGGGCTGGACGGGGCTGAAAGACCGAGTTCCTTCGCAGGGTTCTTAACGATAATGAAACATTAAAGATCATGTTGCCTGGATCGTTTGGAGTACCGCCTCCGGCTCGGAGAGCCTGCTCAACCGGCGCCTCTTCTGCTCGTACATGGCCTGATCGGCGCGGACCATCCATTCTCCAATCGAAGCATTGCTGCAAATATTGATTCGCACGGCACCCAGGCTGAGATTAATCGCGTAACGGGACTCTCCCGCGTTAGCGGACCGCAGATCCTCGGCAAGCCTGGCCCGGATCGCCGCTTCACTGTTGTCAGAGGCCTCGATCGCCAGCACGGCGAACTCGTCTCCGCCCAACCGGGCAATCACGTCCGAATCGCGAAAGGTCATTTTCAGGGCCTTGGCCGTGCGCTTGAGGGTCAGGTCTCCCTCGCCATGGCCGAAGCAATCGTTAATGTGCTTCATGCCATCGACGTCCAGGAAGAAAAGAAGAATCCCACGCCCGGTGCGATGACCGATCTTCAACTGACGTTCGGCGATGGCCATGAAGCCCCGGCGGTTGCACAAGCCGGTAAGTTCATCGGTCAGCGCCAGGTTGCCCAGCTCCGCCTGCAGCATGTATTGCTTGGCCGCGCATTGCACCGCGCGCAGAAGCAATTTTTTCATTCGGCCGGCCTGGCCGTTGTCGAGCAACGGGTCGTCCTGCACTTTGCGCACGTCCTGGAGCAAACTGGCGAGCTCCCGGTTCGCATCGGACAGCAAGGTCTGGAAAATGGTTTCGTTGGCGATTTCTTCCCCTTGTTCCACAAGGCCGGAAACATCGCGCCGCAACTGCTCAGCGTCTTCCGTCATTCTCAACAACGCCGCGTCAAACGGGTATTTCTTCGATCGAAAATGTTCGGCCTGCTTGCTTGAGCCGCCGCGAACTTTGGTTTGTCCCTCGATCATCGCGTTTTGTCCTTCAGCCCCGACCATCCTTCGGCTGGCTGCTCCTGGGCCATTTCCAGGGAAACGTTTCGCACAAAACGCCCGGGAAGCCCTCTTCATGCTCCGTGCGGGATTCAATGGCCCGCTTCCATCTGATCTGTCGCCAGCCTGCAAATTCGCCGCAACTCCTCGTAAGTGAAGTACATCTCTTCTTCTCTGCCGGCGCGCTCCAGGTGGCCTATTCCAGTTTCAACGGAAATTCGGCGCAATTCGGATTCAGGGATGCCCAGCAGATAGGAGGCTCTTGCTTGGGTCACAAATTTCGGGACATCGTTATTCAATTCGTTCATGGCCTCGCCCAATCCGCACGATTGCAACTGCCCGTCCTGCATGCACCGCGGCTGCACCCTGCCGTGAAACTCGTTACCGCACCTTCTCCCAGTGTCTCGCTCTGCGAACGTGAGTTGGTCCGCCTCCGTGACTGAGTCGTTCGGTTCTCGGGGTGATTGAGGTGGGAGCCCAATCCACGGAGGCGGCCCGCTCTCGTAGTGACAAGATAGCGGGGCGGGGAATAACAACAATTCGGAAATTCACCCATTTCGAAACCCGGTAAACACCCCACACCCTTCAGGTGAAGACCTGACGCGCCGGAAGTTCCAAAAGCGAGCCGGTGCTGATGAGCATTGCTCTGTTTTGCTCCTGCGGCAGGCCGGGCTGGCCCCCATGTGGACACAAACTATCGCCAGGATTAGAAGAACCGGAACCTGGGAATTGGGGGGGGTGGCGAAATCGCCGCCGGCCCCCGGTCAAGCCATAGAAAACAAATGCTCTAAAGGATTGTGCGAAATCCCCGCCGCCGCCCGCTTCCTGGCCTCCAGAGTGCATCCTTTATTGGTGTTCATGCGGTTGGAGGGACAATGAACAAATACCGCATCACCTGTCTGGCGGGCATCATGCTGCTCGGGTTAGTTCTGAGCGACACGGCGCGCGCCGACAGCTTTACCTACGACAGCATCGTATTCACGGGCTCGGTTACCAGCACCACCGCAACGTTGACGATCCAGTGCACGGACGCCACTGTTTGCAGCGGGTTCTATCTGGGCGATGTGACCCTGAAGGGGTTCAACTATTCAGGATCACCGATCCCGGTTTCCGCGCCCGCCGGCTACGATGCACTGGCCGGGGGGCAAAACAATAGCGGGGTTGGATCGGGAGGTGGTTGCGATGGGAGCGATACATCTGGCGCTGTCTGCTGGGATGGGTCGTTGCCGTTGACCACCCAACTCGGAACAGCTCTATACACTTTCAGCGTCAGCATCGAGGACGGCACTGTGAGTGGACCTCTTCACGTTCAGGCGACGGGATACTCGAACGCCAATGGCATACAACCAGGCGGAGGAAAGGGCTTCGCAGTTTCGAACGACCTTTCGTCCTCCTCGACAACCTCTGCGCCGGAACCTGGCACCTTCACGCTGTTTAGCGCCGGATTACTTGCAATGGTCCTGCTTCGCCGCAAGGCCCGTGCAGCGTAACCGGTTTCTCCAATAATTGCTCACTCTCCCAACCCCGCGCCTTGCACCTGCGCGGGGTTTTCGTTTCCATTCTTCGCGTATCGAATTCCGCCGAATTGCATCAAATCAACCGGCCCCATTCAAATTCCAGGAATCGAAGAAATGTGCGCGCGAACCATGCCACTGCTGCAGGGCAACGCGGACGTTGTGCGGGCACAGTCTTTTCGCAGAGCGCAACATCGTGTTATACCGAGGTGAGCCAATAACATGACGAACTACAACAAGAATCCTGAAGCAATTTCGCAGCTTTCTCCCGAGCAGTATCGTGTGACCCAGCGCGACGGCACCGAACGCCCGTTCCAGAACGCTTATTGGGACAACAAAGAGCCAGGTATCTACGTGGATGTCGTCTCCGGCGAGCCGCTGTTCGCTTCGATCCACAAGTTCGAAAGCGGCACCGGCTGGCCAAGCTTCACGAAACCGCTCGAGTCTGAGAATGTGGTCGAGAACACCGATATCAGCCACGGCATGACGCGGACCGAGGTGCGGTCAACTCATGGCGACAGCCACCTTGGGCACCTTTTCCCCGACGGGCCGCGCGAGGAGGGCGGATTGCGCTACTGCATCAATTCGGCCTCGCTGCGATTCATTCCCCTGGATGAACTTGAAAGCGAGGGCTATGGCGAGTACCTTAAACTATTCGACGCCAGGCAGAAGGGAGCATCGAAATGAGCGGACCAACCGAACAAGCGATTCTTGCGGGTGGTTGCTTCTGGGGAATGCAGGATTTGCTGCGCCGCCACCCTGGCGTGATTTCCACGCGGGTTGGGTACTCGGGCGGCGACGTGCCGAACGCAACGTACCGCAATCATGGGACCCACGCAGAGGCGATTGAGATTATTTTCGATCCGCAGAAGTTAAGTTACCGGAAACTCCTCGAGGTTTTCTTTCAGATTCACGACCCGACCACGCCGAACCGCCAGGGCAACGACCGCGGAACCAGCTATCGGTCCGCTATCTTTTACTCCAGCGACGAGCAAAAACAGATCGCCAACGACACCATCGCCGACGTCAACGCGTCCGGGCTTTGGCCCGGAAAAGTGGTTACCGAAGTGGCTCCCGCGGGCCCTTTCTGGGAAGCCGAGCCGGAGCACCAGGACTACCTCGAGAAATTTCCCAACGGCTACACCTGCCATTTCGTTCGGCCTGACTGGAAGCTTCCGAGCCGCGCGGAAACTGCTCGCGTGAAATAAGCAGCAAGCGCCCCGGACCAACGCTTAGGACCTCAACCTGCCCGCGAGTTTAGCCGCATGCGGGACTTTCCCCCTCTTGGAATTTCAACTTTGCGAATAAAAAACGGAGCCGCGACCTTTTGGGTCACGGCTCCGTTTGGGGTGGGGGTACGCTGAGCGACCCGGTAGGGCCGTCAGAAAGTGTATTTCAAACCAAACTGAATTTGACGGGCACCCTGTGACGTAAAGATCTCGCCATAGTTCGTGGCGCCCGCTGTGTGCTGCCCGCTGAACTCCTGTCCGAAATTAAAGTTCGGCGTATTCGTAAAATTGAGGGCATCCATTCGGAACTCAAGAGCATGCCGCTCTGTGAAGTGGAAGTCCTTCGCGATGCTGAGATCGGCGTCTTTGTATCCGGGGCCATCGAAAGCGCCAACCGGGCAATTGCCAAACGTTCCTGCCGCAGGGGCCGTTACGGCAGCTGGATTCAGGAAGGTGACACCGCCGGTAGTGGGGTCAAAGGTCATGGGCACACGAGAGGAGACCCCTTTGACGCAATTCGGGCGCGTCGAGAACCCACCGGTGCCGGAAGTATCGCTGCTGGCAAAAACTGTTTGCGCAAAGCCGGAGTGGAATACAAAACTGGAGCTTACGCGCCAACCGCCAATCACGTAGTTCAAGGCGTTGCCTACACTACTGGCATAACGCCGGCCATGTCCGAAGGGCAGTTCGTAGACCACGTATCCGTTGAACAACGAAGCGATATTCTGCGGACACTTGCCGTAGTCGCCCCCCTGATTATAAGGATTTTGCGGGAACGCCCAGCCTGCGATGGTTTGCGCTTCGGTGGCAACGTTATCGCCAAACTGGCCGAAGAACCCGGGCGTGTCGCTCAGGCATTTGGACCAGGTGTAGTTGACTTGCGCCTGCAGGCCGTTGGTGAAGCGCTCCTGAAGGACCAGCTGCAGTGCGTTGTAAGTGCTGATTCCATTGGAGAGGGTATACCGCGCTTGCCCAACTTCGCCGAGCAATGTCGGATTCAGGAACGGCGAGGGAGTGATGGTGCCATTCGGGTTGAGTTGATTCTGTTGCAGCATGATGATGTTGGACAGGTGCTGGTTGCTTTGGCCAACGTAGCCGGCTTGAACCGTGGTGGAATTACCGAACTGACGCTGGATATTCAGGTTCCATTGGTAGTGCACGGCGGGGCGAAGGTTATTGTCAAAGGCGTGGATGTTCACACCCTTGAAGCAAATGGGATCGAAAACAACCGCGAGCGCCAGCGTGCAGCCGGTCGGAAAACCGACAAAGCCCTGGTCCAGAGTGCTTCCGGGAAGGGCGGTGGTCGGCGCGAAAGTGACGTTGTGCGCGGTCTCAAAAGGTGGATTCTGGGTGAGCAGATTGTTCACGCCGTTGCTCTCGGTGAAGTTTGACACTCCGAAAGCGGCGCGGATTACCGTATTTTTCAGGAAGTCCGGCTGCCACGCGAGACCGATGCGCGGCTGAAAGTTCGTGATGCCGTTATACTGCTTGTATAGAGCACCAGACCCATTGTTCGTCGTGGGAGTGATGATTGCCCCGCCAAACAGCCCGTAATTGACCGCGTTGCCTTCTGCCGCGGCCCGGGGAGTGTTCACCTCCCAACGAAGACCGAGGTTCAAGGTCAAATCGCGGCGAAGCCGCCAACTGTCTTGTCCATAGACGGCATAGATGCTGTTTTGCATGTGGCGATTTCCCGCTCCTGCGCCAATGCCAAGGTTGTTTGGAAGGCCGAGCAGAAAATCAGCTAGTCCCGCGCCGGGCGCAGTTCCTCCGGGGCCATTACCGGTGTATTGGCCGTTGAAATTGAAGAAGCCTGCCAAGCCTTCATTGCCGGGATACAGGAAGTTGTCCCGGTAGCGATTGAACTGAAAACCAAAATGCAGCTCGTGGTTGTTATATGTCTTTGAGACGGTGTCGCCAACCTGAATGACGGTGTCGGCAAATGTGTTGAACTGGGCCAGGTTGTTGGCGATATTGGCCACGTTGCCAAAGAGGCCTTGCAACGAAGGAAGGAAGGAACTGCTCGAGCCCGGAATGCCAAACATCTGCGGCAGGTTCTGGCCGGTCGGATTGGTATAACCCTGGCTGACTGGGAAGTAGCTAAGACCCATCCGAAAGTCGTTGAGCAGCGATGGGCTGAGCGTGTGGGTCCAATCGATAACACCGCTGCGCAACGGGTAGGTAAAGTCCGTGAAACCGTTGTTGGCGAGAAGGTACGTTTGGGTGGTCGGATTGCGAACGGATTGCTGCGAATAGCGGCCAGAGACGTGATCCTCATCGGTGGGAACCCAATCAATCTTGAAGTCACCCTGATCGGCGCTGTTGCTAACGCGCTGCTGGTAATTCAAGATGTTAGTTCCCGGGACGCTGGGCATCGGATAGAGGGCCGAAGTAACGACGGCCACAGCCGCTGGACTGAGCGTCAAGCCGTCAGCCGTCAAATTGTTGAAAGGAATCGCGGCGCGAGCCGCGGGAGCAACACCAGTTTGAGGAGCATAAAGTTGTTGGGCCGCGTTGGCACATATGCCTGTGGCGCTAAATCCGGCCGTACACAACGCGCCAAAATCGCCTCCGCGCTCAGCACCGGTCAGGACATTCACGTTCTGCGTGGAGGTAGTCGGGTTGCGCAATCCCTCATAGTCGGCAAAAAAGAAAAGCCGATTCTTGATGATTGGCCCGCCAACGAGGGCTCCAAATTGATTGAAACGCAAGGAGGCCCTCGGAATTTGGTTGTTCGGATTGATCTTGTTGCTCCATTCGTTGGCGTTCAGGCCGCTGTTGCGGAGAAACTCGAAGGCGCCACCGTGGTAGTCATTGGTTCCGGACTTGATGGAGGTATTCAGAATGCCCCCGAGGAAGTTGCCAAATTCAGCAGACGGGTTCTGCGTGATGAGGTTAACTTCCTGAATGGCGTCCGGACTCGGCGAGTACGCTACTTCATTGTTGTCGTGCTGATTGTTGTCCAGTCCGTCGAGAATATAGTTGCTGGTCTGCTCGCGGTTCCCGTTTATGTACGGACGGCCGACCTGAAACGTATTTTGTCCGGAAGTGAAAGCTCCAGGATTGGTGCTGACGACGCCCGGAGCGAGCAGAGTGAGTTCACCATAGTTCCGCGTGATAAGAGGGATGCTCTCGGTCACCACGTGATCCAGATGCGTGCTCAGTTCAGTGGTCTCTGTCTGCAGCAGGGGCGTAGCACCGGTAATTTCCACTGTTTCGGAGACCGTGCCGACCACCAACTGCACGTCCACGCGCGCGACCTGATTTAGCACCAGTTCGAATGCGGGCCGCACTGAGGTGCGGAACCCTTTCGCTTCGACTTTGATTTCGTATCGGCCGATCGCCAAACGCGTGAGATAGTAAATGCCGTCCGCGTTCGACTCGGTAGGATAAGTAACGTCACGCGCGACATCGCGCGCCGTGACGCTTGCGCCCGCAATGGGCGAGCCGCTGGGATCGGTTACCGTGCCGGTGATGGCGGCGGTCACTTCCTGTCCCCAGGCAAGATGTGCGCCGCAGGTGAGCGCCAGCAGCAGCATCACGACAAGTGCTATTCCCACAGCCTTGCTGTTCTTCATTGCAAATCCTCCGATTCGCGTGCCGCGGATTCCCAACGGTCCCGCGATCTGTTCGTTTCTCCCCGACAACCGCCTGCACCCTTATCCGCTATATGGCCCGATGCTGTGTAGCTATATAGCGCCAGATTACAGTTGTCAATAGGAAAATTATGATTTATAAAGGAGCAGCTCATGGTGCACTATAGCGGCATGCCTTATCGCTCTATATCACCATGACCGTTCCACGGGCCCGGCGCCAGGTATCCACGCCGCAGCCCCAGGCCGCCAAGAAGCGGAAACCAGTGCGCGCACGCAGCCGGTGCAATTTTCCAGCGCGCTTGTGGGCTTGTTTTTGCAGTTCTTGGAGTACGCTAGCCATAATCGTCGGGGGAAAGCATGCAGCGCAAGAGTCGAAACGCTTTGCCCGCTTACCAGCGGATTCAAAGCATCATCCGTAAGCGCATTGACGCCGGCCACCTGCGGCCGGGGGATGTGGTTGCTTCGGAACGGGACCTCGCCAAGATCCACGAAGTCAGTTTGATGACCGCGCGCCACGCGCTGGCCTCGCTCGAACGCGAAGGTGTCGTCGAGCGCCGCCGGGGCATCGGCACCTTCGTTGCTGCGCCCAAAATCCACTTCAACAAGTTGATGAGCTACACCGAGCAGATGGCGAGCCGCAGCCTCACGTCCAGCACCAAAATCCTCTTCGCCAAAGTCATTGACCACGAGCAGGAAGCCACGGCCCGCCTGTCTCTTCCTCCCACGAGCGCCATCATCAAGCTCGAACGGCTGCGCAGCGCGGTGGACGAGCCCTTTGCGCTTGAAACTTGCTACCTTTCCCACGCGCAATTTCCCGATTTACTTTCGGCCCCGCTGGGGCGCGAGTCCTTGTTCGCCACGCTCGAGCGCGATTACAAAGTAGAGTTGGGCTACGCAGACGAAGAAATTGACGCCACCGCCGCCGACCCGCGGATTGCCGACCTGCTCGCCATCCCGCGGCGCGAACCGCTGCTTCGCATTCGTCAAGTCATTTATTCCACTCAAGGGAAAGCCGTGATTTATGTGCTGGGCTTCTACCGTTCGGACCGCCACAACCTGGTGATTCGCCGTTTCCGGTAGCTCCTGCGGGTGGCTGACGCGCGGTTGTCTCGATGGAGTTGCGAGCTCGATTTGCGGCGCAAATTTCGAAAGGCTCTTGCATGCTGGTGGTTCTGAAGCGCGATCAGGAAGAGGTTGGCCGCCACGCCGCTCATTTCATTGCGAATGCGATTCGCAGGAAAGCGTCGCTCACGCTTGGCTTGGCCACCGGGAATACGATGGTCGGCGTGTACCGCGAACTCGTGCGCCTGCATCGCGAGGAACATCTCGATTTTTCCGGCGTCACCACGTTTAATTTGGACGAATATTTTGGACTGTCTCCGCAACACGCCGAAAGCTTTCACCATTTCATGCACGAACACTTCTTCTCCCACGTAAACGTCACTCCGCGCAACATTCATATCCCCGACGGCACAATCACCGGCGATTGCGAAGAATACTGCGCCGCTTACGAGCAAGCCATTCGTGATGCGGGGGGAATCGATCTTCAGATTCTCGGCATCGGGCGCAATGGCCACATTGGCTTTAACGAACCGACCTCGAGCATCGGATCAAGAACGCGCCTCAAAGTTCTGAGCAAGCAAACCATCGAAGACAATCGAAAACTCTTCGGCGCCGGAGAGGAGATTCCCCAGTGCGCCATCACCATGGGGATTGGAACCATTCTTGAGGCCCGCAGGATTCTCCTGCTCGCATCCGGGGAAGCCAAAGCGGCGGCCGTCGCAAAATCGATTGAGGGCCCAATCACTTCCTCGGTGACGGCCTCCGCGCTTCAGCTCCATACGGATGTTACTTTTCTCCTGGATGAGGCTGCTTCCATGGACCTGACGCAGCGCGAATACTACATGCGGGTTTTGGAAATGACGGCAAAGCTCACCCCGAATCGTCTCACGTGAGCCTTGCCGGGTATGGTGCTGTTGCAAATGTAAGAAGTTGGGCAAAGAAAAAACCGACGAGTCCCCGGTCATCTTTCGGGCCTCTGCCGGCATCATAGATTTCAAGTTTATTCGATTGGGAAAGATAGCTCGGCCCTCAATGATCCTGGCTGGCGACATCGGCGGCACAAAGTGCAACCTCGCTCTATTCGAGCAAGCGGGCGCAGCTCTGCGGCCGGTATTTCAATCCCGCCTTGCCACCAGGGATTTCTCCAATTGCGAGCTTTTGCTTGGCTCTTTCGTTCAGGCCGCGCACACACATCTCGGGAAAGCGCAGGATATTTCCATAGCGGCGGCCGGATTCGGCATTGCTGGTACGGTCGTCGGCGGCCGTTTGCACGCCATCAATCTTCCCTGGCAACTGGAGCCGGCATCGCTCGCCGGCACCCTGCGTCTCGACAGTAAGAATATTGTTTTCATGAATGATCTGGTGGCCACCGCTTGCGGAATTGATCGACTGGAACCGCAGGATTTTTTTCTTCTGAATGAAGTCACTCCCCAATTCCAGGCGAACAAAGCGCTGATTGCGGCCGGCACGGGGTTGGGAGAGGCCATGCTTTTCTGGGACGGACAGCGTCACGTTGCTGCGCCCTCCGAAGGTGGAGCGGCGGACTTCGCGCCCCGCACCGCTCGCGAAATCCGCTTTTTGCAGTTTCTCAAGCAGGACCTCGCCCGCGTCTCCTGCGAAGAGGTTTTCTCGGGAAGAGGTTTCCGGAGAATGCACGAGTTCCTGAATCCGGCCGTGCGCCACCCCGTATTTGATGAATCTTCCGGTGATTCCGCGAAAGAGATCACCCAGAACGCGATTTCCGGCGCTTGCAAAGTTTGCGTGGAAACTCTCGATTTCTGGATCGACGCGTTTGGCGCTGAAACCGGGAACCTGGCCTTGCGCGTTCTTGCCTATGGCGGCGTCTACCTGGCAGGCGGCATCGCTCTTAAAATATTGCCAAAACTCAAGGAAGGCACTTTCTGCCACTCCTTTGCCGACAAAGCGCCGCTCGATGCTGTGCTTGCCCGCGTGCCCATCTTTGTCATCTTGAATGAGGATGCTCCCTTGCTCGGGGCTGCTTACGGGGCCTTGGGAACTCTGGACTCTTGCCTGCATGCAAGAACATAGAATCCCTCTCGCGTTGCAATGCGGCCTGAGGAGGACTTGCATCGCTGTACTTGGCAAGTTCGGCAGCGCATTCGGCCCATCTGTTTCGAGGTAGCAAAGAAAGGTGCGATGCACAAGGATAGCGTGACGCCTCGGATCCATCCGGCGGCATGGATTCCCACCATGTACTTCGCGGAGGGTCTCCCTTTCTTCGCGATTTCCCTCATCGCTGGAATCCTCTACAAGCGTCTCGGCCTTCCCAACGACGTCATTGCCCTGTACACCAGTTGGCTTCTCCTCCCGTGGTCGTTGAAGCCGATTTGGAGCCCGCTGCTTGAAATGTTCAAGACCAAGAAATTCTTCGTGGTCTTTTTCGAATTTGCCGGAGGACTGAGCTTGGCCTCGATCGCCCTCTTCCTGCCGCTGCCAAATTTCTTCCGTTACACGCTCGCCCTGTTCGCCGTAGTCGCGTTCTGTTCCTCGACACATGACATTGCCGCCGACGGTTTGTACATCGCCAGTCTTTCCGCGAAACAGCAGGCTGCCTATGCCGGCTGGCAAGGTGGCTTCTACAACGTCGCACGTTTCTTTTCGCAGGGAGCCCTGGTGATTCTGGCGGGTTTTCTCGAAGCGCGCTTCGATGTGCCGCACGCCTGGATGGCTATTTTTGCCGGCATGGGGCTGCTCCTCGTGATGTTGAGTCTCTATCACCTGCGCGTGCTCCCCGCGGGCGCGGAGCGGCATTCCGAGAGTTTTCGCGAAATGGCCGCGACCTTCTGGGACGTCATCGTAAGTTTTTTCAAGAAGCCAAACATTATTTTGCTCCTCGTCTTCCTCCTTCTCTATCGCGCCGGCGAGGGTCAAATCGTCAGAATTGGGCCGCTCTTTCTGGTGGACAAACGATCCCTTGGCGGCTTGGGTTTGACCACAGATCAGTTCGGCGCCATCTATGGCACGTTCGGAACAGTCGCTTTCATCCTTGGCAGCATTCTCGGAGGCTACTTCACTTCCTGGCTGGGCCTGAAGCGCGCTCTGCTGCCGCTTATTTGCGTCATGAATCTCCCCATGCTCGTTTACTACTACCTGAGCACGGCCCTGCCTGCAAATCACGTCGCCGTAACTCTCGCCATGAGCCTGGAAATGTTCGGATACGGCTTTGGTTTCGTGGGTGTGATTCTGCTCATGATGCAGGAAATTGCGCCGGGAAAATACCAGACCGCTCACTACGCCTTTGCCACCGCGTTGATGAACATGGGCCTTATGCTTCCAGGGACCGTAAGCGGAAAAATCGAAGTGGCGCTAGGCTACCGAAGATTCTTCATTTGGGCCCTGATTTCCGCCGTCCCCGCCTTGATTCTTTCGCGGTTTGTCCCCATACGCGGAGGCGCGATTGCGCCTCCAGAATCCCAGCTTTCCGAAGTCTAAGCATGGCGGTGGGCGCAGAATTCTTGAGGAGCATTCCATGTCCCTGACACTGGAGCAGTCGATCGGCCAACAATTTCTCTTGAGCTTCACTGGTAAGCGCAAACCTCCTGTCGAGTTGCTTCGTATCCTGCAAAGCCAGCACATCGGCGGCATCGTCCTGTTTCGCGCCAAAAACATGGGAAGTCTTTCCGAGTTGCGTCAGTTGACTGCGGCACTACAGAAGGCTGCGGTGGAGACCGGCCAACCCCCTCTCCTGATCGCCGCAGACCAGGAAGGCGGACAACTCATGGCCATCGGAGATGCGACTCCTTTTCCGGGGAATATGGCGCTAGGCGCCACACGCTCTGAAAAGCTGGCCTACAAAGTCGGACGGGCTCTTGGACGAGAGGTCGCTGCCGTCGGAGTGAACGTCGACTTTGCGCCCGTCTGCGACGTCAACAACAATCCCGCCAACCCCGTCGTGGGCACGCGTTCCTTCGGAGAAAGTCCGGCGCTGGTATCGCGGCTGAGCGCTGCTCTCGTTCGAGGATTGCAGTCGGCTGGCGTGGCCGCCACGGCAAAACATTTTCCAGGCCACGGCGATACTTCCAGTGACTCACACCATGGCGCCCCCGTGCTCCAACACGATTGGGAAAGGGTCCGTCGCGTGGAATTGCCGCCATTTCGAGCGGCCATTCAAGCGGGTGTGCGGCTCATGATGACGGCCCACATTGTTTTCCCCGCCCTGAACGGCGGCACAAATCTTCCGGCCACCCTTTCGCAAAATATCCTGCGCGGCTTGCTCCGCCGCAAGCTGGGCTTCGACGGCCTTATCGTCAGCGACGCGATGGATATGCACGCGATCGAGCAGGGCCCGGGACTCGTTGTGGACGCGCTCGCCGCTTTGAAAGCCGGCGTCGATTTATTACTGCTGAATCATGATTTAGACAGGGTTTCTCCCACACATTCCTGTGCAGTTCAGGCAGCACGTCGCGGTCTTCTTTCGCCTGAGGAAATCCACGCTTCGGCGCGCCGCATTCTCCATCTGAAATCCTGGCTCGGCCGCTCCAAGCAGCCGCCCCTCAGCGTGGTCGGCTGTCGCGAGCATCGCGCGCTGGCGCGGGAGGTCGCGGAGATGTCCGTCACGCTCGTGCGTGACACGACTCGGCAATTGCCACTTCAGCTGCATGCCAACGCCCGGATCGCCGTCGTTGTTCCACGTCCGGAAGACCTGACTCCCGCGGACACCTCCTCGCTCGTGGTTCCAGCCCTGGCCTCGGCCGTTCAGCGCTATCACCGTCAAGTTGACGATTTCACTGTGGGGATGAATCCTTCCGCCGCGGAAATCAGGGAGCGTCGCGCTCAACTCCTTAAATATGATCTTGTAATCATCGGGACGATTAACGCCGCGGACCACCCCGGCCAGGCGGCTCTCGTGAACGCGCTGCTGAAGGAAGGGCGCAAGGTCATTGCCGTAGCCCTGCGGATGCCCTATGACCTTGCCGCGTACCCCGCAGCTCCAACTTACCTCTGCACATACAGCATCCTTCCTCCCGCGATGGAGGCGCTGGCCGACGCACTCTGGGGACGAATCCTTTTCAACGGGAAGCTTCCCGTTCGCATTCCCGTTAAACACTTATCTCCCGGTCGTTAGAGTGCCACGCGCGCCGCGCCAGCACTGGACAGTCGCGAAGCTCACCTCGCAACCTCAACGAAAACCGACTCGCTGAAACAGGGCAACTATTCCATCATTATTTCGAGTCCAACAGGATCACGCGTGACGCTGACTTGAGACGTGGGCACATTCCATTCATCTCTGGGCCTGCTTGAAGTCGAAGTAAGCGAGGTTCATGTTGCCGTTCGTCAATATATGTACGGTGAGAACGTTTTTCCCGTTGTTGAGGCGAACCTTGAAAAGTTGCGATGCCAGATTCCAGTGGTGCCACTGACGCCAGGCCAGCGGGTCCGCAGGATCATAGGTTGATGCGATCTCCACGGGCCCCGTCCCATCCTTTCCATTCACATCGACTGATATTGTTCCCCCACGATTCGATGTATACAGGAAATCGGCCTCGTATGTTCCCGCGTGGGTCACATCTACGGTGATGTTGAACCACTCTCCCGGTTCGGTCCAGCCAACATAGAGCAGGTCTGCAGGAGGAACAACCTTGTTGAAGGGGTTGTCGTCAATCGGATTTGGCTTGCGCTGAAACTTCGTGTAGGAAGTGTCCACTCCCTCGTGGATGCGAAACTCATTGAGGTAGGTCCCATCGGCCGGGTTCAGCTCTCCGCTGCCGTGATTCTGAGGATCGCTGTCGTGATACGCGACGCCTTCGCCGCCCAGGTCATAGTAAGCACATATCACCCGTCCCGGTATCTTTTGTGGGCCGCCCTGATAACGGCCGTCGTGATAAGCCAGGCCTTTATACTGGCTCAAGAATGATTGGGAAAATCCAATTGCCGGCAACATCGATGCCGCCAAGAAGCATAAGGAGAACGCCTTCTGGATCATCCTGCCTCCCGGAGTACCGATAACCTAATCTTCAGTTGCGCAACTCTGCCAATCAGCGGCAGCGACGGCTCAAATATGTTCTGCACTTCAGACTTGGAAAAGTTCGATCCCTTGCGCTTTTCCGAGATTGCGCGAGTACTTCTTGTCTGTCCCATTGTTCCAATGTTCGTGTACCCCAAGGCTGCGGCATCGGATGCCGTCGCGTTCAGGATCATAGAGAGTCTTCGAAGGCGGGTCATTCGCCAAGGCAGATTCGCGCAGGTAGTTATCGGCATTCGTGATATCCGGCAGATCGGGCCATTCCGAGGTGAGAAAATCGAAGCCGACGGAATCGATCGCCACGCCGTCAAACGACATAAAAATGCTGTTCGGCCAAGCATCATTGAATGGCGCCATCTTCCACTTGCGATGAGGCGGACCATCCACATTGTCGTTTCCATAGAGCCCATCAACGATAAAAAGCGTGGTTTTCTCGCCGAGGTCTTTGTGACCCAAATAATCCGTGAACGCAGAGTAACTTGCCGAACCATCGTTGTTGTGATGGAAACCGTCGTGCGCGTTCTTGCGCCAGTCGGGATTGATACTCGTAGCGCCGAAGAGATTCTTCGCGCAAAGTGTCACCCCTGAACTCACGTGCGCTCTCAACACGGCAGCATCAATTAAGTAGGTGGCTTCAACGACTGTGGTATCGAGTCCCTTAGCGTTGTTGCTTTCAATCGAGAAAGGAATCGCGTTGGGTTTGAACTCGGCCTTTACTCGTCCATCCCCTCCAATATGATCCACAAACGTGACGCCGGGAAATTCATGGTGAACCTTGTCGTAGAGATTGCCCGGGATGAACCGGCTGGAATCGAAGACGGTGATCGATGATTCCGGCACGCGGCCCGGGCCGGTCAGCTGTCGGACGAGGGAAAGGATCAAATGGGACGAGGAGTTCAGGCGTTCGATCGTGCCATGGTCCGTTGTGTTGTTCAGGTTCGCCTTGATCGCTATCTTCTCCCCAGCACTATATCCAGCTTTGCCGCGCCCATGAGTGCGATTGAAGTATTGAAAGATGGAGTTCCATGCCTGGGCGTCGCTTTTTTGATTTGTGAGGCCGCGAATGGACCGGGAAACCATGCGATCAATTACAGACTGGTCATTGTGGGCATCGGTCCACCACGAACCTGTGCCATCCCAGGTCACAGCCGCCGGGTCGTGCGCCCAAGTAACTCGGCCGGGAACGACGCCGCGGGGAACTCCTAATGGGGAAAGCGGCTCGAACAGGGAGGGTCGCAGATAGGTGGCAGCTGCAAGAGCCAGGGCGAATTCTCGGCGCGTCATGTCCATTTTGACTTGCTCCTCTCGCACAAAATTTTGCGGTTTCGTGGATCATTCTACCCGAAAGCGCAGAAACTGCGGCAGCCTCTTCACAAACAGCAAGGTCTTGCGCTGGAGACCGGTAGTTGCAGCGCGGGAACCTTGAACTGCCCAGCGAATTGTACCTGACGACGCAAGTAGAATCCTCACTTTGCCTGTCGTTACGCAAGAGTTCGTTTATGACCTTCACTGACATCCTTGCGGGCTTTGGACTGTCGTTGGTCGGCCCTACGTTGCGCAAGCGGAACAAGAATTCCACGGGGATGCACCACCGATCAAATCCTGGTAGTGGACGGCGGGTTCCTGGCGAGCGGAGTAAATCAGTAGACGTCTCTCGAATCGAAGAACCGTGAGATACATCAAATCTGCGGAACTCGAAGGGCTTTTCTATTCGGGAATAACTTCCATGGCGCTTATAGATGGGTAGTTTACAGCTGGAGTGAAGTAGATCTCTATTTTGCCTTGGGGTGTGGGTTCAATATGCTGGAAGGACTTAACCAACGGCTTGGACCCGGCCTCCCCGAAAATATCAAATCCTTTCAAAAGCATCGATCCGTTGCAAGACACGTCAAACACCCGGCTGCCCACCCCTCCGATGCCGCCATTCTGGACGCCAAACCAATGTTCCATGAAGTACAGCCTCAAAGTGTATTTACCTCCCGTCGCGACGGGAACTACGTAACGGAAGTGCCCAAAACGATGCCACTCGTAAAGTCGACCATCGGTGACTTTAGATAGATCGCCTCCGAAACTACTAACGCGTCCGCCAAAGAAGTACCGGTCCGGCATCCAAACATTGCCATTGGAATCACGATAGGGTGAGTGTCCCGCGACGATCCTGACGGGGAGCATGCGATGTGGAGTTCCCGGAAAGATTTCAACTGCATTTACAAATCCCTCTGAAGTGGTGGAATCAAGATGAATCATTCCGTCGGCCTGCGGCGAAACGTCCGTAATTATTTTTGTGGTTGCTATGTCATCTCCCCCGGCATCGTCCACCACATCCAGGTTGGCAGGCGGCCCGCCATTGATCGAGAAGGCCACGTTGCGGCTCGCCTCCTGAAGGCCCGAGGTTTCAGCGAACAGGAGATGAACCTCGTAAGATCCCGGTGGAACTGGAAAATTACATTGAAAGATGCCACGTCGTCCGCTGGCGAAAAGCTGCGGGTCCTCGGTTCCTTGAATAGCGTGGCCATTGACAGAGAATGAGTTTCCTCCGGAGCAGAAATGATCGGCGTCCCATGAAAAACCACCGCGATCTATGTAAGGGGCCGAAGCATTGCCCATCATGACGCGGAGAATCTTTTCGGATGTGAAGGCCGGAGCAGCTGCGACCAGGGTTTGCGAGGAGCTCTCATACCCACTCCTCTTGTTCCATTCTTTCCAAATAAAATCGGAGATGACCAACAAAGCAATCACAGCGGCAGCGACCGCTATCACCATGCGAGTGCGTGAAGGAAGCTTTATTCCAGGTTTGTCGCCATCGGGACTCGATGTGACTCTGTCGGGTTTTGGTTGTTCCACTTGGGCGGCAGGACTAACCTGTTGCTGTTCCTGCTGGCCGCTCGCTCTTAAGGCAACGCCATCCTGCGATTGGCCGTTCTGCTTCTTATCGAGTCTGGACTCAGTCGTTGCTTCCAACTCGCTTGTATGGATGAATTTGGGAACGTAGTGGCCGGGCGGTAGACAAATATGAACGGAATGGTCTGCGCCCGCGCTCGTATAATAATCTTCTAGCCGTTTTCGCAAAGCGTGGGCAGTGACCCGGACAATGGTGTCCAACTGTGGATCAAAAGACTCCGGGCGCCCAAGAGCATGCACCGCAATGCTGTACTCTTTGATTTCGTCGACGGCTCCTTCAAAGTACTTTTCACAAACAAATGCCAAAAGTCGAACTTGATTGTTGGTGCGCCCGAAAACCCCCGATGACAAGACGCCGTCTACCTCAGCCCGCTCGGCCTCAAGTCTGCTGATCGCCGATTGCAAGTGGATACCCCCCAAGAGTGGTCCCTTAGACCTGCCACCCCATCTTTGGGGGGAGTATAACCGAATTTACTCCGCATGGCACTGGACCAAAACACCTGCGATTTCATTGACTTAGAGTTCAAGCAAAATGACTTAGGTTTCCTCCCGTCAATCCAAATGACGGCGGCACTCTAACAGTGAATTCACGGTTGTCTAACTTCCCAAATACGCGCCATTACTGCTTAACTCCATCAACAATTACTTCGATTCACCCTATTTTCGGTGCAGCTCCCTGAACCGCCCTAATGGCGGCCGGTCAGAGGAGCAGTTCGGCAACAGAACTGTGATGCCGCCCTGGGAGTGTGCGAAATGATGCTTCTGCGCCCGGAAAATCGATTCTCGGCCATTCACCGCGGAACCATAAAGAGACGGCTTCTTTTGGCCGCGGTCACCAACCTGATGATGATGCTCCTCACCGTGTTGTTATTCACTGGGACGGTTGAGTTCGCTGCTGCGCAGGACATATTCGGTCGTATCGCGGGAACGATTACAGACTTATCGGGGGCCGTGGTTCCCAACGCAAGAGTCACCATCTTGAATGAGTCCACGCAAATCGCCCGCATTCTGAACGCAAACAAAGATGGTTATTTTGTGGCTGATGAATTGCCCGCTGGTACCTACTCCGTCTCTGCCGAACAGAAGGGTTTCAAGACCACAACAAGAAGAGGAAACGCCTTGGCCGCGGGTGCTCGCCTGACCGTGGATTTGCAACTGGACCTAGGTCAAGTGACGGAACGGGTCGTGGTTGAGGCCGTGGGTGACACTGTGAACACGACGTCCGGTGAGATTTCGACCACCATCACGCAAGACCAAGTGTTGGACATGGCCTTAAACCAGCGCCACTATGAGTCGCTCGTCGGGCTGGTTCCCGGCGCCGCGCTTCAGGGCTCTGGCACTAACCCCGCGGCCTTAACCTCGAACTACAATAACAGCGTTGCGGATATCAACGGGCAGCGGCTGGACGGTCAGAATTGGAGCGTGGATGGCGGGTTCAATTTGGACTCCGGCTCCAACAACAGCGTATTCAATCAAGTGGGCATTGATTTTATCCAGGAAGTGGCTGTTCAGGCTTCGAACTACGACGCTGAGTTTGGGCGCTCCGCTTCGGCAACCATCAATGTGGTTACCAAGAGTGGAGGAGAGCAATATCACGGCGGGTTTTTTGAATTCGTCCAGAACAATGATTTCAATGCCGAGAACCCAGGTACGAAGCTCACCAACCCGACTGCCACGGGGTACGCAGCCGTGCCTCCTTTTCATTTCAACAACTTTGGATGGGACGTCGGGGGGCCGATTCCGTTTCTCCAGCCGAAGGGCAAACTGTTTTTCTTCGCCGGGCAGGAGTGGAAGAAGTTTCGCGGGGTCTATCCGGGATTAACGGCTGCCTCGGTGCAGGAAACCTTTCCGACGGCATTGGAGGCCACAGGCAACTTCACGGACGTTTATAACGGCGGTGCCGGGCTCTTAATGAAAACGCCGAGTGTCATCCCCGCGAGCTGCGGGGGCGTTCTCTATACCGCGCCCAATGTTATCAACCCCGCCTGCATCACAGGTGACGGCGCGGCTTTTGCGGCGCTCTACACCTCGGCGGCAAAAATGTCTGTGGCGGGTGCATTACCCACTTCCACCCTCACCAATAATACGACCTTTAACCTCCCCAACCCCCTGAATCTTCGCGAGGACATCATCCGGATTGATGAGCACCCCAATGATAAGCACAGTATTTATGTCCGTTACATCCACGACAACGTCGATATCTTTAATCCTTATGGAACGTTCCCCAGCCTCGCCAACGCTGTCCCCGTCGATCCGGACTTGCGCAATCGCCCCGGATACAACATTCAAATCGGATGGACCTACGTGTTCAGTCCAAGCCTGATCAACTCCCTTCGATTCAACGCTGATTGGCACAGTCAGACGACTCCGCTTCAAGGCAATGCCTGGATGAAATCTGTTTACGGTTTCCAGTTCATTCCGCCCCTTGGGAACCCGAGTCAGTTTCCCGGCGGGCTTCCGACAATAACCTTCACAGGTAACCCGAAGTTTCCCACGTCCGGGCCGGCCAGCGTCAATGGACCGGCGCCGAATTTCCTGGAGTCCCCCACGGCGGATTTAAGTCCGGCGGATCACGTCAGTTGGCAGGTGCACAACCACTCGATAAAGTTCGGATACGAGTTCGCGCGAAACCGCAAGACCCAGAACTCACGCACCAACTATGACGGCATTATCAATTTCAGCGCTACTGCGGGCGCGACCAACGGATCCAATTCCACGGGCGATCCGTTCGCCGATGCGCTCCTTGGAAATTTTAATAGCTTCGGGCAGAACTCGGCCGTCACGACGGGCCAATTCCGCTTCAACGACTCTGAGGCCTACCTCCAGGATACCTGGCGGGTATCGCGCAAGCTTAGCTTGGTTCTTGGTCTGCGCTATATTCACTCCACGCCTACCTATGCGCAGGGCAATAATATGACGAACTTCTCTCCCTATGCATTCGATCCCGCTCTGGTCCCCACTTTCACGGGCGGACTGGCGACTAGCTCGATTAACCCCGCCTCCCCTGGTCTTTGCAGCGGCCAGCAACTCAACGTCATCGGCACACCCGTGGTTACTGTCGAATGCAACGGATTGGTACGGCCGGGAGGAGTGCCTTCCGATCAGGTGGGACGGGTACCTGTTACCTTTGAGAATCCGCAGCTGCTGGCCGCCATTCCCCCAACGGCTGCCCGAGGTTTCTATAACACGGAAAACGTCTGGGCTCCGCGCTTCGGCTTCTCCTATGCACCGTTGGGCGAAAAGACCGTAATTCGCGGTGGCTTTGGCATTTTCTACGACCATCCGGAGGGAAATGTCTTGGGCGCTGGCATCAACTCCCAAGGCTATGTACCGTGGGCGCAGTCGGCCTCGATCTCGGGGACAAACGCCTCGTTAGCGCAGTTCGATTCCGCTCCGGGTGCGGGTACGGTAGCGGCTCCCTCCACGATATCCGGCATCAGCGGCGTCGATCCCAAATTGGTGGTGGCGCGCAGTTACCAGTTTAGCCTCGGAGTGCAGCGGGAACTGCCGCAAGGCATGTTGGTCCAAGCATCTTATGTCGGAAACCTGGGACGCCACATCCTGCGCGGTCCTGCGGTCAACAACGCCACTTGGACGGACCAGGGATTTATACCGGTCTCCCCGAACCCCAATACGCTTGCGTGCCCTGCTGGAATAAATGCGACAGCGTATCAATGCTCCGGAGGCTTCGCGCCCACCGGTCTGTCGAAAGACCAGATTCGCCCGTACCTGGGATACTCGACGCTCAACATGGAACTGGGCGACGCCAATTCCAACTATAATGCGCTGCAGCTGAGCCTCACCAAGCGCGCCGGAATCCTTACTGCCATGGTTTCCTATACGTACTCGAAGGCCATGGGAGATGGTGGCGGCGCGGGTGACGCCTATAACGAAAATCCTGAGCCGGAATGCCCCTTCACTTGCCTCGTCAGCACCGCGGCCAACCCAGTCTTGGTCAACGGTCTAACCACTGCGCTGGCGGGCGGAACGCAGTCCGGTGGGGTGATGGAAACTTGGAAACAATTTTACTACGGCAAGTTAAGCTTCGACGCAACGCACATCGTGTCCACGGCTTTCACGGTCGAATCACCCTGGGGAAAGAGGATGACTGGCTTCAAAGGTGCACTCGTGAAGGGATGGTCGCTGAGCGCGCTCATGCACTACCAGAGCGGTTCGCCGCTCACGGCGACAGGCTCGCAAGCCGTGGGCCTTAACGGCTCCAATATTACTCGGCGGGCGGGTATCGTTCCGGGTCAATCGCTTGACTTCAGTGGCACATGCGCGAACACAAAAGCAATATGTTGGGTCAACCCAAACGCTTTTGCGCTGGAGAGCGCACTCGGTGCGGGTGACGCACCTGTGAACAACATCATCGGACCCAACTTCTACCAGTGGGACCTATCGGCGCGCAAGATGTTTCCTCTGTCTTTCAGGGAGGGTATGAGCGTGTTGTTCCAGGCGGATGCGTTTAATGCCTTCAACCGGGCGAACTGGAATAATCCTACCGTGAATAACGTTGGTGCCGCCTCTTTTGGACAGATCACCGGCTCGCTCCCGGGTCGCGTGTTACAACTCGGCGGCAAATTCAATTTCTAGTTTCTCTGTCTCGGGGATCGAATGCGAATTCGCAATTCGATCCCCGAAAATTTATCGAATACGGACTAAAACCCTTTCATGACTAAACTCCCCCGTTGTTTGACGCTTGTTTTGTGCTTGCTGCTCGTTTCGAGCCGAGGTGCGGCACAGGTCGCGCCGCTGATCGCGAATATCAATGCGCGTCAGGCGACCAGCTTGAATGGCCAGTGGCAGGCGATCGTTGATCCTTATGACGTCGGAGCATTCGACTACCGCGCTCAGCCGCTGAAAAATAACCAGGCGTTTTATAAGAACTACAAGCCACAATCCGAATCGGAACTAGTCGAATATGATTTTGACACTGCCGGCCAGCTCCATGTGCCCGGTGACTGGAACACCCAGCGCGATTCGCTACTGTTTTATGAAGGAAGTGTCTGGTACGAGCGGTCGTTCGATTACCCAAAACCACCGAAGAACAGGCTATTTCTGCATTTCGGGGCATGCAATTACTTCGCTTCCGTGTATCTGAACGGGGAAAAACTTGGGGAGCACGAGGGCGGCTTCACCCCTTTTGATTTCGAAATCACGGATCGCGTCAGGGCCCACGGCAACTTCCTCGTTCTCAGAGTCAACGACTCACGCGGAAAGGATCAAGTCCCCACTGTCAATACAGATTGGTGGAACTACGGCGGGATTACACGCCCTGTGACATTGGTGGAGGTGCCGGAGACCTTCATTCAAGATTATTTTGTCCAACTGGAGAAGGGATCGACGCGCCAGATTAAAGGCTGGTTGCAACTCAACGGGCCAAAACTTCAGCAGAATGTCACCATTCGAATTCCCGAGGCAGGCATCAGCAAAACTTTTCAGACAGATTCCAAAGGACATGCCGAGTTTGCCTTTAGCTCCAATTTGACTCTCTGGTCTCCAGAAAATCCTAAACTCTATAGCGTCGAGATCGCCAGCGAGACCGACCAGCTCGAAGACCGCATAGGATTCCGCTCGATTGAGGTACGTGGCATGGATATTCTGCTCAATGGGAAACCCCTTTTCCTGCGCGGAATCAGCATCCATGAAGAGGCCCCCCTGCGGTCTGGAAGAGCTTGGAGCGAGGACGATGCGCAGACGCTCCTGATTTGGGCAAAAGAATTGGGCTGCAATTTCGTTCGCCTCGCGCACTATCCCCACAACGAAGCTATGTTGCGCATGGCTGATCGAATGGGACTGCTGGTCTGGGGAGAGGTACCCGTCTACTGGACCATTCAGTGGGAAAATCCCTCAACGCTGCGCAATGCGGAAAATCAGTTAAGTGAAATGATCGCGCGAGATCACAATCGCGCAGCCCTTATCATCTACTCTGTCGCGAACGAAACCCCCGTCAGCGATGCCCGGAATCGTTTTCTGCGGCAACTCATTCAGGATGTGCATTCCGCCGACTCCACGCGCCTGGTGTCGGCCGCTCTCCAGGCTCACGAAGTCACGGAACGGAACCGCATCACCATTCACATTGATGATCCGATCGCGAGCGACCTCGATGTGCTCGGAAATAATGAGTACATCGGTTGGTATGTCCGCAAGCCCGCGGATGCGGATGCAATTGACTGGGTCTCAGAGTACGGCAAGCCGCTGATCATGAGTGAATTCGGCGGGGACGCGCTCTTTGGCTACCATGGCGACGCCCTCTCTCGATGGACCGAGGAGTATCAGGAAAATCTCTACGAGCACCAGATCGCCATGCTGAAACGCATTCCCTTCCTTCGCGGAATGACACCGTGGGTGCTCAAAGATTTTCGTAGCCCCCGGCGAACGCTCCCTCGTATTGAGGATTATTTCAACCGAAAAGGACTTGTCTCCGACCACGGGGAGAAGAAAAAAGCCTTCTTCGTACTTCAGAAGTTTTATCGGGAATTGCAGATTGCTCAGCCACCAAAATAGCCGAAGTCCTTCTTTCACCGCCCGTTGCGGCTTACTATCCGCTTTGGTTGGCCGGTCCTCTCGAGATTGCGACCGAGTGAGGGCCATCCAGAAACAATCCATTTGCCGGGGATGTCCACATTAGCTCTTGGAGATTTGGTTGGTCTGCACGGGATTCTCGGTTGCCCTGTAGTCTCCAAATTCTTCCGTCCGGATATCGTCATCGCTGACGTCCAGGGAACGGAGCAGATCTGTCATCGAGGTGACCATTCCAGACGGCCCCGCTACATAGAAGACAGGGCTGTTGAGCCCAGTTAAGTAACGCGAGAGCAGTTGCCGATTGATGTGACCTACTTCATGGCGCCAGGCCGAGTATGTCAGCCCGGTGATTGTTGGGATGAGCGTGAAGCGGGGATTTCGCGCCGTTAAGGCTTCCAATTCTTCCAGAAACGCCGCGTCCACCGCCTCTCGGTTCGAATAGAACAAATATTGCTTGTGGGGCATCCGTTCGTGTGCGGCCCAGTCCAAAATGCTGCGGACCGGCGTAATGCCGATGCCGCCTGCGAGAAATACCGCCGGCCTGGCAAAGTCCTTATGCAAGGTAAACGATCCTCTCGGACGGCTGACTCTAAACTTGGTCCCAAAGGCAGCGCACATCAAAGCAGTCTTAAAACTAGTCTCCCGCATTCGCATCGCGATCATGACCAAGCCTTTGTCATGGGGGGAGTTTGCGAGAGAAAAGGTGCGTAAATTGTCGCTCTCGTCTCCAGCGGGTGGGTGCAGGAAGGCAAAGTCGGCGTGTTGGCCGGCTCGGAAGTCATAATCGCTTCCGTTCGTGTCAAACCAAAACGTCATCGTACCCCTGGCGATTCTTTGGCGATCCACTAAAGTCATTTGATAGTCAGCCACGATTCCTCCTTCGCGTGATTCTTACGCGATGGCCCGCTTGGGGCATCGGCGGCATTTCCACTCAGGTAAACAAGATTCCTTGCAATTGATTCCAACCCGGGACGCCCGAACATTCACCAAGCGGCCAAATGCGGATAGCCGATCGAAGCGGGGCGTTCCTGGAGGCCCACTCAGTCCCCTCCCGCGATTTCCTCGGCGTACTTCTCTGCCGCGCCAACCACCGGACATGCAGCAAATTCCCGCCAGGACTCGCGTCCCTTTAACAGCGTATTGGAGTCGTTCCTTTTCAGCAGGACTACACTTTGCACCTTCGCCTGACCGGCAATTTGCCCCGGCTCGGTAACGCAAACATAGATTCCGGAGGGTCTCTGGTCGAGAACCTTGATCGACAACTTCCTCGTGCCATCCATCGCTTGGATGATGCTTTCCCTTTCATTCACTTCCTGCGCAGCGAATCCGTAATCCGCAAAAGTTTTCTTTCCTTTTTCCTTCTTCGGCCGGACCGCAGCCGGCAGCGAAGTGACGTCCAGTTTCGTGACGATAAACTCCGCCACCTTTTCCTTGGGATATACATCCTTATCCCCCGCCACGGTCAGCGGCGCGTGGGACAGCGCTGCGAGCGCCAACACTACTTTGATTTTCATTTTTGTTCTCCTTTTCTTACTGTGGACTGCTCCCCGCCTGTTTCTTTGCAGGGGCCGCCCGAGTTTCTGTTTTTGCCGGTCTCGCTGCGGCCTCAACGAATGCCGTCAGAAAATCCCAGGGTTCAGCCGTTTCGGAAAACGTCTATCCTGGTCCATTCACTCCAGTGAGAAATCCGCCCAGGTGGCCCGTCACCGCCACAATTGCTACTGCCACAACCTCGACCGGCAGACGGTATCCGGGCAGAACTGCTCCTCGCTTGCGCTTGGTTCTCAGGTGAATCAGCCACACGATCCAGATCAGCGCGCTCGACATGACGCCGAACACCAAATGGAACAGAAGGATCCCTTTAAGCCGCTGGCCTTCGAGTTCCCATTGCCAGGCGAGAATTCCCGTGATCAATACGGGAATGGTTGCGATCGCCGCGGCGAACAAATTGCAATAGGCCGCCGCGGCCAGCACACGCCGCCTGGTCCGATACGCAAGAAAATCAAAGAGCACGCCAATGATGAACAGGGCGATCGGGAAATGAATCAGCACGACGTGTTGCGCGTGCTTTGCGAAAATCACCGATTTAATGTCAAACGCGTGCAAGGATTCTCCTCAGCATAAGTAGATCGCTGTTCTTCAAAGACAATCGTTTCTCCTGATGCGCCGCGCCCACGAGTCTTTCTGACTCTTCGCTCGCATTTCATGTGCTTCGTCTATCCAAGACCGGTACACCAGCCGATTTATTCCAGTCCGGCGGTCAGGCGGGAAGCGCGACCGCACTTCCCTGGCGCGCCACGAGGGAGAATAAAATCGGGCGTTCGGCGGTTCCTACTAATGAGGCCTTACTTTCAGGGGTGAATTGTGAGTGAGTTGCAGCTCGAAGAACGGGAGCGCTTTGAGCAACTGGTGCTGCCGTACGTCGACGCCGCTTTCAACCTCGCGCGCTGGCTGTTGCGCGGGCGCGCTGATGCCGAGGACGTCGCTCAAGAAGCATTGCTCCGGGCGTGCCGTTTCTTCCGCGGCTTTCATGGCGGCGACGCGCGTGCCTGGCTGCTGCAGATCGTACGCAACACTTGCTACAGCTGGCTGGAGAAGAATCGTCCTATGGAACTCAGCATGGAATTCGACGAAGAGATACACCTGCTGGATAGCGCCACGCCAGAAACCCTCGCCATTGCAGGCGATGATCGGGAGCGCCTCATACTTGCGCTTGAGACGTTGCCTCCGCGTTTTCGGGAAGTCCTTGTCCTTAGGGAGCTCGAAGGCTGTTCCTACAAGGAGATTGCGGCGATCACATCGCTTCCCATTGGCACGGTTATGTCTTCGCTCTCACGCGCCCGCCGCCAGTTGCATTCGGCGCTGACAAATTCCATTCAGAAGGGGGTCGTCCGTGAAGTGTGACTTTCGTGACTCTTTGCTCCAGGGCTATTTTGACGGTGAACTAAGTGATCGCAGGGCTGCTGAATTCGAGCGCCACCTGGGACATTGCGACCACTGCGCGACTGAGCTCGTGGACCTGGATTGGTTGAGCGGTAGACTGCAGCTTACTCCAATCTATGAGCTTGCCCCCGCCTCGCTGCGGCGGACAATTAACACACACCTCCGCCCTATTGCGCCAACCCCTACTGCGTCGCAGCCTCTCCTTTGGCAATGGCTGACTGCCGCGGCGGCGCTGCTTTTCATCGCCTTCATATTGTGGAGAGTGAGCCCCGAGCTTCGCAGCGACGATTACCAGGCCGAACTTGCAGACGAAATTGTCGAAGCGCATCTGCGCTCACTGCCGCCGGGGCGCACGACCGAAATCGCCTCCAACGATGAACGTCTCGTCAAAGGGTGGTTCGATGCCAAACTCAAGTTCACTCCCCCGGTTCGTGACTTCGCCGGGGCCGGTTTCGTGCTGAACGGCGGGCGCCTGGATGTTGTTGAAGACCGCATGGTCGCGGTGCTCGTCTATGAGCATAACGGCCGTTCAATCGATGTATTCGTCTGGCCCACCCGAGAACCGGACACGTCACCGCGCGCAGGGTCCCGGCAAGGGTTCCAATGGGTTGATTGGCGTAGGGACAAAATGGAATTCTGCGCCGTGGGCGACGCAGCTCCGGCTGATCTTGTACAGCTCAACCGGCTGATAGCCGAATAGCCACAGTGTTGTTAAGGGTGCAGTCCCACGCGGCACGTGGAGCGCCGCCTCCGCGCGCCGTTGCGAATCACCCCGAAAGGTTGGTCGCAGAAGCGAGCTCCCTGAACTCTCGCCCCAAAGAATTCCACGCAAGAAGCGGAATCGTGGCTTCTCTCCTCAAATTTACCGGCTTCAATGGCTGAAACCGATGCGGCGCACAAGCTCCTGGAATCGCGGATCGGGTCGGAGGGGATCGAACCCCGGTCGCAGGAGGACACCCGGATTAAATCGTTCTTCGTAGCCTTTTTGGAGCCAGGTCATTGCCTGGTTCTTGTCACCGAGCGCCGCATAGACCACGGCAATTTCCGAGGCATGAGAATAGCCTGGGCTCGAGCGTTTCTTCAGGTCGGCCAGCAGCTTTGCCGCTTCGCTCTTTTTGCCGGATGCGGCATAGGCACGGGCAAGATTAGCCAAGCATGTCGGGCTTCCCGCGGAAAGTTGCACCGCCTTCTGCAGTTCCGTGATCGCCTCATCGCGCATCTCTTTTTGGAGGTACGCCTGTCCCAGTTGGTTATGCGCGAGAGCAAAATTAGGATCCATCTCGATCGTCTTGCGGCTCTGGCGTATCGATTCGTCATAAGAACGCGCAAGGAGCAGCAGCTCCGCCAGGTCGGCGTTGATGATAAGCGAAAGCGGATCCAGGTTTTCCGCTTTTTCCATTTCCAAGATTGCCTCGTCATACCGACCCAAAAGACTCAAATGCCATGCATACCAATGATGTGCGGTCGCGTAGCCCGGGTTCAGTTCAATCGCCCGCTGAAATTCCTTTTCGGCAGCGGGAAAATCCCAGTCGAATCCGTCCAGGCAGAAGGCCAAAGAGTTGTGCGCTTCGCCGAGCGTGCTGTCCAATTCCAGAGCTTTGATCGCCGCGGCTTTTGCTTTGGGGAGGGCCTCCTTGGGCGTCATCACCCCATACTGCCAGTCTCCCAGCAACGCATACGTATCTGCCAAGCCGGAATAAGATTGGGCGTATTTGGGATCCTGTTCGATGGCCTGAGTGAAATAGGCCAAAGCAACTTTCAAACCTTCCGACGTTCGCTTATTCCAGAAATAGCGTCCCTTGAGATAGGACTCATAAGCTTCTGGATTCACAACCCGCACACTTTTCAGTGCAGCCTGTTCCTGTGCATTCAAATTGATCCGGATTTGATCGGCAATTGCTCTAGCCACTTGGTTCTGAAGCGCCAGGGTGTCCCGCAGTTGACCCTCATAGCTCTGGGACCATAAGTGCTTGTCAGTCGCGGCTTCGATCAGCTGCGCCGTAATCCGAACCTGGTCTCCGGAACGAAGCACTGTCCCTTCTATCACGGCGTCCACGCCCAACTCGCGAGCGATCTCCGGCAGTGGCTTACGCGCACGCTTATACGCCATCACGGAGGTGCGCGATATCACGCGCAACGCCCTGATCTGGCCGAGATCCGAAATCAACTCGTCCGTCATGCCATCCGCGAAGTAATCCTGGGACGCATCGCTCGAGAGGCTCTCCAGCGGAAGGACGGCCAGAGAGCGAATGAGAGGAGCCGGATGTTTCCAGGAATAAAGTTTCCAAGTGGCGAGAGA
Source organism: Candidatus Sulfotelmatobacter sp. (assembly GCA_035487095.1). Classification (GTDB taxonomy): domain Bacteria; phylum Acidobacteriota; class Terriglobia; order Acidiferrales; family UBA7541; genus Acidiferrum. Next base: position 102,410 of record DATHMM010000063.1, read on the forward strand.
TACCGCCACCAGAAGCAGTGCCACGATCGCGGTGATCTTCCACGGGATGGAAGGCGCGACAGATTTGGGCGTTGTGGGTTTGCCGGCCGGATCCGGGCGCACAGTAGCATCTTTGCTGGGATTAAGCTGAGTGGCGAGTTCCGGACTGTGAACCGGGCCTGCATCCCCAGCTCTGACCTCCGCGAGGAAGCGATAGCCGCGACGAGAGACAGTTTCAACGAAGCGGGGACTTTCGGCGGAGTCCCCCAAGGCCTCGCGAATTTTATTGATCGTCTTGTTGAGCCCGTGGTCGAAATCCACGAAAGTGTCCGCGGGCCAGAGTTTTTTCTGGAGTTCCTCGCGGGTCACGACCTCGCCGGGATGTTTAAGCAGCGTCGCGAGGACCTGGAAGGGTTGTTCCTGAAGGCGGACCCGCAGGCCGTGCTTGCGCAATTCCCCAGCGCGAAGATCCAGTTCGAACACCCCAAAACGAAGCCGCCCGCGATCCTGATGTTCTTCTTCCATTTTGGATTACCGCACGCGCAGCGGAGTCTACCACCTTTATAGCTTCCGGGGACCTGGGGAAGGGACAACTCGATCTAAGCACCGTGCCAACTGCAATTTAGCAGGGGACCCACTTTCCCGTGATGGAGGACTCCCTGTCCATTGTCATTTCCTTGGCGCCCGCTCAATCTCGCCCGCATGCACCGGCAGGATATTCACCGGCGTCGCCTCAACCTCTTTCAGAGGCAGAGTTTGCGGTTGCCCACGAGGTTCCGGGGCCATGTGGAGGCGATTTATGGTTCAGGCAAGAGCAATCCGATGCAGTCAGTGCCAACAGCCCATTGCCCCTGGCGAAAGGTTCGTCAGCTTCAAGATTCCAGGGAAAGAATCCTACCAGTTCTTCCATTGCCGATTGCCGGCCCGAGACTGCTGGGAGGGCCACCTCAAGAGGGACAAGTGAGGCTTCGCGTGCCCGGCACGTGTGTGTCGCAGCCTGCCAGCGATATCAATCGCACTATCCTTTCGAATTTCGATTGCCAGCAAGAATGGGAAATTGCGAGCAAGCCACTTTCCCGGAGGCGGCGATGACAGCACAGAATTGGCCCGAGAGTTTTGAGCAGGCTGTCTTACCGCACCTTGACGCAGCTTATAATCTCGCGCGCTGGTTGACGCGCAACGAGCAGGACGCTCAGGACGTTGTCCAGGAAGCGTATTTACGCGCTTTCCGGCACTTTCGCGACTTCCGTGGCGGCAATGCGCGCGCCTGGATCCTGAAAATTGTCCGAAATACTTGCTATAGCTGGCTGACCGCTAACCGGCCCCTGCAAGACGCAACTGAATTTGACGAAAATCTCTTCGCTCCTGATTTTCGCTCTCTCAACCCGGAAGAAGTTGTACTCCAAAACAACAGCGGCACTGTGGTACGAGAGGCGCTGAAGAAGCTTCCGGCGAATTTTCGGGAAGTAATCGTTCTTCGCGAACTCGAAGGGTTGTCCTACCGGGAGATCGCGGATATCACCGGCATGCCGGCAGGCACTGTGATGTCGAGCTTATCGCGCGCAAGGGGCCGCCTCCGTAAAGTTCTGACAACTTCCATGAACGAAGGTCCGGTGCCAAGTTCGCGAGAATCACCAGTTATGAACACAGCAAAATACGGAACGAATCATCCGAATCCACTCAAGACAACGGCTATATCTTAACGACTGAAATACTCACAATCTTATTCCCGCTGCTAAAACCATGCAGCATTGGGGAATTATTGAAGGCCGCGCGTAGTCTTGCACGGTGTAGACAATGAAATATCGCGCAATTCAAATCCGCTTTTAACCCTGAGGAAGAAGGTCATGCCAGTTACCGCAAATGCCCTACACGCAAACTTAGCAATTGGATCCATGGCAAAGCCTGCGGTTGGGAAGCGGCGTTGCCTGGGTTGGGACGCGCGGCGTGGCACGAAATGCCTCTCGAAGGAGGCCGTGCCGCAACTTTCTTCCCCCGCCTGCGATAAAGAAAACGAGACGGGCATCATTCAGCGAGCTGCCGAGGGCGATCCGGCCGCGTTTGAATGCCTCTACCGGTCGCATTGCAAGCGAGTGTATGCAATATGCCTTCGCATGCTCGGAAATACGGCTGATGCGGAAGATCTCACTCAAGAGGCCTTCCTGCTGTTGTTTCGCAAAATTAAAACGTTTCGTGGGGAATCGGCATTTTCCACATGGCTGCACAGGTTGGTGATCAACACGGTGCTGATGCACCTGCGCAAGAAGTCTTTAGCTATAACCTCGATGGAAGCGGGTCCCTCTCCGGATGGTGAAACCGCCCCGTCGAGCGTCGAAATCGCCGCTTCCGACTTGTTACTGGAGGGGTCGATTGACCGAATCAATCTCAGCCGCTGCGTCGCGCAGTTGTCAGCAGGCTCGCGCGCAATATTTGTCCTGCACGATATCCGGGGGTACCAACATCGGGAAATCGCGAAAATGATGGGACGCTCGGAAGGCGTCTCGAAGTCGCAGTTGCACAGGGCTCGAAAGCGGCTGCGCGAATTGCTGCATGAAATTCAGCGGGAAAAGTATCGCGAAAAGCGCGTGGCTGCCCAGAAGACACTCTGTACGGATGAGCGCTAGGTTCGAGATTGGCGGAGAGGGGAAGCAGCCAATCGGCCTTGTGCGGTGCAGCACAAGGCCTTTAAGCCAATGATTCGGGGGGAATGCTTCTCCCTGGTCCCCGCCTACGCCAAAGCCCTGTCTCAATGACTCCGCTGGAGGTTCTCAGGAATTGGGAACTAACAAGTAGAAAACCAGATTTATTAACTGAATCAAAGTATTCAGGGAATATTTTCTTCGATCCCGTGGTTAGGCAATGGTGAGAGGCCGCGCCGTGGCTTTGCCACTCCTCCCAAGAAACGTCGACGCCATCGCCATGGGAGAAACTTTTCAATGTTAAACCGTTATCTTCAGCTAGCCCTGCTAGGCGCCAGCCTTTTGGTGCAAACTTCAGGCTCATATAGCGCCTCGGCAAACGCCAAGGATCCGAAGCCGCAAGACTCCTCGTCTCAACAAGTCAACCAGGTTATTCAATGGAATAGAACGCTTCTGGTGATTGTCCGCACGCCCGGAGCGCAATCACCCACGGTTCATCCGACCCGCAGCTTTGCGATCATGCACGCGGCGATTTATGACGCTGTTAACGCGATCGATGGGAAACACCGGCCATACCTTGTGCGCCTTACCAGCGTGCCGCGGGATGCTTCCCAAGAGGCAGCGACTGTGGCTGCGGCGCACGAAGTTCTTGTCGCACTGTATCCGACGTTCAAGACCACGCTCGACACTCAACTGCAGCAATCGCTGGCGCAGATTCCCGATGGGAACGGCAAGGCGGAAGGCGTCCTGATTGGACAAGACGTCGCGGATCGCATTCTGGCTGCGCGAAGCAACGACGGCTCGAACGCCCCGCCGATCCCGTATGTTTTTGGGACTGCCCCGGGCGACTACCAGTCGACGCCTCCGAATTTTGCTCCTCAGCCGCAATTCACGAATTGGTCGCACGTGACGCCGTTTGCGCTGGAGCGCGCCAACCAGTTTCGGCCCGGCCCTCCCCCTGCGCTGACGAGCGATGCGTATAGCGATGCATTCAACCAGATCAAATCCCTTGGAATCGCCAACAGCACGACCGCGACGGCCGATGAGGCGTTGACCGGGCGCTTCTGGAACGGCGCCATTCAAAACTATTGGAACGAGATCGCGCAAACGCTGTCGCTGGCGCGCGGCTTGACGACCGCGCAAAATGCCCGGTTGTTTGCCCTTCTTAACTTAAGTTTGGCCGATGACGTGATCGCCTTTTATGACGCCAAATACACCTACAATTTCTGGCGTCCGGTGACCGCCATTCGGGCTGCCGATCCCGGAATCAATCCTGAAACCGTTGCTGATCCGAATTGGCTCCCGGAAGTCGGCAAAACCACTCCCGACCCATCGTATCCAGGAGCCCATGGCGTCATAAGCGCCTCCGCTGCAGAAGTGCTGATTTCGTTTTTCGACAGGGATCGCGCCGATTTCAATGTCACGTCGGAGGTTCTCCCGGGAGTCGAACGTTCCTTCACGAGTATCTCCGCTGCAGCCGAAGAAGCGACGCTGAGCCGCATCTTCGGGGGACAACATTTCCGCACAGACTTGACCACCGGCCAACGCCTGGGCCGCGAAGTAGCCGACTTTATCTTGGACCACTTTCTGATTTCCTGGCAGCGGAAGGACGACTCCGACGACAAGTAAATTGGAAACATCGATGCGCGCCCATTTCTGAAGCGCCTCCACTATTCAGCGGCGCATTTGAACTGGGTCGGAAGGGAGGTTAGGCACGGAGATTGATGCTGCAAGATTTGTTCTTTGATCGGTCCTGATGAAAGAGGGCCGCGTCAACGAATATTAGAAATTGCCGAATTCTTATAAAGAATTGACTTTGCTGACTCACAGGAATTGAAACGTAAGGGCAAATTCAAGCCGGCTCAGCGAATGCCTGGTCCGGACGATTCGAACACAACTTCTTGGAAGAGGAGAAAAGCAATGAAGAAGTCAGAAAATAGCATGAAGCGTCCAACCGGCCGGCGCGCCTTCCTTACAAACGGAATGGTCGCAGCGGGGGCCGCAACCATGGGCGCGGCTCTGTTGCCAGGCACTGCAGCGGCATTTGGCGGGGATGGGGACAGCGCTCCAATCACAAAGGGTGACATCGCAATCCTGACGTTCCTGAGCGCCTTGGAGCAGGTCGAGGCCGACCTGTGGATTCAGTACGCCGAACTCGGCGGAGCCACCAATCAAGGCCTCTCTCCGATCGATCTGGAACTCAACGGTCAGAAAATCAACACGGGACTCGCTCCAGATTACATCACCGGGCTCCTCGTGCTCGACGGCGACATGCCGCAATACATCGCCGACAACACGGACGATGAAATCAGCCACCACAGGTTTCTCAACAACTACCTGGCATCTAAAGGCGCAAAGCCGATAGACCTGAGCAACTTTGCCGTTTTGCCGCCGAGTCAAGTCACGGGAGTTCCTCAAAAAGGGCGCCTCACCAACTTGAAGCAATTGACGATCGACACCAGTTGGTGGACACGGTATCGCAGCGCAACGACCAACCCCGACTTCGGTGGAACCTTCGAAAACGCAGTTCCCGATCTCGCCAAGGGACAGCATCCCGCCATTCCCCTAAATGATGGCGACCTGGGCGTAGATGCCAACGGAAACATCTCGAACCATCTCCAGGCGATTGCCAACACCGCGGGATTCCACTTCGCGTTCATCGAGCAAGGTGGAAGCAGCTTGTACCCGGCGCTGGCTCAGAAAGTAACCAACCTGGAAGTTTTGCGGGTACTCCTCAGCATCGGCGGCAGCGAGATCATGCACTTCCAGACCTGGCACGACAAGGCCGGCAACGCGACCAACATCACCGACGGAAACCTGACCTTTCCAAACCTCAACGCCGGCGTCGATCCCAACAATGGAGCTTCCGGACCCAACGTTGCCGACATGTTCCAGACCAACCTGATCATGCCCGAACCAACCCTCTTCCTTAACCAAAAGTTGGGCCCGGTCTCCATCATTCGCCCGACGTCCGATCAGCAAGGAGGCGCCGTGGCCTCCGTCGTCAGCTTTGCTGAGGACGGCCTCTTCCTCGATCCGTCGACAAACAAAAACACCGGGATCGTGGATGTGCTGATGCGTCTGGCGGAAGAAGCGGACGAGGCGCGTCGCCAGTTTTAGAAAAGCTCGCTTAACCGTGAGTCCCATCTGACTCGCTTGATCACGCAAGATGGGGTGGGTGCCAACGAACCGGGATGGACAGGCCAGATTGCGAACCGTTCGGCCTTGATCTGGGGGGCCGATACCTCCGTAATCTGCTTGTCCATCCCGGTCCAATTATTGCAACCGCCGCTTCGAGGCGGAATCGTTGTGAGTTGAATTACGGAAATAAAAACTGCGGCTCAAGCATCGATACTAAATCTTTCGCTCGGCACAGAGGATCAATGAACAAAATTGTGAATTTCTTCCCATTGTTTTTCGTCTCGGCGGCATTTCTGGCTCTTGGTACATTTCTCTCGCTGCCTGAGCCCACTCAAGCAAACAAACAAGATATACAAGTCATTGAAATTACAGCGAAGAAGTACGAATACTCGAGCTCTCCAATTCGCACGAAGGTTGGAACCAAGGTTCAACTCAAGATCACCGCGATCGACCACGATCATGGTTTCAAGATTGGCAGTGTTCCCGACGGCGCTTCATCCAGTGACAAAGCCGGACTTGTCTTCACATCGGAGCAAGAGTGCTGGCAGCTCAAGAAGGGGGAAACGGCAATGATCGAGTTCGTTGCCCAAACTCCGGGGACCTATTCCTTCAAGTGCTGCCATACCTGCGGACTCGGGCACAAAGGCATGAAGGGTCAGATTATTGTCGAGCAGTAGGGTGGTGCATTCCACGAAGGTGAAGAACGCTTGAGCCCTCGTTTCAAGCAACAAGCATGGTCAAGAACTTCGGGACCTGCGGTGAGGCCTCAGCATCGAACTCTTCTTCTCTAAACGGACTTACGAACTTCCGGCGCACCAGTGCGGATCAGCTCGCTTCGCGGTAACGCAGCTATCGAAAGTTAACCCACTCTCCAGCGAGGCAGCCTATCTGGAGTTGCCCAGCCTCGTTGGGCAGCGATCAGGCCAGCAATGTATTTGAGAATCCTCGCGTTCCTTATTTTCTTTCCATTTCTCGGCCAAGCCGAGGGGCAAGTGGACAAGAGGGCTCAGGCAAAAGCCGCAGCCGGCCTTCGCGTGCGGATAGAAGCAACTCCGACGCTTCCCTTTGACGGGGCGCGCTTTACGGTCCACGGGTCCCCAGCCGGCTGGAAACCGGAATTGGTTTCTTGGCTGGTGCTTGCAGACCAATTGTTCCCAATTGTTCCCAAGTTGGATGGTAGTGGAAAAACCGCGCAGGAAAAGCCTCAAGTAATGCAGTGAGTTAGTGGTCGGGGCGCCCGGATTTGAACCGGGGGCCTCCTGCGCCCAAGCCAGCAGGGCTATCTCTTGGAAGTCCTTCCTTTTCAATCTTGTTTTTGAAAATAAACGAGTTAGAAAAATATTTGGTAGTGGCACGGTGTACCGACATGTGCCTCCGCATGCATAGAGTCCCCCCAATTTCCCCCTCAGCGAAGGCAAGGCGAATTGCGCTATGGAGTTCGCGCGCGGCGCGTCCATTGACAAGCGGAAAACCTGGGAGCTAAGTTTTATGGTTAGATCATAGAGAAAGGAAACCGCTTTGGCGACTGCGAAGGGAACAACTATTGCAGTAGATAAGTACGCAAGGGATGCCGGGCTCTGGCGCGATAATGGCTATCACCACTTCAGGGCCTCTCTGGTGCTCTTCCGAACCGGAGACCCTTTTCTCTGGTTCTCGGCTGCAGTGCTTGGGCATCTAGCACTAGAAATGTCACTTAAAGCCGTGCTCATTCATTACGGCATGATAGCGTGTGACCCTGGCAAGGCCCCGAATCTCGACAACGCTCTAGGCTTGACCAAGGATGATTGCGTTTGGGGGCATAATCTAGTCAAACTCGCCCAAAAGCTCGCCGAGAAGCGCAAGGACTTTGACCTCAATACGCCGCTCGCGTGCTTTATTGTTGGTGAAACGGGCCTTGTCACGGTCCGCCGTGGCTATGAAATCTTTGACCCGTTTTTTTCAGAACTACGCTATCCGCATCGCGCCGAAAAGGTGGACGGGCTTGGCGAATGTCACGGAGATTTACTCACTCAGTTGTACGTTAATTTGGAACCCTTCTTTTGCGAATTAGCTCCATAGTCATCTCATTCTTTGCCAGGGAGAACACGGACATTTCACGGACAATTTGCACCAAAATGCTGCAACGGCCTCCAGGGAGCATTTCCGGAGGTCCTTTAGTTTTTCCAGCTCGAATGGTTGCGGGGGTCAGATTTGAACTGACGACCTTCGGGTTATGAGCACGTAATCGAGTTTGTGGTGTCACTGACTGCAAGAATCCCCCGTTTGCGGGTACGGCAATGGATTGATCAAAGCACTCGCTGTAGGGGAGAGTGCATGAAATGAAACCAAATGGTCCACTACCGCCGGTTCCTAAATGCACGTTTCCTATGATTTGTACACCGTAACTCTGCCCGAACGCGCAGACTGGAAGCACCAAAAGAATTGAGGCAGCGCCGGCGCTTAATATGCTGGCTCGCGCGATTAAAGAAGAGCAAAGCCTGGTTCGGAGATAGCCACGGGCCCAGGAAACGAGCATGGGTGCCTCCCGGGGGCAATCGAGCTTCGTAATTGCGGCGATAGTAGGTCCCGGCTGGTCTTATTGTCAAGCGTAATAACGGAATCAGACATATAACTCCCTTGTTTCGCGTCTACCGGTTCACTGTCTCCGTTTCCACGCTCTGATCCGCTCGCAATCGCCGCTCCTCCGACAGACAATCGAGCGCGGCGTCTACGGTACGGTATGTACTATGCTTCACGCGTCCCAGGGGCTGGAAAGGCAGAGAGCCGAGCGTCAGCTTGGAGAATTGTGGGCACGCGTGGGGCGGCGTGTCCGGGAGGAAAGTTGGGTCCTTGCTCGTGTGATGTTCACTCTCAGGTCTGACGGCAGCGAGATCTCCGGTAACTTTCAGACTCTTCATCCCACATCATCTCGACTAAGTCGGATGGTCGCCATTTACAGCTCGGTTTGGCCCATGATAACGTACCGTACAATTAACCCAAGAAAGCGCCGCGCCGTCGTCAACGTGATAGTAGAGGGAAAATAGATGCCCAGAAAAGTATTTTTCAGTTTTCATTACGAACGCGACATATGGAGAACGAACGTTGTCAGAAACAGCGGCGTAGTGGAGGGTTCGGCAGCCGCAGGATTTTATGACGCTTCACTCTGGGAAGACGCAAAGAAAAAGGGCGAGTCGGATGTCAAAAAGCTCATTGATGCCGGCCTTGTAGGAACGAGCCTCACGGTTGTTCTCATTGGAGCCGAAACATCCCAACGAAAATTCGTTAACTATGAGATTGAGCAAAGTATAGCGCGCGGAAATGGCCTGCTTGGCATATACATCAGCGGCATCAAAGACAGCAACGGAAATACGGACGTCCAAGGTGCGGCCCCGTGGAAGCTAATCGAGGCAGGCGCGCCTTGCAATACATGGGACAAAAATCAGTTCGGAACTTGGGTTGAAGCCGCCTATAAGAAAACACATCCGAATGATTGACCAAATCCATGAGCACTGAAGCAATCTCGGCAGCTGTTTTCATTAGGGACTACACCCGTGAACTTCACAGCCAAAATGCAGCCGTATTCGCTGGCGCGGGCCTCTCTATGGACTCCGGGTACGTAAACTGGCAGGGGCTGCTAGATGAAGTCATACGAGACTTGGGATTGGACCCGGCAAAAGAACACGATTTGGTAACCATCGCGCAGTACCACTGCAATCAAGCGGGCGGTAATCGAGCGCATCTCACTCAAGCAATTTTTAAGCATTTCGCTCCGCAGAAGAATCCTACGAAGAGTCACCGCATTTTGGCTCGGCTGCCAATAAGAACTTACTGGACGACCAACTATGACAAGTTAATAGAAAAATCGCTGGAAGAAGCCAAAAAAGTGCCGGACGTCAAATACACGGAGAAGCAGCTGACCACAACCCGACTGGAACGAGATGCCGTGGTTTACAAAATGCATGGCGACATTGACCATGCAACCGAAGCCGTTGTTTCGAGAGATGACTACGAAGAGTATCCACTAAAGATGGAAGCATTCGTCTGGGCCCTGCGTGGCGACCTGGTTGAGAAAACATTCCTCTTCCTTGGTTTTAGCTTTACCGACCCCAATATCGATTACATTCTCAGTCGAGTTAGAGTGCAATACGGGTCGGACCAACGCCCGCACTACTGCGTCCTAAGAAAGGTGTCGAGGGATAAGGACGAATCGGAGGGCGATTTCAAATACAGAGAATTGAAGCAACACTATTTTATTCGCGACCTGAAGCGTTTCTCCATCCTGACTGTCCTCGTTGATGAATACGCCGACATTCCTCTACTTTTGGAGCGTCTCGCTGCGAGCTATAAGAGGTCATCCATTCTTGTTTCCGGTGCTGCAGAGGAATACGGAGCCTGGAAACGAGCGGATGCAGAAGCATTCCTTCACAACTTGAGTTATCAGTTGCTCATGAACGGCAATCGAGTCATTAGTGGTTTCGGACTCGGTGTCGGTAGTGCAGTCATCAATGGCGCTCTTGCGGGCTTAAATGACTCCGGAAAGTCGATTTCCGAAGAACATCTAGTCCTGCGTCCATTTCCGCAGGTCTCCACGGGAGGCAAAGAACTTGCGACACAGTGGACGGAGTACAGGACAGCGATGGTGGACTACGCAGGTATCTCTATATTTGTGTTCGGAAACAAATTCAACCCCAAGGGCGAATTGGTTCCGTCGAATGGTATGCGCGAAGAATTCGAACTGTCACGCAAGGCAGGCGTACGACTCCTTCCCGTAGGCGCTACTGGATACATGGCCAAAGAGCTTTGGAACGAAATGTCAAAGGACTTAGACGCGCATCATCCAAATGCCACCATTTCATTCAAACGGTACTTCGAACTTCTTGGTGACGATTCGAAGAGTCCTGCGGAGCTACTCGACTTGATACGAAAAGCTATTTTTGAGCTACAAAGAGCTTAGCTGAGACATGCCAAAGCGCGTTTATTTTGCGTTTCACTATCAAGATGTGATTGAATTTCGAGCCAATGTTGTGCGGAAGCATAATTTTGCCGAGGGTGTAGAGTCAGCCGGGTACTACGACCATTCGATGTGGGAAGAAGCTCGGAACACAAGCCCCGAGGCCTTAAGGAGACTAATTAATCAGGAGCTTGAGGGCACATCTGTTACCGTCGTTCTAATTGGTTCGCACACCTGGCAGAGGCGCTGGGTACGCTATGAAATATTTGAGAGTGTCCGTCGCGCCAATCGGATTCTTGGAATTCACATCAACAGCATTAAGGGCAGAGACAAACTGACTAAAGATCTCGGGCCAAATCCATTCAACAATATGGGACTCGAATTCAATGCGAACGGGCTCGCAGCACGGCCCTATGAATGGACAAATGGAGGTTGGTATTACAATCCCGATATAGGCTCGTATAGTTTAGCCACAAAACCTCATCCCCTGAAGGGACAGGACGTAAGACTAACGAAATGGTACTTGGTTTATGATTGGGTGGCTGACGATGGTTACGCAAATTTCAGTTCTTGGATAGGAGCCTAGCGTGACATGCGCCCGAAAGGCGGCGCTCTTCGATTTTTCTAGCGGTGCATGAAGAGAAAGCCCCAAGCTCTGTCCATCTCCTTGATGGCTTGAACTTGGGGCTTTCAGATCTCAGGGAATCGCCGGTACTGAGCCACTTGCATTGAACTTTTCGTCCGCGATTCCAGCTACCCAGATTGGAGGACGGATGTTACGACGTTTTCGCACGTCCTCATCCGCTCCACGGCCATTCGTTGAAATTTCCGGGAGTATCTCTTTCTCTTCACTGTCGTTTCCTTTCCCGGAAACTGTGCCCAATTCTGTGTGTCACTTCAAGGGTTCACTCCAAATTCCCTTTGTCGCCACCGTAAGCGGTAGAGAGCTACGCCCTGATTGGCGCGTGAGGGAAGAGTTTCGATTCAGGAGACGAAATCACCCACTCGGTTCGGATGGCACCGGCGATGATCGGCCACTCTGCCAAGCGAAGGAACGGAACATCGCGGAAGCGCTCTATGCTCAATTTCCTAGCCGGTTCAGGATGCAAGAGACCTAATACGCTTGATCGGACATCATCCAATCCTATTAGCAGGACCGCAGAAACACTTTGACGCCGCGGGAGAATTTGGGTTCCCGTCGCGCCCGGTCCAAAGAAAACGGACCGCTTCAAGGTGGTCGTCATAGTGACCGGACCACCGGAACCTGCGGGCGCATAGGTGATTGTGGGCTCCGAAGTCAGAAGGAACTCTGCTCCCGTTGGCCCTAGTAGGAATGAGGATGCATGATGTGTACTTGTGATCGCAAGTATGCGAGGACACGGATAGCCAGAAAGTTGATCCGCTTTGCTTCGGACCGTTGAAAATAACTGGTCTGTCGTCATCTGGAACGGACCACCGGTGCCATCTTCAATCGTCGTCGGAATTTTCGACTGCGCCGCTACTGCCTCAGGCTTGAGCGACGTAACTTCGACGACGAACTCTTCGGGGCTCCCTTTATGGCAGACAAAATCCACTCCGCCTGTTCCCGGTACGTCGGCTGGCTCCGGGCGAACTCGGAAATAGGTCTTCAACAAGGAAAAGACCGCGGCTTCTCCCAGAGCTGCTTCACGGTCCGCAATCAGCAAGTTCGCAAACTTTTGATGGAAGGCCGGATGTCTTGCGCGGAGATATTCGGCGTGGGCCTGTGCGACTTCCTCGAGGGAATTGTCTATGCTCCAAGCGGAGTCACGACGTTTCTTCCTCCGGTACCAGATCGCCCCGCCGAATAGACTCCCGCCGATAAGCACCGCCAAAACCCAGTTTCTGCTCATGGATTTCTCACGTCCATTTCCAGTGAAACGGCAGTCCCGGTAGGCCTTAAAAATAACCCAAAGAAGCCGCACGGACTAAGACGCCGCGCGATGCGTCAGCCACAGCTCCATGTCCGTAACCATTTGATCGAGTTCGGAGGCACAGTAAATGCGCGCAAGCTGATTCGGCTTCGGCAGACTCTCAATTCGAAGCTTCCAATGCGAGTCGAGAGTTGCGAAACTTGCGAACGCCGTGGCCATCACGGCATGGCAGAAGTCCAGCGCATCCCCCTTCTTAAAAGTGCCTGCCTGGACCAGGATCCTCAACAAGTTTTGGAACACGAAGGAAGCTCGCAGCGATGGGTTGAACGGAATCAGCGGGAACCTTTGATTGAGCCAACCCTCGTCCCGCTTGCATCTAGCGGCTTTACCTATTTTGTCCCTCAGAAGTTCGTCGGACTCCGCTGAGCCTTTGCGGATCGATTCTCGATCCGGGCCTACCCAGTCAAGCACGCCACCGAGACGAAAGAAATCATCTGAGAGAATAATGACCTTTCCCGTGTAATCCTGCATTAAGCGGGCGACGTAGGATTTGAGAAATTTTTCCGAGATGCAGGCACGGTTAGGATGGACCCCGTTCAACTCGCGCTGCATCACGTTAACGAGGTTAAGCTCCACGGGGAACCATCGGGGACCAATATCGTCCAGGAACATTCTCACGGCTTCTGCAGATCGGCCTTGCGGGCCCGAGAGTTCTGCTGCATTCGCGACAGAGAACAAGAGGTCCATGCCACAGTGCATTGCATCGATGAACCGCTTTCTTCGCGCGGAATCGCCCTCCGCTAAGTCGCCGATGGCCCAATTGTCGAGGTACACTGCGGGACCGCTTACGCTCGAATTGAGGACAAACAGTGGACCGTCCGCGTTTGCCGTGGCTCGAATCATGCAAAAGTTTTGCATACTCTTTTGAACCATCGCAACCCATAGGACGCTCTGTGTTGGCGGCTTGCGCGCTTTCTCTAGTCGGTCTTTCCGATCCTTGCTGGCTTCCTATCGCACGGTTCAAGTCCGGGGAGGCCCCACACTTGTTTCTGCCATCTCGCATTACCTACCGACCCTCTGCTTAGAAGTCGCTTGAGTACTTTTGTCAAAACTTGCAGGAGTGAGCGCAAAGCAGGGGAAACAGCGCGTTAGCGTCGCCGTTCATCCGTTGACCGCTTGTAAAATTCATCGAACGCTATCAACAGCACTTGCTCAAGATTGAATGCCAATCCACTGTGAGGCGAGGCACACCATCGCGTGACTGGCTGGACCGGTGAAAGTCGTCGCTTGCTGGCCAGTCCGTTCGAACAGAGATTGTGCAAATTCGTCTGAAGTTGATGCTGCTGAGACGCGACCTTACGATCTTGCTCGATACCGCCAACCGCAAAAAGCCGCGGGGTAGGGAAAAGGAAGGGCGAGTGTGAGGAACTCGCACCGCACCGAGTGCGGGATATCAAAGATTGCGGATTCGGTATTGGAGCGCGGCTCTACTGACCACAAAATCTTTCGCCCAGGCTTCCATGGCGCCGCCATCCTCGATATCGATTGGGGATTGCTTAAGTAGTCGGTCAAGAATGAACGCCGGCATTAAAAGCGCAGCCGCGAATTGATTGGCTTCTACTTCAAGCCGCTCGATACCGGAGGCCGATGAAGTGTCGCGTTTCAGCACGGATTCCGCGAACCGTTTATCGACGTGCACGGTGGTGGTGATGAATTCCGGGTGGAGTTGGAGGTGTCCTATTTCGTGAGCGATTGTGAAACGCTGCCTGTTAGGGTGGTGAAGGGAATTGATGCCAATGATTGGCACGCCATCCTTGATAAAGATGAATCCCGAGAGCTCCTCATCGAGCGGGGAATACCTCAGGCGTGCTCCGAGTGATCTCGCAACTCGGTCTACTGGAACGGGGATCTCGTGGAAGCCGAGATTTGCTAGCAACTTTTGTACACGCGCTTCAATGAGTCTTCTTGGATGGGCCATGGCTTCCTCCTCTCAGTTTTGTGTTTGGTTTGCGAACGGGGCCAATCAGCTGAGCGATTTGTTCTTTTTGCCGCAAATTCAGATCATCTGGAATCGGCAGCAACGACCAGTCCTGAGCGGAATCAGGCGAAACGCCAGCGGGAAGAAAGTCGTGCGGTTTCATTTCGAGGATTTGGGCAAATGCGTAGAGATGGTGAACGAGAATTCTTTGGCGGCCGGTTTCGATGTTAGCCAGAGTAGCCCGCGAAATCCCGAGGCGAGCCGCTAAAAGTTTTTGAGGCCACTCAAGCCGTCGGCGCCGGCGCCTGATGATGGTGCCGATGGTCTTGTAGATAGGCTCCGGCTTCATCCAGCCCTGATCATACTGAAGCTCATCGAGGCTGTCAAGTTCACACACATAATGTGTGTCTAAAGCACATCACGGTGTGTGCATTGACTTCTATTGTTGGGTGCGGCATAATTTTACTGTAGTACCCGCCGCTAGCGATCGGTACGGCGCAGACCGTCAGAAAGGGGGGCGGAGAAATAACCGCCATCCGCAGGAGACCAGATATGGATCACCAGGAACAGCAAAAACCCCAGGAGTACGAATTGATCGTCAACAAGGTCCCGATGAAGTGGCCCGAACAGTACATCACGGGAGCACAGATTCTTATCCTGGCAGGTAGTCCTGCTGACTGGATTGTGAATCAGTTAGTGCCAGGAGGCGGCGAAGATCCGGAGATCGCACCGACTCAGCGAGTCGATCTATCTCCTAAGGCCGAGCCCGAGGGCGTGAAGAAGTTCCACACGCGTAAGCCGAAGACGAATCCCGGGTCATGAGCTTCAACCTGCCGGAGGAAGACGTCGAGTTCCTCGAGGGCCTCGGCATCAAATACGAGTTGCTCGCCGAGGCGATGCCGAATGGTACCGTTCGTCATGGTGTATTCCTGCCTGGTTTCGTTTTTGCGGGCAATCTTGGCACGCAGAAGGATGGGGCGGTGGTGCCCTGCGGTAGCTGCGACCTCGTGATTTTAATCCCAGACGGCTACGCGACTACCAAGCTTGACAGCTTTTATACTCTACCCCGACTGAAGCGAGCGGACGGAGCCGATCCTCATTGTGCGAATGGTGAGAGTGCACTGTTTGGGAAGACCTGGCAATTCTGGTCGCGACATCTGGACGACAAGGACTGGCGAGTCGGGATTGATGGGTTGCGGACGTTTTTCCATTATGTCCGCACCGAACTGCGGAGTGCGTGATGCTGCGGCTCACGTTTACTGTGCTCGATGAACATTACAAGAAGTTGCGGGCCTTGCTGTTTCGAGATGAAAACGAATATGGCGCGCTGATGCTGTGTGGACGCTCACGGCAGGTGGACCCATGGACGGGTGTAGTCGAGGAGCGAGCGCTGGTTCGTGAAGTCGTGGAGGTTCCGGAGGAGGCGTTCCTGAAGAGGACGCCAATGTCGCTCGTCTGGTCGACAACACCTCTTTACAACCTCGCGAAGCGGGCGATACCGAAGGACTGTGCGATTTGTATCGCGCATTCCCATCCGCGTGGCGGTTTGTTTTTTTCGGACTTGGATGACGTGGCAGACCGTGAATCCTTCGAGATTGTTTTCGGCCGCACGGAAACCGAGCGACCGCATTTCGCGATGGTAATGGACAACCAAGGTGAATTACTCGTTCGAGGCTACGGTCCCGACCTGAAACCACAGGCCGCAGAGCTTACACGAATCATCGGGGACCGGCTGAGGATTCGGTATCCAGGGCGCGGCAACGGAGTTCCGACACCTGAGTTTGATCGCCAGATGCGAGTGTTCGGCGCCCAGAGCGTGGAAGATTTGGCCCAGCTCCGCGTCGGGATCATTGGCTGCGGAGGAACGGGCTCGGCAGTTGCGAGCTTACTAGCGAGAGCCGGCGTCAGACGGTTTGTGCTAATTGATGCGGACCGGGTCGATGAGACAAACTTGAACAGGCTGCACTTTTCCACACGAGCTGACGCAATAGCGCGGCGCCTGAAGGTCGATGTCGTTGGCGATGCTATCGCACAGATGGGGCTGGCACGCTCGGTCGTGCGATTGGCGCACTTCGTCGATGCTCCAGAGTGTCGCGACGCGATTCGTTCGTGCGATGTCATCTTTGGCTGTACGGACGACCATCTGGGCCGGAGCCTCTTGAACCGACTCGCACATTTTTATCTAATTCCCGTCATCGATCTCGGGGTCCTGATTGAGCCAAATAACGAAGGTCACTACGATAGCTTCGACGGTCGCGTGACGGTTGTTCAACCATCCTATCCATGCCAAGTATGTCGCCAGCTGATTAGTCCTCAACGGATGCTCGAGGAGAGCCTGCGCCGGCATGATCCGCAGGTGTACGAGCAATACCGCCGCGCGGGGTATATCGAGGGTGGAACGGACCCAAGCCCGGTGGTCGTGACATTCACGACGGAAATTGCCGCTGTGGCAGTGAACGAGTTGTTGCATCGTCTGACTGGTTTTCGAGGGCAGAACGGACACTGCGCAGAGCGCGTCAGACGCTTTGATTGGATCAAGGATGCCGATATCATTGCGGGGGGCAGGCGTAACCCCGATTGCCCATTGTGTGGGCAGCGCAGATTCGATGGACGAGGGGACATGACTCCGTTTTTGAATCAAACGTCGTGAAGCTGTATCTGCCGCTTTCGGTTGCCGAGTACCTATTCCGCCTACCCATCCTGCGTAGGCCGCAATACCTCGCAAAAGCAGCGCCAGAGTCGCCAACACTCGAAGAACTTCAGCCGAACGTGATGATCATTGAGGTCCGAGATGGGCACCTCAAGTGGGCGCATTTGTTATGTCCGAAATGCGGTGACCATATTGAGTTATCGCTCGTCGGTAAGGAACGGTGGTCTGTAAAGGTCGATCTGCTTCGCCGTCCCACCTTAGCGCCGTCAGTTTGGGAGAAGGCGAGTTGTGGAGCGCATTTTTTTGTCCGAAAAGGCGTAGTGGTCTGGTGTGAGTAGGTGGCCGGTTCTTACTTCAGAACCCAGGCATTTGATGAGACAACGGTTACCAGCGGTTATTGAGTCTCGGTCCGGCGGTAGCCGCCTTCCTTTTCTCGCGGCGCCGCGACACTTCTCCTCTGTATAGCGCGATTGTTTTGGGATGTCGAGGGCGTATACAAAAACGTGCTACGTTGGAACTCAGGGCCGTTTATAGGAGTTCTTCCATGCAAAAACCCGATGCTTTGTGGATGGGGGCGAGAAAGTTGTTGAGTAGGCCGGAAGCGCTTGAGCAGTACGTCATCCTTCGCATGCGCGTAGACGAATTAAACCGCCTCGACTATCTCCTGAAGGCGCTGAAGGATAAGCGCATGACGACGCCCACAGACTCGCCGTTCTCCTCGAGAGAATTGGCGGACGTTGTGAGGACGTGCCTTTTTGGATGGCTGGCTACATTAACCGACCGGGACGGCAGAGCAGTCTACGCCTTCGACTGTCTCCTCAATCTCTTTCCGCAAAGAAACGGAGAGATTATCGCGGCACAGCTCTCGTTGGAGGCTTGCCACGATGAGCTTCAGCAATTCCGAAATAATGTGGCTTTCCATTCGCGTGCTGTGATCGAGGCACACAGGCAGGCTCGCAGGAAACTTAGAGACGACGACGTATTTCTGGACGTGGTTTCGGCAATTAACGGCTTCAGGGACATGATGGAACGTCTCACGGGGGAAGAGCTTGAAGTGATTCCCGAGCTGCCCGGCGTGCTACAGCAGATGCAAGTCAGTCATCTTCCGGCTTTCAAGCGAGTGCCTGCCGGGGCGCTGACCAGCCCGTGAGCGCCAGAGAAAGAAGGCATCGATATGATTTACCAAGCGACGGAGCCACAGCGAGTAATGGATAAATTCGAGGAGTGCCGTTATCGTCTGGTTGAAATGGCCAACTATGAGGAAGCGTTGGATGCGCAGAAATTCATGTATGCCTTGAGCGGCTTTCTCTACGCCTTTCGAACTACTGCGTATCGCCTAATTGGGGTTGTCAGAAACAGAGGAGGACCGCAGGCAGGGAGAGACCTTTGGAACAAATTGCTGGCTCACAAAGGCATTGGATTTCTGAAAGACAGGTCCGATTTGGAGACCCACGGTAACGGCCCCATGATCTGGCAACGATACAAAGTAAATGTGTCTACCTCCACTTGTAGCCGGAGGGAGCGTAAGCCTGACCGCTTTGCTGACCGTTACAACCGTTCGCGTTTTGAAGCCCCAAACGTTGAAGTGAAGCGAAGCATTCAGGCTGTAGACTGGCAGTTCTCGAATCGTCCAGAAAACCTAATCGCACTTTGCCTTGATGCGTTTGCTGCTTTGGAGGAGTTTATTCGTCAATCGCTCGCGCCTGATTCGAGCACGGCACAAGCGCAAAGCGTCAATCCGTATCAAGTATCGACTCCTCCCCTGTAGCCCTCTCCGCGTTGTGTCAGCAACGCCGCCCGATTTTAGGGCACCGTTGCGGGTTGGTTTTAAGGCTGTCGGCCGGTGCTTTATTTGTCGAATAAGGAAAAACAGAGACTGCGGATTCCAGGGGATGAGTGGTGGCGTATTGTGCGGTTCGATGTCATCAAGGAGGGGTCGATCAGTTGGCTCCACGAGCGTGAGTGGCGTTGCAAAGGTGATCTCAAACTGCCTTCTAATCCTGATGGCGTTCTCGTTCGGAACGCTGATAAAGCGGAAGAGCTACAGAAAATGACCCAAGATTCGCCTTCGAAATGTGATCGGCGCGCGCCGCTGTTATATTGAATCTATGAAACCTGAGACCAATCCTAACGGTGAGATTTCCGAAGCGGAAGCGTTGGACGAGTTCGCGCGCCGGCCTTCGACCCTTCCCCCGATTGGCGTTGATCTCCGTGGCTTTGCTACCGAGGAATTGGCGAGGGCCGTCGGCGCGGAAGTAGAGGGATCTCTCTATCAGATAGGGAAGCTTCTCAATCTCAAGCGCCTCATGCGGATCGTGGTCGCGTATGACTATAACGAGACGCTCGCCAGTATTGACCGTGGCGCGCCGGTCTCTCGACCCCTGGCCGCTACGAATAATGACCTGGCCGTTGGCATCGCAATGACGTTGGCCGTTCTTCACGAGGGGGAGCCGCAGTCCGTAATGGTGTTGAACGCGGCTTATGTGAGTGTGCTGGCTCAACCCGAAAGTGCCGAGACTAGTGATGCGCGCGATGTTGTTCTGTACACACTGGCGCACGAATCAGGCCATGTCCACGATCTTGATATGCAGGCCACAGCGTTTCCTGGCGTGACATTGCGAGAGCGTCTCAGCTTTCGTGACGGGATTCTCTACGAAATTGCCTCCGGATGCTGGGAAGAGTACATCGCCTGCCATCTAAGCGCATTCATGGGCAAGGAAGTCACACGAAGGGCATTTGAAGATACGTTCTGCGGCGCCCTTGAACGGGCGAAGGAACAAGCCGACAGCGCGATCCGCCAATACAGGATGCATGGCGATGTCGCTCGCGTCGCGCGCGACGTCGCCGAACAATATAAAAGTGTGATGGTTTACGCCGCGTATTTGTTGGGGCATGTGGATGGAATTGGAGGAGCCGTAGAAGAAATTGCGCCTAGGGCAATCAACAGGATCGACACTCATTCTTACTTCAAGCGGTTTTTTGCAAGATTGCACGATGAGTTGCGAGCGCTGCGCCGCTCGTATGGCAGTTGGCACAGTCTTGAAGTCTTTGAGCCGTTGAAGACGCTTGCCGACGACTTGCTCAAGATCGGCGGTATCGATATTCGGCCTCGTCCGGACGGAGGCGCTCATGTGGTGATACCTCATAGTGAGGCAACCATGCCCGCTTTGGCGGAACAAGTGGCATTTCTCGCGCAAAGGAATCTTCCACCGGATAATTGAGAGAACCCCACCGGCTTTCCCACTGCGGCGTGCGGCATTTACTGCGGAGCAGCGTTGCAGACAGCGGCCGGGACAGTTTTCGATGGGCACAAGTTTCGCGTTGTCTAATCGCTCTGAGGCTTTTCGCCCGGCTTGGGAGGCGGAGCGAACACTAGTTTTACTGATTGCACCGCGTTCTTGCTTCGGTCGAGTTGCGCAGTAACCGTCACGACATTTATGGGAACGGTTGCCCCTCCATTAATGTCCCAGGTCACTCCATAACTTATCGTTATCGACAATTGCTTGAAAATGAGTGGGTCTTTCTCGCTGATAGGCACCGGCTTGGCTTGCTCAGCCTTTATGGCCAAGGCCGCATCCTTGATGGTTTTAAGGAGCTGATCCTGTAACGACACCGTAGCTTTCTCTACTGCATAACCAGGGCCTTTCAGCAAACTTTTGGGGACATATTGAAACACCACATCGTTCGTACTTTGTTTGTCATACGAACCGCCGATCTTGAAGATGTAAAAACCAATTCCAAATGTTCCTTTCGTATCAACGACCGTTTTGAAATCAAAGTCCGCCGAGAGTATTCCCGGAAGCAATTCCTTCCCAGTCTTATTCGCCACCTCAGGACTCTGCTGGTAAGCATCAAGCGCTTTTTCCACCTCGCACACCACAAGACTTAAGGGCACTACTTTGTCCGCAGGTAGCTTTGGCTTCTTAACTTTTTTGCCCGCAGGAGGGATGGCAGGCGCAACCTGGTCTTTACTGCAAGCTGTGTTATCCAGGAACTCATCGGACGCTGCTGCTTGCTGGGCCTGAGCAAGACACGGAAAGAGCAATGCGAGTGCAATCGCTACCCATTTGCACATAGTCGTCTCCCTTTTTTGAGGAACAGCGTTGTGGGAGTTTATACGTGATAAAAGTCATTAAATCAATACCTATTGCTCCTCAAATGCTGTTATGATCTAGCGCGCTCAGACCTATATGCGACGCCTTCGCAGGAATACGCCCCCGCTTCTAATCGCCTGCTTCTTCATGCGAGCCTTAATCGCGCCGCCAATGGCGGGCGCGCAGATTGAGAAACAGCCTAAGCTAGACCTTATAATCCAGTTTTATGACGGCACAGGATCCCCCATCAGAAACGAGGATAAGGTCCATCTCCAAATTGACGGCGTACATTCCGACGATGGGTCCAAGATTGAGCGTACCTCTCAGGGCAGCACTCAGCGCTTCGACGGCCTACCGGGATATGGCAATCTTAGCGTGGGGGACTATATCTCGGGCATACTGAGCAACAAACCTTTAGAACAGATTTTTGGCTCCGCCCCTCCGAATGTCGGGCTAGATCTCTCGCAAGTTTCCGGCCGTCCGCCGGGTGACTGCATCGGAACAGATTTCTTGCCAGCCCTGCTATCGCTGGACACAGGAAACTCAATAGTTAAGAAAGCTGACCATGTATTGACGCAAACGGCAGAAGTGATGCTCTTCCCGTGCCGAAATAGACTTCAATTAGCAACTTGGGATGAATTGGAGAATCGCTTCCCCTTGATTTCCGCAGTTTTGGCAAGAGTCCCAGACGGAATCGATGCTCGATCAAACTATGAGAAATTGACAAGGGAGCATCCGAACGAGTTGGGTAATCTACTCAACCTCCTTTACCTTTTATCGACGACATCAATTCAATCGCAACTAGGCATTCAGTACATTCAGGCAGTCGATTGGACGCAGCCGCTAACGGCGTCGGAAATTACCCTTCTCGTGTCCCCGGGAACAGTCGACACGCTTAAAGCGGTGAGCCACAAGTCGCCGGAGGCGGCAGTTTTCAAAACCGCCAGCCCAGATCTTTCCATCATAGTTTTGGACCGAAATCAAAACAACTCTCGACCGCTCCTAAAAAACCCCAAGAGTTTTACGATCACTTGGAAGGAGACGCCCTCACACGAAATCGTGCTATCTGAGCCTGAGTTTTCAGAATATGTCTATCGGGATATGTGGCACGCTACGAGGTTCTGGGACAAGGAATACTCACCCCCGTTTACCGTTGTGCGCAGAACACAGCTCACCGCCATCGAGGCCGTAGACGATGGTGATTTGCCACAGCTTCAGCTCTACTTGGAAGCGGGTGGCGATCCAGACGCTCGCGACCCTGAAACGAACTACTTACTTCTACAAACAGCTAGTTCAAATCAGCGGTTAGATATGGTGCAACTGCTGCTTGCGCACGGCGCCAACTCGGAATCCGTGAAGAGCGCCATGACCACGTCCTGCTCAAACGGCTCTTTGGAGATAGCGACCCTGCTATTGCCCCGAATTGACGCAAACGACCTGTCAAGCACGCCGGGACCTATAAGTGCCTGTCTCGCAGAGGCCGTTAGGAATGACCGAGTTTCCATATTTGGTTTGCTTCTGGCTCATGGAGCGCGCAGCCTTATCACTGGCCCCCAAGGGGCGGCGCTAATGCTCGATGCTGCAGGCCTATCGAGCCCTGATGTCGCGGCAATCCTTCTGAACGAGGGCGCTTCTGCAAAGTCAAAAACATCTGGTGGATTATCGCCCATTGTCGTTGCCGCTACAGCCAGTCCGGAGATCACGACGCTTCTTCTGGACCATGGCGCTGACCCGGATGAGAACCTGGGAGAGCCTCTAAGGACAGCCTCTAGCCGCAATCAACCAGCAATCGTGAGAGCCTTGCTCGCACACGGTGCGAATCCGAACACACCCTTAAATTTTGCCCCGCCTTTGGTTGACGCAGCGTATTCAGGCTATCCAGACGTTGTGGCAGCGCTGCTCGATGCCAAAGCAAACCCTAATGTGAGAAATTCTCAGGGCTACACTGCTTTGATAAAAGCCTGTCTCCACGCACACGTCGAGATCATTAAACAGCTTATCGATCATGGCGCTGATGTAAACCTAGCGTCAACAGACGGCGCGACCCCTCTATTAGCGGCAGCCCAGGAAGGGTCAAAGGAATCACTCTCATTCCTATTAGAGAAAGGTGCGAATAAGAGCGTTCGCTTTAATGGCCGGACAGCACTACAAATCGCCCAGATGCGCAATAACACAGATGCTGTCAAACTGCTGGGGGGGCACCCTAAACCCATTGACGAGGCCAAGATCCATGGTTCTGTTGAGAATATGTCCGTTACGTGGCCAATTGACCGGCTCAATCACTTGCACGCGCTCTTGTTTCAAGACGCTTTCTTGTTGAAGGGCCAGGACGTGGACTCGATGCCTCTGGGGATAACGGATGAACAGATTTCCATTTTACGGCAACAACTGCAAACGGTGCTTACTTCTTTGACAGCGATGCTTAATCAGCGCAAGGGGTTTGTGGCCAACCGCACAGGCCGACCTGTTAACGACAATTTTCCCATTAAAATTGATGTTATAGATGGAGGTCTGGCAGGTGCCCAGACTACGCCACCGGCTACGGAATGCGGGCCAGGAGACTCTACGGAATCTCAACCAACGCAAGTTACGTGCATCACAGTCGATGCAAAACTACTCCGCGCCGACCTGGTGGCCAGTTTGGTGCAGATTCGCCCCGAACTTTCGCGCCTTGCGACTGAACGGCAATATGAGAGTGTACAAGAACAACGTCGTTGGCTGCGTGACTCGATTGATAGCACAGGCTGGGATCCGCTACTTCCGATCAACCCGAATGCCGGGCTTCCCCAACCGCACTTTGACCCGTGGCCAGCTACCGGCGAACTGGAGACTCAATATTACGGAACTCTTCTATTCTTGATTGCCCACGAATTCGGTCACGCGGCGCTCGGACACCTGTTGGCTCCGCCACCTTCGTGCACCGACCGAGAGCTTCAGGCGGACCAGTTTGCAGCTGCTCTGGTCGGTGAGTCATTTGTTGCACAAAGCGTAGTGTCTATCGGGGTTCCTTTTTTCTCTGAAGATCGTCTGCTCCAGTATGCTGGCTGGGCGACGTTCTTCAATGGAACTTACGAATATCTGGGTCTGGTCAATAGCCCTGGCCAGCCTTGCCAGTATCCGGACCGTGACCTGAGAGTCCAAAAGACGATGACCGAGTTTAAGCTCATCGCGAGCAACGACGCTCCAAACTTTGTAGCGCAGCTACGGCAGCGTCAGGGCAAAAGCTTTCAGGCACTGCTCGAGTCTTGGGCGTTTGGAAGTTCCTTCGCTCATTAGGATTGGAAAGGAGACCAGCTATGAAATTTCGGCTCATTCTCGCGGCGACTGCTCTACTTTATGTGCAACCAGTTGCTCATGCGCAGGACTTCGCCGGTGCAATGAAGCAGATCTTTGGTAAGCAATACCCCCACTATCAGTGGCTTAACTATCCGTTGAATGATTTCGGAGTCGGAACTGCGTACAGTGACAAGAAGGCGCAAGCCGATCCGCAAAAGTTTCTCTGCGCAACGTTCACCTGTCTCGAAATAACACCTCAGCCACAAGACAAGGAAGCGTGTTATGCACCGGGCGGCCCAGTCGGCGCGGCTGATTGCCCCTTGACGACCTTGGCCCGAAGCCAAACTATTTACTACGCAAATGTGGCATGCGGAACCTCCGCCGACGCAAAGCTCTCTGAAAATAAGACCATAGCGCTCAAAGCTATACTTCCCGTTCTACTACAGGCCATCGGTTTATCAGCGACGGTTGACGATGAAACCATCGCTTCGGCAACGGTTACCCTGACTAAAGCATGCGACAGACGCCTCTTGCCTGTGCCCTTCAACAATTTCATTTCACAGTTGAAGAGCGACGCTTACGGGTTGCGACAGGCTCAAATGGACCAAAAACTAATAATAATACGCGATGACATCGTCCTGACTTCGTTCGAAGTGACTGTCACGAAAGGATCAAAACTTAGTGCAGACCTCGACGCCAAACTGTCGCTGCAAGGCCTGATGTCGAATGGCCTGAAGCCGCAAACCGCAAAAAGCACCCAAACCCCATCAGCATCCGTTCCGAAAGGGCAAAACGGCCCAGAAGTGTCCGTCCAGTATGCAGGCGGTAATCTTGATGTGAACGCTCAGACAGGTCCAACACAACCGCAGTCTGCTAACCAAGCCGGGAGCGGCGCTCAAAAAACGTCGCAGACCCCTGGTTCTCAAGCAGCGGCTGGCAGTGCGCAACCGTCCAACGGGAAGCCAACAACCCAGGCGGCGAGCAATACGAAAGACGCATCGCAGATTCCTGCTTGTCAAGCCGGGACTGTCAATGCGCAACCGTCTAACGGGAAGGCGACAAGCCCGGCGGTGAGCAATGTCCAAACGCCATCTCAGACCTCCACAGCCAAAGCGCAAACAAGTCCGGAGGTTTCTGTTGGGTTCTGCAAGGATTCAAACGATCAGTATCATCTGAAATCAACCGCTCCGTTGATAATCGGCATCGCGGCGGTAAAGCAGCCACCCTCTGCCGGCGTTCTCCCTGGAAAACTCCCGTCTTGGAATGGATGGACTGCGACTGCAGTGGACTTGGATTTAGCTAAGAAGCCGTGAGCATCTCGTCGGAATCGGGAAGAAATCCAAACCTGATATCAAATCGCAGTGGGTCAAGGTCATTGAGTGGGAGGCTATAGTCCATGACTGGCAAAGATCTCATCATGCAACTTACTCTCGAACAGGGTCCCGGACGCATCACTCAGGTGCAGCCACCTTTGCAAGCTTGGCGTTACTATTTTAAGGTCAATTTAAACAACCCGCCTGATCTCCGATTGAAGAACAAAAAGTCGAGTAAATCACCGATCCAGATTCGTCCTGTAGTCGAACATGATCACAATTGGACCGTCGAGATAAACGGGGCACAAATAGAAAGACCTGCGATCATCAGATTTCGAAGGGTGGGCGCCCTTAGCTACGAGTATTGGATTTATGGCCAGAACGATACGGAGTTCGACCACTGCAACTGGGTATTAAACAATTTTCCGAACCCACGCCATAACAAGGGTCGAAAATGGCTCATTGTTTAGTAATGAGTAGCAGCATCTAGGATCTTATTTGTCCTCAGAATCGAAACCGAACTCAACAAGTTATTGGCGCGTTCCAACACTCTTTTGGACGAATCCGAGAATTGCATCTAGAAGACAGACAACACGAGTCGTGCCACCACCCAAGGCAGAAGCTTTTGCAACCTGTGTGATACGATGCTCGGACGGCAACGAGTACTCGGTCAGGACGGGCTGAAGCCCCATTTCCGGGGGCGGCGTGTGGCACAACCACTCTGCGGCGTGTTCGGAGCTGGATTCTCTATTCCTGTTGGCAGAGGAATGCATAACGGCAGAATAGTCCAAGAGATACGTCAACGGCTGATTGGAGTTTCTGAGCTTTACAGTCGTTTGCTACTGGTGGTCGGACTAGCGGGATGCGGAAAGACAGCGTCCCTCCATGAGTTCGCCGCTGGTGGACCACATCCCATAATCAATATCGGTGTGGAATTATCTCGCGCACTCTTAGACTTGAACGAGCGTCAGAGAATTCTCCAACTACCGAAGTTGCTCGACGAAATTGTTTCATTGCATGAGGAACAGCTCTTGATCTTGGACAATACGGAAATTCTGTTTGCGACCGCGCTCCAGCAAGACCCGTTACGCGTCTTGCAAGGGCTTTCCCGGAATCGAACGATCGTTGCAAGTTGGTTTGGGACAATTGACGGGCAGGATTTGACTCACGCCGTGCCGAACCACCCCGAGTATCGGCGATACCCTGTCCGGGACCTTTTGCTCGTCGCGGCTAACGCACACAGCACCGGATCAAACTGCGGATGGGACGAAAAGGCATGAAGTACGGTGAGCTCGTACATTTCGAACCAATCGAGAGTGTGGTCCAGCTTCGTAACGCGGATCAGACCGATACCGCAAAGCAGCTCGTGTCGACATATGTAATTTCCGAAGAAATGGCAGAGAAGATCGTTTCTTTGGTTATCCCTGACCTCCAATTTGACACTCCCGCCGATAATAAAGGGTTAATGGTCGTCGGCAATTACGGTACGGGCAAATCACACCTGATGGCAGTCCTTTCGGCCTTAGCTGAACATTCTAATGTACTCCCTCTGTTAACCAACGAGTCTGTCGCCGCTGCTGCACAGCGTATCGCAGGCAAATTCAAAGTCATTCGCGTCGAGATCGGCGCGGTGACAATGTCACTTCGAGACATCCTAACGGCCGAAATTGAGGAACACCTCGCCAAGTTGGACATCCAATACACGTTTCCTTTGATTAGTGCTGTCCCGAATAACAAGCGAGCCTTTGAAGAGATGATGGCTCGTTTTCATGAAAAATTCCCGGACCACGGGCTGTTAATTGTTGTTGACGAACTTTTGGATTATCTCCGCAGCAGAAAAGACCAAGAAATCGTTCTCGACTTGAGTTTTCTCCGCGAGATCGGGGAAGTATCCAAAGACCTACGTTTCAGATTTATTGCGGGTGTTCAGGAAGCGATATTTGACAGCCCAAGGTTCTCGTTCGTTTCCGATAGCTTAAGGCGCGTCAAAGACCGTTTCGAGCAGATACTAATCGCGCGCAGCGACATTAAATATGTGGTGGCAGAACGGTTATTGCGAAAGACGGTGGAGCAGCAACATAAGATCAGAGATTACTTGGTGCCCTTCACCAAATATTACGGCAACATGAATGAAAGGCTTGAGGACTTCGTCCGCCTCTTTCCCGTCCACCCCGACTATATCGATACGTTCGAGCGTGTCACCGTCGTGGAAAAGCGAGAAGTTCTGAAGAGCCTCTCAATTGCGATGCGTAAGCGGCTCGAAGAGACCATCCCCGTCAACGAGCCGGGTCTTATTGCTTACGACAGTTATTGGAATACTTTGCGCGAGAATCCCTCCTTCCGCGCTGTGCCTGATATTCGAGCGGTCATTGACTGCAATCAGATACTTGAGTCTCGGATCGAATCTGCATTCAACCCAAAACCGTTCAAGCCGATGGCCGTCCGAATCATTCAGGGATTGTCTGTTCACCGACTGACAACCGGAGATATTTTTGCGCCAATTGGTGCCACGGCTGCAGAGTTGAGGGATTCCCTGTGTCTGTTTCAACAGGAAGTTGCCGCGATGGGTGGCGATAGTGCCGCCGACCTCCTTACCCATGTTGAGAATGTCCTCCAACGAATCAAGAGCACTGTGAGTGGCCAGTTCATCTCAAGCAATCCGGAAAACGGCCAATTTTATTTAGACCTCAAGAAGACGGAAGACTATGACGCATTGATTCAAAAGCGCTCCGAGACGCTCGATGCCACGCAGCTTGACCGCTATTACTACGAGGCGCTCAAACGAGTGATGGAATGTACGGATCAGACGTACGTTAGTGGATATCAAATATGGGAACACGAACTGGAATGGGTAGAACGCAAGGTCTCGAGGAAAGGATACTTATTTTTCGGAGCTCCGAACGAAAGATCTACGGCCGCCCCTCCCCGAGACTTCTATCTGTATTTTATTCAGCCTTTTGATCCCCCGCGGTATCAGGATGAGAGGAAGAGCGATGAGGTGTTCTTTCGTCTCAAGGACAAAGACGAAAGCTTTGATTTGTCACTGAAGAATTATGCAGCAGCTCTTAATCTATCATCTACTTCATCCGGAAGCGCCAAAGACACATACGAGAAGAAGGCAACTGGCTTCTTGCGTGAGCTCGTCAAATGGCTCCAAGATCACATGGCCAATGCCTTCGAGGTGACTCATCAGGGAAAGGTCAAGCCGCTACTTGGTTGGTTGAAAGGCAGACCCGTAGGAAACGGGGGACGGCTCAACGTCCGCGATGTCGTTAACGTAGTTGGTTCGGTCTGCTTGTCACCTCATTTTGAGGAACTGGCTCCCGAGTATCCGAATTTTTCCCTTCTAATTACGGGTGCGAATCGCGAGCAGGCCACTTTGGACGCCCTGAAGGCCATCGCCGGTGGCCCCCGCACCAAGCAAGCGACGGCTGTCTTAGATGCTCTTCAATTATTAGACGGAGAACGTCTCGATCCTTCACGATCTGGATACGCTGTTGCCATCGTGGACGCACTAAAAAATAAAGGTCATGGTCAGGTCATCAATCGAACAGAACTGCTGGAATATGTACATGGCGTTGAATATTTCGCCCCCCAGCGATTTCGGCTTGAGCCTGAATTGTTGGTTGTTTTGCTAGCTGCCCTGGTTCATTCGGGTGACGTAGTTCTAGCAATTCCAGGCAGAAGATTCGACGCGACAAATGTAGCGCAGTTGGCTGCGACACCCCTGGACGAGTTGAAGGAATTTAAGCACGTTGACCGACCGAAAGATTGGAATCTACCCGCTCTGCGAACACTCTTCGAACTTTTGGGCCAAGCCCCGGGTCTGGCGCTCGCTCTAACGCAAGGGGGCGAACAAGCGGGCAGCGCAGTCAAAACCCTCGCAACTGAGTCGAAGACACTCATCAACCGAATTGTCGCCGCCAACCAACAGCTGCAAGATGGGTTAAAGCTTTGGGCCCGTAATGTTTTGGGGCAGGAACACATCGAGGAACTGCGAAAGCGGATGGAAGACACCAAGCATTTCTTGGAGTCTTTGCAGGCTTTTTCGACCGCCAATCAACTCAAGAACTTTCGCTACGAAATGCAAGAGGTTGCCTCCAAGCGTGACGGAATCCTTGCTGTTGCGGAGATCGAGGGAATACAAGCGCTAGTCGGCGAGCTAAGTCCGCTCGCCTCCTATTTGGCAATCGCCGAAACATCCCTTCCAAGTGACCACCAATGGGTGAAGAAGGCACAGGGGGTACGCCATGAAATACTCGGGGAGATGCTGAACGCCGGAAAGCTCGGCTCACCATCGTTCCGCCAGGAGTGTCTTCAAAAGCTAAGCGAATTGAAAAAGAGTTACATCGAATTGTATACGGGCACCCACTCGCGCGCGCGCCTCGGTTCAAAAGACGACAAGTACAGGGCGCAACTGCTAAAAGACCCACGGCTTACACAACTGCAGAGACTTTCCGCGATTGAACTCATGCCTCGGCAGCAGCTCACTGAATTCCAGAACCGTCTGACGGGTTTGCAAACCTGTTTTGCGCTCACCAAGCAAGAATTAGACGCCTCGCCTGTTTGCCCTCACTGCAACTTTCGGCTTGTCACGGAACCCGACGGCAAGTCCGCAGCGCCCGTTTTAAAGGACCTGGAGAATCAACTTGGGCAGTTGCATGAAGCCTGGACGAAGACCATTCTCAGTAATCTTGAAGATCCTGCCACACATAAGAATCTGGCCCTGCTGAAGGCCCCAGCGCGAAAAATTATCGAAGGCTTCCTCAAGTCCAAGGAGCTCCCAGACGACCTGAATCACGACTTTGTAGGAGCGTTACAAGAAGCGTTATCCGCTTTGATAAAACTCACAATCACGGCAGACAGCCTTCGATCTGCTCTGTTGGCTGGTGGTTCTCCTGCCACCGTCCCGGAACTCAAGAAACGATTTGATGAGTATCTCGAAGAGATCTCAAAGGGCAAGGACCTCAAGAAAGTACGGGTAATACTTGAATGATTTTAAAGCCTGACTCGCCCAACTCGCTTGGTCTTGAGACTGCATGAGCCCCAAGAAGACAAAGACTCAAGGGCCGACCCGGCGCCTCTTCCGAAACCCCTCGGGACAGGTCGAGATATTTGAGAAGTCCGTCGAGGAGGAGCTCG
Organism: Candidatus Sulfotelmatobacter sp.; assembly: GCA_035487095.1. Classification (GTDB taxonomy): domain Bacteria; phylum Acidobacteriota; class Terriglobia; order Acidiferrales; family UBA7541; genus Acidiferrum. Next base: position 133,444 of record DATHMM010000063.1, read on the forward strand.
AAGAGCGTGCAAAGAAAACAGTGGAGTGCTTCGGTCAAACGTTTCCGAACGATGAAGCGCGTAGGAATCACTTTCTTGAAATTCTGCAGAAACGACTAAAGCAACCTAAGTTCAGGCAAATTAAGGGGTTCCCTCTCGCATCGGACGAGGATATTCTCGCTCTTTCTGACCCACCCTATTACACCGCTTGCCCTAATCCCTTTGTCCAAGATTTCATCGACCGCTACGGTAAATCGTACGACATGAGTATCCCATATAACCGTAAGCCGTTCGCTGCAGACGTGAGTGAGGGCAAGAATGACCCAATCTATACCGCTCACGCGTACCACACCAAGGTTCCCCACAAAGCAATCATGCGGTACATCCTGCATTACACGGAACCGGGTGACGTTGTGCTGGATGGTTTCTGTGGGACTGGAATGACCGGGGTTGCGGCACAGCTTTGCAGCGATCCAACCGAAATCAACGCGCTGGGCTATCGAGTTGCTGAGGATGGCCAGATTTACGAGCAGATACCGGGCCCTGACGGCACTATTACGTCATCTCGCATTTCAGGTCTCGGCGCTCGGTTGGCAATTCTCAATGATCTTTCCCCTGCAGCAACCTTCATCACTGCCAACTTCACCAGCCCTCTGGCCATTGCTTCTTTCAATGAAGCAGCCAGGCAGTTGCTGGAGGAAGTTAACACCGAGTGCGCTTGGATGTACGAAACCGTGCACAAGGACGGAAAGACGAAGGGGCGGATCAACTACACAGTTTGGAGTGAGGTTTTCTCGTGCCCTGACTGCTCTAACGAGATAGTGTTTGTTCACGAAGCACTCGATAGGAAAACTGGTTCTATTCGGGAGAGGTTTCCTTGCCCGCATTGTGGTGCCGACACGAACAAAGACGGTCTGACTCTTCTTTATGAATCATCGTTGGACAAGACTCTCGGGGAGACGATCTCTCTTCCCAGGCGAGTTCCAGCCCTCATAAACTACTCCGTTCATGGCACTAAGTATGAAAAGGAGCCTGACGCAAACGACCTGGACATTCTCAAGAAGATTGCTGGACTGCCCCTCCCTCCTGAAGTACCCACGCTCGAATTACCGGATATGCAAATGCGCCGAGTCGGACGCATGCAGCCAGCGAAGATCACTCATATCCACCACTTTTTTTTACCACGCGCGACTCAGGCCCTTGGTGCACTATGGCGTAGAGCAGCGGCGCACAGCGATGCGCGGCAACGAAACATGCTACTGTTCTTCGTCGAACAGGCGATCTGGGGAATGTCTGTTCTTGCGCGTTACGTTCCCACACACTATTCGCAGGTCAATCAGTACTTGTCAGGAGTGTTTTATGTGGCCTCCCAGATTGTGGAACCTTCGCCGTCGTATATTCTCGACGGAAAGCTGAAGCGTCTTGATAAGGCATTCGAAAGTGTGAGCTCAGGTCCCCGCATTGCGTGCACAACGACTCAAGACTTATCCGACTTCCCCATGCCTAACGACTCGGTTGATTACATTTTTACCGACCCGCCCTTCGGAGAAAACATTTATTACTCGGATCTAAACATCCTCGTTGAATCTTGGCACAGAGTCCGAACAGCGCCAGATTCTGAGGCAATTGTTGATCGCGTTAAGGGGAAGACTCTTCTCGATTACGAACGAATGATGACTCGCTGCTTTTCCAAATACTATGATGTCTTGAAGCCGGGCAGGTGGATGACTGTGGAATTTCACAATTCACGCAATAGCGTCTGGAACGCAATCCAGGTGGCTCTCCAAAATGCGCGCTTTGTGGTCGCGGATGTTCGCACCCTAGACAAAAAGCAAGGATCATTTCAGCAAATCGTCAGTGGTAACACTGTGAAGCGAGACTTGATCATATCTGCTTACAAGCCCAACGGAGGGCTTGAAGAAAGATTCAGGCTGAAAGCCGGGCAGGAAGATGGCGTCTGGGAATTCGTAAGCACACATCTCCGCCAGCTGCCCGTTTTTGTCTCACGAGGACTCGCAGGTGAGCCCGTCGCTGAGCGTCAAAGCCATCTGATATTTGACCGGATGGTAGCATTTCACGTTCAACGTGGAGTCTCGGTTCCTCTTGACTACGCTGAGTTGCATGCCGGACTGCAAGAGAAGTACCCGGAACGCGATGGGATGTACTTCTTACCGGACCAGGTCGCTGAGTACGACCGCAAACGTACCTCGGTCAAGGAATTGATTCAGCTCGAGCTATTCGTCTCAGACGAGGCTTCAGCTATCGAATGGCTGAAACAGAAACTCACGACAAAACCCCAAACCTTTCAAGAGCTTCATCCACAATTCCTCAAAGAATTAGCAGGTTGGCAGAAGCACGAGAGACCTTTGGAATTATCAGAGATGCTTGAGCAGAATTTTCTCCGCTACGACGGTTCCTCCGACGTTCCGAGCCAGATTCACAGTTATCTCTCCAGCAATTTCAAAGAATTGCGGAGCCTTGGCAAGAACCATCAGGCCCTTCGAGCTAAGGCAAAGGATCGCTGGTACGTTCCAGATCCGGCCAAAGCCGGCGATTTGGAGAAATTGCGAGAACGAGCTCTCCTTCGCGAGTTCGAAGAGTACCGCGTAACGGTGCAAAGGAAACTTAAGGTGTTCCGCATCGAGGCTGTCCGCTCCGGATTTCGGAAAGCTTGGCAACGAAATGATTACGATACGATTGTAAGCGTCGCCGACAAAATCCCCGAAGACATACTTCAAGAGGACGCAATGCTCCTGATGTGGTACACAAACAGCTTGACTCGTTTGGGGCGGAGCCAATGATTGCGAGCTGGAAGCTATTCAACTTCAAATCAGTCAAGAACGAAACAACGCTCGACTTTGGCCCTTTGACAATTTTTGCGGGAGCCAACAGCAGTGGAAAGAGTACCCTCATTCAATCGATTCTGCTCGTCAGTCAGACTTTAAGCCACCGAGTGCGGTCTCGCTCGGTTGTGCTGAACGGTTCATTAACCAAACTCGGGCAGTTCGATGATTTAAAATCCTTCGGCGGAGACGCCAACCAGATCGTTATTGGTTGGGACTGCGCCCCGCAGACGGCAATGCCCACGATCAATCTTGATGTTTCTCAACTTTACGGACGGCCTGGGACCTACTATGGGCGCGATCCAAACCTTCTCAGGCGAGTGTCCTGCCAGTTAGCCTTCGATGTAAACCCTGGGAGTCCGCAACAGGAGCTTTTTCAATTACAACCACAACTGTTTTCTTGTCGGATTGCGGCGATTGCAAGAGGTGAACAACATATCGACTCCAATTCATTCATCGAGGTGCGCAGAGCCAGTATTTCTGGCGCGGACGCAACGGAGAAAATGCGCGCGCTCAACATCGAAGACCCACAGAACGAGTTCCTTCGCAGGAGTCTGGAATTTGACGTAAGTGTTGATGACGAATTGCGGCATGACATAAATGAGGAATACACATCTGCTGAGATCGTGGGCTGCATCCCCAGACATTTCTTACCTGAGACTTTGACGCTTAGGATTAACCAACGTGATGAAGAGGCAAGTGCTATCGTCAACGCGATCTGTGAAATTGGCCCCGCACTTGCGCGCCGGAGAGCAATTGCAAACCGCGATATCGTGATTCCCAAGGAGGCACTGATTTTGCTCCGGGATGTCATCGGTGCCGAGCTCGTCGAGAAAATCCTCCCAAACCTAACGGAGCAGCTGTCCGAGGACAAGAAGTCGACCGAGTCCATCACGCTATTCACATGGAGCAACGCAATCTTCCAGTCCGCTCCCTCCATGAGAAGTGAGATTCGGAAGAAAATCCAAGCGACGCCAGACGCGGGCGACAAGCTCCGCGCCGTACTGACCGAACATAAACCGACACAATTTTCGGTCATTGCGTACCGACCACCTCTTCCTATACGAGATGCCATCTTGTATTCGGAATCGTTTTTCTCCAATTCAGTAAAGTATTTGGGTCCGTTGCGCGATGAGCCCAAACCTCTTTACCCGTTAGCGACAGGAGCAGACCCATCGGACGTTGGACTCCGGGGTGAATTCACCGCGGCTGTTCTCGACCTTCACAAGAACCAGAGAATCCGCTACATCCCAACTGCGTTGTTTCAATCCCCCGAAGTCAAAGCCCCCGATCCATTGCCATTGCGAACACTGGAAGCTGCCGTCACAGATTGGCTTCAATACCTGAATGTCGCCCAGTCGGTCAAAACGATCGACCAAGGCAAGCGCGGACATGAGATGAAGGTAGTGCCTTCTGGATTGTCGCAACCTCATGATCTGACCCACGTTGGCGTCGGTGTCAGCCAAGTCCTACCAATTCTTGTGATGTGCCTTCTTGCCGAACCTGATACAACCCTCATTTTTGAGCAACCCGAGATCCACCTACATCCGAGGGTCCAAACTCTTCTCGGTGATTTCTTTTTGTCCATGAGTTTGTTAAAGAAACAGTGCATTCTGGAGACACACAGCGAATACCTGATTAATCGGCTCCGCTTTCGCGCCGCTGCGGCAGCATCGCCAGAGATCGCAAACAATATCAGGATGTATTTCGTAGAAAAGCAAAATGACTCCTCCAGCTTCCGATCAGTCGTGGTAAACGAGTTCGGCGCCATCGCCGATTGGCCTGAGGGTTTTTTCGATCAGTCTCAGAAGGAGGCAGAGGCCACTCTTCGAGCAGCCATGACCAAACGGCGCCAAGGCCGTCAGAGAAATAATTGAGATGGCGGCCCTTCCCGACATCATCGTCGATCCCTTTCTCGTGTGCCTACCACATGACTGCGATGAGCAGGACCAACTTGACCAATTTGTAGAGAATCTTCTTGCATGGTCGGATCTCCTCCAACGAAGGGACATCTTTGTTCTCTTCTCTGACTCTTGTCTCGCATCTCTATTAAACGATGGCCATTATCCGTATGGCCCCGCACTGAAAGACATGGCTGCTCGGTTGGGCGCAGCACACCTCGCGGCGGACTATGTGTGCCGAGTGGCTCAATCCATACTCGACCGAACGCCTAGGCTGGAGGACTACTGTTCGATAAACATAGTCCTTTTCAACGAAGCCTCATATCGACTTCACCCGGATGTCTATTTCACACGGCTGACCGCAACGGTAGGATGGGAATTGAAGCACGGTCTCGCTGTCGTTGCCTGCTTTCTTAGAAAAAATCCGAGCCACACTGGGTTCGTTCTTGCTTCCGCAAAGTCAGCAGCCAACGATGCGTTCCAGAAGCAAGAACTTCAAATCTCCGCTCAGATCGAGGCAATTGACTCTCCCAAAGATGATGAATGGTGGAGTAAGATCCTACCGTTCGACGTGACGCATGACCTGCCCGTGGCGTTTAGCCGCGACACGGTCTTCCAACACATAGGTGCTCTCGAGCTCTGGGGAAACGCAGACTCTTCGGAACATGCTGCTGAGGCAATTGCACTAAGGGTTCGAGACTTACTGGCTTTTGGGGCAGGGGATAAGTCCAGAGTCAAAGACTCCTATTTCGGGTCCGAATTCCTTCGCAGCGCCCGCCAGAACGCGTTCTCTTCGCGTTCCGACTTGGCGACCAACTTGATCGACTCGTGCGCCAGAATAATCTTGGGTGTACCCAAGCATTCAGTCGAGCCGTTCCGCGAGGATGAACGCCCGACTTCACCTCAGCTCAAAAGGGCAGATGGTGCCATAGCCTGGAGAACGCATCTGACCAAGTACGGCGCTGGGTTCCGGCTAATGTTTTGGGAACTACCTAGTGGCAGAATCGAGTGGGCAAACGTCGGGACAAAGTTCGAATTCAAGATCTTCTGAGCCAAACGATAAACTCGCGGTATCTTATCAGTATGTCTATAGTCTCCTCAGCCAGATCTCGGAGCGCGCCGGTGATTTGGTACAGACGAAGGTCAAGTCTTGGAGTTCTTTGTTTTCTAGGGGGAATCCGCTTCGCAACAAATGTCTAATTGGCGAGACAAGATCTTAAATGAATTCGTTCCTGCTCTTGGGAAGACAATCGTTGTTGCCGACCCCGACAGGCTACTAACGAATCCCCAGCTTTACGAGGCCTTGTCGGATAAGGGCTTCGAACTCCTCTTTTACGAAGATCCGATTGCACTCCGCTTCGCCTTCGAAACACGGTACAGGAACCGCCTTGTCAATGAGCACAAATCTGACCTCGTTGTCGTCTTGCATGGACGCAAGGCATCCTTATTGACGCTACCGTGCGACCTTCTTGCGAGAAGCTATAAGGTTTCCTTCTCGCTTGCAGGCCTGTTTCCGAATCTCAGCTATCCCGTACTATCGGCCCTGCAGCCAGAGAATTTAGACATTCTCTTCGATGCCCAACCGAATTTCATCAACGAAAACCTCGGCGAAAACGCCACGAAAGACTTTGTCCTCAAACAAGTCTTCGGGATCGTTCCTGACCTTATAAAGTCAGAGTCCGACCTGCTTCTAACCTTACTTCGCCTCCACTATCGGCCGCGCACGATCCCAGCTCTTTTCTTGGCACGCTTGATCGATACGCTCAGCCACAATTCCCGCTTTGTTGCTTGGCCTCTCGATACATTGTTCACAGACCGAAACCGCTTCTTCACCTTTCTCCAAGAGCGTTGGCCCAGATTTCTTGACCGTGCAGGCGTCAGGAACGGGCGGACGTCAGTCTACCAAATGACTGTCTCCGGTCCGGAAGACATCCCTTTCGAGAGCGTTGATGTGCGAGTTTATATCGACACTTTCTTCATCGAAGGGCTCCTTCAGCCTGTTGAATCAGAATTCGTTTCTGGAATGGGGACCGATTGGTTTCTCATTGGCATTCGGCACGATCCTGAAAAGGACCGACTTGATCGGATGTTACGTTTGTTGCAGCTTGCTGAAAAGCAGCTCCCATCCGTTGACGACCGTCATGACGCTTGGCTTGCCTACGCCCAAACCTGGGCCCAGTTGGGTATGATCACGAATCAATTAAATCGACCCCTCGAAGCGAGCGTTTTATCTCGTTTGCAAGCTCTCCGAAGAACTCTGGACTCAGTTCTAATTCCTTGGCTCCTCAGACGCTATGGGGCACTCCACAATTTACCCGCAAGCCCTCCAGTGCTGGTTCATCATATCCCGCGGCACCTCGCGAATTTGAGATCAAGCTCGCTGGCCTCAAAGCTCGCCTTGGTTGTCATCGATGGCTTGGCACTTGAGCAATGGCTCACGTTACGCGACGAATTACTTGAAGAGAAATCCAAATGGAATTTTGATCAAGCCGCTGTTTTCGCTTGGATCCCAACAATTACATCCGTGTCCAGACAAGCATTGTTCTCCGGTAAGCCCCCTCAGTATTTTCCGTCGAGTATCTATTCCACAGATAGAGAAGGGAGGCTCTGGCAGCAATTTTGGAACGAGCACGGTATCTCTTCCGAGGAGGTTGCCTACCAAAAGGGTATTGGCGAACCCAGTTCGTTGAACGTGGTAGAAGAGATGGCGTCCTCGCCAAGATTAAAAGTTCTAGGTTTGGTAGTCGACAAAGTCGATCGCATAATGCACGGTATGGAATTGGGAATGTCTGGGATGCACAATCAAGTGAAACAATGGGCTCGTGAAGGATTCCCAGGATCCCTATTCGATGTTCTCCTGTCGCATGGATACTCAGTATTCTTGACCTCAGACCATGGCAATGTAGAAGCCAACGGTGCCGGACGACCAAGTGAAGGCGCAATTGCCGAGATTCGAGGAGAGCGCGTACGGATTTATTCCGATGATATTCTGCGCAAAAGGGTGGCGTCACGATTTCCGAACGCAATATCATGGCCGTCGATCGGTTTGCCGAATGACTTTTTGCCATTGTTGGCGCCTGATCGTCGCGCATTCTCCACGCAAGGAGCGAGGACTGTAGCTCACGGTGGAGCAACGTTAGATGAGATAATCGTTCCGTTCATTCAAGTACATGGTGAAACTTGACGACCCGCCGTGACGCGATGATTGGCTACAACCGAACCGTGAGACTTCGGTGGCTCGATGAAACTGTTGACCTATTCCTTGTCGGACAAAATGCCACAGAAATCATTGAGACCCTAAGGGAGAGACTCCAAGACCAACTTTCTATCGGGAGCAACGCAGAGCGCGGCAGCCGAGAAAAAACGATAACGATCCTCCTCAGGACCTGGGTGCGTGTGCCGGCTCGGGTCCGAGATCTTAGGGACGATGCCACTGAGCTCCTCCACAATATTCCCAGGGCGGACCGGCTTTCTTTGCACTGGGGAATGACAATGGCTGCATACCCATTCTGGAAGACTGTGGCCGATGTGACGGGCCGCCTTTTCCGGCTACAGGGTACGGCAGAAGCGCGGCAGGTACAGCGACGAGTGCGGGAAATTCTTGGGGAGAGAGAGGCCGTTTCCAGATCGACCCGGTACGTACTTCGAGCATTTAAGGATTGGGGAGTCATAATCGACAGTCAGGAAAACGGTTGCTATATGCCGAGTCCCCCAATCCCAATCGAAAATCCTCGCCTCGCGAGTTGGCTTGTTGAAGCTACATTGCTAGCGTCCAATACGGCTTCCGGAGATTTTCGAGTATTGGTTAACAGTCCGGCGCTTTTTCCATTTCAGATCACTCGACTCTCCGTCGATACCCTCACGCGCTCCGGTAGATTGACCGTAGTCCGGCATGGAATGGAGGAAGCATTAGTGCAGTTGCGCCATACCTCCCCCGAGGCGTCAACATCCCGTCTGTAACTGTCCCAATTCCGGTGACGCGAACCGACGATTCTTCCCGTAGCGTACCTGCATCACCGGCTCTGCAATGAACCTCAAACGTGCGGCTATCCGTCACGCTGAGTACGTCGATTTCCTCTTCCACGACCACCAATGAATCGACGCCTCGTCGCGCCGACATTCTAATCAAAGAGCGAAGTTTTCTGTTCCGTTCGCTTCGGAGGATGAACCACCCGCGGTGCTTCCATGCCCCAGAGTCCGCGGAAGAGATCAACGGTCCCAGGACCGAACCCCGCGTAGTGGTTGTTGGCAAATGCCAGAATCATGATGCGCCGCTCTTGGATTTTCTTGAGAAGACTGACCCACTCGGAAAGATCACCTTGGCGATCAACAATCACCTTGTCCCAAGTTGTCGTTTTTTCCTCGATCCCTTTCCGGTCCCCCAACCACCGAACGTAAGTGAAGTCAGCGGTAATTAGATCGAATTTGTCCTTCATCTCCCAGGGCCGCGGCATCCAGCCTTGATCAATCAACGTGAGAGCAACGCCGTGCTCTCGTAACACGTCCGCGAGTTTAGGAACCAGCCAGTCCTTGTTGCGAATCTCGACGGCAAACTTGTGCTGCTTCGGAAGCCCCTTCAGAAACGGAACCAGTCTGGCTAGAAAATCGTCCAGAGACTTGAACGCGTATTTGTCGAACTTGCCGAATTGAAACAACAAGGGGCCGAGCTTTTCGCCTAGAGCCTCCATTGTCGTTAGAAAGACTTTGAATTCCTCATCACAATCTTTGAGAACCCTCTTGTGTGTGATCTCATGTGGTACTTTGGCCGCAAAAAGAAATCCCTCCGGGGTCTTGGCATTCCAGGAGCGCACCACGCTCACATTCGGAGTTGCATAGAAGGTCGAATCAATCTCTACAGTGTCGAAGTGCTGCGCGTAGTAGCTGAGGTAGTCGGCAGGTCGCAAACCCTTCGGATAGAACGATCCCTGCCATCCCGTGGCTGTGAACGATGAAGTTCCGAGAAGAATCGGCGAATGGTTCACACTGGAGAGTATAGCGAACCCGTGTCGTACATATCTTACCGCTGGTGCATCATGCCAGCGCGGCAGAGATACTCACGAGTAGGTGTGATCCAGTAAGGTATAACCAGGAACGTACATCATAGCCTTGGTCTCGTTGAACCTCCCCGAGTCCGCGATTTCACCCTAGCGCAAATGGAACGGGTGTATACTCGCGGTTCTCTAGAAGAAGGTCATTAACAAAAAAATGAATTTGACTCGATGGTACAGGGAGGACCCAAAATGGCGAAGATCGTGAGTCATCGTTCCGCTGTGACTTCCGACCGGAGTAAATCGATGCAAAGCCGTGCAAAAGATTCTGCAGATATCTTCTACTGGACAAGCGTGTTCAGGCTCAAACGGGTTGCCTGTGCAATCCTGTCGCTAGTGATCTTGCTGGGCTCGCTGTCAAGCCCAATCCCGATCTCTGCGGGAGCCGGGAAACATGGAGCCGAGGTAGAAATAGGAGTACCGAAGATACTTGAGTACTCGAGAGTCTATCCGCTTCTGGATGGTCTATTTCAAGATGTGGCGGCAACTCAGTTAGCATCGCTGACATTGAATCCCAATGCTCCGAACGCCAGCGCCCTGGACGCGTTGCAACAGGTCTTCCAGCTCCAATTGCAATACAGTGCGACGGCTGGAATTCAAAACAATCTCGCCGCGCAACAGAGTGCGAATGCCTCTACGTTTGCTTCGTTCCAGAACGCACTGTTACAGCAACAATCGCAGCTCGTCGCGACTCAATTCACCTCGCAACAGCAGGTTGGCGCAGCCCAACAGGCGCTGGACTCGCTTACCAATCCCACAGCCGATCAGACGGCCGCAGCCAAGCAGCGCCTCCAGGTGGCGACCGACAACCTCAATTCGATCACAGCGCAACTTACCGGCGTGCAAACCGCGCTGGCCAAGACTGTCAGTCCCAGCGCCAGTTTCAATCCCGTTGCTCCGAGTCCGCAAACCACCCCCCCCACACTGCCATCCCTACCCGCGCCTGCGCCTCCTTCAGGCCCAAGTGGCTTTTCGCCCAATTTTCCTGCTACCAAACAGATGGACAACCAGATCACCCTGCTTTGGGAGCGGTTGGCACGATTGGTCGAAACTTTAAACCAGGGAAACAATCCCGACGAGGACTTGTACTTGGTCGAATTCGACACGAACATCATGCCGCACGATCGCAACCACCAGTTGCTCAACATTCGATATCCGTTGAGTGGCTGCACTGGAGGGCAGCAGCCCTACGTACTGGACATGTATCCCAGAACTGCGGCTGTCAATGTGCTGAACGAGAAATACAAGGAGACGCGTTTTGGTCTCGGAGCTTTGATCTCTTTTTTCAGCGTTGGTCTGAACGCATCCTACAACCGCGATCACCTGAAGATTTCACAAGCGCTAAGCCAGTCTTCCTACATTACCGGTTACGGCGTGGGACAAAGCACCGTAGGCTGGCTGTATGGAATTAGTTTGGGCGATGACTCGATTGCCGCTGGCGTAAGGAGCGTTTACGCCCTGATTGCCGTCCCACGCGGCTGCACAGAGGCTAAGATTTCGTCTCCGATAGTGGAATGGACCAAAGATCCAGCGATGACCGAGGAAAAGAAAACGAAGGCAACAAACGAGAATGTTGTAGTGGGCTGGGATTCGAAGCCCTTTTTGGGAAAGGAGACCGCTGCTCCCAGGTGCCCCACCGCGGGGTGCGTTTCGAAAATCATGTACTCGCCTGTGGACTATGCAACTACGGATACTCAGGCACCGGTTATGGTCACCGCAACCTTCGCTCCTAATACGGCCACGTTAGATAAGGAAGAGATGATCAACGTGAATGGCCGGTATCTCCAGCGCGCGCGTGACAACTTCGGGCGAGCAGTGGTTGCCACCGGTATTAGCGGAAGCGGTGGAATTCTCGAAACCGGCACCTTAAGCGTGAACACTTGGTTGCCCGTCAGTTCCACAACCTTTGTGATGAACCTCGATGGTCTTCTGTTCAAGAATAAATTTCCGAATATCCTGCTGCAGTCTCCCAGAGGTGTAATCGACTTGACGAACAGTTTTGTCCCGAACGCCGAGGTAGTGATTTCCGGTGTTGGTTGGGATTGCAACACAGTCTGCCGTTACATTCTTCCTCAGCTGGCTCGGCCGAAACAGGCGGAAGGGAGAATCGCAATCGACCGCAGGGCCGCGTCTGGTCCGCCGGAGGATACCAGCGATTCAAACAGTACGCCTACGGACCAACTGTGCATCACTGTTCTCGAGACTTCTCCCAACCAGCCGTCAGCTACGCAATCCACAGCGACTTCCGCCTTGCAGATCCTTAGTGACACGGACTCGAATGTCTGGGGACCTCGCCCCGGCGTCGTTTTGGACTATGACTTGGATACTGTTGAACGGATGTCTCCTTTACCTCTAAGTGACTGCCAGGCCCAGGGAGCACGCTGGGTTTGCAATGTCAAACAAGATTGGAGAGACCGGAATATGGACGTCCGGATAGAGGATTTAGACCACCCCGGCGGGTCTTTCGTGGGCAAGGGCAGCTTGCCTCCCTGCGAAGGTGATCAATGTACGATTCCTTTTCTCTGGCGAAAACCGGCGCCGGTGTGGAATGATCCCGATGGTACCCCGAACGCCTGGACTCTCACATTGCCAATGGCAAATTTCCAGGAGAAGGACAAGGCAACTTTGAGCAATGCTCAGTGGTCCTTGCCGGCGGAACCTCCCAATTGCAAGGATTCGTCCAAAATCTGCGACGTTCGATTTACTATCCCGAAAAACCAGTTCGATAAAATTCGGGGAACAACCTTGTTGCGGATCATCGGCGCCGATGGGAAGCCTCGCGGTACTTCATCGAACCTGGCTCTTCGATCGGCCATAAGCCCGGTCGTTACGCTACTAAGCGCGGATCAACTAACCTTTTCAGGCAGAAATCTCGTCTATGACAAAATCCAGATTGGGGAGAACGGCAAACCAATGTCGATCTTGTGCAATGCCGCGGCGGACGCCACGCAATGCTCTCTGGCTAAGTATGACCCTGATGCAAAAGGCTTTCTATACTTCGTGGGTTCGTCCTCCCTCGTGCCAGTGGTCCGCTCTTCCGACGGGACGCAGATATTACATGACCCTGCCGCCATCAAAGCTGCTACGACAACCCAGCAGCCGGCCGGCGCCCCTGCTCCACCGCCTCCAGGTCAAACTGACAAGAAGCCTTCAGTTCCGGTTTCACAGAGCCAGCCCAATTAGGCGCTGTGCCGCTCATTCATCACTGAGTACAGTCATGGAAGCCGAAACTACTAGGAGTGAGAAAATCGCTGACCGGCCACATCGGACAACCGTAGTCCTCAGCCTCGTGGCGGTTGTCGTGGCAATCGGGTCGGCCACTATCGCTGGAATATCGGTTCACATTACCCACCTTCAATACGAGCTTGCGAGGGATGTTAAGGAAAAAGCCGATGCAGCGGCAAAGCAACATGAAGCTCAGCAGGAGCGAATGCTAGCTGCCACAGAGAAAGCAGCCGCGGGGCAAAAAGAACTCGCAGACGAGGCAGCAAATTCTCTCAAGCTCTCTAGGAGCCAGCTTCAAGCGCAATTCCGACCTTGGCTTCGTGTGGCCAAAGTAGAAGTCGTCCCGAATCCGATTTCAGGCAAGGACGACATTATAACGATCGTCAATCAAGGCACGTCCCAAACCGAGGATGTCGACGTGAAATGTTTTGTAGTAACAAATACGATTCCCGCTGGCCATCCGCTCGATGAAACGCCGAAAACGACAAAGGCGGATTTGGGAATTCTTGCTTTCTTCGATTTGCAGACGAAGGAAGTTGGTACACTCGAGATTTATACACCATTGGTAATGCGGTTTATGCGGTCGGCCCGAGCCGGGCGGAGACTTGCGTACGAACATTCGGACCTGGATTGCGGCATAACCTACGGAGGCGAGTTCGGGGCCAAGCATAAGCTTTCATTCACGATCCAATTGAAAGAGGATGGTTCGGTAGACACAGATGAGTATTCACTCAGCCAGAAGACGAAATGAAACCTGCGGCGTCCATCATTGGAGAGAACACGTTCATGGTCGGACTCGGACTCGCTTCTTTGGCATCGCGGTTCGGGATTTAGAACAGATGACGAGCTAACAGGAAGTTATTCAGGGCTCGCCGGCTTCTCCTTGACAACGCTTCGTGGGTCCTTGTCCTCGCGCAGTCCGACGAACTTCGAATGACGTAAGCTATCGCCCTCGGTCCATTCCAGGAACTCAATTTGCGCGACGGCTTCTGGCCTCAACCAAACTGCCTTTTTCACTTTCTCAGCGTTGAGTTCTTCACCAAATCGCGACCGCCTCGGCAGGAGTAGCGCCGAACAAATTCCTGGCGAAGATTGCTTCGGACTGGAAAAAACCAGATGGGCTTTTTGTAATACAACCGGAAGAAATTGATTCGTTTCTATTGCCGTTGTCCGTTGACCGACTACCCGGAGTAGCCAAAGTCAGGGAAGAAAAACAGAAGCAGCTTGAGGTACAAACGATCGCCGACCTGCGGCGAATGAATTTGTCGACACCCGAAGCCCGCTTCGGCCTCTTTGGCGTGCGCCTCTACGAGTTGGCGCGGGGGATCGACAACAGCGACGTAGTCCCTGACAGGCCAACACAATCTATATCCGCCGAGGACACCTTTGAGAAAGATGTCTTGCTGACCGAGATGGAGCCGATGATCCGAAAACTTGCGGAGCACACATAGGGTGCCTCGCGCAAGGAATCACGAATCGCTCGCACCGTCGTACTGAAACTGAAGACCAGCGACTTCAAAATTCTCACTCGCAGCCACACGCCAGGTTCTCCACCTTCTTCTTGCGAGGAACTCACGAATATCGCGCTGTCGCAGCGCGAACGCGTCGGCCTCAGGCCGCAGCAGCGGTTTCGTCTTGTTGGCGTGGGCCTAAGCAATTTTCACGAGCCCGCAGATGCATCTGCGCAGCCCGCTCTTTTCAGTTAGCGGTGGCCGTCAGTTGTCGGGGTAGGGACGACCATTGCTGATCGCTGGCGAAGATTCACTTCAAGAATTTTTTGGGCACTGGGACTTGAAGAGGTCTGATGAAATCCATGATTGGCACGTCACCGCGAGCCACATCGACCCATGCTGGGAGAAAACAAAGCCAGTGGTCAAACGCGAAATGAAAAAAGTCTAGTGATCTGGAGTTGCGCCAACAGGAATAATGATATCTCAAGAATCTAGGTTCCTCCTGACCCTGCGGCAGCCCGGAACGAAGCAGACAGTGCAATCGGAACTCAATCCCATAAGGTTCTCTCAACGCAAAGCGTGAAAAGGGCACAATTCGCCCGTTACGATCTTTGAATACATCCTTACAGATGCGTACGCCCCGTGGCAGTAAACCAAGGATAAGCGCAAGACATCCAAGCAGCGGCGCAACTAACACTAAAATGATAAGGCCTGCTACGCGTGAAGCTACACGTGAGGTGACACTCCAGCGCCGGTACGAGACTCTTCGCGCAGCTAGATAAAATCCGAAAGCAATCCACAACCTTAGAATCCCTGCGGGAGTCTCTTCGAGGTGACCACGCCATTCTTCGTCGTATCGTTCTCGCTGTTCTGCGCGCAACAAACGAACGGCAGCTTTTGTCACTTGCTCTGCAAGGAAAGGAAGCCACGCCTTAATTTCATCAGCGAATAGCGTGCTGAGGATAGAGATTATGGCGCTCAAGAGATTGTCCACGCGGCCCTCCCGATGGCAGTCTTAAAATCACTAAATTCCTTCCGCGCCCTGCGGGCACCAACTGCGGTGATTCGATAAAGTCGTCGCCTTGGTCTGCCGAGTTCGTGCGGGTCTCCGTCCTCCCATTCACTCTGGAGCCATTTGCACTGCTCCAGTCGCATGAGAATGGGATAAAGCGTACCTGAGGATAGTCCGGTCAACTTAGCGACGTCCGCGCCAGAAAGTTCGTCCTTGTTCGCGATAAATGCGCCTAAGACCTTGAGTAGTGAAGAGGTAATGCGTATGTTTGGGGTATCCATACTCGGAAGTCTATATAGGGTCCAGAATCGCGTCAACTGTATTCTTCTGTTCGTTGCGAACCGAGTGTGCTGATGACAGGTCGGAGTGGATGGGTTGCGAGACTAGTCATCGTCACGCGGGATGCGATACGTTCACAAGGATCAACGGGTCGATGAAGAAAAATAAAAAATATACAAAAGAGCGGCTAAGTCCTGGTATGGCGCGCCGGACAATTCCCGCACTACCGCTACCCCCGCTCTTGACATTTCGCTTTTTGTTCGCCTACCATGACGTATGCTTTCCCGGGCCAACAGTAGGTCAATATGAATTTACCCCTCGCAGCAAGCAGCGGGGAAGGACAGTCATCCCCGAGACCATGGGTGCTTCCCAATCGTGCGCTGACGCTTTATTACGGCTGCCCGGAAATGCCGCGACTCTCGCACTACTTCCTTCCGAGAGTCCTGCTTGAGGAAAAGCGAATCCTCTATCTTGACGGTGCAAATCAAATCAGCCCGCTGCTGGTAGCCCGTTTTGCTCGGGAGCGCGGCCTTGACGCGTCTGCTTTCAACTGCCTCATTCGAGTTTCTCGTGCGTTTACTTGCTTTCAATTGACGGAACTGATCCGTCGTGTCCCGAAAGTCCTTGCAAGGTTTTCCGCTGATGTGTTGATCGTCACGGCCTTGCCGGATTTGTATTTCGATGAAGATGTTCAGGATCGTCCGGCGCGCGCTTCGTTTGAACACGCGCTCGAAGGATTGCGCGAGGTTGCGCCGCTTCCACTTTCTGTGGCCGTTTTTTCGAATGCAGCATCGTTCAACACAAAACGGCGCGATTTCTTTCAGAAACTCCGCAACCAGGCTGACCACATCCTGAAAGTCGAACCCGGTTCCGAAAGCTCCCTTTCCTTTATCTGCGAGAAGAACACACCACTTTTATCAGTTTGAACAGAAAGTTCGAGGTGCATTATGGGCAGGACCGTCCCTACATTTGTCCAATTGATTGAACAAAACGCGGAACGATGGAAAAAGTTCCGGCGAGCGTTGCGGCGGGAGGACCAGCCGCATTTTGACCGGCTATTTGTCCGCGTACGTTGCTACACCCAGGCTGCCACCTACCAGTGTCACGACAACCCGATGGAAGCCATTCTCCTTTCCATTGCTCTCGACCAGGAAAAACGGCTCGACGCCGTGGAAAAAGTCTTGCAGAACGCAGGGGTGCTTTGTGAAATTGCAAGGATGGATTCTCGACCTCTATCCGAACAAGCGGGGCATGACCCTGTGGCTAATCGACAGGAATCAGGCGCACTACCGTTTGACCGATGACTTTGCGCCTGTCTTCTATGTATCGGGGAGCACGGAAAAACTTGCTCGTCTTCAGGACGCGGCGCAGACGCAAACCACCGACCTTCGCACCCAACTCACCGAAAGGATCGACCTGTGGCTGAACGCCACGCGCCAAGTCGTAAAGGTGTCCGTACTTTGCCCAGTGGATTTTGTTGGCTGGGGACGTTGGGTGCATCGCCTGGACTCGCGCCTACAGCTTTACAACAGCGACCTGATGGTGGCATCGCTCTATTGCTGGGAGAAGGGAATATTCCCACTGGCCTACGTCGAGGTCGAGACGGACGACGAGGGCAGAATCACGGCGATGGACTGCCAGGACGATGAATGGAAGCTCGACTATGAGATGCCTCCCCTCAAGATTATGCAGATTCGCCTTGCCGGAACTTCACGCATCGACCCGGCGCATGGACAAAGACCTGCCCTCGAAATAGAAGTCGATGGAACTTGTTGGGAGCTGGACGAAACCGGCGAACCACCCGCGCAAGGATTCGCCCACCTACTCAAGCGGGAAAACCCGGATGTGATTCTGTCCGAGTGGGGAGACTCAACCATTCTGCCCTTGCTGCGTCAGCAAGCGGAGCGTTTGAAACTCTCCTTGAACTTGAATCGCGACCTGAGCGCGTCGGTCCAGCAGTCCCGCGGGCGCAGTTACACGAGTTACGGGCGGATACTGTTCAAAGCCAGCGCAACAACCCTGTTCGGGCGCATCCATGTGGACAAGCAGAACTCCTTCATTTCGGAGAAGTGCGACTTCGCGGGCCTCTGGGAGTTGGCGCGAGTCACCAAGCTGCCCATCCAGTACGCGGCGCGCACGACCACTGGCACAGGCATTTCGTACATGCAAATGGAACTGGCGCACCGCGACGGCATATTAATACCGGAGCAGAAAGCGGAGCCCGAAGACCCAAAATCGCCGGATGAGCTATTGGCCGCGGATCGCGGCGGACTGGTGTTTGTGCCGAAGCTCGGGTTCACCGCGAATGTGGCGGAGTTGGATTTTGTGAGCCAGTTCCCAAGCATCATGGCGCGTTTCAATATCTCTCCCGAAACCATGAACTGCCCTTGCTGTCCCGACGCTCCCCGAATACCGGAGCTGGGCTATCGCGTTTGCCAGAAGAGGCGGGGCATCACCAGCCGAGTCGTGGAACGTTTGATTGCCAAGCGGATTGAATTGAAGAAACTCCAGAAGACGGCCGCCCCAGCCATCGCACAGCGATTCAAACTACAACGCGACTCGCTGAAGTGGCTCCTCGTCTGTTGCTTCGGATATACGGGATACAAGAATGCTCGTTTCGGCAAGATCGAAGCCCACGAAGCCATCAACGCTGTCGCACGCGAAACGCTATTAGTGGCGAAGGAACTGGCCGAGAGCCGGGGATTTGAGCTGATACACGCCCTCGTTGACTCGCTCTACGTGTGGCGAGAAGGAGCGACACAGGAGGATTTCGAGCAGCTTGCCAGAGAGATTGAGGAACGGACCAACCTTCCCTTGGCAATCGAGTCGGTCTATCGCTACGTCGTTTTCCTTCCATCGAAGCAATACCAGGGTGTTCCCGTCCCGAATCGTTTCTTCGCCGTTGGCGAGGATGGGGAGGTTAAGATCCGGGGGCTCGAATGCCGGCGTCACGATACGCCTCCACTGCTAAACCGAATGCAACATGAGGTGCTTTCCATCCTGGCCGAGGCGCACGACTACGAATCCTATGTACGGAAGCTAGAATCCGCCCGCATGGTTTTGGCTGGTTACGAAGAGCGCTTGGCGAGTGGGAAGGTCGAGGTCAAGGATCTCGTGGTGAGTAAGCGTATCACCAAGGAACCGCGTGACTATCAAAAGGCCGGTGTCACGGCGATTGCCGCCCAGCAACTCTTTGGGAGTGGCGTCAAACTACGCCCCGGTCAGAACATCGAGTACGTCATCACAGACAGTGAGTCCTCCGTACCGAACGATCGCGTTCGGGCCTTCGCGCTCTGGGAGGGATGGTTCGGCTACGACCGGAAGAAGTATGCGGCTATGCTACGCGAAGCGTTTGAACCGTTTGTGCAATGCGCGCCAAAGGCCGTTGACATCAAATGCTTGAACGAACCATTCTCCGAAGACGAATTGAAACGGTTTCCCCTCTTTGCTCCTTTGGCGCTCCTCCGATCTTGAAGTAAAACTTTCTCTTGTAGCACACCCTCCAGACGAGTCTTCACGGATTCACAAAACCACAACTGTCCTCGGTAGGTTCCCTACGGAACTGTCTTTCTCCCCTTTGCCCTTCCTGCGAGAAGACTGCGCCTAGACCGCCCGCTCCTTCTGTCAAGGGCGTCCGCTTCGCTCCCGTGAACGCGAACCCCGCGCGCCCTTGACAGCGCGGGCGGCTAGGCGCCGGGGACCTCTCAGGAAGGGCAATTGGTTCTTTTTTTCAAGCGAAACCACGCTCGAAAAAAGGAAGAAAAGAGGAAAAGCGAAATGCCAGAAAGACAACAGGCCACTTGGGGGGAACTCTTGCGCGATGCGGTCGAAAAGCCGGGCCGAATGCTCGAAGCCTACACCGCATTTCACAACTACAGCATCGGGAATGCCTTGCTTGCGCTCGAACAGTGCGTTCGACGCAACTTGCAGCCGGGTCCGCTCAACACCTATCGCGGTTGGCTCGAACGCAAACGGCACGTCCGCAAGGGGGAGACAGGAATCACCCTCTGTATGCCGATGCCATTCAAGCGAACCACGCACACCGACAACGCGGAGGAAGAACCAGAGGAACCACAGACACGACACGCCTTCCGTTTCCGCGCCTATTGGTTTGTCCTCGCGCAAACCGAAGGGGAAGAAACCTACATTGCGCCCATTCCCGGCTTCGATACGGATACGGCGCTCGATACTTTGCATATAGCGCGCATACCGTTCGACGAACTAAACGGCAACATTCAGGGGTTTGCGAGGCAACGGGAAATTGCTGTAAGTCCTCTTGCCGCACTCCCTCACAAAACCACATTCCACGAAATCGCCCACATCGTTCTTGGCCACACCGCTACAGAAACACTTGTGGACGGCGAACTCACTCCCCGCCATCTCCGCGAGGTGGAAGCGGAATCCGTCGCGCTGATCTGTTGCGAGACGCTGGGCCTCGAAGGAGCCGAGTTCTGCCGGGGCTACATCCAGCACTGGCTGAAAACCGAAAAGGAAATCCCCAACCATAACGCGGCTCGCATCTTTACCGCCGCTACTTCCATTTTGAAAGCGGGAATCCCCGCAGCGGGCAGCCTTTAGGCTGCCCGCTCCACGTTTGTCTCGGGCTCGTCGTGCCAGTTGGAAGAAATTCAAAAAGACTTTGCAAAACAAGAAGGAGAAAAGGATATGAGCACGAAAGAAACAATGAAACCGTTGCAAGAATACGTGAACGTTCCCCTCGCGCAGTTGGTCGAATCTTCGACCAACCCGCGCAAGACGTTCGATGAGGAAAAACTGGAGGAACTGGCCGAAAGCATCCGCAGCAAAGGGGTCCTTTCACCGCTCCTCATGCGGAGAGTGAACGGACATTTCGAAATCGTTTCGGGGGCACGGCGCTATCGCGCCGCGCAGCGAGCGGGTTTGTCGGAAGTGCCCGCTCGCATCGCCGACCTTAACGACGAGGAGGCGCTCGAAACGCAAATCGTCGAGAACGTTCTTAGGGCCGATGTGCATCCGTTCGAGGAAGCGCAAGGGTTTCGCGCTCTGCTCGAAAGTGAGGGGGCCGCTTACACCATCGAGAAAATAGCAGCCAAGACAGGCAAGAGCGCTGCTTACATCGCCAAACGCCTTCGGCTTTTGACCCTCATTCCACCTGTGGCCGAGGCATTCAGCGCCGGACACATTGCCATCGAACACGCTTTGCTTATTGCCAAGCTCGGAGCGGATGTACAGGAAAAAGCATTCGTACATTGTTTTGACGGCTTCTATGCCGCAAACGACAGCGACCGCAGTCTTGTTCCCGCGAGCCGATTGCAAGCGTGGATAGAGCACAACGTCTATCTCAGTCTCAAGTCTGTCCCGTTTTCAAAGGACGATGAAACGCTCGTGG
>DATHMM010000064.1:0-2380 GCA_035487095.1 Candidatus Sulfotelmatobacter sp.
GAAGATGTAGCCGCTGCGCTCGGTCGAAGCATCGTTGTGGTAGTCGATGCCGGAGGCGCCGTAGGCTGCAGCATTGTACTTGCCGGGCCTCGCTGGAACTGGTAGCTCCCCCCCCTGATCGCCGAATCCGGCGGGCCAGGCCGGGGGGGCGAAGATTTCTGCGCCTTTGTAGAGGACGGAGGTTTCTACATTGAGGACGTAGGTGTGGTCGAAACGGAAAGTTTTGCGGACGACGAGATCCTGATCGGCGTATTCGAAGGTGATCGTGGCTGGGGCCGTGAGATTGCCTTCATTCGATGCTACATAGAGCGCGGAGGTGAGACGGTTGCGCAGGGCCTCGTCGTAGGTCCACAGCGAGAGCGGGTAACCGAATTTTTGGGCGGCAGCGGCGTTGACGAGATCGAGCGGGCCGTTCTGGGCGTCGTTATCGAATTTCTTGAGGATCCAGGATTTGACCTGGGCGCCGCGGTTGGTGAACGTGATTTTGTACAGGTCGTTTTCGATGACGGTTTCCGTCTCGGTGGAAGCCTGCTTGGTGACCGTGGAGGATGGAAGCTTGGGGATTATCGCCGCGGGAGCAGACGGAGGCGGTGTGGTTGCCGGCTGCGTTTGTGCGGTTTTATTTTGCGCTGGCTCGGCCGGAGGTGGCGCGTACTTCTTGAGCAACGCCTGGGATACGACGAGGACGACGAACGTAAGAACAACGACGATGAGGAGCCGGCGCTCGGAGCCGGGCTCTTGTTGAGGATTTTGATATTCGGCCAAAGTCTTCCTTAATTACCTCAGGGACACTGAATCACAGTTTGCGCCACTTGCTTGCTTCACCACCGGGTCGTAGCCGGAGCGGGCCAGGGGATGGCAGCGGAGGACGCGGTTGAAGGCCATCCATCCGCCGCGCAGGGCGCCGTAACGCTCGACGGCCTCCATGGCATATTCGGAGCAGGTCGGCACGTAGCGGCAGGCCGCGGGCAGCATGGGTGAGATGGCCCACTTGTAGGCCCGCAGCAGTTGCAGCGTGACGAATTTGGCAGCGTTAGTCATGTTAGAGAGAACCGCGTTCGACGTTGTTACATCGCTGTCGCGTTTGCCCTATGTCTAGCTCTTTCGCCCCTTCGGGGCTGGTTAATTTCTGCTTTTCCTACCCAGGGCTTGCGCCCTGGGCTGCACTCTGTCGCCGCTTCGCGGCTACAGCTTCCTCGCTGATAGGTTTTGCTCGATTACGGCGAAGGCTCGGCTGACTTCATTTTTCAGTGCGGCGAAGTCGGCAGTCAGCAATGATTTTTTCGGATTGATGACAACGTCCGCCGCAATGCCTGTAACTGGACGCGTCATGCGAACTGCTTCGCGCAAGCGGCGCTTCATGCGGTTGCGTTGAATGGCACCGCCGAGGACACGGCCGACCGTGAATCCTACGCGCAGGCCTGTGGCTGGCGTTTCTGATTCTGGACGCGGCCAGTAAAAAACGGTGATGGACGCGGAAAAGTGGCGGCGCCCTTGTTTGTAGACGCGCTCGAAATCCGCATGGCGCAGAAGGCGCGCGCTGCGGGGGAATCGGGCTGTCGGCTTTGATGGCATAGCGAAGTCAGGTCGAGTTCCCAGCGCGGCATTAGCCAGCATGCCTGCGTGCTGCAGCGGGCGGCTGAGGGTCTCGACTGTGGAAGTGAGCGGCACCAGAAAAGCTACTCGCGGAAGCCGGGTTTTACGGAGACCCGTTTCCGCCCCTTGGCGCGGCGGCGGGAAATCACCTTTTTGCCGCCCTGGGTCTTCATGCGCGTGCGAAAACCATGTTTCTTGCTTCGCTTGCGCCGGTTAGGTTGGAATGTACGCTTGGGCATGAAAGATAGCTGCTCCTGATTCCGTCGACGGTGTTATGGCAAACGATAAGTATAAATGACGGAGAGCGGTGAGGGCAAAGGGCGGGCAGTCAGGTTGACGCACCTTGATGAAGATGCGAACCAAACGCGCGATTGTTCCGACGCAAAGAACACTTGTTCGGAATGACAATGCGTTTGCACTGCGCGCGTTGCAGTTACATCCTTGACACTTGACAGGCGCGTGGCCTGGGGTTCCGAATCGTGTTCGGGAAAAATTTGTGCGCGAAGATTTCCGTTACGACGAAAATTTTTTGTGCTACCATCTCGCACTGTCGGGTTTGAAACGATCATTCACCATAGCAACCGCGCATGACACAAGTGGCGCATTCCGCAGTACACTAAGAGTTCCATCGGCGAGCACGTAAACAGCAGTTTTAGACAGGCGCCCTCAGCCAGCCGCCGGGACGCCGCGGCGGGTATTTCATAATTATGTCAGCTCAGAGCACACCACCGCTTTCCCCCAATCCGTGGACGCGCATTCTGGATGCGCTGGAAAAGAAGATTAA
>DATHMM010000065.1:0-34119 GCA_035487095.1 Candidatus Sulfotelmatobacter sp.
AGAGAAGCGTTCTTCTTCGGCGGCGGCAACAAGCTGGCCGTCGCGCAGAATCGCAGCGGCAGCATCGTGGTAATAACAGGAAATGCCAAGAATGTGCATGAACTATTGCCTTTGGGCCCAGCTCATGTCGTGGACTTCGGCGGGGTGCTCAACCCAGTTCGTGGGGCGATGCTTGATCCGCAAGGGATCGGAAAACAAGCGGACTACCAGGCCAAAGGGAAGAACCGCGATAGCGTAGATAATCGTCAATATGACGCGCGCCTGGAAATTGCCGATCTTGTGGGCCAGGCGCTTCCACGCGTTCCAAAGAGTTTTCAGGTTTTCGACGAGAATATTGGCCATAGCGTCGCGATTCGCCTAAAAGAGGGCGTAGACGAACGGCGCGAGAGCCGAGCTTTGTCCAAGAACAATAAGAACGGCGGTGAAGAGCACCACCAGGATGACCGGCAGCATCCACCAGCGCTTGTTGCGCGCAAAAAAGGAGAGCAACTCTCCCGCAATGCCAAGCCGGCGCGAAGCCGTGCTGAAAAAACCCATGAAATCTCCCTCAGTTGCAAATTGGACTGGTGGCCCAAACTACTAATTTATCACACGCGTCACCACGCGGCAAAGCGCACTTAGGCCTGGTAGCGTAAAGATTCATCATATTGCCTGGGCGTTTTTACGCTTCAGGGGGGATCGCGAGGTGAAACCGGAGAACTCGGAGGAGAGCGGAAGCCCTCTTTACTCCGCCGCCTTTGCCGCAAGTGCCTCAATGACGGCGATGTTCGGCAATAGGTCCGCCGACAGAGAGTGCCTTGACTGCAGATAAGCCGTCGCGTTGTAGGAAACCCAGGTTTTACCAGCGGCGTCTTCTGCCACCAGAATCTTCAGCGGGAAATCGAGGGCCACGCTCGGCGCCGCCAGCATCAGCGGCGTCCCGGCTTTCGGGTTTCCAAAAATAAGCAGCTTGGTGTTCGGCATTTTCAAACCTGCGCTTGCCGCTTCGCCGCTGTGATCCACCACCACGAACAATTTCACGCCCTTGGCCTGCAAAATTCCCTGCAGCTTGGCCACGGTTTCGTCTACCGGGCGGTTGCCAGGTATCCGCACAATTCCGTTTTCCATGCTGCTCGCCATCGAATTCTCCCCCATCATAGATGCATGAACAACCGCCTTTGGATTAGCAAAAATCAGGTAACTGGCCATCACCAGTCCCAGAATCACCAGGGCCGTGGCCACCCCAATCACCAATCGCGGGCTGCGCAAGAAAAGCGACTCTCCGGCTTGCAGTTGCTTCAGCATCCGCAAATGGCGAATCGTGGAGAGCAGGCATACTGAAACGCCCATCAGGATAAGCGCGATCCCGATCCAAAGGGAGACCCCATACTGTTTCACTTGAAAGTCCGGCTGCAGGTGATTGAACTCCTGGAGAAACAGCCCGAAACGCGCCAGCACAAATCCCAGCCCCATCAGCGCGATACCCGTCCGAATCCACGCAAGCACCGTGCGTTCCGCGGCCAGATAATCCGTTGCGCTGCCCCCCATCGGAACCCTCCCCCCTCTTTGCGAAACCTGGGCAACATAGCTCGCGGGTTCTTGAATGTAAAGGGTCTCCGTCGCTCTGCGGTCTCGTGCCCAAATGTAAAATGGCGGGAACAGAACACCGGTGCGCGGTGTCTGAAACAATGTGTTCCTTTTCGGCGTATCTTCAGGGCGTAGGCTCGCTGCTTGGGTTCGAGTATGCGTGCCGTCCATCTCCAAGAGGAGCGCCGTCCATGTCCGTGGGGGAACTCGGGCCTCGCCGTCCCGAACGCCGCAGGGCGCCTCGCTACGCGTATCAAACCAGCGTCGAAATCGAGTGGGGTTCCGCTCGTCTGAAGGCCCGCACTCGCGATATCAGCGTTGGCGGCATGTTCATCGAATCCGAAGACATCCTGTGGGTCGGGGCGGGCTTCCGGGCGCGACTCGTCTCCGATCGTTCCGTATGGCTGGAATGCTCGGTCAAGCGCGTGGAACCGGGGCTGGGGATGGGGGTGACGATTGCCGTCCCTGAAGATCCAAAGGCCCACCCTTACCAGGAAATCCTCGCGAAGCTCGCCGAAAACGGCTAAGGCTTTATAATATTTTCATGACCCATTGTCTGGATTGTGGCTCGGAACGCGCCAGCGATCAGTGCCCGGTCTGCGGATTGACCTCCGCCGCCGCGGAACTTGTGTTTCGCCGCCGCCTGATCCGCCAGATGACGGTCTTTCTCGCCGGCTCGCTCTTGTTCCCCTATGTCAGCCAGATCTATGCCCCGTTGGACATTGACGGCATGCTGGTCTTTTTTGGACTGGTGTTTTTCGTCGCGCTCACGCTCGCTATCGTGTTGGAGAACCGCGCCCGCGCTCGCAAAGAAATCGAAGTCCTGCGCCATCTGTTCACCGGCCTGATTCCCATTCCTTTCATCCTTTTGACCGCGCTCGTCCTGAACGGGCGGCTGGACTCGCCCAAAAACGTGGTATTTCACGCTTCCGTTGTGGAGAGCCGGTACCAGATGAAGGGAGTAGTGCGAGGCACGCGGCGCCTGTTTGTGCCCTCGTGGCGCGCGGGGCATCGCGTTGAGAGGTTGGCCGTCGATTCCGACGATTACGATCGCTTCCGCCCCGGCGATGCCGTCAATGTCGGCGTCGCGCCTGGCGCGCTCGGAATTCCGTGGTTTTATGGAGTGTACCGCAGGTCGGATTAAGGTTTGTTGCGGGATGCTCAGTACAACGGTTCACGATTAAGCCCGAGCGGAATCTGCAATTCCAGCACGTGGCCGTTTTTCCCGAAGCGAAACGTCACCCGCTGCATTGACCCGATATTGCGTTCTTTCCACTCCGTAACTTCGATCGGCTTATCCGGGATGTCGGCATAGGACCATTCGGCCGAACCCCCTTGCACACTGATTTTCTGCGGATCGATGTCGTACACCTCTTCGTCCGCAATTTTCACCAGCATGTAGCGTTTCCATAAACGCACCAGCAAAATGCCCTTTTTCTCCGAGTGGTAAATGTTCCAGGAGTTCGGCGCCTGATCGTTGAAGCGCACGATCGCAAACTGCACCGATTTCCACGTCACCTTTTTCGGCGCTTCTGTCTGCGCAGTCGCCAGACATGGCAGAAAAGCGTAAGCGAGCACGACTCCGAACATGCGCGCATTTGCCAACGATAGAATATTCACTTTGCGAAACCCCACATGTGCCCCGGCGTGCCCCCTCACACAAGGCGAAGTCACCCCTCGCCAAGGCTGCTTTCAGTCCTGTCATCTTCGGAACGCGTAAGAGCAGTGTACGACAGGTGCGTCACAGCGGAAAACGGCGACTCAATCCCGAAGGCGGTAAGAATTCAAGCGACCAGCTTTTACTCTGTGGCTGCATTGGGCACTTTTGAGGAGGAGTTGGGGGGAGATACTCGCTGATGAAGGGCAACACGGAAGGTGCGATCTGGATGCGTACTATATGCCGCTGCTCTGGCGCAATCTTCCGCATTAGTCTTCCGCCCGCCCCACGTTGCGGGCGCGCAGGGCTCTGCGTCAGCCTCTTTCAACTAATCGAACCGATCACGCCTCAGGCGTAGGTGTTCAGCAGGGTCCCGGATGTGTCCGGCGCTCCGCCACCTACCACGGAGGCTTCACTCAACTGCGCCTCGGTCTTCGCGATTTTCAAGGCCGCATCTGTATTCTGCGGCGCGGCAGCAGGAGCCTGCCCACCGGAATCCACTAACCTCTGAAGAAGGTCCGCTCCGTTCGCCTGGGAAATGCCATTGACGGCCATTCAGCCTCCTCGACGCACGCATAGAGCGTGCATCTGACTTATCGGCTGACTCTCGACAAACTTTATCGCCATTAGAAAAATTTTATTCTTGCCCTTGCGGCTATAATGTCCTGCGATGCCTATCCAACGCCGGCTTTCCACTCGCCTCTGGGGTACCGTCAAGCGGGTCTTTCCGCGTTGTAGCATGATCTCTCAAGCCATCGCTTTTAATGTTTTCCTGGCATTTTTCCCCACGTTGCTCCTGGCTGTTGGCCTGGCTTCCAGCTGGATCGGCAGCCGCACCGCGCTTCTGGACGCCATTCGCGATTTCACCGCGTTTCTTCCCCCGGGCAGTCAGAGTATCGTGGGCGATTTCTTGAGCCGGCGCGGCCCCGACCTCTGGAAATTCGCCCTGCTCGGCTGGGCCGGCAGCCTGATTGGCGGCTCGCAGGTGATGAAACTTCTGATGGATGGAATTCACTTGATATACGGAGATGAAGACAACAGCAGTTTTCTCCGCCGCCAGCTACGCGGCCTCTTGCTGCTTCTGATTACCGTTGCGCCGATTCTCATGGCTGGAATTCTGGGTGTTTTCGGCCGGCCGTTGCGCCACTGGGTAACCGGCGTCATCGGCACACACAATGTTGTGAACGGGATCTGGCTGGTGTTTTTTCCACTCGTCGCCATGGTGTTGGCCATGCTCGCGCTTACGGTGATGTACTGGGTCGCGCGTCCCAAGGAAGAGAGCCTGCAGCGCGTGCTGCCCGGCGCCACGCTGGCAACCCTGTTGTGGTGGCTGGTGAACGTCGTCTTCGGCTTTTATGTTCGCCGCGTGCCGTACAGCCTCGTCTACGGAGGCCTGGCAGCCGTAATCGGGCTGCTCATCTGGATGCAGATTTCCGCGGTGATCGTTTTCCTGGGAGCCGCGTGGAACGCCGAAACCGACGAGATGCGCGCAAACTGACCCCGTTCGAGCAATGGTAAGTCTATGAAGCCCGTCCAGGTCATCAGCTACTCCGGCTACAAAGCTGACGAATCGCCTCGCGCTCTCAAACTCGGCGACGCCCTTCTGCCCATCGCCCAAATCGAAGACCGCTGGTATTCCCCCGGCGAAACCTTCTTCCGCGTCCAGACGCAATCTGGCGACCGCTACATCCTCCGTCACATCGAAGCGCAAGACACATGGACCCTCGAGGGCTTCCGCAGCCAGCGCGTTGACAGGTTAGCTTAGCGGGCGGGGGAAAGTGATACACCCCTCACCACTGCACTATTTCGGTGCAACCAGATTTTGCGTTGTGAGGGGTGGTCCCACTGCCCACATGTCCGGTCACGCAACTTCTTAGGAGTTGGTCGCCGACGAATGCCTCTTGATGAGCCCAACAATTAGAACGGATAGGGGCGTGGCTCAGAAATTTTATCCCCTAATTCCTGAACGTCGCATCCAACCCCCGAACCAACTCTGCCTTTGGGTGGCGATGGGTGCTCTGAGTGAAGCTAAAACAAAGAAAAAGCAGCAGATCGCCACACAATTGTTGATCCGAAGTCTGGTACGACAGAACGTCAAATGTAGACAGTTTCAGCACTCTACTTAACTTCCCCGGTTCGGCGTCACGGGAGCCGATGGTCGCGAGATCTGATATCCAAATTTGGAGGATTCAAATGGGACGAAATGTTGCGGACGTGTTGTGGGAAATGCTTCAAAAGGCTGGCGTGAAACGCTGCTATGGCATTGTTGGGGACGCTCTCAATCCCGTCATCGATGCCCTCCGCCGGAACGGAAAGATTGAGTTCATTCACGTGCGGAATGAAGAGTACGGCGCCTTCGCCGCGGTTGCAGAGGCCTACTTGACGGGAAACCCAGTTGCGGTCTGCGGCACGGCCGGCCCCGGCGTGACTCACCTGTTTAACGGTCTGATGGACGCCAGGAAAGAAGGCGCCTCGGTGATTGCCATTGCGGGTGACGTCGAATCAAAGCTGATCGACACGGCCTCTCTTGAAGAGCTCAATCCTTACAAGTTTTTCGATGCCGCCGCGCTCTACATCGGCCGCGTAGTGAATCCGGAACAGGCCCGGGCAGTCTTCAACACCGCCATCACCACTGCCGTGATCGACCGCGGTCCCACTGTGATTTCGCTCCCCGGCGACGTCGCGGCCTCCGAAGCGCCGGAGGGAATGCATGCCGCAGCGATTCCTGCCAAGGCTGTCCTTCGTCCTGCCGAGGCGGACCTGGAAAAGCTCGCACGCTTGATCAACGAGTCAAAGACGGTTGCCATCTTTGGCGGTGCAGGCTGCCGCGACGCGCGGAACGAAGTGCTGGCGCTGGCCAACAAGCTAAAAGCGCCTGTCGGATACTCCTTGCGCGGCAAGCAATGGCTCGAGCACGACAACCCCCACGCCACGGGCATGACCGGTCTCATCGGCTACGGCGGAACGTACAACGCGATTCACGCCGCCGATCTGCTCCTTCTGCTCGGGACAGATTTTCCGTTTTCCGAGTTTTTGCCGAACGGCAACGTCAAAAAAGTCCAGATTGACACGAATCCGAAGCACCTCGGCCGCAGGACGGCCCTTGATCTGGGACTTGTTGGAGACGTGCAGGCGACGGTCGCGGCCTTGCTGCCAAAGGTGAGCGAGAAAAATGACACCAACTTCCTCGAAAAGCACCTTGCGCAAACGCGAAGCTTCGGCGAGTTGCTAAATCATTACGTTGAGAAAGGCCCGGGCATCAAGCCGATTCGCCCAGAGTACCTCGCCGCTACATTAAGCGAGTTGGCTTCCGACGACGCCATGTTTTTCGCCGACACGGGAACGGCTTGCATCTGGATAGCGCGGCACATTAAAGGCGGCGCGAATCGCCGGCTCTTCGGCTCCTTTTCATGGGCATCGATGGCCAACGCCGTGCCCAACGCCTTCGGCGCACAATTGGCCTACCCTGGCAGGCAGACGATTGCCCTCTGCGGCGATGGCGGTTTCACGATGCTCGCGCTTGGTGATCTGGCCACTCTTGTACAACGCAAGGCGCGCGTCGTGCACATCATCCTCAACAACGAATCGCTCGACTTCGTGAAGATCGAGCAGCAGGAGGCGGGATTCGTTCCCTTTGGAGTGGACTTCAAGAATCCGAATTTCGCGCGCGTGGCCGAAGCGATGGGCGCGAAAGGCATCCGTCTCGAGGAACCCGGCGACGTGAAAGACGCTCTCACGGAAGCGCTGGCCTACAAGGACGGCCCGGTCGTCGTCGATGCGGTTGTAGACCCCTTCGCGCTTTCGTTGCCGTCGCATGTGCCGCTCCACGCAGCCAAGGGTTTCACACTGAGTCTCGCCAAGCAGGTGCTTGCAGGCCGGTTCGACGATGTGATCAAGACGATGGAACGCAACGTCCGTTTGGTTTGAGCCGTGATCCTTGTAGTGACCCTGGAGGCGTTAGTTGCAGCGCGGACGAGGTTTTCGCGAGTACTTCACGGCTAGTCACGCGGATGGAGATCCTGGATATGACTAAACCGATTCTGGTGGTGACCAGCCGTTATCCGAAGGAAATTGAAGACCGCATCGACCGCGACTTCAACCCCCGGCGAAATCCCAATCACTTTCCTTTCGGCCAGCAGCAGTTGCTCTCCGCGACCGAAGGGGCCGACGCCCTGTTCATCACGCCGGCGGACCGCTTGGACTCCGAGTTTTTCCAGAAAGTCTCGCCAACGATAAAAGTCATCGCCACGTATTCTGTGGGTTTTGAGCATATTGACCTGGAGGCCGCCGCTCGCAGGAAAATTTCGGTCGCTTACACCCCGGGTGTCAACCATGAAGCAACGGCCGACATCGCCATGCTGCTTCTACTTGGCGCTTCACGTCGCGCTTATGAGGCCCAGGAACTGGTTCGAACGGGAGCGTGGAGGCCCTTGAGTCCCGACATGCTCTTGGGTTGGCAAGTTGGGGGCAAGATCCTCGGCATTTTCGGAATGGGCCGCGTGGGACAAGCCCTGGCGCGTCGAGCGCGGGGATTCGGAATGAAGATTCACTATTGCGACGCTTCGGAGTTACCCGCGGAAATCGCCGGAGACGCCGTCTTCCACAAGGATCCATCAAATCTGCTTCGTGTAAGTCAGTTCTTGACCCTGCACGCTCCGGAAACTCCTCAGACCCACCATTTCTTGAACTCCAAAGCTATAAGCCTTCTGCCTGCCAGTGCCATCGTAGTGAACACTGCCCGCGGCGGATTGGTAGTCGATGACGACCTCATCGCTGCTCTCAAGAGCGGGCGGGTCGCCGCCGCCGGACTCGACGTATTTGAAGGCGAGCCAAAACTCAACCCGGAATATCTCTCGCTGAAAAATACATTTCTATTGCCGCATATCGGCAGCGCCACGATCGAAACCCGGACAGCAATGGGCATGCTGGCCCTGGACAACATAGACGCTGTCCTCGGCGGCAGCCCTGCGCCCACCCTCGTCCAGTCCTAGGAGCGGGTCGATAGTTTCTTAGGCAAGATGCAACTGCACCGAAATGGGCACCCGCCGGGGGTGCGCCACTTTTCCTCGCCCTAGGCGCTACCCCAGCATCGCGTTGACACCCTCAAAACCCGCGGCGTATAGTCAGTTCATCCCACCCGCGCGAGGCGGCCTACAGTGCGTCTCTACATGCCGATTTTCTTCAGGACGCGAATGGGGGCAAGGGAAGGGATGAGCCCGCGTTTGCTTTATCGTAACCCACTGTGCCGCCGTGTGTTTTGGCTTGCCTTGACGATTTTCCTGTCCGCAGTGATACCGTCAGCGCACGGTCAGGACCCCGGTCCGGCAGCTGCACCGGAAAAACCACCTCCTGCAAATCCGCAAGACGCCAAGCCCAAGGC
Organism: Candidatus Sulfotelmatobacter sp.; assembly: GCA_035487095.1. GTDB lineage: Bacteria > Acidobacteriota > Terriglobia > Acidiferrales > UBA7541 > Acidiferrum. Next base: position 8,604 of record DATHMM010000065.1, read on the forward strand.
AGACAACGCCTCCGAAATTTCCCAGGTGGATTCCGCGGCCACATTTAAGGTCCGCGTCAATCTCGTCCAGGTGCGCGTGATAGTCCGCGATTCCTCCGGCAAACCCATCGAAAACCTCAAGCGTGAGGATTTTCTGCTTTACGATCAGGGCAAGCTCCAGAACATCAGCAATTTTTCCGTGGAAAACGCTGAAACCCGCTTGCAGCGCGCCACCATGGCCGCGAAAACCCAGGAAGACGCTGCAATCCCCGGCGATACATCTGCGAATAAGCCCCCGGTTCTCCCGCAACGCTTCGTCGCGCTGGTTTTTGACGACACGCACCTCTCCCTGGAAGATGCTACTTGGGCCCGCTCACAGTCCGGCCGCTTCCTCGATTCCACCGGCGCCACGGATCGCGTGGCCATTTACACTACTTCCGGGCAGAACAATCTCGAATTCACGTCGGACAAAGCGGCTCTGCACCGTGCCATCCTTGGGGTGGTTCCGCGCCCAGTGTTGGGGCAGGGGATCGGTTCGGACTGCCCGAATATCACGCACTACATGGCCGATCAGATCGTAAACAAGAATGATCCCACCGCCGCCGCTGTAGCCATCGAAGACACCATCCAGTGCCTCTTCAACGGAGACGAAACGAAGACCTCACAAGCAAACTCGGTTGTGCAGGGCGCCGCGATTCGCGCACTCAGCGTCGGCGACACGGAAAACCAATTCACCTACCGCCACCTCGAGGATGTTCTTCGCCGCTTGTCCAGCATGCCCGGCGAGCGCCTTCTCCTTCTCGTATCTCCGGGCTTCATTCTCACCACATCCTACCTCGACGAATCCAGCATCATCGATCGCGCCAATCGCGCCAACGTGGTCATCAACACGCTGGACGCCCGAGGCCTTTACACGCCCGACTTGCTGGGCGATATTTCCCGGCCATCTACAGGCAGCCCCCGCACCGCAGGATTGGAGGCGACGTACCGCCTCTCCGCCCAGCAAGAACAGGACTATGTTTTGCGAGATTTTGCCTACGGCACCGGCGGCACCTTCTTCCACAACTCCAATGATCTTCAGGGTGGTTTGCAGCTCGCCGGACTCGCTCCCGAAGTTTCCTACGTTCTCGCGTTCTCGCCCCTGAATCGTAAGTGGGACGGCCAGTATCATCTGATCCGCGTTGAACTCGCGAAGAAATCGAAATTGACTATCCAGGCTCGCCGCGGCTATTACGCTCCCCGCAAGGTGAACGATCCTCACGAGCTGGCGCGCGAGGAAATTCAGGATGCCATCTTCTCTCAGGATGAAATCAGCGAAGTTCCACTTGATCTCCAGACCCAATATTTCAAGAACGAAGCCGAGGGCGCGCGCCTCAGCGTCGTCTCCCGGCTTGAGGTAAAGAACATGCATTTCCGCAAAACGGAAGGCCGCAGCCAGGACGAGATCACCCTGGCCACCGCCATCTTCGATGAAAACGGCAATTTCATTACGGGCGGAGAAAAAACCGTGCAGATGCGCTTGAGAGACGCCACCTACGAGCGCCTCGCACACACCGGCCTCACCGTCAAATCCAGCTTTTCCGTAAAGCCCGGGCGTTATCTTGTTCGTCAGGTAGTTCGCGATTCCGAAGGCTCGCAGATGGCTGCGCGTAATGGCGCCGTCGACATTCCGTTTTAGGGAGGCAATCATGGCCATTAAACCCGTGATTAGGACGAAACATCGGTTGCTGATCGCTCCCGCTCTCCTGGCTCTTTTCGCGTTTCCCACGCTGCTTCGCGCGCAATCTCCAGAGCCCGCCAAGCCGGAGCCCCCGGCGCAACAACAACCGATCGCCGCGGCGCCGGTGATTCGTGCGGAATCCCGCGTGGTGCTTGTGGATGCTGTCGTGACCGACAAGAAAGGGAACTACGTCCACGATCTCACTCAGAAGGATTTCAAGGTTTACGAAGACAACAAAGAACAGGCCGTAACCAGCTTTTCCTTCGGCAGCGATACCTCCGGCCCTCTCAACGCCCAGAAGCGCTACATGATTCTCTTCTTCGACAATTCCTCCATGGCGCCTCCCGACCAGATCCAGGCCCGCGCCGCCGCCACCAAATTTATTGGAAAAGACGCCTCGCCCGATCGCCTGATGGCCGTGGTTGATTTCGGCGGCAGCTTGCTGGTCAGGCAGAATTTCACCGCCAACGCCGACTTGCTCACCGCCGCAGTGAGCGGAGTTCGCAATCCGAACATCCAAACCAATGGTCAGAGCGCCTCGCTGGCGAATCCCGTCATCGTCGCCTCTTCCGGTCTCTCTTCAATCAGTGATGCGGAAGGCGATTTCGGCGCCCGTACCATGCTGCTGGCGATTCGCAGCCTGGCGAAAAATCTCCGCGCTGTTCCTGGCCGCAAAATGCTGATCCTATTTTCGGCGGGGTTTCCATTGAACTCCGAACGCATGTCCGAACTCACGGCCACCATCGACGCGTGCAACAAAGCCAACGTTTCCGTCTACTCGCTGGATGTGCGCGGCCTGGTAGCCCCGGCGCTTCCGGGTTCCACTGGATTGCTCAAGCAGCCGCGTCAGCCACAGTCGGACGCTGCATCCACTCAGGCCAGTTCCCAGCGCCCCAGACTCATACTGGCGAGTTTCTCCCCGGCAAGCGCTCCCGATCCGCAAAAGCCCGGCGGGGGCGGTGGAGGCGGCGGTCATTCAGGCGGCGGGACAGGCGGCACGGGCGGCGCGCCCTCAGGTGGCACAGGCGGCGGCAGCAAGGGCGGCGCACCCGGTGGCACCACCGGCGGCAAAGGAGGAGGAGCCCCCGTCGGAACAACGGGCACTGGTACTCGTCCGGTCAGTTCTCCGTATAACAGTTATTACAACAATCCGAACACAGCGCCGCGGACGATCTTGCCGCAGATGCCCACCTCGGCTACAACCAACCAGCAGATTCTGCAATCCCTCGCCGACGGCACCGGGGGCTTCTCCATTTACAACACCAACGACCTGCTCGGCGGACTCGACCGCATTTCCCGCGAGCAAAACGAATTCTACTTGCTCGGCTACGTCCCGGCGACGAGTCCTGAGGGCAGTTGCCACACCCTCAAGGTAAAAATGGACCGCGGTGGCTTGCAGGTACGCTCGCGCAGCGGCTATTGCAACGTGCGGCCCGTCAATCCGCTCGACGGCCGGCCCATCGAAAAACAGATGGAGCTGCAAGCCGCCGGTACCCAACCGGGAGCGATCCACGGTTCGCTGCAAGTGCCCTTCTTTTATTCCGCACCGAATGTGGCGCAAGTAAGTCTGGCGATGGAAATTCCCGGCGATTCGCTCATCTTCAACAAGGAAAAAGGAAAGTATCACGCCAACGTCAACGTCCTCGGCATTGCCTACAATCCGGACGGTTCTGTCGGAGCGCGCTTCAACGACACGCTGAATCTCGATCTCGAGAAGGACGAGTGGAAGGAATTCACCAAGCAGCCTTATCGCTATCAGAACCAGTTCGATGCCGCCCCCGGCGCCTACAAGCTTTCCGTGGTGCTCAGCTCCGGTGGCGACAGTTTCGCCAAATTTGAAACGCCCCTGAAGATTGACGCTTACGACGGAAAGAAATTTACGCTTGGCGGCGTGGTCCTCTCCAAAACCATCCTGCCCGTCGACCAGATTCCCACCGACGTGGACGCCACCCTTCTGGAGGACCGCACGCCGATGATCGTGAAGGGTATGCAGATTACTCCGGCGGCAAACTACGCGTTCAAACAATCGGACAAAGTGGTCATCTACTCGCAGGTGTATGAGCCGCTTCTCAAGGCTGACTCTCCGCCGCGGGTCGTGGCGGGCTACAAGATCCTCGACGCGTCCAACAAGCAGGTCTTCTTTTCCGGCCCGATCCCGCTCGAGGAGTACATGCAGAAGGGCAATGCGGTCGTCCCTTTCGGCTTCGTAGTTAAAGTAAAGGACCTGCCGCCGGGAACCTATAGGCTCGTCCTGCAGGCCGCCGACGGCGCGCAGAATCAGGCGCCGAACCGCGAGGCTCAGTTCACCGTCGCCAACAATTAGATTGGAGATAGATTTGTCCTCCCGGCCGGAGGCCCGCGCCGTTTGCGGGCCGTAGCGGAGAGACCAGGGCAATATGTTTGGATCTCGCAAGACCTAAGACCTGCCCTCAGTCTCCCCTCTATCCTTAAGCCACACCGCCACTTAGCCTAGCAACTTTTGTCATCTCCGAGGGTTAATCTAAACGATATGGAAACGTCCCCGCGCGGTATGTCTAAGCTGGTTTCGTCGGGCTTCCGTCCCCAAGTCCGGCTGACTCCCCGAGCGCTCCTGGCGTGTTTTCTCTCTCTGACCACCCTCTCATCGCTCGGAATCGAAATTCCCTCCGCCAACGCCGCCGAGAAAAAGTCCAAGCAGGATCCTGTTCTAAAAGGGCTTCCCATCACCGACCTCACCCCCGATGAAGCCATTCTTCACGCGCTCAACCGGCTCGCCTATGGCCCGCGCCCCGGCGACATCGAACGCATCAGGCAACTCGGGCTGGCGAAGTGGATCGATCAGCAACTGAATCCCAATTCCATTAATGACTCCGCTGCCGAAGCTCGCCTGGAGATTTATCCGACACTTAGAATGCGAAGTTCGCAGCTCATCGCCGAATATCCGAATCCGAAGCAAGCCGTGAAACAGGAGCAGCGAGCGCAAAATCAGAATGCGAACCAGCAGCCCGGGGCCGCTGCCGCCGGGGTGATTGCCCGCGACATGCAAGCGAAATCGCCCTCGCAAGATCCCGTGCAGCAAACGGCCCAGGGGGCGGATGCGGCCATAACGGCCATAGCGCAGGAGATGGACTCTTCTTCTTCAGCCTCCAAAACTCCTGAGCCGTCTGGCCCCCCTGTGTCTCCTTCAAACGCCGACGCACCCTCACCCATGAAGCTCGATCCCGCCACGCGCGGCGCTTCCCAAAGAGATCCGCTCGGCATGGATCCCAACGCCGTGCCAAGAGCAATCTCCGACGACAGCAAACGCCCCCAGCGCGTGGTGGAAGAACTCGCCATGGCCAAGACGTTGCGTGCGATTTATAGCGATCGCCAGTTGCAGCAGGTGATGGACGATTTCTGGCTCAACCATTTCAACGTGTTCGCCGGCAAGGGGGAAGTGAAGTGGTTTCTCACCTCCTACGAACGCGACGTGATTCAGCCGCACGCCTTCGGCAAGTTCCGCGACCTGCTCACCGCCACCGCGCAAAGCCCGGCCATGCTCTTTTATCTGGATAATTTTCTCAGCGCCGATCCTAACGCCGCGCAACGCGCCGCGGCCCAGCGCGCCATGCGGCAGCAAATGCGCCGCGGACCCTACGGCTACCCGCCGCGCCCGCAACAGCAGGCGCAGAACAACAAGCAGCAGCGCGGCCTGAACGAAAATTACGGCAGGGAGTTGATGGAGCTCCACACGCTCGGCGTCGATGGCGGCTACACCCAGAAAGACGTGACCGAAGTCGCCCGCGCATTCACCGGCTGGACCATCGAAAAGCCCCGCGAAAATCCGCAATTTAAATTTGAGGAACGCCTGCACGACCCCGATCCGAAAATCGTGCTCGGCAAAAAGATTCATGCCGGCGGCATCAAAGACGGCGAGGAAGTGATCGCGCTGCTTTCGAAGAATCCGAATACCGCCCGCTTTATTTCCACCAAGCTCGCGCGCCGCTTCGTTTCGGATACACCGCCGCCCGCGCTCGTTGACCGCATGGCCAAGACTTTCCAGAAATCCGACGGCGACATCCGCGAAGTTCTTCGCACCATGATTTATTCGCCGGAGTTCTGGTCTCACGACGCGGTTCGCGCCAAGGTCAAGACGCCTTTCGAACTTGTGGTCAGCTCCGTGCGCGCCCTCGGCACCGACGTGGATACGCCCATGCCGCTCGTCGGCTGGGTCGGCCGCATCGGTGAGCCTCTTTACCAGTGCCAGCCTCCCACCGGCTATTCCGACAAGGCCGAAACCTGGGTCAACACCGGCTCGCTGCTCAATCGCCTGAATTTTTCGCTGGCCCTTGCGGGGAATAAAGTACGCGGCTCGCGTAGCGACGTAAGCGCGCTGCTCGGCACCGATTCCACAAGCGATCCAAAGGCCACACTCGATCGAGCCGTACAGGTTTTCCTGGGCGGCCAAGTCGCTCCCAATACCGTGGACACACTGCAAAAGCAGCTGGAAAATCCCCAGGTAGTCCAGGCCAAATTGGACGACCCGGTTAAGCAGGTGGACCTCGGCGTAGTAACAGGCTTGGTCCTGGGCGCGCCCGAATTCCAGCGCCGCTAATTTTGAGTGCGGGAGCAAAGCTCTCGCTTTTACGGTGTAAGCCCTGAGATAGTGCTTTGGGCTGTTATAGAGGTGACTCGATGAACGACAACTGCTGCGAAGGCCCCCGCCCCGCAAAATTCTCCCGCCGCTTCTTCATGAAGCAAGGCGGCATCGCTCTAGCCGGCCTCAGCACCATGCCGGCATTCCTCCAGCGGGCGGTCGCCTCCACTCCGTCATCTGGAAAAAAGCAGCTTGTCGTTCTCTTCCAGCGCGGCGCCGCCGACGGCCTCAATATCGTTGTCCCCTTCAGCGAACCGAACTACTATCGCCTGCGCCCAACCATCGCCATTCCTCAGCCGAAGCGCGGCGGCGGGGATGCCGCGATCGATCTCGACGGCTTCTTCGGTCTCCATCCGTCGCTTGCTTCTTTCGCGCCGCTTTTCCAAAAAAATCAACTTGCCATCGTCCACGCCGCCGGTTCGCCCGATCCCACGCGCTCTCACTTCGACGCGCAGGACTACATGGAATCCGGCACGCCTGGCGTGAAAGCCACGCAGGACGGCTGGCTCGACCGCGCCATCGGCACGATCCCCGAAGAAAACGCTTCGCCCTTCCGCGCCGTCGCCATGGGCCCGAATCTTCCGCGCATGCTGCAGGGAGGCACCGGCGCCATCGCCATTCCCGACCTGCGCCAGTTCAAAGTGCAGTCGCAATCCGCCGCGATGGCCAACGTCGCCGAAGGCGGCTTTGAAGCGATGTACGCGCAAACCGTGGATCACGCGCTGCACGGCACCGGAACGGAAACGTTTGAAGCCATCGACATGCTGCGCAAAATCGACACTTCGAAATTTCCGCCTGAAAACGGCGCCGACTATCCGAAATCTCCCGTCGGCCAGCGCCTCCAGCAGATCGCGCTGATGATCAAGGCGAATATCGGCCTGGAAGTGATGTTTCTCGATTGCGGCGGCTGGGACAATCACGTCAACGAAGGCAGCACGCAAGGGCAACTCGCAAACCTGCTGCGCGATTTAAGCCAGTCGCTCGCGGCGTTTTATCAGGACATGGGCGACCGCATGGGCGACGTGGTGGTAGTCACGATGAGCGAATTCGGCCGCACCGCAAAGGAAAACGGCAATCGCGGCACGGACCACGGCCACGCCAACTGCATGTTCGTGATGGGCGGCGGCGTAAAAGGCGGCCGCGTCTACGGCAAATGGCCCGGCCTCAGCGACCACCAACTCAACGAAGGCCGCGACCTCGCCCTAACCACCGACTTCCGCTCGGTAGTAGGTGAAATCCTGACCAAGCACCTCAGTGTCAGCAACCTCGCCCCGGTTTTCCCCAGCTTCGACAACAACCCCAACCATTTCCCCGGCCTGATCCGCTCGTAATTTTGAGTGCGAGAGCAAAGCTCTCGCCTTTACGGACTAAGCGTCACCTCAAAATCATCCGGAATCTCCAACCGATCAACCGGAAAAGAATGAACCGCCCGATAAAACGATGGTGTCGCTCTTCTCTCAAACCAACCGGCCGAACACCAGGGATACGCACTGGCACTAAACGCGGCCCGGTGCCGCACCGGATTCTGGTGCACGTAATTCAATCGTGCCAAGAACGACTTGTGAAACGTAACTCGAGACTCCCAATACTGGAACCACACTTTTCTTGCGCGGATGCCATCCAACTGATTGATTTCCATCGCACTCTTCGAATGAAGTTCCCGAATAAGTCCCTTCAGATTGTCGTCTTTCTGCGACTCACCCAAAAAGTGATAATGGTTGGGGAACACAGCCCAGGCCTCCAATCTCCAGTCATAGGACTCGGCCAGTTCCAGAAGTAAATTTGTAAGAAATGTCAGCGCCTCGCTGGTTTGGAATACCGGGAGTTTCAGGTAGGTCCCTGCGGTGACCATGTACGCACCTGCTGCGGACACCCGGTGGGCTGGGCCATGCGGCCAATCCCGAACTCTCTGTGGCTGATGGTCGCGCAGCGACATTTTGAGTGCGGAGGCAAAGCCTCCGCTTTTGGGGCGTAATTCTATACACCAAAAGTAATGTGTCAAGGTAATACCGGACGCATGCGCTCCGGTTATGCTCCGTAAAAGCGGGAGCTTTGCTCCCGCACTCAAAAGGTGCGCAGCACCTGTCACCATTCGAACGATTGGGCCCCACCCATTCGAACGCTCCAAAATGGAATCGCACTAAACCCTGCCAGATGTTCCAGTTTCGCGCTACCAGTAACCACTTAGTATCGAACCTTAAAGTATTACTTTAAATGTCGGCGCGCCGACATTTTCAATCCCCAAAGCAAGAGGGGCGGCCTTTGGCCGCCCCTCTTTTCTTCATTCTTGAACTTAAAACTGACAACTATGAACTAAAAACCCTCTCGCCTACGCCGCCGATCCGCGAATCCGCATTGCGTAGAACGACCGGTACACGAAAGTAAACGACACCACGAAAAACGCCGCCGACAGAATGTGCGTCAGCGTGCTCCCCTGCGTCGTCGTCAACCGTACCGCAAGCTCCACCGCCAGCAAGCCGAACAGCGTGGTGAACTTGATCACCGGGTTTAGCGCCACCGAAGACGTGTCCTTGAACGGATCGCCGACCGTGTCTCCCACAACCGTCGCGTCATGCAGCGGCGTGCCCTTCTGCTTCATTTCCACTTCAACGATTTTCTTGGCGTTGTCCCACGCGCCGCCCGCATTGGCCATGAAGATCGCCTGGTACAAACCGAAAATCGCAATGGAGAAGAGATAGCCGATGAAGAAGAAAGGCTCGAGGAACGCGAACGCTAGCGTCGCGAAAAACACCGCGATGAAAATGTTCAGCATGCCCTTCTGCGCATACTTCGTGCAGATCTCCACCACTTTCTTGCTGTCTTCCACGCTGGCTTTGGTGACGCCTTCCAGTTTGATGTTGGCCTTGATGAATTCCACCGCGCGATAGGCGCCCGTGGTCACCGCTTGCGTCGAAGCGCCTGTGAACCAGTAAATCATCGCGCCGCCGGTAATCAGACCGAGCACGAAGGGTGCGTGCAACAGGGAAAGATGGTTGACGTTTGTGGTCAGCCCGTTGGTCAAAGCCATGATGATGGAGAAAATCATCGTCGTCGCGCCCACCACGGCCGTGCCGATCAGCACCGGTTTGGCCGTCGCCTTGAACGTGTTGCCCGCGCCATCGTTCGCTTCCAGCATTTCCTTGGCGTATTCAAAGTTCACGTCGATGTTGTAGTCCTTCTTCAGTTCGGCCTTGATGTTCGGCACCTGCTCAATCAGCGAAAGTTCGTAAACCGATTGCGCGTTGTCCGTCACCGGCCCATACGAATCGACCGCGATCGTCACCGGCCCCATGCCCAGGAATCCGAACGCCACCAATCCGAACGCGAAAACCGCCGGCGCCAGCATCATTTCGCCAAGCCCCATGTTGCTGATCAGGTAGCCGAGCGACATCAGCAGCACCATTGCCAGCCCGATGTAATACGCCGAGAAATTTCCCGCCACGAATCCGGACAATATTCCCAGCGACGCCCCGCCTTCTTCCGCCGAAGTCACCACTTCTTTCACGTGCCGCGATTCGGTCGAAGTAAACGCCTTCACAAGTTCCGGAATAATGGCGCCCGCCAGTGTTCCGCAGGAAATAATCGTGCCAAGCTTCCACCACTGCGAAGTGTCTCCGCCGATTTCCGGGATGATCAGCTTGGATACAACAAAGGTCAGCCCGATAGACACAAACGAAGTAATCCACACCAGCGAAGTCAGCGGCGCTTCGTAATTCATCTTGTCCGCGTTTCCATATTTCGCCTTGGCGATCACACCGTTGATGAAATAGGCCGCCGCGCTGGCAATCAACATCACCAGGCGCATCACGAAGATCCACACCAGCAATTGCACTTGCAGCGTCGGACTCTTCACCGCCAGCAATATAAAGGTGATCAGCGCCACGCCGGTCACACCATAGGTCTCGAATCCATCTGCGCTGGGGCCGACGGAATCGCCCGCGTTGTCGCCCGTGCAGTCCGCAATCACGCCGGGGTTGCGCGCGTCGTCTTCCTTGATCTTGAAGACGATCTTCATCAGGTCGGAGCCGATGTCCGCAATCTTCGTGAAGATGCCGCCGGCGATGCGCAGCGCCGCAGCGCCCAGCGATTCGCCGATGGCGAAGCCGATGAAGCACGGGCCCGCATAGTCGCCCGGAACGAATAGCAGGATGAAGAGCATCATGATCAATTCCACGCTGATCAGCATCATGCCGATGCTCATGCCCGCTTCAAGCGGTGTGTGATAAATGGGATACGGCTTGCCGCGCAGGCTGGCAAACGCCGTGCGCGAGTTGGCAAACGTGTTCACGCGAATTCCGAACCACGCCACCCCGTAGCTCCCCGCGATGCCTACGAGCGAGAACAAAATGATGATCGCCACGCGAACGGCTTCCATCTTCAGCAGCACGCCGAAATAAAGGACGATCACCGCGGCGATGAAAATTTCCAGCAGCAGCAGGAATTTCCCCTGCGTTATCAGGTACGTTTTGCACGTTTCGTAAATCAGTTCCGAAATCTCGCGCATTGAGCGGTGCACCGGCATGTTCTTTAGCCGCGTGAAAATCGTCAATCCGAAGAGCAGCCCGAACACGCAGATCACAATTCCATACAGCAGCAACTGGTGCCCGTTAATTCCGAGAAACGACACCTGCGATAAATCGGGAAGTTTCAGGTTCGCTTCTCCCCCCGCTTCTTGCGCGGACAGCAGCCCGCCGCCGAGCAGCAGCGATGTCAATGCCGCCGCAAACTTGTTGCTGATTCCAAGACCCGTGGACTTGGCCACGTCCGGCAAAACGCTCATGAACTTTCCTCCAAACATTCCTTTTCTCCTGGCGCTTTACCTCTGCCGCTGCCGGCCTGCGCCCTTGTTGCCGCGAAACTTTACACACCTGTCCAATCCAATCAGGAGCCTGGCGATCCCTAACCTGGGAGCGAACCAGCGTCAGCGCGAGTCATTCCCTCCGATTTCAAGGAAATCCCGCGATTCAAACAGGACGGGAACTCTTCCACCCCGGCGCAGCTACCCCTCAGACCCTGGGCGGGTCAGAACCACCCTGGCACTACCCTTTGTGCCGCGCACTAGGGAAGACGGAAACGATGTTTTATAACATTTAGCTAATAGCCGGTCAAATTTTTTGGCATAGCTGGAAGAGCTTACTCACCCTGTATCCCCCTGATGAGTTAAGCTCCGTTTTTGCAACACTCCATCTCTCCGAAATGGCTTGCGGCCGGTACCAGTGGTAACATGTGGAGCTTACTCAGCCCTTGCAACTCCAATCGGAACAGGCGAAGAACGACCTAATGACACGCGAATCGACCGGGACCTCCACTGCACTCCATTCTGATGCCTCTTTACGTTTTGATTGGACCAAATCCGAGGTCCAATTCATCTATCGCACCGCACTGCCGGACCTGCTGTTTCGCGCGCAGACGATTCACCGCCAGTTTCATCCCCCGGATCGCGTGCAGACCTGCCAGCTCATCTCCATCAAGACTGGCGGCTGCCCGGAAGATTGCGCCTATTGCCCGCAAAGCGCGCACTATGATGCCGACGTCGAGCGCCAGGGCCTGCTCGATCCCGAGCACGTGATCTCCGTTGCCCGAGATGCCGCCTCTCGCGGTGTCACGCGGTTTTGCATGGGCGCGGCGTGGCGCGAAGCTCCCAACGGCCGCGAGTTCGACAAAGTTTTGGAGATGGTTCGCGGCGTTTCCGCGCTCGGCATGGAAGTTTGCTGCACGCTTGGCATGCTCACCGAAACTCAGGCCGTGCGCCTGAAAGACGCGGGTCTCACCGCCTACAACCACAATCTCGATACCTCGCCGGAATTTTATGGCTCCATCATCACCACTCGCGTTTACGACGAGCGGCTCCGCACACTCGCGGCCGTTCGCAAAGCGGGCATCACCGTCTGCTGCGGCGGCATTCTGGGCATGGGCGAAAAAGACACCGACCGCGTAGGGCTGCTTCACCAGTTGGCTACGTTGCAGCCGCATCCGGAAAGCGTTCCCATCAATATGCTGGTGCGCGTCGAAGGCACGCCGCTCGCAAACATGCCGGCGCTCGACCCGCTCGAAATGGTGCGCGCCATCGCCACCGCGCGCATTCTGATGCCGGCTTCACGCGTGCGCCTCGCGGCCGGCCGCAAGCAACTTTCGCCGGAAGCGGTTACGCTTTGCTTCCTTGCCGGCGCCAATTCGATTTTTGTGGGCGAAAAACTTCTGACCACGCCCAATCCCGGAGCCGATGAAGACGAGCTCCTGCTTCAGAGTCTGGGAATGAAACCACTTGAGCCGCATGCCGTCTGACGCCCTATCCGCGTGGAAAGCTCATCTGCACCAGGGGTTGCGAGGTCTTGAGGCCCGCAGCCAGCGCCGCAGCCTGGCCGAAATTCGCGGCGTTAATTTCTGCTCGAATGATTATCTGGGCCTCGCGGAAAATTCCGAGTTGCGGGCGGATGTGGCCGAAGCCGTGCGCGACGCCGGGAAAATCGGCGGCACAGGCTCGCGTTTGCTCTCGGGCCAGACCGAAGAGTGGCGCGAACTTGAGGAGGCATTCGCGGAATTTGTCGGCACGGAGTCCTCGCTTTTTTTCACTACTGGCTACGCCGCGAATCTTGGCCTGCTCGCGTCGCTGGTAGGGAAACGGGATGTCGTTTTTTCTGACGAACGCAATCACGCCAGCCTGATTGACGGCATGCGCTTGTCCGGCGCGCGCAAAGTCATCTATCCTCATCTGAACCTGAACGCACTGGAGGACGCGCTTCGCCGGGAGGCCAACGCCCCCTGCCGCAGGCTGATCGTGAGCGAAAGCGTTTTCAGCATGGACGGAGACATCGCACCCTTGGTCGAACTTGCCGGTCTTGCCGAAAAATATAACGCGGCCCTGATCCTTGACGAAGCCCACGCCACCGGCGTCCATGGCCCCACAGGCCACGGCCTTGCCGCCGCCGCGGGCATCACCTCCAAAGTTCTTGCGATCATTCACACCTGCGGGAAGGCCCTGGCCTCCGCCGGTGCGTTTGTCTGCGGCCCTGCGGTTTTGAAAGAGCATCTTTTGAATCACGCGCGCACGTTTATTTTTTCCACCGCCCTGCCACCCTATTTCGCCGCACAAATCAAGACAGCGATGCGCCTTGCCGAAGGCATGAACGAGGAACGGGAGTCGCTCCTCCAGCGAGCCGCTGAGTTTCGCGGGGCGTTGCAAGCGGAAGGCTTCGACACCGCCGGCGCCGCCAGCCAGATTGTTCCGATCATCCTTGGAGACAACGAAGCCACTCTTGATGCCGCCGAGCATCTTCAGCGCGAAGGTTTTGCCGTTCGCGGCATTCGGCCGCCGACAGTGGCCGAGGGCGGCTCGCGCCTGCGCCTTTCGCTTACCACGCGCATTTCGCAGCAAGAGCTTTCGCGGCTCGTTCGTTCGCTCGTCGCCTGGCGCTCTCGCCAAACTTCACTTGCTCATGTGAGGCACGCATGAGGCGCCATTTCTTCATCACCGGCACAGATACGGGCGTGGGCAAGACGACTCTTGCCGCATTGCTCTGCGCGGCGCTGGATGCGATTTATTGGAAGCCGATCCAGACCGGCACGCTTGAAGGCTCCGACCGCGTAACTGTGATGCGCCTTGCGGGTATTGGCACCGACCGCACGCTCGATGAGGTATACAAATTTGTTCCGCCCGTTTCGCCGGATCTTGCGGCCCGTTGGGCGGGCGTGGAAATCGATTTGAACCGCATCACCTTGCCGTCGAGTCTCATGAATGACTGGCTTGTCGTCGAAGGCGCCGGCGGCGTTCTCGTCCCGATCAATCCCAAACAGTTCATGTTGGACATGATGGTGAAGTTCAAGCTGCCGGTCATCCTCGCGGCCCGCAGCGGGCTGGGCACCATCAATCACACCCTGCTGACCCTTGCCGCGCTACACGCCGCCGAGTTGCCCGTTCATGGCGTGGTTCTGATCGGCGACCAGAATCGCGAAAACCGCGAAACGATCGAGAAGTTCGGGCACGTCCGCGTCATCGGCGAAATTCCCAAATTGCCGAATCTTCACCGCACCGCGCTTATGCAGGTCTTCCTGAACCACTTCGACCGCTCAGCCTTTGCGCAATGAGTTCGCCGTTGCAAATCTGGCACCCGTTCTCCAACTCCGTCGTCGATCCTCCGCCGCTGCATGTCACGAAAGCCGAAGGCGCGCTGCTGCACATTGCCGACGGCCGCCAGATTATCGATGCCATCTCCTCCTGGTGGGTGAATCTGCATGGCCACGCAAATCCCAAGATTGCCGCGGCCATCGCCGCGCAGGGCCGCAAACTCGAACACGTGATTCTCGCGGGCTTCACTCACGATGCGGCCGAGGAACTCGTCGAGCGGCTGCGCAAATGGGTTCCACGCGAACTGACGCATCTTTTCTTTTCCGATGACGGCTCAACCGCAGTGGAAGTCGCGCTGAAACTTGCCGTGCAGCATTTCCAGAATCTTTCACGCCCTGAGAAACGCGAAATCGTCGCGCTCGAGCACGGCTATCACGGAGATACGGCCGGCGCCATGTCCGTCAGCGACGAATCGCCGTTTACGCAGCCGTTCCAGTCCATGCGGTATCCGGTGCATCGAGTTCACTCCGCTTACTGCTATCGCTGCCCGGTAGGCTTGAAGCGTGAATCGTGCCACATTGAGTGCGTCCAGAAGCTGGAACACTTGCTGGCGGAGCGCGCCGAAAAAATTGCGGCCATCATCGTCGAACCCCTGCTTCAGGGTGCGGGCGGGATGATCGTTCATCCGGTCGAGTTCCTGCAGAAGATTCGCGCGCTTTGCACGAAGCACGACGTTTTTCTGATCACCGACGAAGTCCTTACCGGTTTCGGCCGCACGGGAAAAATGTTTGCCTGCGACCTCGCCAACATTTCGCCCGACATCATGTGCGTCTCCAAGGGCATCACCGGCGGCTTCCTGACGATGGGCGTTACTCTGTGCACCGACCGTGTCGAATCCGCTTTTCGCAGCGAGAATCGCCTGCACTCCTTTTATCACGGGCATTCTTACACCGGGAACGCGCTGGCCTGCGCCGCGGCGAACGCGAATCTGCAAATCTTCGACGACGAGCCGGTGTTCGACCGCATTCGCGGCATCGCCAAAATTCACGCCGAACGTCTTGCGCAACTCCGCGATTTCCACCAGGTCGGCGACACGCGCCAGATTGGCGGCCTCGGCGCGCTCGAATTGCGCGTCGACGACCCTGGCTATCTTTCCGGCCTGCGCCCAAAGCTTTACAATTTTTTCCTCGAACGCAACGTCCTGCTTCGCCCGCTCGGCAACGTCGTTTATGTTCTTCCGCCCTATATCATTTCGCCCGACCAGTTGCACCGCGTCTACGACGTGATCACCGAAGCGATCCAGACTCTTCTCTGACTCGCGGCTCACGTCTGCTAAACTGATTTTCACTTTTCGGAGGCTTTCTTGCCTTTCCAGCTCAACACCTGGAAACAAAAAATCGTCGGCTTTGCGGGAGCCCTCGGCGCACCGGGACTTTTTATTATTTCTTTTCTCGACTCGTCGGTTCTCACCTTCCCGGTGATCAACGATCTCCTTCTGATCGAACTTTCAATTGAGCATCCCGCGCGTATGCCGTTTTATGCATTGATGGCGGCAACTGGCTCGGTGCTGGGTTGCGTGTTCCTGTATTTCATCGCACGAAAGGGAGGGGAAGCGTTCTTTCATAAAAAGGCCGGCCACCGGGCCGCGGCCATCCGTCACTGGGTGGAAGAAAATGGATTCGTGGGGATGCTCATCGCCGCGCTGCTGCCGCCGCCTGTGCCGTTCAAGATTTTTGTGTTTGCCGCGGGCGTGTTCGAAGTTCCGCTCTGGAGTTACACATCGGCGATCACGCTGGCCCGCGTCATCCGCTACTTCGGCATCGGCTATCTGGCGGTCCGCTTCGGCAATGATGCCCTGCCGTACCTGAGGGGCCACAAACTGGAAGCGGCCGTCGTGATCGCTTTATTCGTCCTTCTCAGCTACCTGATTTCCCGGGTCGTCCTAAGGCACAAACCCCAGCAATCCACTTAGTATCTTGTGGCACAGCCATTCCTGGCTGTGCGTTTCGTTGGGGATTTATCTGAAGCATGGCTTGGGCTACCAATCGGTTCCAATCAATCACCGCAGGTGAACTTCGCTCGCCCAGAGCGTCTGCTGGTCAGTCACTCGCCCTTTTCGGTCCAGCAAAATTCTCGCCGCGACTGCAAACCGCTTTTCATCTTCCGCGGAATCGCGTAAGTCGCGCAGCACCACTTCCGTTCCGTCTTCAGTTGTCCCTACGCTCGCCCTCGGGAAGCGCGCTGCCCGCAAAAAGTTCTTCGTCGCGTTCGTCTGCTGAGCCGCCTCCAACGCTGGAGATTCTCCCGGTTTGTGCATGCACGCACCACTCTCCGGATCGAATCGCGTGCCTTCCGTTGCCGGCACACTTAGGGTGCAAATCTGCGAATCCGTCTCCACCACTCCATGCCAGTTCAAAAGAGAAACGGGGTCCGCAATCGCAGCGAACCGCCGCGGCGATTCGCCGCGGTAAGTGTGGGCATCCAGTTGCGCAACGGCGGTTCCGTGCAACGTTGCGCGGGCCCCAACATAAATCAGCACCAGCACCAACGCCGCAATCGCGCCGTTGTGTCCGCGGGGCGCCCTTTCTTTTGCCCCGATTTCCGACCCGACCAGCCCAAACAGTTCCGGCAACAAAATTCCGGCCAGCAGGATCGCCGGGATCCACATGTCCACCCCAGGCAGCCAATCCCAGGCGAATCGCGTCTCGCGCCAAGGCCACAGCAACGCCACTCCAGCCGACGTGCACAAATCCATCAAAACATGCACCACCGCCGCAAGCGTCGCGGCCACAAGCAACGCGGCAATTCCCCCATCCGCTGTAGCGGCCGCCTTCTGAGGCGCGTTTTCTGCGTCCCGGATGGGTTTGCGGGACGGGCCGCCCTTCATCCGCAACAATCGCGCACAAATCAACGCCGCCCCGATCACCACCGCCGTTCCCAAAATCGAATGTGTAATTGTGTGTCTGATGGAAAGATACGCCGCCGGCCCGACAAGCGTGGAAACCAGATCCAGGTCCGCAATCGTCCCTGCCAGCACCACGCCTAGCACAAACCACCACGGCCGCCGCGGGAAAATTCCCCGCGCCAATGCAAACGATATCAGTGCATGTGTGGCAGGGTCCACGGTCAGGTTTTCAAAGGAGAAACAACTGTGCTCCCGACTTTCCCCCGGGGCACAAGCAACTTTAACGCTTTCGGTACGATGGAAAATTCCACAGGCAACCGCGCCAGCGGCTCTCCGTCCACCTGCGCGTAGACGGGATTCGCGTCCAGCGGCTCGCATACCAGCGTATCCGCCTTCCAGAAATGCACGTCTTCTTCTTTGCGCAGGTTGCCCATCCACAGTGTCGGCAGGTAGCTCAGATATTTCAGACCGCTCTGCGTGGTCAGCGCCATCACCTCAAACTGATCCTCAAACAGATCCGCCTGGTCCGTAATCTTGAACGGGCCGCCGTAATTCTTCGTCCGCCCCACCACGACAAGTGTCGCCTCCATCTGGCGTTCGCCGGTGCGCACGCGGAATCGTGGGAACGTATATCGCAGCACCTCGCGCGCGCCCTGCCACCAGTAGGCCAGAATCCCCACGCGCGCTTTCAATCCCAGATCGACGGAGTACACAATCATCCCGTCCGGCCCGCAGCCGGAAAGGCTCAGGAAATAGCGCGATTTTTCCGGCTGCTCCAGCGGCTTCGCCAGGCCCAGGGCTATCTCGCGCACGTCCGCGTTCACCAGGTGCCGCGCCGCGCCCGGAATATCCCAGGGAAGGTTCAGTTCTTTTGCCAGGACATTCGCCGTCCCGCCGGGCAGCAGCGCTAGCGGCACGCGATGGCCGTTCTGTGCCGTCGCCAGGCCATTCACGATTTCATTCAGCGTCCCATCGCCTCCGCACGCGATCACCAACTCTCGCCCGTCGCGCGTTGCCTTCTGCGCAATTTCCGTGGCATGCCCTGGCCCGGTTGTTTCCGCCAGTTCCGCAAGAATGCCGTTCTCCGACAGGAATTGCCGCGCCTCGTCGATCAAGCGGCGCCGCGCGTTTCCGCCGCTTCCCGCGTTGGGGTTGTGGATCAGCAGAGCGTTGCTAAATTGCATATCCATTGTTCAAGGCACCTGTAGTGGCCGGTCTTCAGACCGGCCAGCATCCTCCGCAGAAGAGACATTCTAACTGGAAACTCATTGCACGGCAGCCGCCAATCTGCGCTGCCACCGGAATTTCACAATCATTTAGATGAGCCGGGAAGGCCTCCCGATGTAGTGGCAGGTCTTTAGACCCGCCACCGACCACCTATATAATACGGAGGACTCGACCCCCATCTGGCGAGGTCCTTATGGCAAAGGCGGAAATGGCGAAAACATCGATCCCGGCGCTGCGCAAAGAAGCGGAGGAACTCCGCGAAAAAATTCGCCGCCACGAGTATCTCTATTACGTCGAAGACGCCCCGGAAATTTCCGACGCCAAGTTCGACCTCTTGATGAACCGCCTGAAAGAGATTGAAGCCGCGCACCCGGAACTCGTCACGCCTGATTCGCCGACGGTTCGCGTTGGCGGCGCGCCGCGCGAGGGATTCACCACCGTCCGCCACGCTCGCGCGATGCTCAGCCTGGACAACGCGTTTTCCTACGACGCGCTGAGGGATTGGGATCGCCGCGTCCGCGAAGGCAGCGGCAGGGAAGACATCGAGTACATCGCCGAGCACAAGTTCGACGGCCTGAGCATTTCGCTGCAATATGAGGACGGCATGCTGGTGCGCGGCGTCACTCGCGGCGACGGCACCACCGGCGAAGACGTTACGCCCAACGTGAAGACGGTCCGCTCGATTCCACTGCGCATGGATGACCCCGCCGTGAAGAAGCTGAAGCTCCCGAAAAGCTTCGAGGTGCGCGGGGAAATCCTGATGACCCGCAAGGCCTTCGAGGCTTTGAACCGCCAGCAGGAAGAGGCCGACGGAAAGATTTTTGTGAATGCGCGCAACTCGGCAGCCGGCTCGCTCCGCGTGCTGGACCCCTCGATCACCGCGCAACGCAAGCTGGATTTTTTTGCGTATTACCTCTACGTGGATGGCAAGGCGCCGTTTGCGAAGCACTCGGATTCGCTGGAGGCGCTGAAGAAGCTGCATTTCCGCGCCAGCGACGACTGGAAATGCTGCAACGGCATCGAGGCCGTCATCAAGTATTGCGAGTCGTGGGACGCAAAGCGCGAAAAACTCGCTTACGAAATTGACGGCGTCGTCATCAAGGTCAATTCGACGGCGCTGCAGAATGAACTCGGCTTCACCGCCAAGGCGCCGCGCTGGGCGATTGCCTTCAAATATCCCGCGCGACAGGAAACCACGGTCGTGAACGACATCATCGTGCAGGTTGGCCGCACGGGAACGCTCACTCCAGTTGCGGTGCTTGAACCCGTGCAGGTTGGCGGCGTCACCGTCAGCCGCTCGACGCTGCACAACATGGACGAGATTGAGCGCCTTGGCCTCCACATCGGCGACACGGTTTTGATCGAGCGCGCCGGCGAAGTGATTCCGCACGTCCTGAAAGTGGTGAAGGAAGGGAAGAACCGCCGCGCGTTCCATATGCCGGCGAAATGCCCGGAGTGCGGCAGCGCGATTCACAAAGCCGAAGGCGAGGTCGCGTATCGCTGCGTGAACGCCGCATGTCCGGCGAAACGCAAGGAATCGCTGCTGCATTTCGCCGGCCGGCACGCCATGGACATTGACGGCCTCGGCGACAAAATCGTCGATCAACTGGTGGACAAGGGCCTGGTGAAAGACGTCGCCGATCTGTACTCGCTGAAACTCGATCAGGTCGCCGACCTGGAGCGCATGGCGGAGAAATCCGCGCAAAACCTTCTGGACGAAATCGCGGCTAGCAAGAAGCAGCCGCTTTCGCGCTTGATCTACGCGCTGGGAATGCGCTTCGTCGGTGAGCGCACGGGCCAGTTGCTCGCTGAGAATTTCGGCTCGCTCGAAGAGTTGGAAGAAGCCAAGCCCGAAGACCTGGAAAAGGTGACCGAGGTCGGTCCCAAGGTCAGCGAAAGCATCGTGGAATTTTTTAGCGAGCCCGCCAACCGCAAGCTGATCAAAAAGCTGCACACCGCGGGAGTCCGCCCCACCGCCGAAAAACGCGAAATCAAAAGCCAGAAATTCGCCGGCAAATCCTTCGTCTTCACTGGCGCACTCGAGCGCCGCAGTCGCGAAGAAGCCGGCGAACTCGTCCAGCAGCATGGCGGCAAGCTCAGCGGCTCGGTGAGCAAGAAAACCGACTACGTCGTCGTCGGCGCAGACCCCGGCTCCAAATACGACAAAGCCAAGGAACTCGGCGTAACCATCCTCACTGAATCCGAATTCGAGAAGCTGATCGGCCTGAAATAAGGACAGTTGCTTGGCTATCCATCCCGCCACGGACAACGATCGCGACGCAATCTGGGCGATTCTCGAGCCGATGATTCGCAGCGGTGAGACCTACACCCTTCCGCGCGACATGAACAAACACCAAGCCCTCGAATACTGGTTCGCAGCCGATAAAGAGACCTTTGTGTGGAAGGAAAACGGAGCTGTGCTGGGGACCTATTTTTTAAAAGCCAACCAACAGGGCGGCGGCGCACACGTGGCAAACTGCGGCTACGTCACCGCACCCGCCCAGCATGGCCGCGGTATCGCCCGCCAGATGTGCCTCCATTCGCTGGAGCGAGCAAAGGAAAGAGGCTTTCGCGCGATGCAGTTCAATTTTGTCGTCAGCACCAACGAGCGCGCTGTCAAGTTGTGGACCAACCTCGGTTTTGAGATTGTCGGGCGGCTACCTTTTAGCTTCGAGCATCCGAAGCTGGGATTCGTGGACGCGCTTGTGATGTATCGCAAAGTTTCGTAGATCTCTCTGTAGTGTGATAAACACAATCTGTGAATACATCACCACGATAATACGAGAGTTGCCTAGATGGATGACCGGACCGACTGGGAAGCCGAGGGATTTAGAGAATCTACTGTAAGACGCGCCGCCACATTCCTGCGTTCCGTCATTCCGCTGGATCCCACACAACTCCTTTTTCTAATGGGCGCGATTCTTCTTCTTGTTGCGACTAGGGTTTCCTGGCGACCCTATACGCCAAGTCACAGTGGAGCGGTCAATTATTGGGAGCACTACGGTTCTACAGTCGTTGGCAACCTCGTGGTGCTTGCCGCAGGACTGACGGCGCTCTACGCCTGCTTTTGGCCGTTGCGCAACCCCGTACGAAAGGTATTTTGGGCAGTTTTGGTGGCCGGACTGCTCGGATTGCTATTCCACCTCTGGAAGTTCTTTGATTTGACCGTCGGAGAGCGCTCTGTTCTAGATACGCGTAACAGGATGTGGGAAATGTTTCCCTGGGTGAAGCTGAATACCCCAAATCTCCCGACTGGTTTCTTTATTCTTGCCCTCGGCTTGGGATTAGTTGCGGTGTATCTTTCCCGAATGGCATTGCAAATCGGGACCCTGCCGTTGGCGCTTTCAAACGTGATCACCCCTAATGAAGAAGAGCGGCAATCATGGTTCCGCGATAAGCTGGTTCTTTTTGTACTTATCGGAGTCTTTGGCTTTCTGGCCTATCTTTCCTATTTGCTTGCAACGCTGATATGGAAATTGCCGCTGGCGTATGTCAACACTCGCTTTACCGGTTACGTTTTCAGCCTAGCGACCGCGCTGCTGGACGCCGGACTTCTTCTCGGGTTTTCCATGTACGCTCTCGGAACGCGGGGCAGAACCGCCGCACGATTGTCGTTGAAAGTGCCGGAGCTGCGATTTGCCGCAATGGCCTTTTTGTTGCCTACCGTTGCATATGCGCTTATACCTGCCGTGCACTTTGTTCTTGATCGCAGACACTGGGCAGCGTATGACTTCGGCAGGTTTGGTCCGCCCCTGTTGTCTACGTATTTTGACTTAAGCGGGCTTGGACAGCCCTGGATCGTCTTTTTGTTGTTTGGCGCATTTACGGAAGAGATTATCTTTCGGGGAGTCCTACTGCCAGACTTTATCCGCCGATATGGACTGCACCGAGGCATCTTCTTGACAGGTATCGGGTGGGCCGCAATTCATTTCCGGTCCGATTCCTACACCAGACTTTCTGTCTTGGACGTATTCCTCGTGATTTTCGTGAGAATTATTCTTTGTCTCGGTATGAACTATGTTCTGGCTTGGATGGCCCTGCACTGGAGGTCCATTGTGCCAGCGGGAATTGCTCACACGGTGTGGAATATGCTTGTTCTTTCCGACGTGTCTGATCGGAATGAGACGCGATACATTGACTGCGGGCTTTGGCTGATGATTGCTTTTTGCCTGTTCCGATTCTGGCCAGTTGTGCAACAAGAAAGCGACGCCGGGATGGAAGCACCCAATCTTGAACCGGCCGTCTGAAACTCCGGAAATCGCGATACAATTGAAAATGGCGGGTGAGCTGGATGATCGCTGGCCTGGTTCGCGGAAGCGGGCTGGGCGGGAGGAAAGTCCGGACACCGAAACCGCGCAAGCGGTGTGGGCAACGCGCCTGGTAACGCCAGGGGAGCTGTTGTAGCGGCCGCCTTCCGAGGCGGGCGCCGTGACGGTTCACGGACAGTGCCACAGAGAATATACCGCCGGCGGTGCGACACCCGGTGATAGCCCGGAGGAAAACCTTCGGGATGTCTTCATGGTTCGCGCGCAGGTAAGGGTGAAAAGGTGGGGTAAGAGCCCACCGCGGCGTCAGTAATGGCGCTGGCATGGCAAACCCCGCGTGGTGCAAGACCAAATAGGAGGGGAGGGCTGGCCCGGCCCGCTGAGCAAGCGTTTCTGCGAAGAAACGCGCTCCGTTCCGATTGGCGCAAGCTAGTCTGAGCGAGAACCCTCGGGTAGGTTGCTGGAGCCGCATCGCGAGGTGCGGCCTAGAGGAATGATCGTCGCGGCGCGCTGCTGCAAAGCAGTGCACCGAACAGAATCCGGCTTACAGGCTCATCCGCCGCTTTTGAATTTCGTTTTTCGCTGAACCTCATACACGACGAATACATTTTTCACTTGCTTGCCGCGGCTCTACTCCGGAATGGGATTGGAAGTTCACTGAACCACTTACGGGGGCGGCGGTCCAAGACAATGAGGCGGTTCGTACTTTCACCAAACAAGCCCGCCTTAACTGTTACCCAAATTAAATGTTGCCGGCCGATTTTGCTTGCACGGAGGAAGAAAGCCTCTGCCGCGCGTAGTTGCTCCAAGGACCCACGGGGTCCAGTTTCAGGTATGCCTGCCAATGCTCCCGGCCTTCGGCAAATGCGCCCAGTTTTTCGCAGACGTAGGCAAGATTGTACTGTGCATCGGGATAGTCCGGGTCGAGCCGAACGGCCTGCCGCAGGTGTTTGCGAGCCGTGTCGACATCCCCCATTTCCTCCAGAACGCTTCCCAGATTAAAGTGCGCCAGAGCGCTATCGGGTTGCGCAGAAATTGCACGGCCGAAATATTCAGAGGCCTTTTCGAAGTTTCCATTCTCGTAATGCAACGTCCCGCAATTGAGCAGCGCGTCGATCTTTGCGGGATCAACGCGCAACGCACGATCATAGGCATCCATCGCTTCGGTTCTTGTCTTTTTGTCGGCTTCGTATTCCAACGCCAGAGCCAGCCATTCGTCTGCGTTGCGTTCGGCGATGACGCGAACTTTTTCATCGAGGTCACGCGTCTCGAAATTCAAGACAAACTGGCCAGACAGGGGTTCCAGCCGGGTCCCGTGGCGTTCCACGAGGACATCTTTTCCGTCAGAAAGTATGCGAAGCTCCGTAAGCGGCGCCTGGACCTGAACGAGCTTCTCCCGGAGGGCGGCCAGCGCTCGTCGTAAGCGATTCGCAGGTACGCCTTCTTCAACCAATTGTTTTACAGTGCGCAGGCCGATCAGGTCACGGAAATCGTAGAAGCGGGTCTCTTGTTCTTTTTGAGGAGATACAAGGCGCAAACGGTCCCAATAGTCCAACTGCTTCGCGGTCAGGCCAAGGATGCGCTGGACGTTTTCCGGGCTGAATCGATCGGTCGCACCCATTGAGGAATTAGCCGGCTACTTTCTTTCCTGCCCTCTTTTGCTGAACAGAGATAGGCTGCACGGCTCGAGAGGGAGGCTTTTTGCCTGCAGGCACAGACGCTGCTTCCGCCGAAGTCACGGCGGGCGCCGCAGCCGGAGCTTTCTTCTCCGCGAGGCTCTTCTTGAGAGCTTCCATCAAATCAATGACCGGGGCCAGATGCGGTTGGGCGACTTCCGTGACTTGCTGGCCCTGGAGCTTGGCGGAGATCATCGCTTTCAGATTTTCCTGGTATTCGTCCCGGTATTTCTGCGGCTCGAAAGGAGCGGCAAGGCTTTCGATCAGTTGTTGCGCGAGCTTCTTTTCCTGATCCTTTATTTCGATCTTGTCTGTGGGAACAGACTCCGCCGCGCGAATCTCATTCGAATAGAACATCGTGTGCAGTGTCATTCCTCTTGTGCCGGGCCGCACAATCACGATGTGCTCCCGCTGGTGCATAGTGAGCTTGGCGATGGCTCCGTAACCGGACTCTTCCATAGCCTTCATGAGCAACTGGTAGGCTTTTACGCCGGCGTCTTCAGGGCTCACGTAATACGATGAATCGAAATAGAGTGGATCCATCTCGCTTAACTTCACGAATTCCAGAATTTCCATAACGCGGGCGGAGGCAGGTTCGATTTTGTCGAGTTCTTCTTCGCTGAAGAGAACGTATTGATCCTTCTCGTATTCATAACCCTTTACTATCTCGGACCGCTCCACGTTCCGGTTGCAAACCGGGCAAAACAGCGGCTGCTTGAGCCGCGAATGGCATTCCTTGTGGAGCTGGTTGAAACTGATTCGTTCCCCGCGGGCCGCAGCAAACATGCGTACCGGCATCGAAATCAAGCCAAATGTGAGGTGGCCTTTCCAGACAGTCGTGGCCATGCGAGATCTCCTTTGCCAAGACAAGGGATTGGGCCCGAGTCCTGTTAGGTTAGACGTCTACCGGATAAGAAGCAAGACGAAATCCCGGCCAAAAACCCAAAAAGGCAATCCTGTCGGACTGAGAAAAGTCTGGGATAGAATGCGTCCGTGGCCAAGCTCGAAGAATATCGGCGCAAGCGGCGCTTCGACCGGACCCCAGAACCTTCGGGTGAGCCGCA